>PEQN01000046.1 GCA_002786225.1 Leptospira sp. | reverse complement strand
ATCTCGGGATGGATCTATACTTATGTAAATAATTTGTAGATTTGGTGAGTTAATACTTTTAGAAAGAGCTTCCAACTTCCTCATTGAAACTGGACAGACCGTATAACATTTAGTATATCCAAAAAAAACTAAAGAGTGTTTATTTTTGAAATTATTTTCTGAAAATTCATTTCCATCTTGGTCAACTAAAGAAAATTCTTCTATCTTATTAGAAACTTGCAAGCCATAAAAATTAGTTGAATAACCAATATACAGATAAAGAGAAACTGCAATTGATATGAAAGATAAAAAAATTAGGAATATCTTTTTCATCATTTAATTTTTTCTCTTATGACTTTAAGCTATCCATAGTATCCCTTAATTTGATTGTGATCGAATCAGCAGAAATCGCTACGCTGTTTAGATTCAATGATTTCTGTACAAAAATATTCGTATTTTCATTTACATAAGAGATCGAAGAAAGGATCTCATTCATAGAAAGCTTTTGTTCATCTGTAGAGCTTTGAATATCATCTGCCAGTTGTGAAACATCAGTGATTTTATTTTTTATTTTCATAAAATTTTCAATTTGCTTGGCAGCAACTTCAGAAAAATCAGTAACTTCTGCTCTAACAATAGAAAATTTAGAAATGATATCTGAAAATGTTGTAACACCTTCTTTAGTCACTTCACTTGACGAGGACAATTGTTTTTTTATTTCCTTCAGTAAATTGCTACTTTCCTTTATGCTGACAGCCGTATTATCCGCAAGCTTAGATATTTCATCAGCAACTATAGCAAATCCTCTACCAAATTGTCCTGCGCGAGCAGCCTCTATGGATGCATTTAAAGACAATAAATTAATTCTATCTGCTATTTCTTGTATGCCTTCCATAATTTCTTTCATACCATCATAAGTCTGTTCAATATTCATTATTGAAGAAGACATTTTGTCCAATATTCTTTCACCGATAATAACCTTAGCTTCCGTTTCCTTTAGTATAAGATTGCTATTTTGAATTTTTTCAGAAACTGTAGTATTAAGCAATATAAGACCATCCATTAATTTATTAAGGTCTCTTGTTTCGTTAGATTGGTTTTGAGTGTTATGAGCAATACTATCTACAGATGAGGTAATTTCTTCAATGGCTGCTGTAATTTCTTCTATGGAAGCAGCTTGCTTTTCTGCTTCATTAGCAATTGAATTCGAATTACTAGTTACAGATTCTATCGTTTCAATAGTTTGTTTTGTGATAGATTCCATATCTTGAATTATTTGTTCATTCCTAAGCATCATAGATTTTACCTCTAGGTATTCCGTTCTTTCTTTGATAAATTGCTTTTTCATTACATAAGAAAAATATATCAGAACACCAGCTTCAAATATTACAAAAATTGCATGTAAAAAAACTATATCCCAACCATGTCCATAATTGTAAGTAATGAGAGGAATATTTCCTAAAGTAACTTCATACTCTTGAGCCAAATTAAAAACAGCATGTTGAACCGCTATTGTTGCTGCTGCTGTAATAATAGTATAATAATCTCTATAAACGAGTAAAAATGCCATTGCTGAGAAAACATGAAAATGCATTTCCATTCTTCCCAATTCAGCTAATATCAAAATAGATGAATAACTCATTATAGCAAAGCTAAAGATCAATCTTGAAATCAATCTTCCTTTAAAAAATATGTAGGCAGCTAAGCTGAGACCAAAGATAAGCAGAGAGGGAGCTAGGGCTATTAACCAGGTTCCATAACCTATGGCAAAGATTTGAATGAAAAATATGTGAGCAAATAATAAGAATATTATAAATTTGTCATTTTTGAGATTCTCAATTTTGAATTTCTCATCGATATATTGTTCTAATTCTGTTTGATTTGAAGAATTCATAAACTACCTATGGATTATAGGGGATACTAAATCCGCTTTTTTTGTAATCCAAATCGATCTAGTTAGTCTGTCAATAGCATATCAAAGTTAATATGCTATATCATGATTTTTATTAAATAAATTATTGATGATTAAGTTGGATTACTTCACCCCTATAAGTGCTTTTTCTAACAAAGTTTGAGATTTAGCACCCATTCGGATAAATGCAGCAGGTTCACCAATTTTTGCTTCCACTTCAATCCATGAATTTCCTTCATAAACCTTACCAGAAGATGTGTGTTTCCATTTTCCTTCTGGAAGATAGCCCCTAACCTCGTCTGCACCTGATTCAAGGACAGGGAGTACCATTAAATCTTCACCCAACATAAATTGGTATTTCAATTTCATGACAACTGGATCTTTAGGAAAATGAAGATAAGGATGTCGCACAACAGGATAGCCAGTGGTGCTCGCTTCTTTGCTTAGGCTTTTGATATAAGGCTTCAGAGCAAAATGCAACCTTCCCATTTTTGCAAAGTGCAAGCCAGTTTCTAAATCAGATTGGGATTTAACTTTTTCCGAATTTTCAAATTCATAAACTTGCCAGTTCTTGAGAGGACGATTTCCCTCATGGGTCCGAAAAACGGGCGTAAAGGCAGACATCTCAGCCCATCTTTGTAAAAGTTCCTTACTTCTATGATAATTCTTCAAGGGATTGGATATAGTAGTGTAGCCACCAATGTCAGAATGGTTCAAAGAAATTCCAGAGATACCAGAAGTTGTCATACCAAGAACTGCTGAAGGTAAGCCATCATTTTTTTGAAAACTTACCATCTGATCACCTAACCAAAATAAGGTAGAATATTTATTAGAGTAAGAATATCCCGCTCTTGTAAAGAATACAATTTGCCCTTCCTTGCCTGCTTCTTTGATTGCTTCTCGGTTGATCTTTGCCCAATCCACAGGATATCTATTGTGGTAGACTTTTGCTGAAACTCCCGAATGAAGTACGGCATCCACAGGAAGCCATTCCCCAAAATCTGCCATCCAGCCAGAAAGACCGACTGCTATCATATTTTTTTTGATAATATCTTTGGTCCATTTCACAGCAGCTGGATTCGTAATATCAATTAAATAGGCTGGAAAACCAACAGTCTGAATGAGGTAAGGTTTGCCCTCAGTATTTTTCACTAAGTAGCCCTTGGATTTGGCTTCTTCAAGCATTGGATTGGTAAAGGAATCGCCACCTGGTTTCTTAGGATCTACATCTGCCAAGAAAGGATTGACGTATCCTAGAACCTTTACATTTTTTTGGTTCATGGTCTTTACAAATTTCGTAAACTCAGGATAAAGACTTTCATCAGCATACCAGCGCCACTGCAACTGATCACCAAAATTTGTTACTCGCCTACCACACCAATCTTGTATCCAGAGTGCAGTAATTGGATTCTTCATAGCAATTGCCTTATCTACAACTTCCGTTACCTTTTTAGTTCCACCTTGCAAGCCTAAGATGGTTCCAAAGGCCCAATCTGGCATATCTGGCATTCTACCTGTTTTCTTCGTATAAAGTTCTATGAGCTCAAGTGGATTGGATGCAATCCAAGCAGTTCCTTTGAAGCTACCTTCTAGGTTGGTATCCCAAAATAGAATCTTTATTGAGTCATCTTTACTAAAATCGAACTTAGAATAGCCAGAATTTTCTATAAATACGGATCGATTAAGGGATGTTATATAATGAGGAATAGGTGCATAAGTTGTATATTCATTTCCACCAGCTCCTGCAATTAGATTTGCACCAGCAGTGATTGGTTGATCCCCTCTTCCGATTCCTTGTTCTTCAGTGAAAAGAAATGGCTTCTTCCCTTTGAAATCAAAATGAGTGAACTGTTCTCCCAAACCAAAGATTCTTTCCTCTTCTTCTGATTGCAATTCTAAAGAAATTCGATTTAAACTTGGGTCATTTAGTTCTAATTGAAAGTTAACTTCTTGGGAATGAACAGGAAGTATTCTTAAGATGTATGTTGTCTCACAATTCTCACCATAAAGATTTCCTCGTATAACTAAGGTTTTATTAGAAATTTCTATCTTATCAATACTTTGGTCCTTGCATTCCACCAAAGACTTATCTTTGAATTGAAACGCTGCCATTCTATAAGATACTTCCGATTCCGATTTGGATGCTTGTATAAATGCTTTTTGTAGAGGAAATTCCAATATAGATGTAGTCTGAGTAGAGGAATGAATTTTTAAAAAGTCCTTGCTTATGGAATAGGAAACTCCTTTGTCTATCAATTGAGTATTTACCGAAGGAGGCGAAATCTGCATTTTACCTGCTCCTGTGCACTGCAAAAATACGAATAAGATTAAAAGAGAAAGAAGAGAAAAATTCTGTCTCATCGGTTTAAAATTCAGCATACTCATAAAGACCTCAATGTTGAAAAACTTGACTAAGCTTCTTAAAATTAGAACTAATTGGCAAATCTTTTTTGGATAAATTGAGATTTGATCGCAAATTTATTAACCGAAAAATTGAAAATTTTCTTTTCTTTAATGATAAATAGGTGCAATCCTTGGGTATCAAAAAGAGTATTTGGGTTTTCATAAATTTTAAGAAATTGATATTTTTTAAAAAATAAAAATGCTTGCTAGCAGAGGATCAAATGCGTACTAATCCTAAGTAGATAGAAACAATTTATTGAATATGTATTGCCAATACATATTATGTCTGATCTTAAATGAGAATTAGAATTAGTTCTATGATTTTCATAGAATCTGGGAGAAGATTTCATTATATGCCTAAGCAAGCTGCCTCAAAAAAAAAGAAACAAAAGGCAATGCCATTGTTGAAGATAAAATCTTCAACAAGTTCCAAATCCATTACCAAACCTTTTAACTTAAAAAAAAATAAATTAACAAAGGCTACTCCAGTTCCTGAGTCCAATTTTGATACAGACTGGGATAGATCTTATGAGAGTGATACAAGCTTAACTAACTTTCATAACGACTCTTATACTGCACAGCCAGAAGAAAGAGATCCTGCTGCAAATAAAAGCTGGTTGACTCGTCTTTTTTATAACTGGAGCATAAGACTCAAATTAGTTTTCATAATATCTATCATTATCATACTTTCCATTAGTTCCATCATTTACATAGCTACCTTTTTCTTTAAGAATGATAATGAACTAAGAATTAAAGAAAAGAACTTAGAGATCACAGAACTCATTGCAGCCAAGACTCGATCGGATATTTCCAACTTGATACGCTCCGCAAAACTTGCAGCTATCTCACTATCCCAGGGTTCAGCCATTAACCTAGCCGATAAATCAGAAATCACAGAATTAAATGATATTTCGAGTGAAGAAGGTTTCATTGCTATTTATGTTTACCTCATGGAGAACGGTCAGGCGACACTGAGCCAGAAATCTTATAATCCTATTTTTCTAACAGAAAAGAATTGGGACAAATCCGTATTAGATAAAAATGTAAAAAATGATTTGAAAACATTTTCAAGTTCGTACAAGGGTAAAACCGTTGTTCTAAACTCAAGTATCAACAAAGAGCCTTTAATTGCAGTATCTTATCCTTATAAAATGGAAGAGAAATCTGGCTTTATAATAGCTCTAGCCAAAATGGACGGTATTCTCAACTCTTTCAAAAGCTCTGGAATCACTGATAATTTCATGTTAACCCAAGATGGAACAGTGCTTGCTCACAGCAAGAAAGAAGAAGTCTATAATAAAACCAGCTTCAAAGAACTGCCTATCTATGAAAAGATTCAAGCAAGCCCCATTAACAATGGTCAGGTGAAGTATGAAAATTCGAATAAAGAAATTTTTCTAGCATCTTTCAAGAAACTAGGGCTAGGAAATCTTACTGTTGTTACTTCGGTTCCCGAAGAAAAGGCAATGGAAGAAGTGAATAATATCCAAAGAAGAAATTTTTACTTAATGATTATTATTCTGAATGTTTCAATTTTGATTGTTTTTATTTATTCCAAGAATTTAACAAAGCCTATTCTTTCCTTAGTGGAAGCCTCAAAGAAGATAGAAAGAGGAGAATTCCAACTTGATATCAAAGAAACGAGTGGAGATGAGATAGGAGTCTTAACACGTTCCTTTGTTCACATGGGCAAAGGACTTTCAGAAAGGGACAAAATCAAGGATGCTTTTGGGAAGTTTGTCAGCCCAGAACTTGCCGAAAAAGCACTTCATGGAAGCATGCGTTTAGGTGGAGAAAGAAAAGAATGTACTATTTTCTTCTCAGACATTCGGAATTTTACCGGTATGTCGGAGACCATGCAGCCTGAGGATGTAGTTGAATTTTTGAATCTTTATATGACTGAGATGGTATCCTGTGTCAATCAGAAGGGAGGCATTGTTGATAAATTCATAGGCGATTCCATTATGGCTGTCTGGGGAGCCATTAGTAGCACGGACAACGATACTGAAAGTGCTATTGAGACAGCACTCTTAATGAGAAAATCTTTGGTAGTATTTAATAAATCTAGGGGTACTGTAAAGAAGCCTTTCATTCGGATAGGTATAGGAATTAATACTGGTGATGTAATAGCAGGTCAAATTGGTTCTGAAGAGAGACTAGAATTTACTGTTATTGGTGATGCAGTAAATTTGGCATCCAGAGTTGAAGGTCTAAATAAAGAATTTGGAACGGATATTCTTATTACAGAATCAGCATATTCTAAAGTTGCCAATAAATACAATGTCAAGAAAATGAAAGCAATACATGTTAAAGGCAAGAAGAAACCACAAGTCATCTACGCCGTTTTAGGTAGATTAAGTGATTCCTCAGCACCAAAGTCCATACAAGAATTAAGGGCTATCATTTTCCAAGAATCGAAAAGCTCTTCAGGAACCAAGGCATAATCAAAAAATGAAAAAGTCTCTGATACAAATTCTATCTTGGATCAATGAATGGAAATTTGGGATTTTTCTTTTTCTGAATACAATAGTCTTTGTTTATATTTTCTATGCTGACATAAACAAGCGGAAAGGAATCGGAACTAGAGAAATTATCGGAGATGTAACTTTTAAATACAATAAGATTCAAAGAAAATTTGATAATGAAGTAGTATGGGAAGACTTAGATTCCAATAGCCCACTGTCCAATCGAGATTCTGTCCGTTCTGATAAATCATCACAGGCAACCCTCATGCTCAAAGATGGAACGGAAATACAAATGGATGAAGACACCATGTTAATTTTGGAGATCAGTGAAAAAGTTCAGAAAATCAACTTCACCAAGGGATCCATCAATGTTAAGAAAACCCAAATTAAAGAAAGTCTCTCTGCCTCTATCTTAGTTGAGTCTTCTACTGGCTCAGTAAAGGTAAAAGATGGTGATGTAATTGTCGCCAAACAAAATCCTAAAGCCCTAGACGTCGCGGTTGCAAGAGGGGAAGCAGAAGTTAATATTGATGGTGAGATTGTTAATCTTAAAAAGAATCAAGTCCTTTCTTTCAATGAAAAAGGTATCGAGACCAAAGATGCCAAGGTGAAACTCGTCTCTACTTTAGAAAAAGCAAAACTGATTGAAAGCAAAAAAGAAGAAAAATACTTCAAAGCAGTTGGAGCAACAAATCCAATAACAGAGAATCCAAATGCTGCTTCTAATACCACACAGACAAGCCCATCTACAACTTCCAATCAAATCCCACAAATAAAAAATGCTCCAAGCTCTGATCCAAGTTCACCTAAGACCGCTCCCGCAGAAACAGATGAAGATGCAGCTCGTAGAAAAAAAGAAAAAGAAGCCTTCGATAGATTTATGAAAATGTAAATCTTAGATATACTTTCCATTTTATTTCATTTCCCTTTTCTGGATTATCTCTAAATAAACCTAAACTTCTCAATGTTCATGATCTGAGGAAGCCGATTTCTGAAAATCCTTAACCCTTTCTTTAGGTATACCAATAATAGAATGGCTTACAAGAAGACTGTCTCCTAAGAAACCATCTGAGAGTTTAAGCTCAACGATTCTATACCAAGTTTCTTTGGGTGGAATGGTAAATGCATGATTGATACAAAGACATTTAAATTTAAATCCCAGACTAGCTTCCTCTGGTTCAGCTCTGTGTGGAGCGGCAAAAAAATGTAAGGTTTCTTCGTTTGGGTTTCGTATAACAAGAACAAACTGTTTCTTTGTCCCAGGGTTTAAGATAATTGATTTGCCATCGCCAATTATCGGTTTAGAGAAGGCAAGCTTCGATTCATCCTTGCCTGAACCAGTCTCCCAAAGTGAAAACGGCCTCTGAGATGGTGGCTCATAAAGTTCCATTTTTAAGTTACTCGGTAAGTTTTTAAAATCCCAAACTAGCTTGATATTGACTTTATCTGATTTTGTCAATGAAATTGTTTTTGAATTTCTCCCTTCAGGGCTTTCTTTAGAATGATCTTGGGAATTGTCTGATTCAAATCCACAATTTACATAAAATATCAAGGCAAGCAATACCTTAAACAATGATACCTTAAACATTGGTCTATTTTGAATAATTCCTTGGGAAGCTTTCATAAGATTCTAAATCAGTAAAGAGAAAGTTCCAAGGAATCAAAATCCAAATTTTTGGTTTTCTTTTGATTCTTGATATAAAATTTTCCATCTTTTTTGGTAACTTCTAAATATTCTTGGAATATTTTTTCTATAGAATTAGGATCTGCACCTGATCCCAGTTTGTTGCAATCTCTTCCACAGCCATTGCAATCACCTTCACCATAAATAATTTCTTCTGATGTTTTTGTATTTCGTAAGAAGCCAAAGATTCTAACTACCATTCCCTTTTCAGACACTTCTTTCACTTCGTAATTGCCTAGTGCATAAAATCTTTGGTTCTCAAATACTTCTCCAGCATCCGATTCTATATATCGGCCAGTAGCTCCTTCTAAGAACATACTTCCATCGGTTCTAAATCTAAGTATCCAATTTGAATTCGATCTTGTTGGAATATCCTCTTCTGTATCCTCACCTGAATTGGATTCATCACTTGCCTCTGGTGTTGAGCCTTCTTGAGGGACATTCATCTCAACAACATTATTGCTTGATATTTCATCACCGCCTTCAATGGAACGATTCAAAATAGAAAGCAATCCAGCAGATTTAAATTGCTTGGTGTTGGACTCTGCAATAGCTCGTGTTGTAGGAAAAGAGTTGGGAAGTAACCATCGCTTCCCATTGAAAAAACGCATTTCACTGATTACTATACCTTTTGCATTTCTACCTTTGATATAATCTATTACTTTAAATTGAAGATTTTTGCCAGAAAATGGTTTAGGAAGAACCACAGTTTGAGAACCAAGTTCATCTGTTAGGCTAATTATTTCCTTGTAGCCATTATCTCCTGTTAGTTGAAATTTTGTAACTCTTCCATTGTCTACGCAATGAACATCTGACCTTTGGTATCCATTCCAAATTTTAACAGATTCAATATCCACCTCATCTTGGAAGGCTAAATCTATAGTAACTTCCTTAGCACCCTTGTCTGTTGCATATGCATATTCATATCGACTATCAAAAAGATTCATGACATCATAGGATGCTTGGGGAGCTCCTGTTTCGGAAGCTGTAACTTTTGCTTCAATGATTTCTGGTGTTTGAACATTATACTTCTTACCAGATGCATCATAAAGATTGATTGCCTTAAGACAAATATTAGAATTCTTTTGAAAGTTAAAAGTAATAGATCGTGCAGATACTGGCGGATCATAGGTTACAACAGCAGAAGATTTCTTTGCTTCGGAAGATCTAAACACTTCATCAAAGTTTATAAACACAAATACACTGTCTTTAAAATCCTTATCACAAGAAATCGCCTCTACTTTTGATAAAGGAATTACCTCATCTGCATAAATATGTAACTTAACAAATTCTGCCCCGTCTTCAGCCTTCCATACTTTGCCATTCAGAGCATCAAAGGCTTGGCCAGAAGCAGCCGAAGTAGATGTCACCATAGAAATCTGAACTTTCGTCCCACAATTTATAAATAATAGAATTGAACAAAGGCAAATCAAAATTGATTGTTTAGATTGAATAGTCATGTATAGTCCTTCCCCTTTCAAGAATGATCTAAATGAAACTTAAAAAAGGAGTCAAAGTGAATTTAATTGAGTTTTTAAAATTTTTTCAAATTTAGAAAATGGAAGGTAACCTTGAACAAATTGTCCTCCTATAAGAAAGCTTGGAGTTGAGGAGACACCTAGACTGTCTAAATATTTCTTCTTGGAATGCAGATCTTGTAAAGATATTTTGAATCTTCCAGATCCATTTCGACAATCCTTCCAAGATTCTTCTGTAAGACCATATTGGTTCATTGCAATTCTAGATACATTTTGTTCCGAACTCATAGCATGAGTTACAAAAGCTTGCTTGTAGTATTCCCAAAAAAGTTTAGGCTTTTCGTTAAGGATGCATGCACCCAAGAGATGAGAAGGCGAATCTTGAAAAGGAAAGTCTGTTAATGGAAAATCAACAAAGACCCAACGAATTTCCTTATTGTACTTTTTAAAAATTTCTTCTGAGACTTCATGAGATTTTCGACAATACGGGCAGGTAAAATCCGAAAATTCAAAAATGATCAATTTAGCTTGATTACTTCCTTTGATGGGTAGATTTGGAAATTTATTTAAGATAGCTTGAGCTTTTCCTGGCAATTGTGGTTTTTGAAAGAGAGAAATATTTTCTTCCTGAAAAAGAATAGTCCACGCTAAACGATTCTTAAGTTGATTCGTATATTCTAGAATATTTGAATCTTGGTTTAAGATTCTTTTGCCTTCAGATTTGTCCAAACGAACCATAGCATCTACATCTGATTCTGTGATTTCGGATAGGACTCTTGACTTCCATTCTTTCGCACTTACAAAACCCTTAGATCTAGCTTTAGCTTCTAATCTTTTAAGAGTGGATTCATCACTCAATGTAGATTTAATTTCAGATTCACTGGGTAAATATCTGGGCAATTCCAATGATTTTGTTTGAAAGCAAACATTTATAAAACACAATATTCCAAATCCTAGTAGATAAGGTTTCTTATAAATCACGAATGACTTAGATATAGAAAATATTTTATTTATGGACATTCCTTAGCTGGCATCTCATTGATCCAATTGCGAATTAGCTCAAGACCTTCTTTGTGGACTAAAGCACGACCAATTTGAGGCATCATGGCTCCACTATCCTGAGTTGCCATTCTATAATAAAGAATGGAAGCATCGGCATTACCTGGAACTATATCATACCTGAGCCCACCCCCTCCTTTACCTGCAGAACCAGGAGTCTTACACAAACCGAGTTCTGAAAGATTGCTTTCTTCTGCATTAAGTATTAATTTGGAATTCATTCCAGCTGCTCCAGTCCCTTGGTGGCAATGACTGCAATTGATATCTAAGTAAGCTCTAGCTCTATCTTCTACACTGTGATGATTATCAAATGCATCAACTAACTTAGGAACTGCGAACATAGGAAGACCTGCGAGTATGCCCTTTTCTTTCCAAATAGAAAGTTGATTCTTTCTAATGCCATCTTTCATAGAAATTTCTTTATTCAAATGCTTAGCCTTGGGACCTATTGGAACTATAGATTGACTTCTTCCCTCATAAGACTGGTGACAACTCGTACACTGGTTTCGGGAAGGTACTGAATAGGTAAAATTCACTTTTTTACCATCTGTGTCTTTGAATTCTATAGGTATATTCTTACCAGCATAGGCAATTTCTGCATCTGTTCCTTCTTGGTTCCAAGTATATGAAACAGCGAACCAACCCTTGGGTTGATTGATGAGTAATCTAGTTTCTAACTTTAGTAAATCTTCGTTTGGCTTGGTAAGATCAGAAGGCATGGAAAATGTCTTAGATATGATAGTACCTATTGGCATTGTGAACACTTTGTCCGATTCATACTGAATCTGGGAATCCTTGGGAAGAAAAATAACTCTATCTTTATGAGTATAATCTGAGAATAAAGATGTATTTAAGGTATAGCTTGTTCCAAATTGTTTAGGAATAAGTTTGCCATTCTCATCTGTATCAAATAAATCATATTCAGAAAGTTGCGTTAAAATAGCTAATTCTTGAGGATTTTGATTAGGACGTGCGGTTTCATTACAATTTGTACCTAGCATTATTCCTAATCCAAGAAGGAATAAACTCTTTAATATAAAATTAATCTGAGAGAGAGAGTAATTTATATTCTTATGAATCATATTTAGAATTTCCCTCAATTATTATTTCTCTGGAAAGGAAATCGGAAGTCCAGTTGCAACAAATCCTTCACAATCAAAGCCCTTGCTTGGAGAACCACCATAAGGAGAATCACTATTCGGCAAATAAACTCTCGTATCACCTAACTCAATTGCTGAAGCTATACTTTCTTTTGTTGGTTCTTCCGCATTGGCAAGTAAAGCAGGTAAATTTAAATCTAAAAGCGTGGGAAGGATTTTTCCTTTGGTATTATTCTTAATACAGATTTCGTTATGGTTGCCAGGATTGTTACCAAACCAAGTTGTCATCATTAAGATTGTAAATCCTGTATCCACTCCATCATAGAGTATATTGGCAAGATTTTCTTTAGGCTTGTTCTGTGATTCTAAGTATTTATTATAAGCCTCATGCACCATATCAACCAAAACTCCTAAAGGACGATTCTTCTCATCTGTGTTTCCATTATCAACAGCAGTGCCAGAACCTCCCAAAAATTCATTGTCATGAATATAAATATTGTGAACACGCCAATTGTTCATAGGCCATGCCGAAAAATCTGGAGTCTCTGATACAAGACCATTCATAATAGCAATATCAACCGAATGATTGCCGCCAATCTTGTTGTTAAATATTTCTGCCTCCCTAAGAGAGGTTAGAATAATGCCTGTTCCAGAAGGAACAGTTTTTACAATACCAGCACTACTGAAGTTAGGAAAATTATTATTTATAATCGTGTTGTTATGTACTTTTATATTGCGTGATACTATAGTATTTTTATTTAAATCATAAGCTAGAAATCCCCCTGTATTATTTCGAACAATATTATTATAGACGTCAGCGTTCACAGTGTTCTCAATTTCTAAACCCATCACATTGTATTCTGCAAGGTTGTTCCTAACAAGTGCATTGATGCATTGTCCAACATAGAGACCCGCATCGGAAGCATAGTAGGTTTCAGTATTTTGGAGAAGCACATTAACAACATTAACAGGATATACCCCATAGGCTCCATTTTTGGACATTGCCTCGCCAGATGTATTGGACCAAGTAACAATGATGTTATCTATCAAGATGTTTTCTGATAATCGAATTTCCAATCCATTCTTAGGGCTATCCAAAATCTTTAAATCTCGTATGGTAAATGAATTCGAAGCCTCAACATCCACACCGTTCCCATTGCCTGCATTCACAAAGCGTATGGTCGTAGCATTTTTGCCAGAGCCTTGCAAGCTTATTCCATTTACACTTGCGATTGATAATGAGTTGTTGAATTCAAAAACTCCAGGCTTCAAGAATATTGTTGTACATTCTTGCAATGAATTGAGTGCAATTTGTAACTCTTGGATATCATAGCTTGCAAATTCCAATCGTTTGGACTTTTTATCTTTACAATATTCTGAAGAGGAAAGGTAGCTTGGTGGAAAATTGGGCTCTGTTCTTTTTTCTTGGCGTGAAAAATAAAGAACCGCAATATATAACAAGGGCAATGAAATTAAAAGGCCAAGAAAAAGTCGGTATTTGTCTATATGTTTCATACTTCCATCCTATCTGCATGTTGTAGCCCTATACTAAAATTGGAATCTGATTTCTTCAATTCAAATTTTAGATAAGGGATTATTATCTTTATTCAATTATTATTAAAATAAGATGAAAGAAGAACAGAATCACAAAATGTTTCACCGATATCCACTACCAAAACAGGTCTGTCTGCAATACCCGAAAAAAGATAGACCTTTCCATTGCTAGAAAGTGTGGATTCCAGCCAAGCACCTAGTTGGAAATAAATCTGAGGTAGGATAGATTCCCCCAAAGCAACCTTTGTGAAATTGTATAAATTTATGAGATACTTCGCTTAGATTCACTAGCCTTAATTCGAAAATTAAACTTATTTCTTAAGTAACCTTTTTCATCTTAAATTTCATCATTTAAAATTAGTCAATATATTTTCATTCCTACTTGTTTAGTTATTGATTCAAAGAATCCTATTTACTTTAATCTCAGATCGTTTTTTATCTTGGTTACAATCTTCTAGTATTCAAAATGATTTAGCTCTCTTGCGCAAGCAAGGAATAGCCATATACTATTTTAGCATAGAGATAATCTATGAAATGAATGTGATTTTTCAAATTTTCTTATATACCCCTAGCCCTATATTAGAGTCTAAATATTAGAGGACTAAAATGAACGAAACACTTCCTAAAAATTTCCATGATCTTATCAACCAACACGACAAACCTATACTTGTGGATTTCTGGGCACCTTGGTGTGGCCCTTGTAAGATGCTTGGTCCTGAATTGGAAAAACTTGCAGTCGATTGGAAAGATCAATTAACTGTTATTAAACTAAATACGGATGAAAAACCAGAAATTGCCAATCAGTTTAACATAACCGGAATTCCTACCATGATTTTATTCAAAAATGGGAAAGAAGTTCACCGTGTATCAGGAGCTATGCCTAAGGAACAGATCAAAATAAAATTTAAGGATTTTATCTAAGACAAAGAATTCAGACTTTTTTATCTTACAATTGGCTAGGAATAAATTTCCTAGTCAGTGAAGATTCTATTCGTCGTTTACATAAATCAAACAATAGGTGTCGAAGTCTAGGCTGGAAGCTTTATGAACGAAGGTATCGATAGCAATTGGATTGACCTCAGGGGATCTTGCTTGTAACCAAAGATAATTTTATATAAGCATCCCTTTTCTCATTTACAAAATATGCTTATCCTTCTGCTTCCTTCCATTCCCTATCGGTTAAGGACAAAATCTGAAGCCTTGGATCATTCCGAGTTCAAAGACCATCTGATACACGAATGAGCTTGCAAGAAGTTCATTCTTACCTCAACTAAGATAGTATACTCTAGGATATAAGGTCAAAGTGGGCTTACCAATAATGATAAAAAGAATAAGATAAAATTGTTTTACAATTATCCCATAGAAACATTTTTTTTCCTATAGAAAAATTATCATAAGTTAAAAATATTTGTCTATGTCAACAAAAGAGATCTATCCAATCGGTGAACTTCCTCCCCTAGGCGATGTTCCGTCCAAAATGTACGCTCAAGTCATCCGTCCTGAACGTTACGGAGAACCGACACAAGCCTTCCAATTAGAACAAATCCAAGTTCCAGAAATCAAAGCCGATGAAGTATTAGTTGCAGTTATGGCAGCTGGAGTTAATTACAATAATGTCTGGGCAGCTCTTGGATATCCTGTTGATGTAATCGGAGCTAGAAATAAGAAAGGGGAACCAGAACCATTTCATATCGGAGGTTCTGATGCTTCAGGTATAGTTTATAAAGTTGGTTCTGAAGTTAAGAATGTAAAAGTTGGAGATGAGGTAGTAGTTCATTGTGGAATTTGGGATAGAAATGATCCTTGGGTGAAAGCAGGTAAAGATCCTATGTTTGCCCCCTCCCAATTGATCTGGGGATATGAAACAAATTGGGGTTCCTTCGCTCAATTTTGTAAAGTTCAAGACCACCAATGTTTACCCAAACCAAAACACCTAAGCTGGGAAGAATCCGCAGCTTATATGTTAGTTGGTGCTACTGCTTATAGAATGCTACACCACTGGGAACCAAATACAGTTAAAAAAGATGATGTTGTCTTAATTTGGGGTGGAGCTGGTGGACTTGGTGCAATGGCTATACAAATAGTAAAAGCTGCAGGTGGAATTCCCATTGCAGTTGTTAGCTCAGATGATAAAATTGATTTCTGTATGAAGCTTGGAGCTTCTGGTGTCATCAATAGAAATAAATTTAAGCATTGGGGTGCAATTACTTCTGATATCAACAAACCAGAAGTATTCGGTCAGTGGACCAAGGCGGCAAGAGAGTTTGGGAAAGCGATTTGGGATATAGCAGGTAAAGGGAAAAATCCACAAATTGTATTTGAACATCCAGGTGAATCAACCGTTCCAACCTCAGCCTTTGTTTGTGAAACAGGAGGTATGGTTGTAATCTGCGCAGGAACAACTGGCTTCAATGCAAGCATTGATCTTCGCTACCTTTGGATGCGTCAAAAAAGATTCCAGGGCTCTCATTTTGCAAATGATGTGAACTGCAAAGGAATCAACGACTTAGTAATCGATAAGAAAGTAGATCCAGTTCTTGCAAGAACATTTGAATTTAATGAGACAGGTGCTTGCCACCAACTTATGAAAGACAATAAACACCCATCTGGAAATATGTCCATCTTAGTTGGCGCAAACCAAACTGGCCTAGGAAAGAAATAAAATATTGAAAGCTTATGTCCTTGAATCTTTCGGCTTAGAAAACCTTAAGCTACTATCTATTGATGACCCCACTTCCCCAAACAAAGGGGAAGTGCTAATTCAATTTAAAAACGTATCCATAAATTACCGAGATACACTTGTTATAGAAGGAAAATACGATCCTCGTTTTCCTTTACCTATGGTTCCTCTAAGTGATGGAGCAGGTGTAGTTCTGGAAGTTGGTGAAGGCGTAACTGACTTTAAAGTAGGTGATTCTGTCATAACAGCTTTTGCACCAGAATGGAGGGACGGAATTCCTCGAAGAGAAGAATTTCGAAATAGTCTTGGCGGCCCTTTAGACGGAACAATGAGAGAATTTGGGGTCTTCTCTGCCAAGTCTATAGTCAAATCTCCATCTAACTTATCTTTGGCGCAGAGCTCTAGCCTACCATGTGCCGCACTCACCGCATGGTCAGCACTTATGGAAGCAAATCCTATTCTTCCTGGACAAACTGTACTTGTGCAAGGTACGGGTGGTGTATCCTTATTTGCCTTACAAATAGCAAAGAAGCTTGGTGCAAAAGTGATTTGTCTTTCAAGTTCTCCTGATAAATTCGAAAGAGCGAGAGATTTAGGAGCTGATTTCATCATCTCAACTAAAGAATTTCCTGAATGGGGCAAAGAAGCTCGTAAGATTACCGAGAAACGCGGAGTAGATCATATCATTGAAATTGGTGGTATGAATACTTTATCTCAATCCATTGCAGCCTCTTCGTCTTTTGGAACTATTTCGCTTATAGGTGTTCTAGGTGGCAATTCCATGAATACAAATCTTCTCCCTGTTGTCATGAATCAGATTCGGATGCAAGGTATTGTAGTAGGTTCTGTTCGTGCCTTAGATAGAATGTGCCGAGCTATAGAGGTGTGGGATCTTAAGCCTGTTCTTGAGCCAGTTTTAGATTGGAGTGATGCGATAGAAGTTTTGAAAGAATTTCCTAAGGGCAAGCATTTTGGGAAAGTAGTAATGGAAATAACCTAGGCACCACAGACCTTGTCAATATTTTATTTCTTGGCATCTCATAAATCATAAATCAAAAATTAAATTTAAATAACTTTATGTCTAAGAAACTACAAATGGAAAAAGAAAAAATAAATAACATAGAAAAACTTCAAGCAAAAGTAGCTGAAACAGTATTAGTAGCTTCTGGTATTTTAATCTTATTGATTATCTTTGATGATCTTGCCTTAGAATTATATTTTATTGCAATCTTAAAATTACCTATTATTTTGATCTTTATACTTGCATATACCAAACTAAAAATAAGCGGATTCCAAGAAAGATACACTCATTTTGTATATCTCCCTATCCTTATCTTTTTTGTTTTTAATTATTTGGGCAACCAAGGAACCCAAGGCCCTACTATGTATGGAGTTTTAACTCTTTTTGTTACTTACCCAATACTTCTTTCAAGAAAATGGAGATGGTTTTATACGATCTTAACCCTCATCGTTATTTCCATTCTTTTGTATCTTGGTTCAGATAAGACTAACCTAATTATCTCTGAATACCCCAATTCTATGGACCAATACCAAGATCATTTATTTACATTTATAGCTGTTGCAACATTTCTAGTAATTTTGGTTACACTAGTTTTAGATTTCTATAAAAAACAAAATCTTGAGTTGATCTATTTCCAGAATAAACTCCAAGAACAATTGACACTTGCAAATTCAGAAAAAGAAAAAAATGAAACTCTTCTTCGTATTCTAGCCCATGATGTTAAAAGTCCAATAAACAATCTAGGAGAATTGGTGGAACTATCCCATGATGATAATTTAACTAATTTAGAATTTAAACAATTTATAAATGGTTTGAAACTTAGGGTAAACGATCTTAAATACAATATTGAAACTATATTAGGAAATATTAAACGAAATCCTGAATCAGAAATGTATCTCGCTAACAAGGGTACAGCTTTGGATTTGACTCAAAAAATTGTTGATGAATCCAAAAATATTTTCCTAAACAAATACCAAAATGTATCTATCATTAGTGAAATTACGGAATTCTATCCATTGAATTTTGATAAATTTATTAGTGAGATAACAATCATTTTAAAAAACTTACTTAATAATGCTTCCAAATTTTCTCCTGAAAATTCAGAAATTACTATAAAGCTAATAACCTCTGAAACTGAACTTATCTGGATGATACAAGATAAGGCGAAAAGGATTCCTCCTGAAATTGAAAATAAATTATTTAAAGAAGCTGTTAGCTCTAAAAATGGATCAGGAGTAGGTCTTTTTCTTTGTAAATCAATTGCAGACAATATAGGAGCAATTTTGAAATACATCCCCTTAGATGATGGAAATTGTTTTGAATTCAAAATTTCTAATTCAATTCAATAAAAATTTCCATCTTAAAGATTGTAAATGTATGCATTCATTTCACCTATACCTTTAACTTGAATAATCCTTGAAACAAAACTTTGTTTGTTGCTTAATAATTTATAAGTATTCTCAGAAACTTGAATAGAATTTGGTTCGCCATTTGATTCCATACGTTGGGCTAGATTAACTGTATCACCCCAGAGATCATAAGTAAATTTATGCTTTCCTATCACACCGGCTGTGACAAGTCCTGAATTAATTCCAACTCGTATTTTGAGATCCAAACCTTCCCTAGTTGAAAAGTCTTTCATGAATGCTATCATGTCTTTAGCCAGGGAAAAACATAAATCAGAATGATGATCAACTCGGTGTGGAACTCCTGCTGCAACCATGTAGGCATCACCAATCGTTTTAATCTTTTCAATACCATAACTCAATGTAAGATCATCAAAGTTTGTAAATATTTTATTGAGCATAGCCACCAACTCTTCTGGATCAGTTCTGGAAGCAAGCGAAGTAAAGCCGACTATATCTGCAAAAAGTACAGAAGCGGAATTCACTCTTTGTGAAATATTTACCTCGCCTGCTTTGAGTCTACTTGCTGTTTCTTTAGGAAGAATATTTAACAAAAGCTTACTTGATTTTTCTTCTTCTTGTTGCAAATCATCTGAAGTAAGTCTTAAGAAGTGTCCAAGAATTCTTTTATCTCTTTGCAATTGAGTGATTTCTTTTCGCATCTCCTCTAAGCTTAAAGTTTCTTGAATGGGTTCAAATTTAAACTCTTCTGGCTCAAGAAATAAACTTGGGTACAAAGATTCAGTTTTTTGGCTTACTTCACGAATAGCCACTATAGAAATTACGGTATTATGTAATCCACATGAACTATTTTTTGAATTTCCGATTTCACCCCAAGAACTAAATCCTATAATCGGCTTCTTCCATAAATTGTGGATTGCTTTTAATTCTGTATTCATATAAGATCCAAGAGATCTTGAACGTACGGCACAATTAAACATTAGGATAAAATCTGGAACAGTGTCTTTTAAATTGGATCGAAAAGATGACATCTCCTCATAAGAATGTTGAATCGTATCCATGGTATTAGGTGAACAAAATCGAACCATAGATCCTTCTGGTATATCACCACCATAGGATACAGATTTTTCTTCAGAATCCATTTGGATAGAAACTCTCATTACCTCAGAACCATCTTCCTTATGAATCATTAAAGGGAATTCACTTACCGCAAGTAATTCAGAATCTATATGATTTCTTCGAATTCCAGAATTGTTTTGTTTTATACCGAAATACCTAGCATAAAAATCTGTAGCTGGCATACCTTCAATTTCAAAAACTTTTCTTCCCTCTGCCCTTGTGACTTTCTTAGGTGTCCCAAGTTCTTGCCATCCACTCACTGCTAAACCATTGATTTCTATTTTTTCTTGGTCAAAAATTAAAGCGCAAGCTCCCTGGGTTTCAAATCCTTGTTTAGAGAGAAAGGGTGGATGCTCTACTTCTCCAAAACTACTTGCTATTCCTCCAAATATTTTAAGCGTACTTTCAGTATCGAGAATACCTTGGATTAATTTTTCCGGTTCAAAGTTTAAATCTCTAAATGCTAGTAATAAAAGAATGGAAGGTTTATGAAAACTGCTTAATGCAAACTGAGCAATTTCATTTCCCATTAGAGTTGAATTCATATCCTGCTTAAACACTTTTAGGCGAAAGTATTCTCTTGGAATCTCCAACAACAAAGCAATAATTGAGAACTCAGATTTACCACCATTGTAAATTAGTTCAGCAGAACAACTTGCAAAAATTTCTATATTCAAATCATGAAAAGGTTGAACAAGATCCAAAGATAAAGAACGATCTAAAATAAAAATAAAGGCTAAGCTTGCATGAAATGATTTTGCTTCCAAATCATTCAGCTGAGTTCTGACATCTTCTTCACTATTCGCCCTTAAGGTAATTTGTTTCATATTGAAATTAATTTAGTAGGGCAAAAGACTAGAGTCAATTCTCTTTCTAGATGAAAATGCATCCACCTCATAAAATTAGTAGTAGATTTTTTACAAGTGAGGCATAGATCGTTTTTTAAAATACTTGATATATTTTGGTCATAAAAACATGAATCCTAATTTTCTTGGTTATAGTAAAAGTTAACTTTATTCGATTTCTGGTTTTAATCTACATCGATTCTAATTAAATTTACTAGAGGAATCTCAAGCTTAGCATGAAATTTTCCTTCCTTAATTATTGCACTAAGATTGGCTCGCATTCCGTTCATTCGATTCCCAATGCTTTTAAGGTAGGGTATGTCTGAGTCCGAATTCTCGACAAGATTTCTTTGTTCAATAATTATCTTCTTTGATAATACATCAATAGACCAATTCGAATCGCCTATACCATACTTTAGATCATTAGTACAAAGCTCATATAGAATATAATAAATATTCAAATAATAATTTCTAATTCCCGCATTAAGCTTTAAGTCATCGAAATGCAATAATGCAGATTCAGAAATTTGAAAATCAAATTCTCTTCCTGCATCCGCATATCGCCTGAGTAATGTTAAATTAACACCTGTTAGAAAATTTTGATAGAGTAAATCCAAATCCTCCAAATGAAGGAGTTGATTTCTGAGCAATTGCATAATGGAAGTAACTCGTTTTAAGAGAATGGGAAGAAAGAAATCTGAAGATTGAGTTTCAATTGAACGAGATTTTTTATCTATCATAACTTTTAGATCTGTTAAACCTGCCCCCAATTGGTCATGTATCATTAATTGCATTTCAGATCTTTGCTTTTGAAGTGCAATTTGGTGTTCTTCTTGCATTTGCAAGTTGAGTTGATAACTTCGCTCTAGATTACTTGCAAAATAATTGCTTATAAATAAAGACTGAAAAATAACATAGATCATAAATGCAATAATAAGATAAAGACCACCCTGTAAACCATAGAAATTTAGAAATATAGCGAGAAAACATAAAACCGAAAATAAAAATAATCCAAAACCCATAAAATAAAGCGATTGTTGATTTTGTTTGTTTAAAAATAAATAAAGTATGGATTGAAATACAAATAACACTAGGTAGATGGATATATACGATATATTAAAATAAAATAAAACAGATGCAGGGAAAAGAGGTGAAAAGCAAGCAATAAAAGCCC
>PEQN01000045.1 GCA_002786225.1 Leptospira sp. | reverse complement strand
ATAAGTTAACTCTCAATCCAAAAATGAATAGTCGAAAGACCTAGAAAATCTATCGACTATTTTGATTTCAATAATCGCATTAATACTAATTATACATCTTCTTGCTAAATCCATTTTCAAATATTTATATATTCGCAGTTCCATTATTTCCCATTCTATCAGGATTCGCGGTTTTCATAACTATTTTCAATTATATACCTTATATTCTTGGAATAAAATCTAATAAAGTAAAACCGCACTATTTCTCTTGGATCATTTGGGGATTAACAACATTTATAGTATTTCTTGCAACTTTAGCGGGTGGTGGAGGATATGGATCTATTTCTATAGGAATTTCAGGCATTATTACTTTTTATGTTGCCTATCTTGCATTTCGTCATAGATCAGACTTAACAATCCTTAAATCCGATAGGGTTTTCCTATTAATCGCATTAGCATCCATTCCAGCATGGTATGTAAGTAATGATCCATTCTGGGCAACTGCTATCTTAACATCCATAGATATCATAGGATTTTTTCCTACTATACAAAAAGCTATACTTAAGCCCTTTGAAGAAGATATATTTTTCTATTTCGTATTTGTTGCTCGCAACCTTGTAGTTATAGCTTCTTTAGATAGCTTCAATTGGACAACTTTACTTTTTCCTGTGGTTGTAAGTATAGCTTGTCTAATTCTTATATTATTAATTATCTTTTTTCGTTTAAAGTTCAAAGAATAGAATCAACTAACTTTAAAATATTTTTGTAGTGAGCGAAGACAATTTAAAAGGAAATATAGTAAAAAAGGGACTTAAATTATTAAGATAATTCGTGTCATTAAGAAAATAAATTCTTATACGCAAGACTGATATCTTCAGCATTCATAAAATAAGTGCCAACTAACAAACCCTGAACGACTCCTTCCAAATCCTTCCAATCTGATTTGGAATGAATTCCAGATTCACCAATAATAATTCTATCTTGGGGGATGAGGGAAGCTAGTTCTTGGATAAGCTTTGGATAGATTTCAAAGGTATCCAAATCTCTTGTATTTATGCCTATTGCTTGAGCTCCTACTGAAACAGCGAGTTCTACCTCTTGCTTATTATGAGTCTCAACTAAAACTCCTAAACCTAAAGCATGAGCATAGTCCAAAAGATTTTTCAGTTGATCTGGTTCTAAAATACGAACAATCAATAAGATTGCGGAAGCACCATTTCTGCGAGCTTCATCAATTTGAATTGGATCAATGATAAAATCTTTCCGTATAACAGGAATTTGAACAGCTTCCGAAACTTTTGCAAGATCATTCAATGATCCATGAAAATATCGGGAATCTGTAAGAACAGAAATAGCACTTGCACCTGAGCCTTGATAGATCTTAGCAATTTCAACAGGATTATAATTTGAACGAAGGATTCCAGCGGAGGGGCTTCCTTTTTTGCATTCTGCAATTACCGCAGGAAACTTTTCTCTTAAGGCAGAATAAAAATTATAAATCGGAAGACTTGGAAGAGGTTCCTTCGATATTGCTAAAGATTTAGCAATATCGATTTCTTCTTTCTTTGTAGCGAGAATTTTGTAAAGAACAGGGTTCGTAGCTGAATACTGAGTGTTCGGTAAAGTATTTCTTGATACTAAGCAAAGCTTAAAAAGAAGAAAGTGCCTCTTCCTCTGTTTCGGATATATCAAAAAGCGAAGTTAGTTCGATTACATCAAAGATTCTCTTCACAGCAGGTTTGATATTGCAGATTTTAAGAAGTCCATCTTTGGCATTCAGCTTTCGTAGAGTTGAAATACATGCTCGAAAACCAGAAGAAGACATATAGTCTACATCTTTCATATTGAGTAATACTTTAGTATGTCCACCGTTATCAATGAGGTCTGCGAGATTTTCTTCAACCTCGTTGGCTACAGATACATCTAATCTGCCTTCCAGATAAACTACTAGTATTCCATTGGTGACGTTGTGTTTTAGCAATTTTAAAGCCCTTAGAATAGTATACTTTCAATATAAAAAGATGGAAGAAGTAAGTCAACTAGAGTTTAATGAAAATTCCATGGAAAAGACAAATCTGAAATCAATCGTCCTTGGAGGTGGAATTTCTGGCAAAGCCGCCTTCGACTTGCTGGTTCGACTAGGAGAAACTCCTATTTTAGTAGATGCCAAAGACCCCCAAGGTGTAGCTGATACCGAGGAAAAAGCAAGAGAGCTGCTAATCCCTGAGGCAACCAAATCTATCATCAAAAGTCCAGGAATATCTCCTAAGCATCCTTGGTTGGTCCTAGCTAGAGAAAGAGGAATTCTCATTCAATCTGAGATTGATCTTGCACGTTCTTGTTTTTCTGGTAGAATAATTGGGATCACGGGTACGGACGGAAAATCTACAACCACAGCACTTACCCACCATTTAACTCTGATTGATTATCCCAAAGCCCAACTAGGTGGAAATATAGGTCGAGCCTTTAGCGAGTTCGCAGATAAAGATTATAAACTTGCTGTGGTAGAATTATCCAGCTACCAATTAGAAGATTCCCTGCCCTTGGATTTAGATTCATCCGCTATATTGAACCTTGCCCCTGACCATTTAGAACGACATGGTTCTATGGAAAACTATGCATTTGCAAAAAGAAGAATCATCAAAGAAAATGATCCCCAACACATCTTTGTTAGCAAATTAGAAACCATCTACAAACTTAATTTAAAACTTGATCAACTTAATTGCGAGGTCAAACTGTTTGGAACAGATCCAAAACATGATGCATTTATAGACATAGAAAATCTTTTGATACAAACCAAGCAAGCAAGCTATAGCATTCAAAAGTTTTCTTTGGAAGGCTTTCACAACTTGGAAAATCTTGCGGCAAGTATTCTTCTTGCTGAATCAATAGAAATTCCTTCAGCTCACATACAAACTCAAATTGAAACCTTCCAAGGTTTAGCCCATCGCTTCGAAAAATTTATGCGCTCTTTTGGATGGACCTTTGTGAATGACTCGAAATCAACAAATGTCCACAGTCTCATGGCTTGGTTGCAAAATTTTGAATCACAAACAACAAACCTTATCTTACTCATGGGAGGAAGAACCAAGTCCGAAGATATGACACCTGTGGTAGCATGTCTAAAGAATCTAACTTGCCAGGTTTATGTATACGGAGAGGCAAGAACACATTGGCGTAAGGATTTTAATTTAATTCGAGAGAAGGTCAACTTTGTAGAAAGCATGGAGGAAGCCTTGGTATCAGTAAAAAATATATGGTCTAAGTCAAAACAAGAAAATACTTGGGTTGTGCTAAGTCCAGCTTGTGCAAGCTTTGATCAATTTAAAAACTTTGAAGATAGAGGCTTGCACTTTAAAGAACTAAGCCAAATCCTATTTAGTGCTGTAGAATAAATCCCTGAAAGATGATGCACTTCAGGGACATTTAATAAAATATGAATATTCTAATATACCTAAATAAAAATTATCTTAAATATTAGAATATCTACCCACGTATATGATAGCCACCATCCACGTGTCTAATCTCACCTGTAATCCTTCCTGCATGGCAAAGAAGATAAACAGCCTCTAGTGCTAAGTCATTTGGAAGAGCATTGCCGAGAGGACTTGCCTCATTGCAATAAGCAACTGCCTCACCCAAGCCTTGGATAGCTCCCCCCGCCTTACTCGCTGTATATGGTGAAAAACGAATCGCATTGACTCGAATTTGGTGTGACTTGCCAAGTTCAAAGGCAAGTTCAAAAACGATTCTTTCCAAAGCTGCCTTTGCTACGCCTATGTTTTTGTAAGGATGAACTACAATTTTCTCAGCACCTAAATAACTAAAGGCTGCAATAGAGGAGCCTTTCTTCAATACAGAACTCTCGAGTAATGCACGAGATAAAGAAATCAATGAATAAGCCGAAACATCCATTGCTCCCATAAACTCGTCACGAGTCACTTCAATCAAGGGTTTAACTACACCCGCACGGATGGTCTTGTCCATAGCTATAGAATGCAGGTAGCCATCCAATTGGATTCCATCTTTTTGTAGGGCTTTGCCAAAGTCAGTTATGCTTCCATCTAAGGTTACATCTAAAGGGTAAGTAATGACAGAAGATCCGAGTTCTTCATTTACTGCGACTTTAAAATCGTTGTAAGTTTTGGTTAAATATTCTTTGGCTTTATCAGACAGATTATCATGGTGAGCCGTAAGTCCAAGTGCAGTGCATACCAATTTGCCACCGAGGGAAAGAATATGTTTTGCAACAGGAAGAGCCAAGGATGCCTTATCAGTAATCCCTGTGATGAGAAATGTTTTTCCATTTAAATTATAATCCATAAATACCTTTTTTTAAAATGTTTCTTGTTGTATTACTACTTTTTATCTTCTGATTTTGTCTATTAGAATTCCTATACCAACAATAGACCATAGACATATTGCATAAATTGTCCCAATAAAAAAAACTTCACTGAGCCTCTTCATAAAAGAACCCATTCCATCAAAATTTGTTAAGCTTCCAAGTTCCATCCAAGGCTGAATTAAATAAGAAAAAACACTAGCACCCGCGAATAAAAAAAGACTCACCCAAAGTGGGCTAAATCTATTCTTAACTAGAAAGTAAAAAGAAAAACTTATCATTAAAGCAATAGAAAAAATGAGTAAGAGCATGGCAGCTAATGTTACTGAAAGAGATTGGAATTGAGCTACTGTAAAACCTGAAACAAAGGATGTTAAAATTCCTATATCTCTTGGTATCAACTTCCCCCAAAAGTAATAAACAGAAATAAAAACTAAGCTGCTGAAAATTCCAGACCAAATTCCTAGGGAAAATAATTCCATAATTGCAGTATTCGACTGGAGGATAAGGATATAAGATAAAAAGGCAATACCTATAAAACTGAGAATAAAAAGAAATAAACTACCTACGCTTATGATTTGTTCATCTATTTTTTCTTTTATAAGGATAGAGTTAGGATAAAAAATACTTCCACCTAACAAGGTAACAAAGATACCTATGTGAAATTTACAGATTAAAAAAGTTAAAGATGACAATCCACCAAATGAAGTAAGTGCCCAAGGAATAAAAAACTCAGATAGAGAATATAAAGAATAATAAACAAGGCTCAGAAACCAAAGATTTCGTTTAGAAAGAAAGAAAATTGCAAAAAGAAAAAATAAAATAAAGTTCAATCCTGCAACAGGAAGACTGGATAAGATTACCTCAGGAAGCTTGATCGAAGAATTCATTCCTCTAACACAAGTTTCAAGAAAGATCGCCAAAAAAAACAAGAAATACCATCGGAAAGTTAAATCAAAATCTTTGTATTTCTCGGATGGAAAAGTAAGATTCGAATTGGTATACAAACTGTTCGAAGACGGAACCGCGAAAGCAGAAATCAAATTGTGAATTTTTATAACAAAATGAATGAAGAGTCCAACTAAGATTACTCCAAACAAGACTAATATACTTTCAATTGGATTCATAGATAGAAAATCTCCTTCTCAGTGGCAATGAATTCAATTGATAAGCAGGTTCACCTTGGCGATCCAAACTTTGGCTATTATGGTAATAACCCCTGGATGCAAAGGAACCAAATAGCTGTAATTTGTTCCAGGACTTTGGTTTAACAAAAATACTTTTATTAAATAAAACTATTACATCATTTTGGTGATAATCTAAAAATAAACTCTCTAAGAAAGGTAGAACTTTAGAGGAGGACTCATAAATATCTATGGAATTAGCAGCACGTATAATAATTAATTTATTTCTTGTTTGTGGTGGAATTCTATCTTTTAATACCCAGGAAGATTTGGAATTTTCTGAATACCAAGATTTGAGAGTGTTCGTTCCATCACCTTGTATGATGTGGATATTTGGATTTTCTATTAATTTGGCACGAGCTAAGGCATCGGTTTGTTTCATAAAAAAGTCAACATCAGAAGGCAAATCAATTAAAACCATATCCAATTCAGGAAATTTAGCTATTATGCTCATAGAAGTAATAGCTGGTTGAGAAATATTTCCTAAAGCTGGACCTATATCTACAAATAGTATATTCTTTCCACTCGCATAATCTTTAGAAATATGCAAGATTTGTTTTAATTGATGCATATCTTCTTGGTTAGATCCATCTTGAGTTAGAAGATTCTTCATGAAAATATCATGATCCTCTAATCTATCCAAATATGTTCTAGATCTGATTTCTTGGGTCTGACCATCGATACGGTATTTTCCTGTATAGGAACGAATCAGCTTATCTTCCCAATCCAGGATAAATGAACTTTTGAGCTTTAAGGATTCAGTTAGAATAGGAAAAAACTCACTCGTACTTTCAGAGAATTCAACTAATTTTGAATATGCAGTAACTCTTTTGTATTGGTCTAAATATTGTTTAGAAGTCTCAAGTCCACCTTTGTTTGCATAAGCAACAGCAAGATTGTAAAGATTCTTAGACTCTGCCTCTGAACCATTCAATTCATAGATACTTATATCTTTAAGCAATTGACTGCTATTGAAAATTGCAAGGTTCCAATTTTGAAGTCCCAGATAACAAGCACTTAAATTAGTTCTCGCAAAGATCATTAATTCCGTTGAATTTAAGTTATGTTTTTGGAGAATCTCAATAGTATTTTCTAGATACTCAAGAGCTTCTTTATTTTTACCCATCATCAAGCTCAATGTTCCAAGATTAAAGGAGGCCCTTGCTAAATTGTAGTTGTCATTGGAATCATTATTTTGATTCTTTGCTTTTAAAGCCATGGAAGATTTTTCCATTTCAAGAAAAGACATGCCCAAAGAACCAAACTGGTAATATATCTTGGAAAGTTCAATTTGGTTTTCAATATAATTGTTATTTGTAGTCTGACCTAGCTCTTGGTAAATTTTCTGAGCATTCAAGAGACTGAGTTGTGCTGATCTTAGGTCTCTATCTAGGATAAACAACTTAGCTTCTGTGGACAGAAAGTTCGCATATTGGATAGAATAAGTTTTATTGGATTGCAAGAAATACCTAGAGGCAACTTCCATAAGACTGCTTGCTTGGTATTTGTTATTCTTAGATAAACAAATTTCTGCAAAAGTATGAGCTAGCCTTGCAAGAATAGGATTGAATTGCTTTGAATATCTGCTTGGGTAAGTCTCAAGAAGGTATCTTAAATCAAAAGATTCGGGTTTATCGGTATATCTTGAAAGAATTAATTCTTCCCAAGGCAACCAGAAGTTGGATTCTCTTTTGGCAAGTTCTTCCCACTCGGAAGCTTCTATTGGAATTTTTTGAACTTGTTTTTCAATTAGAGCAATGTATCTTTCCCAAGTATCGGGAGATACATTCCAATTTTCTAGAAAGAGAGAAGGATTCTCTAAATGTATAAATTTATTGTTGTTAGCTGAATTTCTCTCAACCATACCCAGAAGAAATTCCAAGGAAGTTCTAAGATCAGAACCAATTGTCATGTCATGAATGACAATTCCTTTTTCCGTATAGATCTGGTCATCTAATTGACTATAGATCTGCGGAGTAAAAATTTTTTGTCCATCTTCTATAGACAAATATCCGGAAAGAATAAAATCTACTCCTGATTGTTTGCTTTCTTGAAAGTAGATCGTTCTTCTATCTTGCAAGGAGTAATCACGATCGTTTAGTTTGGTATAGTAGATGGAAGGATTTAGTTCCAACCAAAGATTCCATTGCATTGTATAGGCAATGGAGGTTGACTTTAAACTGGGTTCTCTAATTTGTAAGGGAGCTAGTGCTAAGGTGCTTGAGACAGTTTTTAAAGTAGATAAACTTATTTGAGAGTCTGCTTGGGAAGAATGGAATGGAAATCCTTGCGAATAGGATCTAAATGCAAAGTAAATGCTTGAAGCAAGTACAAAGCTGATAAATATTTTCTTATTTACTTCCAACGCTTCCAGATTTCTGGAAGCGCTTTAAGTTTCAAGTGAGAATTCTAATTATCGTTTGAGACCTAGAACTTCTTGGATCATTTGATCCGAAGTAACTATGGTTCTTGAGTTTGCTTGGAATCCTCTCTGAGTTACTATCATGTCTGTGAACTGATCCGAAAGATCAACGTTCGACATCTCAAGTAATCCCGCATTGATCTTACCCTTTCCTTGGACTCCAGCCTCTCCAATATTTGCTTCTCCTGAATTCAAAGAGTAAGAGAACATAGTGTCTCCTGCTTTATTGAGACCTGCTGGGTTAGTAAAGGTTGCCATTGCTATTGTGGCTAGTGGTTGTCTTACACCATTGGAAAATACTCCCGTCACAGTTCCAGTATCATCAATAGAAAAAGCTTCCATATATCCCATAGGATAGCCATCTTGCTTAACTGCCTTGGTTGTGAAATCACTAGAGAACTGAGTTACTCCATTCACTAAATTTGCTTCCCCGAAATTCATAGTAAAATTTTGAACTGCTGGATTCCCTTCTGTACGAAAAGAAATCTGTGCATTTAATTTACCAGCTGTCTGAGAATCAACTCCATCGGAAACCGATACAATCTTACCGTCAGGACTAAAACCTAGTTCTAGTTCTACATTTCCAGGTAGTTGGGTGTTCTCACCACCTGTTCCTTTCACATCCACACTAACTTGAGAAGCAGCATCTAAATTAAATTTAGCCTTCCAAGTATTTTCACGAACTTTCCAAAGAGTTACTTCCAATTGACGAGTATTGCCTTGGTCATCATAAACTTTAATAGAAGTTAAATGTCCTCGTCTTTTATTTGGATCTGGATCATTGATGTATTTCTTAATTTCTTCATCTGTAGCATCTGGTGGAACTGCGAGTGCAGCTGCGTTTAAGTTAGATTGAAAATCAACATTGCTTGTTGCCTTAGCTGGCTCTTTAGAATAGAGAGGGATCACAATGTCTTCTACTGAGGCTGCTGAATTAATAAATCTATTTCCATCTTCATCTTTTCTCGCATTCCAACCTTGGACTTTTACACCTGTTGCTGGATTTACATAGTAACCGTTCTTATCTACGTTGAATGCTCCTGATCTTGTATAGAATTCTTTATCCCCATTTTTTACGATAAAGAAACCTTCACCAGAAATCGCAACATCTGTATTCTTTCCAGTAGTCTGAAGAGAGCCCTGAGTCATGATCTTATCAATGGCAGCTATCAATGAACCAAGTCCAACTTGCTTAGGGTTGATACCACCGATATTGTCTTTGGGCTCAGAGGCACCAGATAATTCTTGAGAGATCATATCTTGGAATGTTACTCTTTCCGTTTTGAAACCATGGGTGTTCACATTCGAAATATTATTTCCAATAACATCCATTCTTACTTGGTGGTTTTTCAATCCGGAAACACCGGAATAAAGCGACCTCATCATAAATTGTACCCTCTTTTATTACCTTTCGTCATATTTATAAAAAACTTAATCTGCATAGGGAATATTTTTCCCACCTAGCGGTCTGTAGCCTGGAATTTCCAAATTTTGCTCTGCTTCTCTTTGAGGAAGATCTTGGCTCTTTCCATTTGGAATATTAGCTATTGAAGAATCTTTATTAACGGTTGTTTGCTTATTTTTGCTATCAGATCCATCGATAAGATTAGGATCGGATATTAAATTTATCTTCTCAACATCAACAGTTCTTCCATTCACTCTTGCATAAGTCTTTCCCTGGTTATCGAAGAAAATTGCTCCTGCGATACCTACTACTTCTTCTCCGGTTACCAAATCTGGTCCTGAAATAATTTTACCAACTACCGAATAAGATTGCTTAGCTTCCATTCGAGATATTCCCGTGGAAATATTTTTCATCTGCTCTAGCGATGAAAATTGTGCCATCTGAGCAATAAACTCTTGGTCTTTCATAGGATTGGTAGGATCTTGTTGGGATAATTGTGAAATTAATAATTTAAGGAAATCATCTTTTCCCAATTGCTTTGCTGAATCACGAATTTCTATTCCTTTTAGTCCAGATTTTTCTTCTTTCTCCAATTGGTTCAAATGACTTTGGATATTTATGTTTTTATCTGACTCTAAATATTGGCTTCTGGTTGCTGCATTAATTTCAGGCATTTAATACTCCTTATGCGATTACATCAAGCAAAGAATCTGATACTCGAATTGTTTTTGGAACTTCTATATCAACTAAGGATTCTTTTCTATTTCTATTCCCAAAATTATCTATCTTAGCAAATTGGTCTTGTCTTCCTTGCAAATCTTGGTTGAAATCTAAATTAACATCTATGGAAAGGGATTGTAAATCGAGTCCTTGAGCGCGTAAGTCTTCTTTCAGAGTGGAGAGATCATTTTGCAAAGCTGTTTTCACAGCCTCTGAATCTACCAAAACCTTACCTTGTACTTTATCATTTTGAACGGAAATCTTAAGGATCATTCTTCCTAGTTCCATAGGATTCAAACGAATCTCAGCTTGGCTTCTCCCTTCGTTGATGATTTGGATTTTGGCTTTTTGAACCAATTTATCCATGTTCGCTTTCATTTCTTCTGCATCCAAGACAGACGACTTGGAAGCAAGAGAATCAGGCTTCTTAGTGAGATTTGCTCTGAATAAGTCTGCTTTAAAATTTTCACTTCCCTGATCCCTAGATGTATCGTTTTGTGATTTTGATGAGCTGGAAGAAGAATTTGACTCTAAGGCTACCACTGAATCTTTGTTTTGTGAAGATTGAGTTAGGTTCGAAAATTCTTGCTTAGATTTTTCTTGGCGAATTTCCCACTTACTCATATCTTTGGGAGTTTCACCTTTTTCCATTTTATCTATTGTTATCTTTGGTATATCTTTGGGTTCTGGCTTTTCTATTGAATCTAGTTTGGTCTCATTCTTGGATTTTGGTTCTTGGACAGATTTACGATTGGTTTCTTTATTTTCTGAAATTGTATTTTCAGATTTTAAACTTTTAGATACTAACTCTTGGTTACTGGGGCTTACATTTTTATCTAAGTCTTTGCCATCAAGAGACTTAGTTTCTTGGGAAGGTTTCCCATTGGATTTGGATTCTTCTGTGCTTTTAGTTTTTGCCTGGGAAAATTTAGCGAACAAGTCGTTCGTTGTAATTATTTTTTTCTCCCATTCATCTTGGATTTTCTGAGACTTAACATCCTGCTCTTTGAGTTCTAATTTAGAATTTTCGCGATTCGCTGATTTTAATTCTGTTTCAGTTTGATATTTGGAAGGTTGGATGGATTTCTCTTGGTTGCTTGCTTTTACTTCTTTGATTTCATTGCTAGAACCAAAAGATTGAAACCAAGATGCTATAGATTCAAAAAGAGACTCATCTTGTTCTGATACTTTTTTATTGGATGCAATTTCTTCTTCAGACTCATTTGCTTTACTTGATTCAAGCTGAGCATCTTCTATGGTCGTTTCTTTGGAAGATATTTCTTCAGAATTTTCCGATGCTTCCGATTCCTTACTTGGATTTTCTACTAATGATTGGCTGGTGTTGTTATTCGCATTGTACTCGTTAGACTCAGATACAGTATCTTGAGAAGATGAGTAGCTTTTGAAAGAACTGGATTCTTGGAAGGAAACAGGCTGAGGCAGATGGGAGGCAGTAGGAAATTTATTATCTAAGGCAGAGCTTGCATCAAAATTTCCTTTCATAAAACTTGCAAAGGAGGAATGTGAATTCGATAGTATGGATTCTTGTGAGAGATTCGATGCCTCAGAGAGAAGATTCTTAACTTGGGAAACTTCACTTGATTTGATTGGAAAAAAAGATATATTCATCACCCTACCCTGCAATAAGGATCGAAGGATTCCCATAAAACTTTACACTTTATCTTCTTCCTTTTTTCACTTATGTCGCATTGGATCTCAATATCGAATTTTTTTCTACTTGGGAGAAGAGCACACTTCGTAACTTGAGAACTTTCTTCTTGAATTTATAATATCCCTGGCTGGTATTTTTAAAATCACTTTAGAGTTGGAGTGTTTTGAAATCCACCATTCAGGACCCAATGGTTGGAAATCTTTCACAGTTTTCACATCTCCCGCAAGGTGAATCTCCCAAACAAAGTATTCGGCAAGATTATTAAACCTTGCAAGATTATCTCTGGATTTTGCTTCTTTGTCAAAAAGATTCATCTTAACATCTGTTATCTGAAAATACCGAAACCACTCAGATTCAGCAGAGGTATCTAGTGTGAAAAGAAGACAGTTATAAATCTCAGAATTAACTTCTTGAGGGTAATAGATAAAACTTGCACCATTCATTTTCAAGGTATGTATGGAAGAAAAATTTGAATCCACAGATGAAATCTTCATCTCTGTCAGTTCAGATGGGCTTCCTTTCAGAAATTCTAAATCTATCTTCTGTCTTGCTTGGATTTCTTTTTTGACCATTTGCACTCGACCCGAACCATTTTTGTTTACGTAAAGCCAAATATTACCAGAGGCACAGAATTGTAAGAGCAATAAGGAAAACAGAATTAAGAAATTGCAAGCAAGTTGAATAAATTTCATTGCTCAAAGCTTCTCTAAGAATAAGATTCCTGTCAATGAATTTCGATTGCAGGATGAGTGACAAAGTTCAATCTGTAATAGCATGATTTATCCATTTGAATTTCCCACCAATACCAAGGATTATTCAAATGAATCAAGTTTTCATTCTAGATTCAAATTAGAACTTGGCAAAGAATACACAGTTTACTATTCTTTGAAACTTTTTACTCCCGATATACCAATGCGAGAGATAGATTTTGTCGTGGTTTCTGACAAAATGATCCTCTGTATAGAATTAAAGAATGGAAAATGGAGATACAAAAATTCAAAATGGGAATTCTACAATCGACGTAAGAAAAATTGGGAAAGCTATACAGACAAACCTTATTCAGATCCATTAGACCAGGTTCAGTCAGCTAGCAAAATCTTAATGGAATTCTTGAATGATCACAATTCTTTCCAAGATCCTGTTCCCAAAGAATACTTTCATTCCGCTATTTTCTTTCTAAAGAATGAAGCACATGATTTTCCCAAACCTGCCCATGAATCTGAGTTTATATTTGGAAAATCTGCCTTAAAAAATTCCAATCTTTCTTTAGAGACTTTACTTAAACGTATGGAATCTAAATCGCTTAAACCACTTGGCTCAAAAACTCTTGCTAACTTACATGAAATCATTCGCTTAAACTTAAATTTTGTATTCGATATCACCAAGAAAAAATTTAGACAAAATGCCAAACTTATATCTCTCACAAGAGAACAATTTGAAATTATACAAAAATCAAAAATAACAAGCAGATCCCTTGTCATTGGTGTTCCAGGATCAGGTAAAACAATTGTTAGTATGGAACAAGCCAAGAGAATGGAAAATCTTGGAGTAAAGACTCTAGTCATTCTAGGAAATGATCATTCTGACTCTGATGATGGGCTTGCAAACATTTGGAATTTCACACATTTTGTATCTTACAAAAAAGAGAAAAATATATTTGAAAGATTGGAATCATTACCCAATGATTTTGAATTTTTAATATTGGATAGCTCAGAACAGATGAATGATCCAAAACTTTTTGACTTAATGGGTTCCAAACTAAACAACCATTGGAAGAATGGCTCCTGGCTCGTAATGGCTGAATATGCAAACCAAGAAACTCATCCTGTGTACTATAAAGAAATTCATTTCTTAAAATCTCTATCCGATAGAACTGAATATTGGAATCGAAACATACGAACACCCCGCAAGGTCTATGAGCAGGCTTGCATTCTAGGTAGAAAACCATTTATAAGCTCAAGGCTTCCTGATATAACAGGGATTCAGTATGCAACCTTTGAAAATCCTATGGAGTTTTACCAAAAGTTAGAATGGGCACTTCATTTCGGGCGCAGAGAACTACAAATTCCTTTGGAAGATTCTATTTTACTTTGTTTAGAAGAACAAGATGTTGATGATATCTTAGGTTCATCTGGTAAGTATTTTACAAGCCATATCAATCTATTTCGTAATAAGGACTATGATACCTTCTCGCAAGCTGAGTCCGATTATAGATTGAGAATTGCGACCCTAGAAGAATTCTATGGTGAAGAAGAAGGGTATGTAATTCTTACGGGCATTAAAGATTTCAATGACCCAAAATATTGGGATATTTACTACCATGCCTTGACACGTTGCAACCAAGCTTGCACTATACTATTTCCAGAAACAATCAAGCCACAGTTAGTCGACCTACTCAATCCTAAGAAAAAAAAAGAAAGTCCCTACCTATAAGCCGGATTTTGTCTAGGACGACTATTTATCTAACTTAGAACAATGTTCCCATTTCTCTAAGACTTGCTCTCTACCCTTAGGCCTCGCGGAACCTGCTACAAACGGCCGTTTACTTGAGATTGCACACAGGAGATGCACCCTGCCCTCTTCCTCGCGGTTGAGGCGGTGGGCTCTTACTCCACCATTTCATCCTTACCCAGCACCATTTAGCTGAGCAAAGCTCAGCGTAAAATGGTGCTGGGCGGTATCTTTTCTGTTGCACTGATCTATCCTACTTTTCTTTGAGAACCAGCCTTGACGCCAATTCAAAATTCCAAGCAAAATACTGGTGATTACCCAGTCCCTTGGTTCCCTGGTGTCCGGACTTTCCTCTTCCTCTTCGTTCAGCCAAAAAAGAAGCAGTCGCCCAGTAGAAACTTTCTAAACCAGAATGAAAAATGGTACAATCTATGCATACTTATAATTGAAGAAGAATTTCAATAATTCGGGATAATCAATGTATAAAAACACAATATTTTTCAGCAGCCTGCTCCTTTTTTCAGCAAGTCTCTGGGCAAACGACCCAATCACGAAAGTTAAATCTATCTTAGATAAAGAAAGACCTCAGAAGGCTATGAGTCTTGCTAAGCATTACCTCGAAAAAGGTCTCAAATTGAATGAACTGGGGAAATACCAAGACGCAATCCAAGATCTTCAAATTTCACTTGGAATCAGCGAAGGTTTGGGTTTGGGACACTCGGAAGAAACAGCAAAAACTCATTTAGCTATGGTAAGTAGCTTCATGAATCTATCTTCTGTTTGCACTGGTAAAAAACATTTTATGCAAGCTGCTAAAATCTACCAATTCATGGATAGAAAAATCATTCCATCTAAGGATTATACCCTGAAGTGGGAATCTTGCACTAACACAAGTTCGAATACAGAGCTTTCTAACCTTACTTTATCCAATCCTTAAAGGATATATCTGGAAAGATATTGTGCTCTTCTTCCATTTGGTCAAGGTTGGTATCATTTCTATCATCATTTGCGAGCATTGACTTAAGATGATAGAATAGATTCACATGAACATTGGTTCTTCGAACAGCGTAATCAACCATAGTTCCAGTTTTCATAATGAATGCCCAATCTGAGCTTTGGGCAAGCAAGAGTTCCCTACCCATTTGATTGAGTACTCGAATCTGCCAGGCATCGGTCGATGCTTTGTAATTGTGAGCAAGAGCCTGCATATCTGCAGCTGCTGCAAGTAGATGAGGATAAATCCAGTCGTTGGTCTTATTGAGCCAAACATCACCATACCCATTCTCACCCCAACTTGACATAGACATCTTGACGCTTTGGATTCGATTTACAATGCCTGGAGATTCCAGAGCATGAATAGGTCGAATCGAATCTTGGTCAAAGTGTATCTTTTTATATAGATACTCAATAAACTGCGGTCCCTCATACCACCAATGCCCATACAATTCTGCATCATAAGGACTTACAATGATTGCTGCCTGTCCCATTTCATTGTAGAAGTTCTTTGCTTGTTCTATTCTTCTATTCAAAAAGTCCGTAGCATGATTTCCGCAAGCTTCCATAGCCGCATCTGGATTATAGTATTCCTTATAAGATTCTTTGCCTGTTATACGGTGGTATTTGATTCCTGTATTGATACGAATCCCATCTGAATTAAGAAAATGGTGGATATAATTATAATCTAAGTCATGTCCAATGTCACGGTAGTACTCTCTATAACGAAAATCTCCGGGGTAACCATCTTGAGAACTCCATACTTGTCTCGAACTTTCTGGATCACGACCAAATGCAAAAACGCCTTCCCCCACTTCTACAGGTGCATAGACTCCAAACTTTGGTCTTGGTTCTGCATGTTCTATACCGTGAGTATCTACAAAGAAATACTTCAAACCTTCATCAACTAAGTGCTTTTCTAATCCTTTGTAGTAGCCACATTCAGAAAGCCAAATTCCTTTTGGATCACGCCCCCAAATTCTCCTGTGAGTTCGCCTTCCATTGCGAATTTGTGCTTTGACTGAGGCAGGTTCCGATTCCATAAAAGGAAGGAAGCCATGGGTCGCTGGACATGTGATAATTTCTAAACTTCCATTTTCTAGGAACTCTCGAAATCCTTTCGTTAGATCACCGTCTAGATCATCAAAAATCTTCAGTGTATCCTGAAAATGCCCTAGGTATTTCTTAGAAAGATAATTCAAATGAGAATCATAGGTTGTTCTCTCCACTTCCTTCTCGCCCAATTGAATGAGGTTAGAAATGTAGGAACGAAATTTATCCTGCAAATAAGCATCAACTAACATAGATGATAAAGAAGGGGAAAAAGACATAGTGATACGGAAGTAGATTCCTTCTTTTCTTAGATTTCGGAAAACTCTGAGTAAGGGAATGTAAGTCTCAAGGATAGCCTCATTCAACCAGTTCTCTTCAATAAAAGGTCGCTTATAGCCAGGATGCCTAACAAAAGGAAGGTGAGCATGTAGAACGAATAAAAGATTTCCTACTATTGACATGTATTTTCCTTAAGAACCAATTGCACGAGAAGAAGAATTCCCTGAAGATCCAAGGTTCATATTTTTTGCCGAAGCATAGAATTGTTCCCTTTGAGGGGAAGATTGAAAAATGAAATTTCCATTGGCATCTTTGGCAATTAAACCCTGCTCTATCCATTCTTGGTTGATCCATTGTTCATCAAATGTAAAAGATGGATGATCCATAGGCAGACTCACTTGAGCAGAATCGAATAGAAGGTATTTTCGATCAGAATAATTGGCATAGATTAAGGCTTTTAAGTTAGCCACAGGATTTTCAAATTTACAATAGTAATTATTCGATAGAGGATGAATAGGAATAGAAATAGTCTTCTTATTTCCGTTTTCATCCGAGTAATCTAAGCATATTTCAAGCTGTATATTTTCACTCGTTACTTGAAAATGGTCCACACATTTTTGGTAGGTATTGATGTTTATATTCCAAAAGATATAAGCTTCCCATGGATTTTTAGTAAGAATCTTGATAATATCAAAATTCAAATTTGATAGAGGTTTCTGAAAACTTTCTTCTTCATAAATCTTACCTATATGTAATTTAACAGGGGGTAAATCTTTCGTTTTTGGTTTATCTTTGCTAGGCTTCGCTTGAGTAGAAGGAGATTCTTTGCTATTTAGAATCAGTTTAACTTTTTCTTCGGAAGGTGATTTCACTTTCTTTTTAGCAATAGGTTTTGTACCTTTCTTCTTTGGAGTCATTTGAATAACCTTCCCTATTCTATCTACCTATAGGAAAGATTCAATTCTTTTTTATTGACTCTTAATTCTTATGAATTATCTTATCTTTATAAGAAATCGAAAGGGAGAAATAAAGAAGCATGAAAATAAATTATACATGGAAGCATATGGATAGATCAATTCCAGCAGAAGAATACAGCGATGAGAAGATTGATAGAGTAAGTAAATTTCTTCATAAAATTGTATCCTGTGATATCTCTTTTGAAATGATTCATGGAGAAGTTCATGCCAATATGAATTTGCATGGCGACGGCTCCTTTTTTAATGCACATAATACGAATAAGGATATCTATGCCTGCATCGATGGCTTAGAAGATAAGATCCAAGCCCAAGTATCCAAGCACCACGACAAAATGTCCAAACACTAAGTTCTTCGCTCCATGCCAGGAAATGTAGAAGAGGCTATCTTCTTTTTAAGAGATGGTGAATTTGAAAAAGCAAAAACAATCTTCTCCCTCTTACTGGACGGAGCACCACAAGACGAAACCTGGAAGGCTGGATACTATATATCTAGCTTTTGGGACAATAAATTAGATCATCTACTCAGCCTAAGTGAAGGCAAAGAAAGAGGAAAGGCATTACTAAATTATTTAGATTTATTCGAAACCGAAATTGTATCGAGAAAATTCCCTAGAGATACAATTCTACAAACAGCTTTACAATGCGTACTCGAAGAAGCAATCCACCATCTTAGAATTTCTTTTCGAATGGAAGGTTGGAATGGTTTGGATCTTAGCAGCTTAAAGGGTCTTTCTATCTGTCACCTTCGTTTGGGTGAATTTTCTCAAGCCTTAGAAATATTAGAACCCATTTCAAAGTCTTCTATGCAGTCCTCCGAATATGGCTATTTGATTGCAGAATGTTACTTAGGCACTGGTCTCATGGACGATGGTAAAAATCTCTACCTTCACTCTTTCCTGGACGACCCGCTAAGGTTCAATAGGCAATGCAACTTCTGGACGGATTTACAGTTGATTTGTCAAGAAATAGATTCAACTCAAATGGATGGGGAATCCAAATCTTTTGCCATTCCCGTTTTAGGGCTTAGAAGAGGAATCTTTCGAAACCAAAAACCCAAGAAGAAACAAGACTTAGATCATTGGATGGATCAAATGATTCGCTTGAACCATTTTCAAAATACCCAAACGGCAAAGTTTCAAAAGAAGACTGCCTGGAGAACCCAGGCTTTTGCACTTAGTGTCTTGGAAAATTTTTCAGAGAGAGATTATCCGAACGAAATCAACCGAACAAAACGATTCTTAGATGAATCAAATTCTATTCTTAACGGCGAGCTTCCTCAATAAAAGTTCTAATTTCATTAGCGACTGATTGCTTTCCTGTTGAAAGATAATAAGCTTCTAATTTGGAAAGAGTTTCTATACCTTTGGGGTCTTGTTTCATTTGTTCTAAGAACACACGCTTGTGGTAGGAATCAGCATATTCAACAGAGGAAGGTTTGTCCAAGTAGGAAGTGTTATCAATTATGACACCTGCTGAATCAGAAAGAGATTGAGGAACAGAAGTACCGGATCTTGAAATCATAACAACTGCAAGAACAGAAGCAAGGGCGACTGTTATTCCATATTGCATAGGTTTATTCTCGAGAAAATAAGGAAGAATTCTTTCTTTCCAATTTGGATTATCAATTTCAAGATTTTTGATATTTTCAAAAACTCTTTCATCAAAACTGGTAGAAAGTTTAATCGGATTTTTCTCTTCCCACTTACGAACCTGACAGAATAAATCAACTAACTTATGTTCAAGGATAATATCCTCTTCCACTTCTCTTCTCTGTAGGATTTCCCGAATTTTCGAAAATAATTTAATTTCAAGAGCCAAAATAACCTTCTCCTTTATTGTCCTGCAATATAGAATGTTTTAAAAATTCTTTTGCTTTGAAGAGGCGACTCTTTACTGTTCCAATGTTGCATTCTAGAACTTCAGCAATCTGAGAATAAGACATTTCTTGAAAATACCTTAGCTCGATCACCTCTTTGTAAATATCTTCCAAAGCATCGATCTTGTCTTTTAGATACTTCGACTCTTCAAAAAGTTCCAATTTTTTTTCGTAACCCATTCTTTCGTCCATAAATTGGTTATCTTGGGAGTCATCGATGGGCTTTTCTCTACCACGCTTCTTTTTGGCAAGTAGATCCTTGGATTTGTTTACAACAATTCTATAGAGCCAGGTATAAACTCCTGCCTCCGCTCGAAAATTCTGTATGGATTTATAACCAGAAATCAAAGCATCTTGCACTATGTCTTCTGCATCATCCCCGTCTTTTACCATAGAGACTGCCTTACGGAAGAGTCTTTCTCGGTAGGGACTTACAAGAGTCATATAAGCAGTCTTGTCTCCTGCCTTAATTTTCTGAAGGAGAATGATCTCCTTTTCTCTCATCGTCATGCCTTTTTTGGCTAGTGCGTTTCTACTCATCTTGATTCTTTAGGTCAGTATCTTGTGGATTGAATTCAAGGAAATTAAATTTTCCTCATTTTCTATGGAACATTTTTTCCAAATCATCTCTTGTTAGTTTTACAAGGGTGGGTCTTCCATGTGGACAACGAGCTGGATTTTCACAATAGCTAAGTCTATTTAAAATTTCAGAAATGATAGCATCAGATACCTGAGAACCCTTACGAATTGCTGATCTACAAGCTACCGATTTTGCCATTAGGTCATAAGGTTCTGGTTCGGCAGTATCAGAATGCAAGGTGCGATTCATAAAATCAAGGATAGTTTCTTTCTCCTTACCAGAGTCCATGTAACCTGGAACCTCTCGAATAACCAAAGAACCATTTCCAAAATCTTCAATGCCTATTCCCAATTCATGCAAGTCTGCCTGCTGACTTAAGATATCTTCTGCCTCATCATTCGAGAGATCCAATCGTATAGGAGTAAGTAGAGGTTGGGTACCATATCCCTTCGATTTAAGTTTCTTTAATACTTCTTCATAACGAATACGTTCATGGGCAGTATGTTGATCAATGATGTACAATCCGTCCTCAGCCTCAGCCAAAATAAAGGTTTCAAACAGGATTCCATAATGGCGCTTGGGAATAAATTGACTATGTTTACTTGGTGTCTCACTCAATTCAGAGAGATTGGTTCCAGCTCCAGTATTGGAAAGCTCATAAGCTTCCCTCCTTTCTGCATTGGGAAAGATATCTCTGTGCAGAATGTCCTGAAATTGAGAAGTTTGATTAGAGCCTTGCACATAATTTTGATTATTCGGTTGAAAGGAGGCAAAATTTCCCGTACCTCGAATAGGTGCCGACATTCGTTTCTTTAGCTCTAAGAAACTAACCGGAGTTGAGGATCTTAATTCCTTTTGAAGAGCAGAAATTAAAAACCCATTTATAAATTCATCATCTAGAAAGCGAATTTCCTTCTTTTGGGGATGTACATTTACATCGATACGATCTGGGGGAATTTCAAAATAAAGAAAACACCAGGGATGGGCACCTGGTGGCAATAATTCATCATAGCATTTCTTTAAAAGATAAGAGCCATGCTTTAAATCAATGGGTCTATCATTTACGAAGAAGTATTGGCCCATACGATTGGATCTATAGAAATCAGGATCAGAAATAAAACCAGTAATCTTTAAACCATTTCTTTCGTATTCAATGGGCAATAAATGATCCCTGAGATTCTCACCGAAAATAGAAATAATTCTTTCTTGCCTGTCTTCACTAGCTAGACGATAGATTGTCTTTCCGTCCTGAACATAATGAAATGCAACATTTGGTCTGGTCAAGGCTGATATTTGTATACGAGATTTATTCCTGCGATCTTCTGAGTTTTCTGATTTTAAAAATTTTCGTCTAACTGGCGTATTATAAAACAAATCATGGATTTCAATTTTAGTTCCAACAAAATGTGCTGTTGGCTCTCTGGATGTGATCTTACCATTCTCTAGTTTTATTTTATAAGCAAATCTTGCTGATTCTACACCGCTTTCCAAACTCATCTTAGAAACAGAAGCTATGGAAGCAAGTGCTTCCCCTCGGAAGCCATAAGTACATAATGAATCTAAGTCAGGAAGAAATTCTATCTTAGAAGTTGCATGCCGCATAACAGCTAACTCAAGATCTTCTTCCAGGATACCTGAACCATTATCAAGGATAACGATCTTATCCAGACCAGCTGCCTTAGTCTCAATACTAATTTGACTTGCTCCTGCATCGACAGAGTTCTCTATACATTCTTTTAGAATCGAATGAGAAGATTCTATTACCTCGCCCGCAGCAATTTGGTTGATTAAATCTTGTTGTAAGCTATGAATCTTCCCCATGAAACCAGTTTAAGAAGTAAGGAAAATTCTATACAGCCATTTTACGGAGTTGGTTTCGCAATTGATCATTCCTTAGTAGATCCGAGAGATTGTATTTACCCATTACTTTGAAAAAGCTAAACAATGCCTCTGTAAGAATTTTGGTTAACTTACAATTGTTTTGGATCACACAATAACCATGTTCTGTAAAACACTCGGCTAAATCAAAATTACTCTCTGTAATTTCAATTACATCC
>PEQN01000044.1 GCA_002786225.1 Leptospira sp. | reverse complement strand
TCCTGCCTGCTTTGAATCTTGGCTTGTCTCTGAGCCCGACTCTAAGAGAAATTTCGAACTAAAAGAGAAAGGATTCTTCCCATCAGAAAAAGTTTCTAAGGATCCAGCAAATGGATAGACTATTCCTATTTCTTTCTTGCTAACAAAATCTGTAATCGGATGGGATTTAAATTCTTTAGCAACTATAAAACCCGGTTTGTCTTCTTGTTGGTTTAAATATGATTTATTGTAACGTAGACCTGATTTAGCAAGAATCCAAGAGAAGTCTTCTGAACTTTTTGGTTCAGCAGAAATAAATAATTTTCCATTTCGTTCGAGAACATAGTTCAAGATCTCTTTCTGGGCTTCTTCATTAAATGATGTAGTAGGCCCAATGATAAGGACTAAGTCTGCATCATCGGGAATTGGTTTTGGCCAGCCTTCACTATGTCCCAACTCTTTGATTTGAAAGTTTAAGAATTGTATAGAGTTAGTGAAGCTAGAAATTCTTTCATTTTTTAAATTACTAAATGCTAGACCATATCTTTCTCCATTTGCTGTAGTGAAGTAAGCCTTGCGTTTAGGCGTTGAGACATTTAAGATAGCAGATGTTATTTTTCGTTCCAAATCTTCAAGGTCTGAAACTTCTTTGATAGTGAGTTTTTCTTCATTGTAGATAGATGATTCACCTGGAAGATTTTCTCTTCTAGACCGAACCAATATATTTCCATTAGAAACTTGACCATAGTCAGAAAGTTGATCGAGTTCTACATCTGCATTGATAAAACGGGATTTGATCCTTGGACTTGTTGCATTGTATTGATCCAAAAAGATTTCTAAGTCGGGGCGAATTCTTGATAAGGCAAGGGAAGAGCCTGGGCCATCGGCTTCTAAGGGTCGTGGATAAAATGCTATAATTTCAACATCTTTGCCAATCGTACTGAGTATTGATTTCGAAATTGGGGACAAAGAAAATTTTCCCTTAGAACTAAGATCAAAATTATAATTCCGCATAACAGAAATATAATTTACTCCAACTAAGAAGGGAAGAAGCATAAGAAAGCCCAGTAGACTATCTAAGAGTAGCCCTTTCTTCTTATCGGAAAGTTGAGATTGTGCTTCTAAGGAAACCTTTCCTATTTGAATTACTATAGTAAAAATAAGAAAAGCAATACTACCTAAAACTGTTAGAACAAGAAGGAACTCGCGAATCTGAGGCAAGATGCTTGCTTCAGTCGCCATACCAGCGCGGGAAGGAATATCTATCCAAGATCGAATTAAATATGAAAGTAAACTTAGCAATCCAAGTGATGTTGCAATTATACTGTTGTAATTTTTTCTAAAATTTCCCTGGGAAATCTGATAGAAGGGTTCTGCTAAAAGAAATATCAAAGAAAACAAAAGGAAAAGATAACGAAATAAGGGTTTAACGAAAAACCCATCAAACAAATAATATGTGAATAGACCAACTAAACTTAAAAAGGGAAGATATCTTTCTGCTTTCAAATTATTCATTATCCTCTCCATCTTCTTGATTCTAAAGCCTTAACGGTTAAATATAAAAACAAAAGTATTCCACTTAAGAAAAACACTATCCCACTTAAAGGAAGAACACCTTTAGCAAAATTAATGTAATGAGAAAAGATATGCAAGTGATACAATACTTTTCTTGTGCTAGATTGGAAAAGATGAGAAAAGTAACCTAATACCCATAAGGTTAAAATAATCAACACAGTGATAAGTAGGGAGATCATCTGATTTTTCCCTAGACTTGAACCAAACATTCCGACAGAGTAAGTAAATACACCAAGTAAGAATACGCCAATGGATCCTGAAAGAACCAAATAGAATGGTGATTGCCAATAAGAATAGAGAATCAAAGGGAATAAACCATTGATAAAAACTGTTATGATGAATGCTATTAAGCTTCCAAAAGCAAATTTTCCAACAACAATTTCTGCATCTGTAATCGGGCTAGTGAATAAAAGCTCCAGAGTTCCTTTATTCTTTTCTTCTACTATGGATCCCATAGAAAGGATAACCATAGCAATGATGATAGTGCTCATAAAAGATACAAATGTTACGATAGTTGCATCTTCATAATTCGTTCTTCCATTGAAGTTCAAAATCATGATAAATAAAGCATTCAAGAAAGCTGTTCCACCTAATACAAGGGGTGCGAGAAAAGTTCCAAAGAATACTTTTACTTCTTTAAGAAATATCCATTTCACATTTAGAAAATTCATTGATTTCTCCTAGAACCGATTCATAAAGATTTCTTCTAATGAAATCTCTTGCTTCTTTAGGTATTCTAAATTAAGATTCTGAGAAGCAAGACTAGAGAAGATTTTTTGTTTAAAAGATTTTTCATCAAGGACATTGAGTAAATAAGTGCAACCATTGCGATCTTCTTCAAGGAAGGCTATTTTACTCTCCGGATCCAAAATAGATTTTAAATAGGATTCAATTTCAGATTTAGTTTTGCCACTCAGAGTAATTTCTAAACCAGATAATTTTTCCATTTCTTCTTCTAATTCAATTAAAGAATATGTTTTCTTGAGTCTACCGTCATGAATAAATAAAAATTTATCACAGGTCTTATATATTTCTGCTAAAATATGTGAGGAAATAAGGACAGTATGTTCGCCAGAGAGGTCTTTGATTAGCTTACGTATTTCAATAATTTGTTGCGGATCAAGTCCAGAGATAGGCTCATCCATTATGATTACATCAGGATTACCAATGAGAGCCTGGGCTATTCCCACACGCTTTCTATAGCCTAAAGAAAGTTCTCCGATGATTTGATCTTGAACTTTTAGAATACCTGTTTTAGTCAGGACTCTTTCAATTTCTTGATCAATATTTTCTAAAGCTACAGCTTTGATTCTAGCGACGAAGAGTAGATAATCTCTAACATTCAACTCTTCATAGAGCGGAGGAGATTCTGGTAGGTAACCAATTCTTTTCTTTGCTTCTAAAGGCTCATCAAAAATACTTTTACCGTTAATCTTTGCATCACCCGAAGTTGGAATTAAATATCCTGTCAGGATTCGAATTGTTGTTGTCTTACCAGCACCATTCAAACCCAGCAATCCAACAACTTCACCTTTTTCTAATGTGAAATTGAGATTCTGAATTGCTCGTTTCTCACCGTAAGATTTAGATAAATTGCTAACTTGAATCATATTACCTCTAGCTTCCTAGGTTTGTTTCTTAGAGGAGGGAGTCAAGGACAAAATCTTTTCATACACTAAACTATAAAAAGCAGGGAAGACTAAAAGAGTGAGCAGAGCATTGGTGATCAATCCCCCAATTAAAACCGTTGCTAGAGGTCTTTGAACTTCGGCTCCTGGATTTGTTGAAAGTGCCATAGGAATAAAACCTAAGATAGCAACCATCCCTGTCATGAGTACAGGACGAACTCTAAGTAAGGCAGCATCTTGGATTGCTTTCATAGGGAGAATTTTTTCTTTTTCTAGTTGTTTCGAAAATGTAACAAGAACTAAGCCATTCAATACAGCTACTCCAAAAAGAGCTATGAAACCTATGCCTGCTGAAATACTAAAGGGTAGTCCTCTTAAAAATAGAGCTAAAATTCCACCTGCGATTGCAAAAGGAATATTGATAAATAACAATAAGGCGGATGTTATATCTGAGATAGCCAACCACAAAAGAAAAAGTATCATAGCAAATGTAATAGGAACAACCCAAAGTAAGGTCTTTCTAGCTGAGAGGTAATTTTTAAAACTACCATCTAAAGAATATCTATATCCAGGAGGCAATAGCTTGTCCTTAGCCAAAATTTCCTCAACATCTGAAACAACGGACATTAAATCTCTTTCTCTTACATTAAATTCTACTAATATTCTTCTTTCTTGCCACTCATGTGATATTTGAGCGGGGCCATCTTGTTTGATAATTTCAGCTAAGTCACCTAAGGGAACATATCCTTGGTTTCTAGTTGAAATTAAAATAGGTCTCCATGATTCCAAGGTTTCATTCGGAGGATCTTGCAATTTAAGTGCAATATTAAATCTTTTGGCACCATCAATCAATTGGCTTGCATTTAGACCCGAAGAAACCATTTGCAAGACTTGACCAATCTGCTTTGCATCAACTCCATACCTAGCCATCTTCTCACGATTGGGAATTACTTTTATGAATGAAATGCCACCTAACTGTTCTATGCGAATATCCTTAACACCTGGAATATTTTTGAATTTGGATGCAGTTTGTTCGCCAAGTTTACGAAGAGTAAGGATATCTTCTCCAAAAATTTTAATACCAATATCTGATCTAATTCCTGCCACCATTTCATTGGTACGCATTTCGATAGGTTGAGACATACCAAAGGTAATTTCAGGAATTTCCGATTCAATCGCCTTTGCGATTTGATTTAGAAATTCATTTCGAGATCTCTTCCAAGTTGATCTCTCATTCAATTGAATAAAGACATCTGACTTTTCAATTCCCATAGGTTCTAGTGAAAGATTTGGTGATCCAGTTTTCGAAACTACCGATTTAATTTCGGGGAATTCTGGTGTGAGTAGAATTCTTTCTATTTTTAAAGTAGAGCGTATAGATTCTTCTAAGCTAGCAGATGGTAGGCGATTTATTTCTAGAAGGCTAGAGCCCTCATCTAAGGTTGGTATAAATTCAGCTCCTAAAAATGGAAAAAGCACAATAGTCAATAGAAAAAATCCTATAGCAGAACTTACTACTTTGGTTCTATGTTTCATAGAAAAACTAAGCATTGGATTGTATTTATTCTGAATCCATTGAAAGAGCTTTGTTTCTTCATGGTGATCTTTTGGGATTTTGAGAAAAATATCTGCTAGAACTGGGACTACAGTTAATGTAAAAATAAATGCTCCTGAAATAGCATAGATAACTGTCAAAGCCATAGGAATGAATAATTTGCCTTCCGTTCCTGAAAGAGCAAGTATAGGAATGTAAACTACACCAATTATGAGTTCACCAAAGATAGTAGCCTTCCTAACTTCAACTGTGGCAGATAATATGGTTTCTTTTTTTTCTTGTTTAGTAAGTTCTCTTTTGAGCTCATTTCTTTTGAGACTGAGTCTTCTTGTAGCATTTTCTACAACTATCACCGCACCATCTACCAATAATCCAAAATCTATAGCTCCCATAGACATTAAGTTAGCTGGAGCTTCTCGAACTATCATAATCAGAATTGCAAATAGCATGCATAGTGGGATGATAACTGCTATGATAAGTCCTGAACGAAGATCTCCTAGCAGAAGAAATAATATAAGAATAACAAAAATGGCTCCTTCACTTAAGTTCTTTACAACCGTATAAATTGTACTCCATACCATTTCTGAGCGGTCATAGAAAATATCAAATTTCATTCCTTCTTCTAAAGTTGGTTCAATTAGTTGTAATTTTTCTTTAACTGCCTCACTCACTTCTAGAGAATTCTCTCCTATGAGCATTAATGCCATTCCTCCTACAACTTCCGTATTTCCATTCTGGGTTGCTGCACCTTTTCGAAGTTCATAGCTTTCTGTGATATTTGCTATATTCTTGAGAAATATAGGATTTCCATCTTTGGTATTTTTAACAAAAATAGTTTGGAAGTCATCTTTTTCTTTGAGTAAACTCTGAACTCCTATAATAGTATGTTCATGAAAATGTTCTATGTAACCTCCCCCTTCGGATATATTATTCGAGTCCACAGCGTTCATTATGTCCTCAACACTAACGCCAAGAGATTGCATAGATTTTAAGTTTAAATTGATAGCGTATTGCTTGGTCTGACCTCCGAAGATATTTACTTCGACAACTCCAGGAACAGTTTTGAGAATAGGACTGATATACCATTGTAAAGTAGTTGTTAATTCTTTGGTTGTATGTTTGGGAGATGTTAAAGTGAATTGGATTACTTCACCTAATGCCGTAGATAAAGGTCCAATCTGCGGACTTCCATATTTTGAAGGAATGGTTTTCTGAATTTCAAGCATTCTCTCGCTTACAAGCTGTCTAGCCTTCATTAAATCTATATGATCATTAAAGACAATAGTTACCAATGAAATTCCGTATCTTGAAATAGAACGAATTTCTTTGATGTCAGGTATGCCTGATACTCCCCATTCTACTGGATAAGTTACATATTGTTCCATTTCTAAAGATGAAAGTGTAGGTGCAGAAGTTACTATTTGCACTTGTACATTCGTTACATCTGGAATGGCATCTAATTTTAATTTAGAAATATTAGCTAATCCATAAAGTATGAAGAAGAAAGTAACTATGAGAACTATGGCTTTATTATTCAGGGACCATTCTACAATATAATTAAGGAATCTCATTATTCTTCACCAAATGTATGTTTTAAGAAAATTGCCTTTAGGGAATATGCACCGCTGCTTACAATTTTGTCACCATTCTTGAGTCCTTCTTCTATAGATATTAAATTCCCTTGTTTTCCTCCCAATTTAATTTCTTTCCACTCATAGGTAAGATCGTTAATTTGAATAAAAACACCATCTTTCCCATTAATAGTCAATAGACATGTATCAGGAATTAGGATTTTATCTTGCTTGATGGAATCTACATTTAACAAGGCTTTTCCAAATAATCCTATCTTCAATAAGTTATTAGAATTATTTAATGTTATACGAGCAGGAACAGAACGTGTATCTTTTTCTAAAGATGATCCTATGAAACTTAATTTCCCAGTGAAGATTTGATCGGGATATGCATTTATCGATACTTTAACATTTTCTCCAAGCTTTAAATATTTTAAATCATTTTCAAATGCACGTGCAGCAAACCAGACAGTATTGAGATTTGCTACAGTAACAAAAATTGTATTTTCGGCTACTATATTTCCAGGACTTACATGACGCATTATCAAAGTTCCACTTATACTAGATCTCAGATAGATTTTTGTATTTTGATTAGAATCAGCACTTGGAGAGTCTAAATTGTTTTTAGGAATTGGAATATCATTCATGATTAGATTTTCTTTGTCAGCTTTTACCTCCATTTCCCAGGTAAGACTTTCGGCTTCTGCATTGCGGGCTTCTTGGTCGGCGGCTAATTTAATCTTGACAAGTTCTTTGATTCTCTCTGTATTTTTTTGAGTAGCTTGGAGTTTAGCTAAGGAAGTAAGATATTTTGATTTAAGTCTTGCAACCTCAGGAGAATCCATGACAACAATGATGTCACCTTTTCGAACAAAATCTCCTTCTTTCTTTCGAATTTCCAATACTTTTCCTTTTAGCCTTGTACCAATAGTTTGAGTGTTATCTGGATCGGCAGTAATTTCACCCGTGAGCTCTATTGCAGAATTAAATTCTTCATTGCTTGCCTCAGTAACTTGAATTGGTATCTTATACCTTGAATCTTCACTGAGTTGGAATACTGCATCAGAACTAGTTTCAGAAATATTAGATTCATTTGTTAGAATATTCAAATTCTTAGAAATAGATGATTTATTATTCTTTTGAAACGTAAGATAAATTATCAAAATTAAACAAAGAATTGCAGATAAAATTAGGATCTTTTTTATATTATTCATGACTTGACTCACTTAAGAAAAATTCATTTAAATCTATACCACCAGCACGTAAATACTCATTACATGCGATCGCATAATTAGCTTTCGTTTGGAAATAATTAGATTTCAAATCAACCAGAGATTTTTGAGTTATCAATGCATCTTTCACTGAAATTTTCCCTGTCGCTATTGCATTCTTCAATATCAATAGATTTTCATTGGTTCTTTCCAAGATATTAGGTGGAAAATTTAGCCAGGCTCTTTTCCAGGACTCAACTCCATTCCAAGCTTTAGTTGCTTCAAACCGTACAGTGTGTCCTCCAATTTCTCTTCTCTCTTCTGAAATTTTTGAATTTGCTTTTGCTTCTTGAATTTCCCCACTGTTATCTCTCCAGATTTGAAGTGGAATAGAAACTTTTCCTCCAATCACTCTTTCATTAAATCCGTCGTTTTGGACATACCCAGAAATAGTTAAATTAGGTATACGCTCCCTTTGTAGAAGTCGGATTTTACTTTTTGTATAATTAATTTCTAACTCTAGAACTTCTAAATCAGGTCGCCTCTTTTCAGCTAAATCAATATACTCTTGGAGTTCCTCTTTAGGAATTTTCAGGATTTTCTTTTCTTCATAAACATTCAATTCTTCTTGGTAAGGAACACCCATCATAACGACTAAATCTGTCTTGGCATCTTGCCAATTTCTTCTGGCTTGCTCTTCTAATGAATTCATTTTAATAGACTCTGAAAGTGCAATTTCAAAATCCATTTCTGAGCCAATACCATTTTTAAATCTTAAATCAGCTATTTTGGCAATTTCCTTTGAAAGAAGATTTAATTCTTGTGTTAGTTTAAATTCTTCCCAGGACGCTTGGTATAAAAGTACAGAATGTACAGTTTGGGCAATGGTAGACCTTTCTATTGCTTGGACATTTTTAATTTTCGTCTTTATGTCTGCCTGTGCAAGTTCAAGTTTTACTTCTCTTTGACCTCCTATATATATTTCTTGGGAAAGCATAATCTCGCCATTAATTGCTTGCGGTATAGAATTGTTAAAAATTGCGCTCTCATTACTAGTGCCTCTTCTTATTGCATTGGAGGTAGACAAATTAGGATTAGATGGAAATGCATAGGCTGCGATTTTTCTTCTTCCAAGACTTGCTTCCAAATTGCTTTGAGCAATTTTATATTCTGGACTATGATTTAATACGCAATAGATGATACTTATTAACTTTTGGTTACCAACACAACCCTTATTTGAATGAAGTTCCTCACTTAGTATTGGTTCACTTATGAATAAAAAAAATAAAATAAAGAAATAATAGTACATTGTGTCCTCCTACAATATATAAAATTAATTATATAATTTAGGAGGAGGCAGATGATTCAATAAGCAGAAATTAAGGTAAGACTTTCTTGAGAAATATAGAATCTTAGAAAAGGTTTCTTTTGGAATTAAAAATTCTAAATTTTCAAGATTTAAAATAGAGCAAGCAATACAAAAGAACAAGAGGAATACTAAAAATAGAAGTGTAATATTATATACTATATCTCCATCCCAATCACCTAAGTCAGAAGTAATACCGTAAGGGGAAATATGCTCAAAAAGTGTTTGTGCCTCTGATTCATTAGGCTGACTTGAATTAGAGTGATCTTTTTCATAATAACTATGAATTACAGTTACTTCTGTACTTTGTGATTGCAAGGAATGGTGTAAATGAATACCAAAAAGAGGCGAAATAAAGATCAATCCAAACCAGATTCCTAAAAAGCCAGATAAGAATGGTAACTTGAATCTCACTATTCCAAAAAGGATCCTAAGCATAATTCCTGCAAGAAAAATCTTTCACTATCCTTCTTAAGTCATGCTACTAAATGATATTGAGTTTCAATTTGTTTAAGATTCAATACGAAGACAGAAGACAGAAATACAATTTGTAAGATGAATATCTAGTTTAGGAAAAAAATTATTTTGTTAGATCTTTCTTAAAAATTTCAAATCGATTGTAAGTATCAATTGGTGCCAAAGTATCAGCATCCTGTCTGGGTGCTTGGAAACTAGGATTGGACGTTTTTGTTTTGGTTTTTTGGAAAGAAGAATTGGATTGCAACCCATAATAGAAACTATGAATCAATTCAACTAAGGCTACATCTGATCTTGATTTTATCAAGCGAATATCTACGAAGTAGGAATGATTTTTTTCCAAAATTTCAAAAACCCATTCTCGTTCACCACTCACTTTATCAGTTCTAATTAATTTGGTGGGCTCATTCAATGTATTAGCCAGGTAAACCCTTACTTCCATTTCTTGGATAGTTCCATCTGTCGCAATACCAATAACAACAGAAGTAGGTTCTTCCAAAGGCGATGACTTCAATAAAAATTCTATGGCGTTTGATCTTCCCACAGCTCCATACAATCTTTTTTTATCTAGCTGGTCATAAATTTGTAAACTTTCAATAATGCTTTTAACAGATTTGACACTCTCTCGGAGATTGGAAGATTGTGCCTGAGAAAATAAATTAATAAATGGTAATATAGCAAAGGTTAGAGCTAGGATTATCAATTTATTTTTTATTAAAATTGTATTTCTCATTTATTTAGCTAACTTTTCCTTGGGAGTTGGACAGGACTGCAAATTTACAAACATCTTATCTATTTCCATCTTTTCCTTTGTATCAATCGTATATTGTTTCTTTGCAGAGTTGAATTCTACTTTTTCACGGATTGCCTTCATTGCTGGGGAACAATATGTTTGGAAATGGTGATAGGATTGTATACGAGTCATTCGATTTGGTTCTTTAATTAAAAAGTAATAATAAATATCTTTCTTTTCTCTTGTTGAAAGGTTAATCGTTACATAATCTTCTTTGCATTCTTTGATTAGATCAGAAGAGAGTTCTGATTGATAACAATTGGAATTGGATCCTATAAATTCATCCAATTCTCTCATGCTCATGGTATATATTTTATTTATACTATCCTTAGTATTACTTTGAGTAGAAACTTTGTCAGCCTTATTCTCAATTTCAAGATAATTCTTGATTGTTTTCTTTGGATGAAATGGATTCTGAAGAGATAAATCATATTTTCCAGGTGCCGCATTTTCAGCATCGACTCTCAATTCGATTTTATTTTTAGATTCAATTTTCTTATCAAGAATCTTTATTTTTGATTTACTCAGAGAAGATTCAATTATCGTCTCTGTTGCATCATTGAAATTATCACCTTCGATTTCTAACTTTTGATTGGGTTTTTGTTCAATCGTTTTATTCTTGGAATCGTTGTCAGCTAAGGACTCTTCTTTCACAATAGGCGGTAGAGATAATTCAATTTTTAAATCTTGCCACTCTGTCCAAACAACTGGTTTTCCAAAAGGAGAAAGAGCAGATGTTCGGATTTTGTATTTTCCCTCAGGGATTTGATCAATTTGTAAATAATTCGAATCAGTCTTCTTATCAATAATTAATTTATCAGCAGAGTTTTTAACTTGAATTTGGTAACCTGAAGCGTATTTGGATTCTTTCCAAGAAACGATTTTGTTTTTGTTGCTTTGGGCGATTAATGTATTACCTGCTAGAAGTATGACAATATTTAATATTAATAGTTTTTTCATTTCTTTTTACCCTCTCGAAACATAACACTTGGAGAAATAAACTCTATATCACTTGGCTTTAGGTTTCTAAGTTTAGTAAGAGCAATAATAAATTTACCAGATTCTTTTCGTATTTGTTTGGTTCCAGAAAGAACTGTAACCTCCCAAGAGAATTTACCTTCGTCTAGTATTGTTAGATCTTGGAGTTTATAATTTGATTCTTTAGTTTTGATTTGGTGTATAGGTCTTTTTTTGCCATTATCATCTTGGTAAATAGATAGAATGTAAACAAAGCCATTTGAATCTTTGTTCCAAGAAAAATTTAAAGATTTTTCTCCAGAAAGATCAACGACAGTATCTATTGGATATTTCAGTAATTTGGGAGAATTTGAAACATTTGCATCTTCTGCATCAGTCGAAGATTCTTCTTTGATAGGACTTAGTTCGGATTCATTTTCTACAAGAATAAATCGTCCCGGACTAGAATACAAACTTTCCTTTCCTGAGGCAGAATAACCTTTGACTCGCCAGAGGTATTCACCTTTGTTTAACTTCAGTTTGGGTTGTATAAAATTTCTAAAAGAGTCTTTTTTGAAAATAATATTTTTAAAGCTAGAATCACTTGCAATCGAAACTTCATATTTCACTAATTCGCTGGAAGAACTCCAGATCAAGATTCCTTGTTCTTGAAAAGTGGAGGCTAAAAGTTTATCATTGGTCGGTCTCTCTATTTTAGGTTCGCTAAAATTGCTTCCCTTTTTGATAGTCAAATTTCTCGAAGAGCTTACTCTCTCTGGTAGATCAGGTGAGTAGGGTATAGCTTTAATTCTCCAATAGATTTTCCCAACTGAAAGATTATCCAAGGCCAAAGAGTTACTTTGGGTAACTTGTCTAGTCAATAGTGTGGTAAAGTTAGGTGAATCTGAAATTTCAAGTATATAATCTTTTGTGAACTGGTCTCGATTCCATTGGAAGTTTACAAGTGGCAACTTCTCTACATATGTTATTTCTGTTTGATTTTCAGGAAATTTTAAACTCAATTCTTCTTCTTTGAACACATGGAATCTGTAGGGAATGCTTTTTCCTTTGTCGGAAACTAAGCGCCAATAGTAGGAACCTAGAGGTAAATTTTCTGAAAAACTTGAGTTTGGAAAATCTATGGATTTAAAGATTGATGTAAAATTAGGATTTCTAGAAATTTCAAATTTTAATTTGGAATATTTCTCATTAGCCTTCCAATTGAATTCAATATTTTTAGTAGCAGCATTACTTTGGATGATGCTGTTATTGGAAGGTGAAATTAAATCGAAAGGAATGTTTGAAACAGATAAATCATTCCCAGTAAGGTCAGCTTGCTTTCCAGAGCTAACATTGGTTTGCTTGCCCGCAGCAGTGATAAGTGCATTTCCTTTCTCAACTTGAACATTGAAATTTCCATTTTCTGCTTTTTGAATATTTAATTCACCATCTTTGATTTCTATAGTTTTATTATTGCTTTGGATTTTTAAATCACCAGAGCTTCCATCTTTCTTTTTAATCTGAATGCTTCCTTGGTTAAAAGAAATTGTAGGATCATCACCTGTAATGTCTAAGAAAAACATACTGTTTTCATCAAGATTTATTTCCGTTCCATCATTCAATCGGATGATGGCATCAGACAAGGACTCGGATCGTATTGTATCTTTGTTTGTAATTGGACTATTTGTATCGAGACTTTCCCAGACAATGTGATCGTCTAATTTCCTTTGTACTGTGTTCTTTTTGAATTCAACTGTTCCAATGATTTTTCTATTGCCTATATCTATTTTTTTATTTAAATCAAAGAAGAAAAGTGTAACAAATAAAATGGAATTCACTACCAGGAAAGCTAGAATTTTGTTTTCTCTACTTTTTAAAAATTTCATATCTTACTTCTTACTAGGCTTTTCATACCCAATTTTCTTTCTTAATTCATCCAGATTTTTAGGACACTTAGGATCTTTTTGATAACCTAATACTGCATAAACTCTCTGAGGCTTGGCCTTCCCTTTAACCGGTATTGTATCTAAATCCTCGAATTTAAAAACTTTCTTTGTTTCATCGTAGACATCTTCCGAAACTGCAATATCTATTCCGAAGTTCTTGGTCAAGCCTTCCATACGAGATGCTAGATTTACTGCATCTCCTATCACAGTGTATTCCATTTTTTCATCAGAACCAATTTGGCCCGATACAACAGGACCATGATTCACTCCAATACCGATTCTAAGAGCAGGTTTCTTAGCTGTTCCTCGTCCTTTATTGAATTCGATCAATGCTTCTCTCATTTCCAAGGCTGCCTTAACTGCATATTCGGAATTATTATCAACTGATTTCAAGGCACCCCAGGTTGCCATGATAGCATCGCCAATGAATTTATCCACATAACCTTTGTTTCTCTTTACACAAGAAACCATAGCAGTCATGTATTGATTTAAGAATTCGACAACCTCTTCGGGTTTCAATTTCTCAGAAATAGATGTGAAGCTACGAATATCAGAAAAAAGTATGGCACAATCCTTACGATCTCCGCCCACTTTGAGTAGCCCTTTCATGGACAATTCAGCAATTTCATCATTTACAAATTTACCAAAGGAGACTTTGAGCTTCTCTCTTTCTTCTAGACCCTTACTCATTGACTGGAAGGAGTTGGTCAGTATCCCTATTTCATCTCTGGTTTCAGGAACAAGTTCAAGGTGGTATTGGCCAGCCTCAATTTTCTTAGATGCCTGCACCAAACCAAAGATAGGTCCTGAGATACGTTTGGCAAAAAAGAAAACAATTATGATGGCTATGTTAAGTGCAGCTATCATTAGATAGATATTTCGTCTTTGGATATTATAAACTTCTTCGTAAGCCTTATCTTCAGATACAGCAGAGATGATTCCAACTCCACCTAATCCAAGTTTCTTGAAGGATCCGAGGTGCCAATCGTTCCCTTTGTCTTGGTATCTGTATTGTCCGTTATCGAGCGGACTGGTTCTCATTTTCTGAACGATAGGTGTGTTCACCATATTCGCTCCAGAGAGAACCAAATTCAAATCAGGGTGGGCAAGAACTTTGCCATCATCACTAACCATAAAAGATTCAGTAATACCTGATGTTTGAAAGGGATCTAAGAATTTTTCCAATCTAAGAATAGCAATAATAGTTAGATTTTGTCTATCTTTAAAGTATGGAAATGCTATTGCAATAATAGGAGATCTGAATCCAACACTTGTATTCAGTAGGATAGTTGAGTTGGAGAAACTTCCCTTTAACTTATCTTTGTTTGTTGAAATGACCTCATCTAATTTTGAGGAGGAGATACCAAGTTCTTCTATGGTTTTGGAATTAACTAATCTTTCCTTTGCTGAGAAGGATTTATCATAAAGTCCAACAAAAATTACATCGGGATCCTCAGTAAAAAGAATGGACTTGATTGCAGATTCATCCTTGGTCTGAACTAAGCTTGCAATTGTAACTTGTAGAGATCTGCTAAGAGAAAGTATTTCCGCTCTTACATTTAATGCTATAACTTCTGTTAATTTGGCATTGTTTTCTTTTACCCGAATTTCATTATCGCGTTTGAAGAAGTAAGTTGCTATAAAAATGATGGATGTTAGCGATAGAATCAAAATTCCGGAAATGATTACCATTAACTTGACTCGAATTGTAAAACGGGAAGGTTGGAAACTATTCTGATTCATTATATCTCCTCAAGGACATGTAAGTGCAACTGGAAGCGTAGCTCTTCTATCAACATCTGATACTTCAAAGGAAGTTTCTCGAACTACAGTATCGGGAAATCCATCCAATCTTTCTGTATCACCAATACAAAGAAGCTTGTATTTACCTTTATTTAAATATTTAATAAATGCATCCGCACGAGCAGGTGTAGCTGCGAGAGGAAGTTGTTTTCTTGTTTCGACTTCATCCGAATGAAAGATAGCAAAGTAATAATTGAGGTTCCCACTTCCTCCAGTGATCCTTACACTAGCTGCTGTTTCTGGATAGATGATTCTTGAGCGAAGAATTAAATTGCCACCCATATCTGGCTCTCCTGTATGAGTGTTCAAGGCATCTGAAAAACCAACTAAGGTTTCTCGGATGTTCCCTGGTCGTATAAAGGAATGAACCATGAAATTCTCCTTCATGTTCATGCGAATTTCTAAAATATAGGGATCAAATCCACCTCGAATCTCCATATCTCTTTGTCCTGCTTGAACGGAATAAAGTAGAGGAAACATTTTCGGAACTATATCTTGCTTCTGGATATCGGAAGTGCCTGGAAAATAGTTATTTCTTGGGACAATATTGATACCAGGCACTCTTCTGTTATCAAAACGTGTTGAATCGAGTAAAATACCACCGTTTCTTACACCCCAACCAGTCACTAAGGAACGAAAGTAAACACCAGTATAAAAATACTGAGACCCAAAGCTTGCATCTAAGGGTAGTCCGCGCAAAGCACAATCATTGGAATAATTTGGATCAGAACAAGAAAATGTTTCTGCGGTAGGATCGTTGGATGGATACACTGCTCCGTTTCCATTGAAAAATTCTTGGGACTTGAAGATCCCTCTTTCTTTCTGGCAAGTATCCTCTTCTAAGGAATATGGTGAATTGCAATAGACTTGGCGTTGGGTTGCTATATTGTCCCAAAACTTAAGGGAGTCCAATGGATCTCTAATTTGTGTTAGCTCATTGATCCCTTTTTGGAATTTGGAAGAAATTCGCACTTCCCCAAAATCTATATAAATGGGAAGATTGGATGCGCTTGGAAGATTCGGAAGTTCAAAATCAGGATCACCAGCTACTCCTGTATTGTCTCTATATAAGGTTCCGCTGCCGTTGTTATAGTCTCCAAAACCAATTGGGTTATCAGACGAATAGGTCCCCTTCATTAAAAGGAGCATTCTGTTGTTAAATAAAGTACTTAGAACAGGTAGGACAGATTCTCTTCCTAAATCACTCTTCTTGCAACCGATGAAAAGGATGAATCCCAACAGGAATGTGACAATAGCACACATTGTCTTTTTCTTCAATTCTAAGCTCACTACCCCATTCTTTGGAATCCTATAGAAATTGTAAAGGAAAAGCCTAGATAAGCAAGCTTACCATAAGTCCAAAATGGAAAAAATCTGCATTTCTTAGTTGGAAATTTGCAGGATTAGAAAGTCTTGGGTCATCGAAGGGGGACTGGAGGGGAATATTAAAATTACTGGGAGTATCAAGATTAGTTTCCATGATTTTATTATAATCAAGACGGATTCCTATTCTTACTTTTCTGCCTGCAATAAAACTCGCTTCAAATCCACCGTAAATCAAATCATTCCACCGTGCCGTATTCGCGGGTCTTGCCACAACATAAGCCTGTCCACCTCCACCTTTTATGAAAAATTTCACAGGTAGATCAAAGGGAAGTTGGTAGGCTAATGCCGCATAAACTGGTATAGTTGTTAGTCCTCTTTCCGTCTGAGATTGGTACACAGAATAACTTGTTCCAAATTCAGTATATAGAAAATAAGGCCAGGGCATTCTTGCAAAGGCTCCAAAACCTAAACTTGTATCTAATAATTGTTGGGTGGGTGTTCCTGGAAATGGATTGGTTGCTCCTAGCCAGGCACCTATTTCGGGTTTTCGCCTATCATCTTCATTTTCAATTGCAGAAAGGGAAAGTAGAGGTAAAAAGAGGAATATAGTTGGAATCAAATAACATCTTTTTAAGCAACTCAGTTGAATGAAGACTATTTTCAAAATTTTTGCATTCATATCAAAATGCACTTCCTAAAGGAAATTGAAATTCACGATTGAGAACAGAGTTATACATATCTTCTATTTCAGGAAAAGAATCATAATGTGCTTTATAGAAATACAAACCATGAGCGGGGAGAGTCTTCCCAGCAGCAGATCTATCCAGCGAATCAATAATTTGCCCTAGATCTCTACCTTGAATTTTGCCAGTTCCTATGTCTACTAAAGTTCCAGTGAGAATCCGGATCATATTATGAAGAAAACTATCTGCCTTAAAGCGAAACTGAATGATGTAATTGTGACTTGGGTCAACTTCAATCCCAGCATATTGGAATCTTCGCTTGGAAGGTTTATCTTTAATGGATCCTTGTTTGGCAAGACTCTTGTAGTCCTTTTCCCCTTTTAAATGTTCTAACTGAGAATAAACTAAATCCCAGTTTACTGTTTCCTTGATCCAAACAGCTCTATTTGCCCAAAGAGGATGATCATCTTTAGAATAGATGATCTTGAATAAATATTCCCTTGCACTACAAGAAAATCTTGCATGAAAAGCATCTGGAACATGTCGCATAGCAAGCACAGTCACACCATCGCCAGAAAGTGCATTCATAGAATATTTAAACAGATCAATATCTTTGATTTTATTTGCAGAATAAAAATTGCAAACCATTCCTGATGCATGAACTCCTGTATCTGTTCTACCTGCTACATGGAATCTTAAATCATGTTGTGGCTTCAGCAAAATGCGAATCGCGCGTTCTAAGGCATCTTGCACAGTATAAGCATTGAGTTGCTTTTGTATACCATGGAATTTCATTCCATCGTATTCTATAAGTAAGGCGTAGTTAGACAATTGAATTCAACTAAAGAAGAAAAATTTTATTTCTCTCCACCCATTTCTTCAATTAGGGCCCCGTATTCATCATACAGTTCCCTAGCCATTTCAATAATTGCAGAGGGTTTATTTTTAGAAGATTTCCCAGAACCATAGAGCCTAGCAAGCATTCGTTTGGCTCGAATAAGCAGATTGAGTTGGTCTTCTTTCTTTTCTGCTAATTGGTCTAGAAATTTTCTAGTTAAATAAGCGTTTAGATACACTACACCATCAAAACCCCAGTTATTATCTGTATCAGGGCCTAACATTCCTTGTATGGAATCAACAGGCTCTTGGCCATTTTGCATGTATTCTAAGGTCTGGCTGTAGTAGATGGCAGCCTTTTTGTAAAGAAAATCTCTAACCTTATCAAAGTTCATAGTTGGGTATTCGGCATGCAGATCTTCAAAATACCAAGCACCTCGAACAGCACAAATTGCCTTCTTAGGAGTTGGTGCAATTCCCATACCACGCTTCTGGTAGCATTCAATGGCAAGTAGGTAAGAGGCAGCTCCAAGTACGATATTTCTTTCTTGGTAGAAATCCACAGGTCCTAGGATTTTTTCCAGAAAGGATCTTCTCTGGTCGGAACTCATCTTGAGTTCACTGAGCTCATTTGCTTGCAGACCTTCCCAATCTTTGGTGAAAGAAGTATAAAGACATCTTGGGCAGACAGAGAGTACGTAATCATTGGGACCAACTCTTCCGAATTTTCGGTTCTTTTCATAGAGTCTGCGCATTTCTTGGGTCATCTTGCCAGCAATCAAGCGACCTCCACCTTGGAACATTTGCTCTTTTTGGTGAACTTCATCACAAAGTGGGCATACAGTGTTCTCTTTGGCACGGAAGGAAATTTTTTTATTTTGGCTTGCTTGGGTTACTGGCATGATAGAATTCTCTAAGGAAACTGTAAATTCTTGAAGGAAACTGTCAATTCATTCCAAAAGAAAACCGATACTTTCCATAGGGTCATCCCTAATTGTTGGAATATGGTAGAATCATGAAAAAAATAATCCTCTTTGTAAGCATCTTAATTTGGGTTCCAATATCTGAAGTTGCAAGTCAAACTGTGTCCTACAAGGCTTATAATAAGCGTATAGAATTAATCACATATTTGCGTGAACTCGAACCTATGGTGAAAAATTACCCTGGTAATGATACCGAAGGTAAACCTGTTACAACAATGTATGCAGAAGAAGGCAAAGAAGGTCATCGTATAAAAAGATATGAGGAAATAAAAAGGATCTACCAAGAAGCACTTCAATACTATTTTGAATCAAATTATGTAGCTTCTTATAGAAGATTTCTAGAAGCACAAATTGCTATCGAAAAACTTACAGAAGAGCTTTCCCAACATTACGTAATCCGAACGGAAGAAATGATGAAGGTTGCCATGGAGCGTAAAAATCCTAATGACCCACTTGATAAAACCATAGTTGATATCTCCATAGAGTATGGAAGAAACAGCAGAAATTTAAAAGAAATGAAAACGGATAGAGAGGCACCCTATCTAAGAAGGATGTATGAGCCCAAAGAATTTCATTATGTAGTGAATAAGTATGGTATTGAGAAAAATGTCGAGAACGGTTACAAATTTCTTGGTATGGCGAAAAAAGTTAGAATAGAAGCCCTATCTGTTGAAAAGCATTTGGAAAAACACCAAACCATGAATCCTGAAAAACGCAAGTTCAGAATTGATAAATACTTTGGTGCAATCAATCTTTGTAGAGATGCCAAGGCTAATGCAGCAAATATTTTCAAATTGAAATACCCTTATGATAATTACTTTCTACAAAAATCAAATGCCAAGCAAGAAAACTGGAATGACCTAGATGATAATGTGGTGGAAGGAGAAATTGTTAAACTCGAAGGAGTAACTTATGATTTCACTAAGAACCCTTATATCAAACATGATAAACGATTACAAGCTAGCTTTGATGAAAGAATTCCTGCGGACTTTCGAGTAGACTATGCAGATTCTAGATCTAGAGTTTATGAAAAAGATACAGACTCACAACTTTTCTTAAGATATGATAAACCTCGCAGAGAAGAACTGGGTGTACCAAAAAGATCTGAAGTTAAAAAAGAAGAACCAAATAAAAATCAATAGATCTCTATTTTAATATCTATTCCAATTTCTTAAAAGCCAGTGCATGCTGGCTTTTTTTGTATATTCTTTGTTGGGAATTTATCGATTCCAACTTCTAATCTATCCATATATAAGAATTATAAAATATTATAAAATATGTTCAATGATTAATAAAAAAGTATTCTGTATAGATATTTAAATAACACTATGTGTTCACTTCGAAATAGAATTCAATTCCAAATCTTAATCCTATAACATTTTGTATTAATACTTTATTTTAAAATTTTATATTTTATATTTTTCTTTGTTCTTAAAGAAATCTTATTACTATAATACCTATCTTTTGTATTTTTAAATAATTTTCGAAAAAAGAATCAAATTATTACATTTCAAAATTTCTTTGCGTCATATAAAGCACGACAATGAATAAAGATAAAGTCAATAAATTGTTGACCTTGTCGTGTTGGAGTATATATGATTTTTTCTAAGAAAAGGCTCTTAAACTTAGTTTTTATTTTCTCAATTTTATTTTCAAATAATGCATGTACAGCATGGCCAGCAATCTCTGCCATTTTAGGTCTCATGGGTGGAAGTAAAGGAGGCAGTGCTGCTCTACTTATTCCACCAGGTGGAGGAGGTTCCGAAGCAGGCGCAACAGAATCTAGTGGATCAGGAGCAAGTGCTGGAGGTTCTGGGCCAAGTGGTTTTTCGTTTACAGGGGTTCCAGGCTCATTCGTAATCAATGCACCAATAACCGATATTACTCCAAGTTTTTCAGGTACAATAGAGAGTTGTACTGTATCGCCATCTCTTCCCGCAGGATTAACTCTTAACTCAAGCACTTGTGTGGTTTCGGGAACTCCGACAGTTGCTACAGCCTATACAGAATATACAATCTCTGCAACAAACTCAACTGGAAGCTCCACTGCAACTTTAAGTTTTGCTGTAGTCAATGTTGCTCCCTCTGCAGCGTCTATTACTAATCCTGGAGCTCCTTTTGTTCAGGGAACTGCCATAACTAACATATCTCCTTCTGTTACAGGAACAGTAACCAGTTGCAGCTCATCACCAAGTTTACCAGCTGGACTGACAATGGGTTTACCAAATTGTATAATTTCAGGCATTCCAACAGCGACTGCAAGTTCTCAATCTTATACGATTACATTTACTAATGCAGCTGGATCTACAACTGCCAATGTTACCTTTGCGGTGAATCCAGCACTTGTAACTGATCTTGCAATTTCTTCATCTGGTCCATTGACATATGTCAAAGATACTGCAATTACACCTGTTACATTTAGTTTCACTGGAGTTGTTACGAATTGTATCGTCTCTCCTAGTTTACCAGCTGGTCTTAGCATAAATACATCGAATTGTACAATTTCAGGGACACCAACTGTTTATGCAGCTTCACAAACTTATACAATAACAGCTTCGAATGTAACTGGAAATAGCAACACCCAAACTCTGACATTCTCTATTACAGGACGTCCGACCATTGCAATTGCAGGATCTCCTTTTACCTTTACACAAAATGTTGGTATATCAACAATTACCCCAACTTTAGGTGGAGGATCCCTTACATCCTGTACTGCAAGTCCTTTATTGCCTACAGGTTTAAATATCAATTCAACAACTTGTGCGATTACTGGTACACCAACAGTTTATAATTTAACACCAAATGATTATACAATCACAGCTGCAAATACTTATGGTTCCACAAATGCTACTATAAGTATAACTATCAATCCAGAAGCTCCATCAAATTTGGCACTTGTTGGTTCGGGACCCTTTGTTCTAAACCAAAGTGTAGCGATGACACCAATTACGTTTACTAAAGACGGCTTAGTTACAGGATGTGTATCAACTCCTGGTTTACCTGCAGGTCTTAGCATTAATTCAGTCACTTGTGAAATTTCAGGAACACCTACAACAGTTTCTGGGGCTACAAGTTATTCAATACAAGCAACGAATGGAACTGGTTCAAGTAATTCTGTTTCGGTTTCTATCCAAGTGATCGCTCCAGCTCCCAGTTCTCTTAGTTTTGGAACTTATCCATCGGAATTTACTCAGAATTTTGCAATTGCAACAATCAATCCCACATATTCGGGGACAGTGACCGGATGTTCGTCATCGCCGGCTCTTCCTACAGGGCTATCATTAAGTTCAACTTGTGTATTGAGTGGAACTCCCACATCAACTTCATCATCTACATCTTATACAATCACTGCAACTAATGGAGTGCAGACAACAGATACAACAATTGCATTTGCAGTTGTAGCTGCACCTACAGTTCAATTCCAATCCGCAACAAGCAATTCAACCAATGAAGCTACAGGGAATCGCAGTATTACTTTGACTCTTTCAGTAGCTTCAAAGCAAGTTGTAACAGTACTTGTACGAGAAGTAACAGGCGGTACTGCAACTGCTGGTTCCGATCATACCTCCGTAGGAACTGCATTGAATGTTAGCTTTGCAGTGGGAGAAACATCTAAAACTTTCAACCAAGCAGTTATAGATGATGCGATTTATGAATCTGGAAATGAAACAATCAATTTAGAAATTTATAGTCCAACCTATGCGAGATTAGGAAGCCAAACTACTCATACATTTACGATCATCGATGATGAAATTGGAATCCTTTCCGCTTGGACCTTGGATTGTGATGGTAATGGAAAAATTGACCATTACGAAGTTACGTTTTCTCGATCTGTTCAAGACTCAACATTCCCAGGTTATGCTTCCAACTCTCTCGGTGAGGCAACAAGTGATTGGTTCATATCGGGACGAGGGAATACTCGACTTCATCATGGAAGCGCTTTTAATACTTCATGTTTAGGCAGAACTGATAACCCAAACGACACAGTGCTTTATCTCGCTTTTGATGAAGGTGGATCCTTCGACACTGGTGCAAAACCTGATTTTACAACAACTAGCACACCTTTATTAACCGATGGAGCATCATATACAATGTCGCAGGTCTTTACTGCATCAGTAACGGAAGCAGATCGAGCAAAGCCAGTTGTAGTTAGTGCAAGTTCTTCTGCTGGAAATTCAACACTAACAGTAGTATTTTCAGAAGATGTTTATACAACCACAGGTGCACCTGCATGTGGTGCTGGTGGAAATTTAGATACTTCCGATTTTATATATAATAATGCTTCAGGAAGCGGTGTAACTTCCATTGCATCTATGGGGTCTGATACTTGTGGTGTTACAGATCGTACAGTAACTCTAACAATGGATACTACATTCGTAGCGGGAGATGCTGTTGATAGTATATCAGGATCGCTCACGCTTTATGATGCTGCTGATAATTCTGGAAGTGCGACAGCAAGATTAATTAGTATCTCTTCAAGTAATCCAATCATTTCTTCTATAGAACAATATGATGTAAATAAAAATGGAAAAATAGATCAACTTAAGATCACATTCAACCAAGCCATGACTGATTCGAGTATTGCAAATGCTGATGCAGCAAGATTTACAATTGGTGGTGTAGCTGCTACTAAGGTTGATAGTATTACAGATAATCCATCTGGAGGAACAATAGTATCACCTAATAATGATCCAGGTCTTGCAGACGACAGTATCGTTACAATTTTTTTAGATGATATCACTTTGGCTGGAACTGAATTAAAATCCATGAGCTTCACCCAAGACCTTAGCAAGTGGTTATCAGGAACATTTCCTCTTCTGACTATTGCGAATTTGTCTACAGTTATAAGTGATAAAGCACCACCTGTTATTCTAAATGCTGTGGCAACAGCTGCAAATGGTGATCCTGGTATACAAAGTACGGACTATTTAGTCGTGACATTTTCTGAAC
>PEQN01000043.1 GCA_002786225.1 Leptospira sp. | reverse complement strand
ATACACACAGCTCCTTAGCTATCTTTCTGAAATCTACCAATGGCAGAAAAAGAATATCAAGAAATACAGTCCTGTGATCCCATTTGTATTCTACCATGGGGAGAAAGGTTGGGAGCTAGGAACAGAATTCTTGGATGCCTTCGAACTTTCTAACGAGGATGAAATCCTCCAAGAATATATCCCGAATTTCTCGATTAATTTGTATCATTTAAAATCGGATGATCCAGACTTCCCAACGAAATTGTTATCCTTGAAATTACTCCTTAGGATTTTACAGCATATCCGAGATAATCCTGAATCATTTGCAAATGCACTTCGTCAGACTATTAAAGATTTGAAGGAAGAGAAATTGGAATGGAAAAGGGTTGCAATTCTAAAGGTAATCCTGTATTATATGGATAGCACTAGGAAGGATGCGGATCAATTCTTAGATGTTGAATTCTACCGAGAAGTAGAGGAGGAATATATGACGATTCTAGAGAAGATAAAAGAAGAGGGAATTGAGAAAGGTATTGAAAAAAAAGCCATTGAAGATGCTCGGTTGATGAAGGAGTATGGCGATCCAATTGAGAAGATAATGAAAATCACAGGATTATCAGAAACTCAATTGAAGGAAAATGGAATTCTATAAACTATAGTATTCTGCTGCAAGGTTAAGACTCTCTCTAGGGATAGAGGTAATTAATCTAAAGAGAAACTCTTTCACAAAATATATAATATGATAGTTTGAATTTTGCATTTAGAATGCAAAATTGTCGATTACGCTTGTTAGGCTATGATTATCATTCAACGAAGAAAAATCAAGCTTTTAGCCCCTGGTTTTAACCAGGGGTAAAGCGCCCGTTAGATTGTAATTCCCTGCACCCCAGACCCAGCACCATTTTCAACGCTCAGCTTTGCATCGCTAAATGGTGCTGGGGAGCTGGAACAGGTGCCCAACCGAGAAACATGCATCCTGAATTCTTAGATTCTACCAAGTTCGGTAAGTAAAAAGCCTTTCCTTTCCTGAAATCCAAATGCACTAAGGAATTTCCAAATATCTTCTCTCGGACAATCGTAACATTTCTCGCTTGAAAATTCTCATTCTAGAAGGAAACTATCCATTATGCCAGTCCCCTTTATTGATATAAAAAGATTCGAACCAGGTTTCCTAGACAAATGGAATTCAAAAGTCCAAGAAATGAGTGCCAATGCACAGTTCATTGGAGGAGCAGAAGTCACAAGTTTGGAGACTAGACTCGCTGAACAGGCGGAAACCAAGTATGCAATTTCTTGTGCAAACGGAACCGATGCCTTACAAATTGCACTGCGAGCTTTAGGGGTAGGCAAAGGCGATAAGGTATTACTCCCCGATTCCACTTTCTGGGCAACCTATGAATGCGTAGTGAATGTTGGGGCTGATCCTGTGACGGTAGATGCGAATGAAGTAGATTTGCAGATGGACTTTGATACTTTTTGCCAAGCTGTTGAAAAATACAAACCCAAAGCTGCTATCTTGGTCCATTTATATGGTTGGGGTTCATCAAAGATTCTTGATTTTAGAAGATTTTGCAAAGATAAAAATGTTCTATTACTTGAAGATGGAGCTCAGTGCTTTGGTGTAAAATACAAGGGTGAATCTATTTATAAGGATGTATTGATTTCGACTACATCCTTTTATCCTGCAAAGGTCTTAGGTGCTGCTGGTGATGGTGGTGCCGTATTTACCAATGATGAAGGACTTGCGAATATGTCCAGGCAACTTGCCAATCATGGAAGAACTTCTCACTACGGACATGGTTCTGTGGGTTGGAATTCAAGATTAGATTCTCTGCAAGCTGCATTCTTAAATTTAAGCCTAGATTATATCGATGCAAGGCTTGAGTCTAGAAGATCTATAGCTAAGCGTTACCAAGAAGAACTACCAAAATTAGGAATCAATGTAATCAAGGCACCCGAAGGTTATACCGAGAATGGCTACTGCAATGCAAACATTTTTAGCTTAGAAGAAAGACCAAGATTAGAGGCCCACCTCAAAGAAAAGGGAATCGGTTTTGGTATTATATATCCTGGAGCTATGTCCGACCAACCAGGTGCTAAGGGCTGCGAGAAGTTTGGTGATAAAGACATTGCCAGAAAAATTTGTGCAAGTATATTGAACCTTCCCCTTTATGCTTATATGAAAGAGGATGAACTTCAAGAAGTTTTATCGGCTGTGAAATCGTTCAATAAATAATTTATGGAAAAAGTCCGATTTCTCATCATTGGTGTCATTGTTCTTATCATAGCAATACTTGCATTTACTCTTACGAAAAGTTGGCTGGTTTATGATAGGGGAGTCCAAGTGGAGGCTTATAATCCCAAGGAAGTTCCTGAAAAGAATGTCGAGACTACCCTACCAAGTTTCAAGGAATACAATTCTGATTGGGAAGAGAACTCTAAGGTTTATTGGAAAAATACATTGATATATCCAGTTGGTCTTAGTACAGAATCAGGTGGTCTTGGTCCTGAAGGAATAGCCTACCATGCAAAGAACCTTATTCTTGTTAATCTGAGAACTGGTGTTAAGAAAAAATTATTTGCAAATAATGTTTTTATCTGGGATTATTTTCCGGCTGACTTTCAGAAGAAATCTGGATTTACTACTGGGGATGAGCCTAAATTTGACTCCATCCAATTGGAAGGCAAGATGTTGATTTTTGCTGCCACCATAGATACCAATTCAGATGGATTTCTCAGCAGTAAAGATAGAAAGAAATTATTTATGTATGACATGAATACAGACAAATTTAGCGAGCTTCTTCCAGAGCATGTCTTTTTTGAGCAATTGATTTGGAATGCTGGGAAGAATAGACTAGCTCTTGTAGTTGTAAAAGAAACCAAGGATCCAGAAAATCCCAAGCAATACAAAGTAATGACGCCGTCCTTGTTGTACATTAATGATTTCACAACAAACAAGACTAGCCTTTTGGAAATCTCAGAAGATTATTAATTTCAAATATTATTAACAAGAAGAGTAAAGCCATGAAACGAAATTTGAATCAGTCTATTTTTAGTTTAATTTTGTTTTTAGGCTTAATGCATTTGAACTGTGCAACTCTCGTTCTACCTCTTGCTATAGGTTTAGAAAGAAGTAAGGCAGATCTAAAAAAGAAATCCACACAAGTTGATGAATTTAAAATAGTATACTTAGAGGGTGGCAATCTACAGGGAGAAACTATCCTTTTTGTCCATGGTTTTGGAGCTGATAAAGACAATTGGACTAGAATGAGTAAATACTTTGCTGAGAATTACCATTTGGTGTTGGTCGACTTACCAGGATTTGGTGAATCAGATAGAATTGAAGAGCTTGAATACTCCCATCTAACTCAGTCTAAGCGCCTAAAGAGATTGGTGGAAATCTTGAATCTAAAGCCCTTTCATATAATAGGTAATTCTATGGGAGGTGCAGTCTCTGGACAATTTGCATATGATAACCCTAACCTTGTTCGTTCTATTGTCTTTCTCAATTCAGCAGGGGTAAAAAGCCCGAATCCTAGCGATCTCTCTAAGCAACTCGCTCTAGGCAAAAATCCCTTAATTGTAGAATCACCTGAAGATTTTGATAATCTAATTCATTATACAATGGTTAAGCCTCCTTATATTCCAGGACCTATTAAAACGTATTTTGGAGAGCGTGCGATTGCAAATGCTCCTTTCAATAAAAAAATTCTGAAAGAATACCGAAGCATTAAGGATCCACTTGATGCCATCTTACCTAAAATAAACCAACAAGCCTTAGTTATATGGGGAGATACCGACAGAGTAATTGATGTATCATCAACGGAAGTCTTCCAGAAGAAACTCAAAAAATCGAAAATAATTATTATGAAAGACTGTGGGCATGCTCCAATGATAGAGCGTCCCGAAGAAACTGCTGGTTATATCTTGGAATTTTATTCAAACTTGGAATAGAGAATCAAGTTTCTACCTTGGAAAATAAATTAATCGATATTTCAAATATTATTTACTCTACCAAAATATTTTTATATTCCTTTATGATTTTTCTTTTTGCTTAAGAAACATCATTAGAATTCAAACGAATCTATAGATATGAATCGAATTTTATTTTTTATTATAACTGCTCAATTTTTTTCTACATCCGTTTGGTTTGCTAGCAGTGCTATTCTTCCCGAACTTGCGAATAACTTCAGTAATCCTAAGAATCTGATCTCTTCAATACCAACTGCTACCCAATTTGGATTTATTTTGGGAACCTTGGTTTTTTCAATTTTTGCAATAGTTGATCGATTTTCACCCTCTAGAGTATTCTTCTTTTCTGCTTTTCTTGCTAGTATCTTTAACCTAACTTTGATAATACAAGAACAAGATTTTCTATTTCTGATAGCTGGTCGATTTATGGTAGGATTTTTTCTTGCGGGAGTTTATCCTGTCGGTATGAAGATTGCTTCCGATCATTTTTCCGATAGTTTGGGAAAATCTTTGGGATATCTTGTTGGTGCCTTGGTTTTGGGAACAGCCCTTCCTCATTGTATCAAATTTGTACAAAATGAACTTTCCTACCAATATCTTGTTTATGCAACGAGTCTGCTTGCACTAATTGGTGGATTCATTATTTTACTTTTTGTTCCAGATGGAATACATCGAAAGAAGCTTCATGTCTTTGAAATCCAATCCTTTCTTGCATCATTTGAATCAAAAAAATTTCGTTCTGCAGCCTGGGGTTACTTTGGACATATGTGGGAATTGTATACATTTTGGACTTTTGTCCCCTTGTTTCTTGAATCTTATTTTACTTTGCATAAAATTCATAGTTCGTATACTCTTCTGTCTTTGTTTTCTTTTTTGGTGATAAGCATTGGTTCTTTGGGTTGTGTTTTTGCCGGAAGCATTTCAAATAGATTGGGGATAAAATTTACTGCTAATCTATTCCTTGCAATATCAGGTTTTTGTTGTTTCCTTTTTCCCATTTTTTATTTTAATGCAAATTTTGTCTTGTTTATTGGTTTCTTGTTGTTTTGGGGTTTTGCTGTAGTAGCAGATTCTCCGATGTTCTCAACAAGTGTAGCTCATTCTTCCCCAGAGGATAAGAGGGGTTCATCTCTCACAATAATCAACTGCATAGGTTTTGCTATAACTATTCTTAGTATTAAATTTTTTAGTTTTAGTTTAGAATATTATGATTTAGGATATGTAGTATTGATTTTAAGTATTGGACCAATTATTGGATTACTTTATCAATTTAAGAATAGTCAATTTAAAATAATTAGTAAATCAAGGTAGGTAAATATGAAACTTTATGATAGAATCCCTTCTGGCAATTGCCACAAAATCAGATTGATGTTGAGCTTTTTAAATTTAGAGTATGAAACTGTGTTAGTGGACTCTGCCAACAAGCAACATAAATCACCCGATTACCTAAAAATGAATCCTAGAGGACAATTCCCTGTTCTTGTAGATGGAGATTCTATAGTTTATGATTCACATGCTATTTTGGTTTATCTAGCTTTAAAGTATTATAATTTAAATTGGTATTCTAATGATCCTTATGAAGTTGCACTCATTCAAGAGTGGCTATCATTTTCGGCGAATGAGATTCATAATAGTCTTAATTTAGCAAGACTTAAATACAAATTCAATGCAAATGTAGATTGGGATCTTGCCAAGCAAAAGTCTATTTTGGTATTGGGAATATTGGATCAGCATTTAGATCGACGTGATTGGTTAGAACTATCTAAACCAACAATTGCAGATATCGCATGCTTCCCATATGTTGCACTTGCTAATGAAGGAAAAATTGATACTTCTCAATATAAGAATATAATTAAATGGATTAATAATATTAAAAAATTGCCAGGATATATAGGTATGGAAGGAATTGTTGAACTATGAAAACACATGTTACTATGGTCTTGTTTGATCGCGTAACGATATTAGATTTTATTGGACCTTATGAAATATTCACCCGAGTGAAAGACTGGTAGGTTGAAGTCGTATCCTTTCATTCTCCTGAGATTATATGTGAAGGTGGACTTAAGATCCTTGTAGATAGGAAGATACAAGATATACAATCTACGGATCTGCTCTTTCTTCCAGGAGGCACAGGCGTGAATGATGTCATACAAAATAAAAACTTTCTCCAAGAATTAAAACGCCTAGGAGAGAATTCCCAATATGTTACCTCTGTATGTACAGGCTCCTTGGTCTTAGCAGTTGCTGGTTTATTAAATGGATATAAGGCAACAACACATTGGAGATCTTTACCCTTTTTGAAGAAATTCCCCATCGAAGTAGTAGAAGATAGAGTCGTAATTGATAGAAATCGTATTACAGCTGGTGGAATCACTTCGGGTATTGATTTTGGCTTAGAACTTATTTCGAAAATTGAGGGAGAACAAATTGCACAAGAAATGGAACTTTGGATAGAATACAACCCAAGGCCAGCCTTTAAAGTAGGGCATCCAAGTTTGGCAGATGATTCTTTTGTTCAAACAGTTAAATCTAAGACAGAAAAAGGCTATGCAATTCGAGAATCCATTATTACGAAAATTCTAGGATGATATTTTGAATTAAATTAAGTTAGGTGACAAGGTTCATTTAACTCTATGGAAAGGAATAATGTATTGTTAGGAAGATAAAATGGTATGAAAAAAATTTGACAACGCCTACTTTTTTATCAATGATTTATTTCTGCAAAATTGAGACAAGTCCTCAGCTCCAAAAAAGTTTATAAATCCTTAGAATCTAAAGATTCGTTACATCAAAGACAATATAAAATAGCTCAAAAATAGATTTTACGACTTACATGAGATCATTTGGGTAAGGGATGGGAATTACTTAACTCTTTTGTAATTTAGCCTTATGAATAATCCTTATTATGAAATGCTTCAAACCCATTTTTGGGACTCGAGTTATCAGCCGATAAAAAGTCAATAGAACTTCATTATGATTTTGTTGATGAAATGTTCGCTATGGGAAAACTCTTTGAAATTAGGTGTTTGGCATTTACCGAATCATATAAAGATTGTTATCTGACAGTCTTTATATAATTCTATTAGTGAAGAAGAGAAGCGCGCAAAATCATACTTCAGAGTAATGATACTATTTTGTTTTATTTGTATTCACCTCGAATCAGCGAATTCAATAAAACCAAGTTGGTCTTTTCCATCTTTCGCAGCATCCCAAGGATGGGGCAAGGCAGACTTAACTACAGAAAAATTAGGTGGAAAATTTTTCAGAATCTTTAAACGTAATTGTGCTTTCGGTTGGGGGGCTTAATGTAGGATTCAATCCTACGGCAATGATATTCATTCGCAATTTCGCCAAATCAACCCACCCCCTCCGAGTATAAAAAGACTAGCCAATCTTATTTCTACCTGCAATTTTAGAGTGTATGAGAAATATCTTGCCAAATAAGAATCTCCTTCCTTGCTCGAAATTGTTGAAATCATCGATTCGATTTTTCTTTTTGCTAGTACTTTTATCTTGCAGACAATCTGTACCAGATCGCTTAACAAAGAATCAAGTCATTCCTTTAAAAACAGACAATAAACCCGTAGTATTTGTTCCAGGTATAAAGGGTTCTAAGCTAGAGGATCAGCAGGGGAATCTTAGGTGGCTGGATGCAAAAGCTTCTTTGAATTTTACAAACCCTGATCTTCGTTTGATGGGAGATTCCTATGATCTGAAACCTGTAGGAGCCATAGATCGCATAACGGCTATTCCTTATTTGATTGATGTTGCCGTCTATGGACCTTGGCTTATTAAGATGTCCCAACAAGAAGGTATAGATTTTTACGTTTTCTCCTATGATTGGCGTAAGAAAAATCTTGCTACGAGAGATCAGTTGCTTCAATTTCTAGAAGAGATATCAAAGAAATACCAAAAAAAACCAATTCTCATTGGTCATTCAATGGGAGGAATGCTTTCCCTTTCTACAATCAATTTAAAACCCAATCTTGTAGATAAAGTGATTTATGTGGGTGTTCCTTTTCGTGGTGGAATTGGTTATATGAAAGATCTACATGTTGGCAATGCAACTGGTTTGAATGCTAAAATCCAAGGGCCTTGTAGGATTGCCAAGTACGAAACAGTATATGGATTTTTCCCAAGGCTACATACTTGGGATTCTAAGGATATTGTTGTCGACTCTATGGGTAAAACCATAGAACTTGATTTGTACAATGCTAAGACTTGGAAAGAAAATACTCTTGGATTCTATGCAAATGATTGTAAACCAGAAGAGCTTCCTTCTGAGAATGAGTTACAGACGATTTTAGATAATTCAGTTAAATTTCGTGAAAGCCTAACTCCGACTAAAGCTTTGTTAAAAGCTAAAATTCCTACCTTGGTTGTTCATGGTAAAAACCTTCCTGTTCGAAAGGCTATGACCTTGCTTGATAATAAAAGAATCCAAACACCCTCTGCTAAGATATGGGATTTGGAAATTGCTCCAAAAGAGATGGGTGATGGTTCTGTATCTTATGCTAATTCTTTGCCCCCAGAAGGGATTCTTTATAAATCCATCTTCACAGAAAACGAGCACAGTCTCATGCTAAACGATCCTTTGATCCAAGAGCAAGTATTAGAATTTATTCCTTAGTTCTAACTTAACTACATAAAGATTCAACAGAAATTTTCCCTGATTTGTTAAAAGAGATTGAAATTTCGGATTAAGCCCTAGATGTAGGATTCAATCCTACGGCTAGGATTTTCTTCTCTTATTTAACTTAAATAATTTGATTACTGTTCCACACAATACAAACGGAGCAGTTGATCGCAGGATGATCTGTTTGGACCCCCATTTCTCCCAAAAACATTGCCTGGAGTTGTTAGATTGGCTGTTCCAAAAATTCCATCAACTGTATTTAAACTCGAGGTCCAATTTGAACAATTGTCACTCCCAGCCATCCATGGTATTCCGTTAGCCATGATTCCTGACCAAGAATTAAGACCTGCACTGGTATTGACCGAATTGGGCAGAGCTGAGGTTATTGTTTTTACGGAATTTGAATTCCCGATAAGAGTGATTCCATCGGATCTGTAGTAATTTGTATTCGCTATTATAGGCCAATCTGCATCGCTAGATGTTCTACCAGGTAGCCAAATTAAAGCCTTGTATGTTCCTGATCCAGGGTGATTGGTATCAGCCATATTGTTACACATAGAATCTCCACCAACTGTTCCTCCTGTTCCATTCAAATTTCCCATAGTTGTGGAGTTCGTCACCCAAATTCGTAAACTGCTTCCTATGGAATAAGCTCCCCCAGCAACAGGGGAAGGAATCCAATTTGGTAAACAAGTTATTGCACGAATCTGTTGACTTATAGAAATATTGATGGGAGTTGGAGGACTTGGATCAGTACAAGCTGGATCATTTCCATCATTTCGGTAACTTACTGTCGCCCCTGCTGGAATGCTAGGAGGTGATATTGTAAGCATTTGAGAAGATGCATAAGTACCAGGCAGGATAGAAAAAGTAGGAGGAGCTAATACACTGAAACAATTAACTTCAATATCTCCAACATTTGATTCGAATATTTCCACATTGGATTTATTAGAGGTACAGACTTGATTTGGGTTAAGAGGTTGTTTATTTATTTTCAAACTTATTTTAGTTCGAGAGGGATAGGAGAATTTAGAATGTATTTCAGTTTCTTTTTTTAAGGGTAAGAGTTCTTCCGTTTTCTCAATCTCATTTGGAGTTTGGTAATTGAGCTGAATCGAAAGATCAGAACCTTCTAAATTAATGATTTTTAGGGAAACATTGTAGGATTTCTCTTTCAATAAAAGAAAAGCATAATCAGTGGGATACTTTTCAAGACCAGGTTGGCAATGAACTAGAACTAATAGTAAAAAGATAAATTTAAAAACATAAAAGATCTGATAATTTGAAATTTTAAGCATGATTATTTTTTTAGCATTTTAAAACGAATTAAACCAATTAGGAAAGATTTTTGAATAAATAATCAAAGAATATTTATTCAATCCTTACCATAGCCTTCTTTAAAGGTTGATTCAGGTAAATTAGGTTTTCTTTCCACATAAAATATTAGATCCAGTCCTAATTTAGATCTCAATTGCCAATGTTTTCAATTTTTTCCTGAATTGTCAATAAATTCTTTCTAAATATGAGATTTATGGTAAGCAAAATTGCTAACTACGATTCTATCTCGAAGCAAAATGCTTCTAAAATTTCATTTAAGACTCATGAAATTGATATTTTGAGACGAGCTCAAATGATAGTTACAAGATACCGAAAGATTCGACACGAATGGGACAAATCACAGGACGGACTCCCTTTCCTAGTTCCTATTACGATCCTGGCTTAGGTAGGATGGCTCGACGAACATACAGAGTTTTTTCAACTTTTGCAACTAGGCTTCCATCTTCTGCTTTGACTTCAGTATGATAGACCCTGTCTGTTTTTCTTTTTTTAGCAATTATGTCTTTGGTAAGATTTAATTCTTCCTCAGCAATTTCAAAAGTCGCACGAACGATTCCTTTGCCTGGTTTCACAAAATCAATCTTAGCTGCCTTGTCCCAAACAAGGTACTCAGGCCCCAAATTTTTCATTAGAATAAACATATAAAAGGGATCACACATAGCATAGAGTGAGCCTCCAAAGTGAACCCCAACATAGTTTTCATTCCAGAAGGTAAGATCCATTTTTACGGTGATCTTTTGGAATTTTTCATCTATGGATTCTACCTGAATTCCCGCTCCCATATAAGGAGGATAAAGGTTGATAAAATTTTTAAATCCTATGATACTTTCTAAAATTCCCCATTTAGGGATGGGCGTGGATCCTTCCATAAACTTTCTCCTGCTATTAGTCTCTCTATTCTTGGTCCAAATACCCAATCGCCTGTTAAACGAATATTGGTAGAACGAACTAAATCGGTATATTCTTTCATGATATCAGAGTCAAAATCCAAATCATCATACTTACTTAGCATGGGATTTTCTGCTTGGGCATATCTCCATTTGTGAATTCGCCAGAGATTGGGTTGAACTGTATCTTCTTCATCCCAATATTCCCTCAAGGAATGATTGTTTAGGAAAGTTAGAAAGCTTCTTGAGAAGATTCTCTTGCAAAAGTCCGTAGGAGATCTATCTTCCATTCTCCAATTGTTAAATTGTAAATCTGAGAATTGGCTAGAATACTGAACCATAAAAACAAAGCCTTCTCCTCCAGTTTTCAGAGACTCTATGGAAATATACTCTGTCTCTTCGTTCGGAAAGAGAAAGGTCTTTTTGGGAAGTTTCTTCATGGCTTGCATGAATTGTTCCGGTGCTGCCTTCCAGAAACCAGCAGCAACTAAGGTTTTTCGATAGGAGTAGAAAGGTTGCAGAAAAGATTCCCAAGCTTCTTTTTCTTTGGAATTTGGAAAGACAGCCATGGCTTGGGGAAGGGGGGAAGTTATTGTTAGGTGATTAACTTTGAAAGACGAGCCATCTAAAAAATGTAGCAAAAATTTATGATCTTCTAGAATTTCAAAACTAATCAATTCTTTTGCGAAATGAATTTCTTTATTTTCTACCAATTTTTCTGAGATTCTTTGTAAACCATTTTTGGAATAATAGGTAGATCTAAAATTTGTATATTGGTATTGAATGCATTCAAGATTCAGATTTCTTAAGAAGTCCAAGCAAGAAAAGCTTTGTTTTCTTTGGTTAAGCCTATAATAGCAAGACTCTTTGAAAAAAGTAGCACCAATATCGCAGGTATAATTCGATTCGAAGGGTTTGGTAGACGTCCTGCCGCCAGGATACCTAGCTTTATCAAAGCATATAGCATTCTTATCTAGGTGAAGTCTCATGGATCCGCTGATACCAGAGCCGATTATTGCGTGCATACTATTGCCAAGTTGACTCGCATATTGGCTAGAGCAAGATTTTTCAAATTAAAATCTTCCCTATTCATTAGAAAAAAATGCTTGGACTCAGTTTAATTGAGAATCGTTCTCATAAAATAGTTTTTGTGAACAATTTTTCATACATACTTGCTTTTTTACCCATTCTCTCTTTCCATGTCACTAGAATGAGAAATTGGGACAGGACTTTCATCAGATGAATCAAAAAATCATTAAATTATCTGTACCGCTGATAGGGATTATTGCGGTTGCATACCTCATCTTTTCCCCGTCAAGGTACGTAGGCTATACACCAGACCAACCGATTCCTTTTAACCATAAGATTCACGCTGGTGATAATGGAATAGATTGTAGGTACTGTCATACAGGAGTTGATAACTCTGCTCATGCAACAGTTCCTCCGCTATCCACTTGCATGAACTGTCATGGATTAGGTGGCGTTGCCTCCCAGCAAGAACATGTTAAATGGTTGGTCAATCAATATAACGAAAATAAGCCGGTAGCATGGGTGAAAGTTCATGATATGCCAGATTTTGCTTATTTCAATCACTCTCGCCATATCCAAAGAGGGGTAGACTGTTCTCAGTGTCACGGCAATATCGCTGAAGCTGAGAAAGTTGGACAAGTTAAATCCCTTAACATGGGTTTTTGTGTCGACTGCCATAGAGAAAATAACGCACCAAACGATTGTTCTACTTGCCATCGTTAATCCAATAGGAGTTTCATAGAATGAAAGAATCGACTTTTCAGAAAGAGAAAAAATCTCACTGGCAATCCTACGAATTGAAGGGAACCAAAGAAGAGAGAGAATTACAAAAACAAGAATTTTTCACATCTCCTGATCCTATTATAGCTAAGATCAAATCAGGAAATTTTGATAGAAAAACATTTTTAAAATTCATGGGTGCCTCGGTAGCCATGGCTTCTTTAAACTGCGTTCGTAAACCAGTTGAGAAGATAGTCCCCTATGTGAATCTTAATAAACCTAACGATGAAAATGCGCAATACGATTTCGTAAAGCATGGCCATTCTTATCATTATGCTTCCGTTTGTGGAGCCTGCTCTGCTGGTTGTGGAACTCTAGTGAAAGCTAGAGATGGTAGACCTTTGAAATTGGAAGGGAATCCCAACCATCCAGTGTCCCAAGGTGCTCTTTGTTCTTCAGGCCAAGCCTCCTTATTTGATCTCTACGATCCTGATAGAATCCAAGAGCCTGTAGTGATTAAAAATGGTAAGCCACGTCCAAGCGATTGGATAGCTCTAGAGAAAGTTGTGAAAGCTGCTCTAGCTGAGAATAAGGGCAAGACTCGAATTCTCTCTAAGCCAGTATCATCACCATCTTCTTCTGCCTTGTTAGGTGATTTTCTTGCTTCTGTTGGTGGAGGAAAGGTATACGAAACAGAACTGAGTTTCTTAGAAGATGCTATTTCTCTAGGACAAGAGCTATCCTATGGAAAAGCTATAGTTCCGAATTACCATTTCGATAAAGCGAAAGTTATCCTTTCTATTGATGCAGATTTCTTGGGCACTTGGATCTCTCCCGTCGAATTCCAAAAGGACTTCTCTAAGAGAAGAACTTTGATCGGTGGAAAAGGGGATGTGAATACCTTTATCGCTGCAGAAGTTAACCCTACTACAACTGGTTCGAATGCTGATCAAAGACTTCCTATCAAACCTGGAGACCAAAGAAAATTTGCTTTAACAATCGCTAAGGCTCTATCTGATCTTGGTCTTTCTGGTGCAACAGGAGTTGCCGGAATCAACGTTGAGACATCTTCTAAGGAGATGGGTCTTACTCCCGAATTAGTTCGTGCTGCTGCAAAAGCACTTAGCTCTGCTAAGGGTGCTTCCTTAGTCGTCGCTGGCGGAGCCCAAGCTGGAACCAAGGACGCGGTAGACTTGCAAGTTGCTGTAAATATGATTAACTCTATGCTTGGCAACGATGGCAAAACCATTGATAACGTAGCAGTTCGAAAAGACGGAAGAACGAACTATTTTGCTAACTTACAAGCTCTTAAGAAAGACTTGGATGCAGGACAAGTTGGTGTTCTGATTCTCAATGATGTAAATTTATTTTACAACCTGCCTAATAAGGAAGAGTGGGAAGCAAGTCTTCGCAAGGCTGCTTTAGTTATTTCTCTTTCTTTTAAAGTAGATGAAACATCTCCTTATGTGAGTTATGTTGCACCTAAGTCCCATTTCTTAGAATCTTGGTCAGATTCCTCTCCTATCACTGGTCTTTTTGCAGTTCAACAACCAACCGTTCGACCTCTCTTCCAATCCAAATCTTTAGAGGATGCTCTGATTGCTTGGGCTGGTGGAACTTTGGCTGGAGCAACGAATTTCTATGAATACATCCAGACAGAATGGAAGGGCAGAGGAAATTGGGAAGATGTTCTCAGAGCAGGTTTCTATACTGCTTCCAATGTATCTTTTCTTTCAGCAGATCGTTCTGCAAGATCCTTCCGAGGAACAATTCGTCCCCTTGAAGCAACTACTTCTGGCTTGACGCTTGCATTCTACCACTCTTTAGCAATGAAAGATGGTGAGCAGGCAAATAGCTCTCTTTTGCAAGAATTACCTGATCCAATCTCTAAGGTAACTTGGGACAACTACCTTGCTATTAGCCCCGCTGCCGCAAAAGAACTAGATCTTGCTACCAATGATATGGCATTGATTACAGTGAATGGTAAATCAGTAGAACTTCCAACCTATGTTCAACCAGGTCTTCATAAGGATGCAATTGCCATCGCTCTAGGTTATGGAAGAACGGGAGCAGGGAGTATAGGTAACGGAGTAGGAAAGTCTGTTATTCATATGCTCCAGTTAGGTGAAAATGGCTTGGTGACTTCAGGATTTTCTGCAAAAGTAGAAAAGCTTGGAAAGAAATACAAATTAGCCACAACCCAAACTCATAACATGATGAGTCCTGAATTCATTGCAGGAACAAAATGGGATGAAAGACCATTGATTCTTTCGGCAAAAATCCAAGAATACAAAGAGAATCCAAAATCAGGAATCCCTGAACCAGAAATTCCAAAAATTCTAAAAGACGGTAAGCTGGTGCTATCCTCTGGTGTAAACCCTGGATTCGAGTATACTGGGTATCGTTGGGGAATGGCAGTGGATTTAACTCAGTGCACTGGTTGCGGTGCCTGTGTAACTGCTTGTAGCATAGAAAACAATGTTCCGGCAGTAGGCAGAGATGAAGTCCGAGTCGGTCGCGAAATGCATTGGATGAGAATTGACCGATATTTTATCGGTGATCCAGATAAACCAGAATCTTTAGAAATAGCTCACCAACCAGTAATGTGCCAGCATTGTGAAAATGCCCCTTGTGAAACAGTTTGTCCTGTTGCTGCAACGGTTCATGGTTCAGAAGGAACCAATGACATGGTTTATAACCGTTGTGTGGGAACCAGATATTGCTCAAACAACTGCCCATACAAAGTTCGTCGTTTCAATTGGATGGAACATTGGACTGGAACAGAAAAAGCGAAAGCTCCAAGAAATCTAGGATTGAATCCAGAAGTCACCGTTCGTGCTAGAGGAGTCATGGAGAAGTGTAACTTCTGTGCTTCTAGAGTTGCTGAGAAGAAAATCAAAGCTAAGAACCAAGGTAGAAAGTTGGTAGACGGTGAAGTGAAATCCGCATGCCAAGAAACTTGCCCTTCTGATGCTATTGTGTTTGGTGATATCAATAATCCTGAATCCAAAGTTTCCAAACTCATTAAAGACCCAAGATCTTACAAGATTTTGGAATATCTGAACGTCGGTCCTTCTGTGAGTTATCTCTCCAGAATCCGAAGCACCATATAACTAGGGAGAAACGAGAATATGGCATTGACACAAGCAGTCAGAGAAAAGTTGGATCTCCCCGACCTGGTTACAGGCGGAAAGTCCACCAAAGATGTAACCGATGATATCCTTCAACCTACAGAAGCCTTTCCTACCAGTTTATGGTGGAAAGCCTTCTCAATTGCAGCGACTATCACTGTAATCGATATTTGCGTAATTGCTTATCTATTTTACGAAGGTCTTTATATACTTGGGATCAATAACCCAGTATCTTGGGGCTTCTTCGTTGTTAACTTCGTATTTTGGATAGGGATAGGGCACGCAGGAACCTTGATTTCTGCGGTATTGTATCTATTCCGCCAACAGTGGAGAACAGGAATCAACCGTGCTGCTGAAGCGATGACGATTTTTGCAGTAATAGTTGCAGCCTCTAACCTTATCCTTCACGTTGGTCGTCCTTGGTTGGGTTTTTGGTTGTTCCCTTATCCTAACGAAAGAGGTCCACTTTGGGTGAACTTCCGATCCCCTCTGATTTGGGATACATTTGCAGTATCTACCTACCTTTCTATATCATTGGTTTTCTGGTATTTGGGTCTGATTCCTGATCTAGCTGCACTGAGAGATAGAGCAACAAGTCCGATTCGTAGACAAATCTATGATATACTTTCCTTTGGATGGGTTGGTTCTGCCAAGGCTTGGTCGCATATGGAAATTACAGCTATGATTTTGGCTGCACTTTCTACACCTCTAGTTCTTTCGGTTCACACCATAGTATCTTTTGACTTTGCCGTTTCCATCTTACCTGGATGGCATACAACCATTTTCCCACCATACTTCGTTGCGGGTGCTATCTTCTCTGGATTTGCCATGGTTGTTACCTTGATGGTAATCGCACGGGAAGTTTTCAATTTAAAGAATTATATCACTATTAAACATTTAGAAAACATGAACAAAATTATCCTAGTAACTGGGATGATAGTTGGTCTTGCTTATGCTACTGAATTCTTTATAGCCTGGTATTCTGGAAATGAATACGAAGGTTTTGCCTTCATCAATAGAATGATGGGACCATACTGGTGGGCTTATTGGATTATGGTTTCTTGTAACGTAATCTCTCCACAATTCTTCTGGTTCAAGAAAATGAGAACTAGCATACCAGTGATGTTTGTTCTTTCAATCTTTGTCAACATTGGTATGTGGTTTGAACGATTTGTAATCATGATGACACTGCATAGAGACTTCCTACCTTCTAGCTGGGATATGTACAGCCCTACAATTTTTGACTATGCAATGTTAGTTGGAACTTTTGGAATCTTCTTCACTCTATTCTTACTCTGGTGTAGAATCATGCCAGTAATAGCTGTAGCTGAAGTAAAAACTGTAATGCCTGCTCAACCTGGAGGTCACCATTAAGATGTATTGGTTTAAGAAAGAACAATTTCACAAATTCGAAGAAATGACTTCTGGGGTGCTAGGAGTTTTTGAAACAGAATCATCTATCATGGATGCGGCAAAGAAGACAAAAGAAAAGAACTACGAAGGTTTTGATTGTCTACTGCCTTATCCTATCCATGGAATAGATGAAGTCATGGGAACTGCTAGGTCAGGTCTACCTTGGGTAACATTTTTCATGGGTATAGTTGGTTGTATCATGGGTTTTGGTTTTCAATACCTAACTCACGCTCATGACTGGCCTTTGAACATCGGTGGCAAGGCATTGAATGCATGGTTTGCATATATTCCTATCACTTTCGAAATGACAGTATTCTGTGCAGGTATTTATACTTTCGTAGCTTTCTGCTACCTGGCTGGTATCCCCAAATTGAATCGTAAAGTCGTTCATCCAGATCTAACCTCACACAAATTCGGTCTATGGATTCCTTCTTCTGCTAAGGGATTTAAACAAGATGAGGTTGTGAATTTTGTAAAAAGCTTGGGAGCTTCTCAAGTGGAAGTGGTTAAGGAGAATTAAGAATGTCGCAATTTCTATTGAATAAAAATGGGATTTTGGTAGCTTGCGTGCTCGCACTTACCCTTGGTAATTGCACAAGCAAGACTCCCCCCCTAGAATACTTCAACCAAATGTACGATTCGTATGCTAGAGAGGCACAAGAAGAAGATTATTTCTCTAAGAACAAATCTGCTTCCAGAATTCCGCCTTATGGTGCAATACCTGTTGGTTATACACCTTATCCCTATATTTCAGTTCAAACTCCTGATTCTTTAGAGGGAGCTACTAAGGGATTGGTTAGTCCAATCACAAGGCCTACCTTAAATGATTATAGAGTGGGAGAGCAGAAATACTTAACCTATTGTGCTCCTTGCCACGGCAACCAAGGTCTTGGGAATGGAAGTGTAGTAGGACCTTACCCAAGATTCGCAGCAGCTCCTCCATCTGTTGTTTCACCAAAAATCAAGGCATGGACTGATGGTCAATTGTACCATATTATCACAATGGGACGAGGCGTTATGGGTTCTTACGCATACCAAATTGAACCTGAAGACAGATGGAAGCTGATCTCCTATGTGAGAAAGCTCCAAGACTACGATACTCGAACGAATAAATAGGTAATAAGATGGAAGTTAAAGTAGAAGAAAAGACGATTCAATTCAAAATGGACGGTGGTCTTAAGACTACTTTCTTGGTGATGATTCTCGTTGGTATTCTCAGTCTAGTCACAGCATTTTTGGGATTTGGTCATGAGAACACTAGGCATTTGGATGCAACAGGACATGCTCATCACTCCAATATGGGATATTCTGTATTGCTAGTTGCAACATTTTTGGTGATTGGACTTTCAGCAGTATCCTTATTTTTTACGGCTATCCAACATATAACAGGTGCATTCTGGTCTGTAACAGTTAGAAGACTATTTGAAACTATGGCAACCTTTATGCCATTTCTATTGATTCCTATGGTTGGGATAATCTTGGGAATGCATGACTTGTTTGAGTGGACTCACGAAGGTGTAGCTACTACTGATAAACTGATCAAGCACAAAAGCGGTTATCTAAATGAGCCTTTCTTTATAGGAAGAATGATTTTCTTCATCCTTGCTTGGTCAATATTTGCCTACCTTTTCTATGGAAAATCAACTTCCCAAGACAAAGATAAAGATGTGAGCAAGACAAAATCAATGGCGAATCTTTCTGGTGGAGCTATTGTTTTCTTTGCACTTTCTTTTTGCTTTATTTCTTTTGATTTGATGATGTCTCTGACTCCTCACTGGTTTTCTACTATGTTTGGGGTTTATAGTTTTGCGGCAGCTTTCCAAACTTGCTTAGCAATCTGGGCGATACTCACTACTGTATTGAAGCAAAAAGGTTACTACGGTGATACTTTCAATGAAAATCATTTGCATGATATTGGGAAATTCATGTTAGGTATGACAGTATTTTGGGCCTATGTATCTTTCTCTCAGTTGATGTTGATCTTTTATGCAAACATTCCTGAAGAAACTTTTTTCTACGAACAAAGAATGACGGGTGGTTGGATGCCGGTTACACTTTTGGTTCCAACTTTAAAATTCATCATTCCATTCTTTTTGCTTTTAAACCGTCCTAATAAACGAAACTCAGGAACCCTTGTTAAGATTTCTTACCTTATCTTGGTTTCTCAGATTTTTGAAATCTATTGGTTGGTTTTCCCAGCAAATTTTGAAAACTTCAACTTCATAGGTCTTGTTCTGAGCTTTGGTGCAAGTATAGGAACTTTAGGTTTTATGGGTTTCTATGTATTTAAGAAATTAGAAACAAATAAACTCATTCCAGTTGGTGATCCAAGACTAGAACAGTGCTTAAAGCACCATCAATAGGCAGGTAGATGATGAAAATGAAAGTAATAAGTATAGCGGTATTAGCATTGGTTATGGTGGGTTGTGCAGGAAATGCAGAAATCACTTTTCATAAATTGTGTGATCCATCCACAAACACTGCATCCTTAGATGAAGTTGTTCCTTTGTATTCCGAGCCAAATATAGAATCCAAAGTTCTAGAGTCGGTTCCTGTAAGAACTGTTGTCAAAGTAATCGATTACAGAAACCACAATGTTTGGGCTCCTAAGAATTTTGTAAAAGTTCAAACCGCGACCAATTCAGGTTATATGAGTCCTAAGTGTTTCGTGGCTAACCAAGATCCTGAGAAATCTATCTGGAGATATTCCAGAAGAGAAGTGAAGGATTATACATATTGGTTTGATCCTAATGATAAAACGCATTACGAAAAGGGCTATGAATACAAGCCTCTCGCAAAACTCCCCAAGGAAAGAATTCCTTTAAAGGTTCTTCTTGGAGAATGATCTTTCATGGAAAACCCGGTTCTGCCGGGTTTTTTAATGTCCTATGGCTGATATCATCTTAGCAACACAGAAGTTAACGAAAAATCGTGCTAAACTTGTGTTTGGAAAGAATTCAAATCGGGAACCTAACGAACCTCAGGTTTTAGTTAGAGTACCTAAAAAGAAAAACAAAGATAAATTTTTAACCTTAAGCTATATTGAAATTCCCCAAAGTAAATTAAGTCATGAAGTTATACTATCTAGGTCATCCCATCTATGGGGTGCTGAGACAGGAGTAAATGAATTTGGGCTTACCATAGGAATCACCAAGGCATACTGCAAGGCAGCAAAATCCTTTAAAGAAAATGGTTTTACTGGGCCAGAATTAGTACGACTTGCTCTGGAAAGATGTAAGACTTCTGATCAAGCCTTAGAATTCATTACCAATTCTATCCAGGATTTTGGACAAAGTTCAGATTCTGGAAGTATCAAAATGGAGAACTATCATTTCTCTAATTTTGTGATTGCTGATTCCAATAAAGCATTTTACCTAGAGACTTTTTCAACACATTGGGTTGCCTTAAAAGTTCATGGATTTTTTTCTGCTTCGGATGGCTATACAATTGATGATAAGTTTGATTATTCCAGCAAGGGTATCAAAGATTTTGCAATTAACAATCATTATCTTCAATCAGGGAATCCTTTTTCCTTTAGAAATGCATTTGGTGATAAGATCCAAAACCGCTTAATGCAGACTAAAGTAAGAAAGGCAAGTTCTAATACCATGGGCGAAATCTATTGCCAAACAGAAGGTTTGGGAATCAAAGAAGTTATGGATATTTTGCGTTCTCATAAGAATTCAAGTTACTCACCACAAAATGGTGACATGGGATCTATCTGTCTTCATGCGAGCGGAATCTTGACTCCTTTTCAAACAACGAATTCTATTGTCATTGAAATTAAGGAGAATTCTAAGGTAACAACTTGGTCAACCTTATCTTCTTCGCCTTGTCTATCTTTATATAAACCGTTTTATTTTGGAACTGAGATCATTTCAGAAGATAAGGTATCTGAGACAAGTTCATTGGAAACATTTTGGTGGAAGTTTGAAGAGTTTCACCGGCTTGCCATTCAGGATTATGAGTATGCAAAACAATTAGTTCTAAAAGAAAAACAAGAATCTGAACGACATTGGAGAAGAAAAGATAAAGAATTCCAAAATGCTAAGACTTCAAATAAACAATTACAAGAATTCTCAACTTATGCGGTTCAACACCACAAAGAAATTTTAAAAATTTGGATTCGTGATTTAAAATCTCGAAACAAGTCGAATCTCTTTTCGCCATTGTACAATATGTTCTGGTCAGCTCGTAACAAAGAAGCAAATCTTAATCAATAATAAACTCATAAGCAGATCTATAATCTCCATTCTCCTGGCAGTAAGTGATAAATCTCGAATAGAAAGCATCATTCTGAAGAGTAGTGCTATCTCCAATAACGACTAATAAATTTCTAGCGCGCGTTAGTGATACATTCATTCTTCGATAATCTTTTAAGAATCCAATTTCTCCATCTTCATTAGATCGGGTCATACTTAGGAGAATGATATCTTTTTCTCGACCTTGGAAGGAATCTACAGTATTAATTTCAATTTGGTCATTGTAGAAATTTTCTAATTTACTAGTTGAGACTAGATCTTTAATTTTTTTTATTTGTTCTCTATAGGGTGCAATTATTCCAATATCATGCTTACCAAGCTCTAATTGTTCTCTCATAATTTGTAATAAATTTACAAGAAAATTTGCCTCTCCTTCATTTTGAATGCTCTCAGATTCATTTGATTTTGATTCTTCATAACCAGTACCAGCTGTGTCTATAAACACTATACTTGATTCGAACATAGGTTGAAAGATTTTACTTCGTTCTTTTACACTTTGGTCTGATTGAATTTTATTCTCATAAAATTCTTTGTTGGAAAAATTTAAAATTTCCTCTTCCATTCTATATTGAGTATTAAGAAAAACTATTCTTTCTGAATCTTTGAAATTAGCCACCATTTTGCTGAACAAAGTGTTCATGAGTTCTTTGTTCTCACTTAGTATTGTAGGTGGAAGTTGGTTTTCATCACCAGCTAAAATAATCTTTTCTGATTTTAGGATAGGAATCCAAGCAAGAGGTTCTAATGACTGAATTGCTTCATCGATAATGCAGACATCAAATTTTTCTTTGTATAGAATTGAATTAGATGCTGATACATTTGTTGCAAGAATTGGATTGTGCAAACGGATGATTTCTTTTTCAATATGTCTTTCTGAATTTTTAATAGTTTCTCGGATTCCATTCAATTCTCGCCACAATTCTTTTCTTTCAGAAGCAAGTTTAGAATTGAAATTTCTATGAAACTTAGTTGCTTTCTTTCTAATATTATCAGCTTCTCTTCTATATTTTTGTATTTGCTTAGATAATGAATGAGCATCAATTTTTGAATCTAAGGTAAAGGGCAATAAGTCTTCCGATACCTTCGTGATCTGACCTAGGCGAACTGGTTGTAATTCTTTTTCTATTGATTTCATTAGAAGTAGATCTAGGGCAGAGTTAGTTGGAGTAGACAAAAGCACTTTCTTTCCTAAGCCAACTAGGTGTTTGATTCCTTCCGCAAGAACTGAAGTTTTGCCCGTACCAGGTGGTCCTTGAATGACTAGGCAGTCTTCAGTAGTAATCATTTTCTCAATCGCAGTACGTTGGCTTGGGTTAAAATTCGAAGCAATCATAATTGAACTTGGAAGTTTCTCAAAGTAGGGTTCAATTTGTTTATACCCTAGAAACAATTCTCTTTTTGTTAAAATTGATTTATCATCCTCCTCTAATAATTTATTTAATGCTCTTTCACCCTCTCTATATGTTTTCTCACTATAAAATAGATCAATACCTACCGTACCTTCTTCCAACCAGTCAGGTATATCTCCATCAACAATTATTGTTAATTCAGTTTCACTAATTTTGGAGAGAGAAGCTTGTTTGCGATCCTCAGCTCTAAAAATTGAAATGGGAGATCCTTCCGAAAAAAGATTGTTAGTATTCGTTGTACTTTTGATAGTAAGAATTATTTTCCATGACTCTCTAACAAAAAAATGAATATCTTTAATCTCTAAAGGATAGATTGTAATTCCAGATTTGATTCTTTCTTGGATATTCTGTCCTTCTACTTTAGAGATAAAATTCAATTTTTCATAATCAGCTTCTTGTTTGAATAAGTCTAGAAGATGAAGTATTTCTTCTTTACTATTATTGAACTTAGGTGTAATAGTCTGTGCCAAGGTTAATTATTTAATTTGAATTTGCCAATTCTATCATTGTGTAAGCTGCCTAAATAAAGATAGCCATCTCTTTCAACTGCATGTGTAATTTCTTTTAAGTGTTCTCCACTCGGATCTTGGTATGTTTCCATAATATTTCCTTCCATAGAAATTTTTGCAACAAAACCAAAAGGCTGAGGTTTAGGCCACAAAAATTTAGGTAGGCTTGCTACAACTTTTTTCTTCCAAGGTGAAGGATGCATCTTGTCCATAGTTTGGTTACGAACAGTAAACAAGGCTAAGTAAAAATTGCCATCACTCCCTCGACTTATATTATCTGGAAATCCTGGAAGGTTATCTATGAAAATATCAGAGGTTCCTTTCTTAGGTCCTTTTAACCAAAATCTAGTTATACGGTATCTATAAGTTTCATTAACCAAAAGGAACTCCTCATTTTTCGAGAGAGCTACTCCATTTGCAAAATACAAATCTTTCAATAAGGTTGAGGTCGTTTTGGTTTTGGGATCATATTTTAAGAGTCTTCCATGAGGTTTAGCTTCCATTAAATCATAAAGGTATTCGTTCTGTTGGTACTTGAAGCTAGCATCTGTAAAATAAATAGTACCGTCCTTCGAAATATCTAAATCATCTGTAAACTTAAAAGGAATTCCATCTTCGGAAGTGGTAGTTAAATCAGTAATTTTTCCATGTTTATCCAATGAGAGAAGACCTTTGTATGCATCACAGACGATTAGATTTCCATTGTTATCAAATTGGATTCCTAGTGGTCTGCCTCCTGTTCTCGCAAATAGAATAGGCTCATTGGAATTTTGCTTGATCTTATAAATGGATCCATCCGCTGTTGCAGCATAAATATTTCCAAAGCTGTCAAGATCTAGGCCTTCAGGTCCTAAAATCTTTCCTTGGGCAATAAGTTCAGACTTGGTAAGTCTATAATTTTCTGCCAAAAGTCCTACCATTTCTGGTGCTTGGTTTGGATTGTAGGCTAAGGGTTCAATGGAAGAGCAGTTGCATGCATTGAGTAAGATTAAGAAAAAGAGGAAGTTTTTCATATTACATACTAAAAAAGCATAAATCCTAATTTGCAAGAGATAAAATGTATTAAAAAGTCCATAGAAATATATAATTACTTGACAATATTTCGAAATTGATTCAAATCATCATCTCGGTGTGTTAAGAATGAATCATCAGACTATACAACAAGGCATGATTAAAATTCTACTAGTAGAAGACGAGGCTGTGATTGCAATATCACAAAAAGCGATTTTAGAATCTTTAAATTTTCAAGTAAATATTGTAAATTCGGGTGAAAAAGCAATTGAATATATTAAGAATATTAGTGAATTTATTCATCCTGACTATAAAGAGATTATTCAATCCAGGATTCAATCTATGGATGTTGAATATAAAGAAGTTAAACCTAAGTTTGAAAAATTCATATGTCTAGACGGATCTATAGTGGATGTAGTAGTGAGAGGGATCAAAGTTTTTTTTGATGGAAAACCATCAGTGTTAGCATATATACAAGAGGCATCTTAGATTTTTGAATACACTTTCGTTCAGTTCTAATTTATCTTTCGATTAACGACTTTTTTTGTTTATCCAAATTGATATCTGGTGGGAACTTTTCCAATCCTTGGAGTGACAACCAGGAAGCACCTAAGCCAGCCATTGGCAAGGATATGAATATCTACCTTCCTGCTATGTATGCCGAGTTGGAGTAGGGGATGAAGGAGGATGCTAAGGAGCGAGGCTGGAAGATATTTAATCTGAACATAGGGCAGTTTGCTTGAAGAATTAAAGTTAGGCGCAAGTTCGATTTAAATTCGTTAAGAATCTTTTCATAAAAATAGGATAGAGGAATAAAGATTAAATCATAGAAAATTTCTACAATAAAAGCATTAATGCACAATCTACAGAATGTTCTTGGTATGAATTTCGTTGTAAGATTAGGCGCTAAGTGGTGTATGGAGATTAGAACTAACC
>PEQN01000042.1 GCA_002786225.1 Leptospira sp. | reverse complement strand
TATCATTGATCCAGGGACTGCTCCTTCCAAGGTTGTCCAAGAATTAAGTAAAAATGGGATGATCAAATCATCTGTTTATTTCAATTATTTAATTCGCTTCACACGTTCTGCCTCTAAAATCAAAACAGGGGTTTATGAAATCAATGATGGAATGAATTCCAGAAAGATTCTCCAAGTCATTGTTGACGGTAAGGTAAAATTGGTTCATTTTACTGTACCCGAAGGATATAACAACCGTCAGATTGGAGATTTATTAACTAAGAAGAATCTTGCAAATTCAAGACAAGATTTTCTATTAGCAGCCCAAGATAAGAAACTCATAGAAACGTATAAGATACCTGCGAATGATTTGGAAGGATATCTTTTTCCTGAGACCTACTCTGTTCCTATCAATTATCCACTGAATAAAATTACCGAAATGATGTTGAAGAGATTCTTTGTTAAGCTCAAGAAAATTGAAGGTTCTGAAAAGCTAAGCCCTAAAGAACTCCATTATAAGGTTGTCTTAGCGTCAGTAGTAGAGAGGGAAGCTGTAAAGCCAGAAGAAAGACCTTTAATGGCGGGAGTTTTCGAAACAAGAATTGATAAGAATATGCCTCTCGAAAGCTGTGCTACGATTCAATATCTTTTTGACAAACCTAAGAAGAGACTTTTTGAAAGAGATTTAAAAATCGAAAGTCCATACAATACTTATATTCATGAAGGCTGGCCACCGGGCCCCATTTCCAATCCAGGTTTACCAGCATTAGAAGCAGCGTTTAAGCCGACTAAGTCTAATAAATTATTTTTTCTATTGAAACCTGATGGATCGCATTATTTTTCTGAAACTTTCAAAGAACATTTGGAAGCTAAGAAAAAATTTATTGATGTGCTCTACCAATAATCTTTAGCAATGAATGAAGATATCATAAATTTAAATGTAACCATTGGTGGAATATCCAAAGAGCTCTTAGATGTTCAGAAAGCCTTAGAGGAATATCGTAAGAACCAAGACAAAATTGATGAAAAGGGATTGGACTTTGTTGAGAAAGCCGAACTTGTTATTGACAAGGCAGAAAGAGGCGAACTCAACTTAACGGAAGATCAAAAGAGAAGAATCAAAAGCAATCTAGTGAAAATTCTCACTAAAATGAAAGCTAGGCAATAAATTTCTTACAGCTTATGAGTCTTGTCCCTTTGGATTCTCTCTAATTCCATTTCTTTAGCAAATGCAGGAAATTTCTTTATTACATCTTGGAATTTCTTCTTTTCCAAAGTAAATAATTCACAAAAATCATTGGTTCGGATAGAAGCATTCCTTGGTTCATCAGAAAGTAAAGCCTGTTCTCCAAAGAAAGACCCCTCACTTAAGGTTGCGATTACATCTCCTTGGTCATGTGATAAAACCTGAACATGACCTTTGTTTATGAAATAAAGATTATGACCAATTTCTCCATAACGCATCACATAATCTCCAGGAAGATAAATAACAGGTTTTAAGGATAAGACAAGTTCTGTAAGCAAAGCATCTGATGCATTTTTAAAAAATGGAATTTTAGCAATCAAGTCCTTACTTAAGAACAACTTAATATCACGAACTAAAGATTTGGGAAGATCACTATAAAAATCTGATTCATCGGAACCTATATTTCTCTCAAAGAGATACTCATAATAATCAAGTATGCGATTTTTTAGTTTTTTAGGAAGTCTACGGTATTTAATAAATGCATTCACTTTTTCCATACGCTTAGCATGAGAGGAATGAACAATATCCAAATTACTCATAAGATTTGCGATATTTCCGATTACATATCCATAAACTCCAACACCTGTTAGCATAATTAAAATAGTATATATAGTCTGAGAATTGGTGATAGGAACAATATCACCATAACCAATTGTCGTTAAGGTTGTAACAGTCCAATAGATTGATCTTAGGTATTGGTGTGCAAAAGAAAGTGAATTTGAAATACCACCCAAATGCAACCAACCTAAGGCTATCCAATGCGCAAATAATGTAATCCAAAGTAAAAAAATCAATAAACGCATGATTCCTGGTTGAATATTATAAACTCTGGCTCTGCCCATAAGGATTGCATTCATCTTAAATAGTTTCATTAACCGACCTAAGCGAACCAATCTTAAAATTTTCAAAAGTTGGCCATACATACCGTTGTAGTTCAATAAAATTTCAAAAGGAAGGCCAGAGATAAGATCTATAATAAACCAACTTTTAAGATATTTTTTAGCAACTAGCCTTGCTTCTGTTACAACTATTCCCCTATCAATATAAGAAGTCCTAAATTGAACTATTATATCCAAACAGAAAATTACAGTAGTGATTATATCCATAGCCTTCAAATATTTGTTAGGCGTATAATTCAATATATATCTGAGTGGGTATTCTATAGCAATGTAAACTACAAGCAGTAGAATAAGAACATCCCACAATGCTCGTAGCTTACTTTTAGGGTGAATCATTTCTGAATCAATATTGGTATGACTTAAACTTAGAAAGGATATTTAGTACTTTGCCATAGTAGGATCGACTTGATCCGCATAAGCTAAAGTACCGCCTATCACATTCTTGCAATTGGTATACCCGTGTTCCATCAATATTCTTACGGCGTTTCCAGATCTTCCACCAGATCTACAATAGATGAGAATTTCTTTGGATTGTTTCTTTACTGGATCTAACTCCGAAATCCTAGATTCAAGTTCTGTAACAGGGATTAAACTATCTGTTCCAGGAATCAAGGCTACATCTTGCTCATGTGGATTTCGAACATCTAACAAAAAAAAGTTGTCTTCCCCCTTTGCTCGAAGATCAAGTCTTTTCTTAAGTGAGGGAGTGTCGATTTCTGGTATGTTCATGAGTTCACCTGTTCTTTGAATGTTTCTAGTTCTAAGTGAACATTTTCCCACCTTGCGGTCAAGGAAGCAATCTCATTTTTTATTTCATTGTAGGAATCTAATTCTGATTGGTAGGATCTATTTTTATAAAAATTTGGATCGGCTAATAAATCTTCTTTGTCTTTTTTATTTTTTTCTAAGAGTTCAATTTTCTTTTCTATACTTGGGATTTCTTTTTCTAATGTCTTAATCTTATTTTTAATTTGGTTCTTGGCTGATTTTGTCTGAACTGTATCCTCTTTATTCTGAGAAGAAGTCAACTTGGATATATCAGAATTCTCTTCTTCTTTGTGGTATTTCAAATAATCTTCAAAAGAACAATTCAAATCATGCAAACTGCCACCAGAAAGTTGAAAGGTCTTATCACAAAGACCTGAAAGAAATTCAGGATCATGGCTAATGACTAATACCGCACCTTTGTAATCAATGAGAGCCCGTCTTAGTGCATCTCTTACTACTATATCCAAGTGATTGGTCGGCTCATCTAACAACAAGCAGTTGGTTGGTCTATAAACAAGCATAGCCAGTCTAAGTCGACTCTGTTCTCCACCAGACAAAGATTTTACTTGTTTGAATACTGAATCATTGGAAAATGCAAAATGCCCAAGCAAACTGCGAGCTTCCATCTCTGATAAAAATGGAAAGGATGCTATCACTGATTGCAATAGGTTTTTTTCAGGATCTAGGTCTTCTGTATGAGTTTGAGAAAAATAACCAAGCTTAGTTCTCGGCCCGTACATAGTTTCTCCACAAGAAAATGGATGTATCTTAGCCACACATCTAAGAAAGGTTGACTTGCCAGCACCGTTAGGTCCAACCAAAGCAACTTTTTCTCCATTGTTAAATTCCATACTTGCATTCGAGAAAATTGTTTCTGATTTACCTGGATAACTATAAGCACCATCAATAACACGAAAAGCAATCTTACTTGCTTCTTCATATTTGAATACATACTCAGGCTTCTGGTTCCAAAAAGAGTCCTCAGGTCTTTCAAGTTTTTCTCTTTTCTCAAGTCGTTTGAGTACACTCTGTGCGGCTCTTGCCTTGGTTGCCTTGGCACGAAATCTTTCCACCCAATCCAATCTTGATTTCAGATAACTTTCTTCTTTGGCAAATTGCTTGCTTAGACGATCATGGATTTCATTTTTAGCTTCAAAGAATTCTTCCAATGATCCTTGGAATTCGAAGACACCCTTGGAATTGATTTCGGTAATAGAGTTTGTTGTCTTATTGAGGAAATCAGGATCATGTGTAACCAAAACAAAGGCAGCATTTTGATTGATTAAATATTCGGCTAACCATTCCTTGGCGGAATCATCCAAATGATTGGTTGGTTCATCTAACAAAAGAAGATTGTGCTTGTTTAATAAGGCTATGGCAAGTCCTAATCTATGTTGGTAGCCTGGTGAAAAAGATTTAACTGGTTTCTCCATAGACTCAACTGTAAAACCAAGTCCAGTTAGAATCTTCTTAGCTCTCACTTCTAGATTATGAAGATCATGCTCATTTGCAAAATCTTCTATCTCACTTTGGTCATGGAGCAATTTTTCAAAAGCATCAGAACTTGGATCGGTAGTATCCATGAGTTTGTGAATTTCGTGAATACGATTGGAATAAGATTTATATAATTTATTTTCTTCTAAGGATGTAGCAAGAACAGATTGTTCGGGATCAAAATCGGGAATCTGTTGGAATAAGGAAATGATTGTTCCCTTAGATCGGGAAACAGTCCCAGAGTCAGGCTTTGCTTTACCACTGGCTATTTGAAATAGGGTAGTCTTGCCAGATCCATTCGGTCCGACTAAAGCAGTCCTGGTTCCAGGTTTGATATGCCACTGGAAACCATCGAACAAAACGTTCGATCCAAATCTATGATGAATATCTACAAATTGGATCAAACTATTTAAGTTTTAGGATTTTTTAGCTAAAAGTTCTTCTTTTCTTTGGTTAAGGTGTTTGATATAAAGTGAAGTCTGACCATTCATTGCTTCTGCTGCTTTCTTCACTGCAGAATCGATTTCGGCTAGAGTCATTTTAGATATTTTCTTGTTTTTCTTTTCTTGATTTTCTTCAGACATGAAGTTTTCCCCTCTTAGGTAATCACTGATTTTCTCCAGTTTTGAGAACCAAGCTTGCTTAGCAATGAATTTTTCCTTAAGGAAATGCTCTTGACATGACAATTTATGAGGGATAGACTAGTAACTATGATTACAGGAATAAAAAAGAACACCTTAAGATTATCCCTAACAGGATTGCTTGTATTTGTCTTAGGAAATTGCCTAATTGATTACAAGGGCTATGAGAAAGCAGATGTGCTCAATAGCCAAAAGAAAATATATGATAAGAAATTAGTTTATAATCTACCTTATTTTCCCCAGTTTAATTTGGGAGGCAAGGAAGCATTAGAAACTTATTTCCAAGTTAAAACACCATTCAAAACTACAGAAGCAGGAACTAAGGTTCCAACAGATGGATATTTAGTTGATGTGAAAGTCGATTATAGATCACCAACTACACCTGCCTTGGTATTCTTAGCTGCATCCACTTTGACTGCAACTATATTGCCTGCTTGGAGCCAGCATGATGGGTATGACATCCGATATGTGCTTTACAAAGATGGGAAAGAGATGGAAACCTTCGCTTACACAGTTGAAAGAAATTATGCCCAGTGGTTTCCACTATTCTTTGTTATATGGATGAATAATGACACAGCTACTGAAAAATCTGTATTTGAAAGAGTGACTAAAACATTCTTTGATGATGCAAGTAAATACTTCTAGACTCTAGTTAGATTTCAAGTTTCGAATAAACTGGAAGGCGTATAGTATGGCGGCTATGCCAATAATACTTGCGCCTAGAGCCTGCCCCACTAAGATTCCTATTGCTCCATAGTATTCTGCTCCAAAATAAACAAAGGGCATAGTGAAGATGGTTGCTTTCGCAAAATTAATATAAGTTGATACCTTTGCTTTGCCTAAATTATTGTATGCTGCATTGGAAACAAAGATAGCGCCATTTAAGAAAAAAGTAATAGAAATATATTTACAAAATAGGATTACCAATTCTTTGCCTTCTGCATCCAAATGAAATGAGGCTGCTATTGTATCAGCAAGAAGCCAAAGAATTATTGAAGTCAAGATAACATAAATCAGTAAAAACTGTAAGGTTTTTGACAAAGTCTCTTGTACCCTATCTATGTACTTAGCACCATAATTCTGACCAATAATTGGGCCAACAGCTCCAGAAGTAGCATATACAACAGCGAATGCAACCGGAGTCAATCGACCGATTACAGAGATTCCAGCAACAGCAGATTCACCAAATTTAGATATGGCGAACATCACATAGGCATTTCCTATTGGAGTAGCAAGATTTGTAAGAACAGCAGGAACAAAAATCTGTATCATTGGTCTCAGATCTTTCTTAAATAATCTCCAATCAAAGTAAATATGCATATCATGGTATTTCTTCAAAGGATAAAAAGCAAGATAGAAGACGGATAAACGAGCAAGTACTGTTGCATAAGCTGCTCCTTCAATTCCTAAGTCCAAGGTAAATATAAAAAATGGATCGAAAACTGCATTGACGACTGCACCTCCCACTGTAGCTAACATGGCTCTTTTTGCATCTCCAAGGGAACGAAGCACAGAAGCAGAGGACATCGCAAAGCCCAATATAGGAGCAGAAGGTATCAAGATACGTAGGTAGGTGGAAGCCATATCTAAGCTTGAACCTTGGGCACCAAGCATCTCCAAAAAAAACGGAATACAAATCCAAATAAGTATAGCGATAGGACTTGTGATGATGATAGTCAAAGCAAAGACATTAGTCATCCAACGACTTGCTATCTCGTGATCTCTTTCACCTATGGATCTTGAGACTAATGCAGTCATAACTATGGCAAATCCTATAGAAAGTGATGTTGTAAAGAAGATGATAGTACTCGCATAACCAACTGCTGCTGTAATTTCATCCTTACCAAGTAAACTTAGGAAATAAATATCAACTAAATCTACAAGAAAAATTGCAGCAAGTCCAACACTTGCAGCAAGAGACATCTTGATTACATGCTGTGCAATTGATCCCTTGGTTAGTTTTCCTTCTATTTGCTTCTTCATTTTAAATTTGATACATATTCTATCTTATTAATAATCCCGAAAGTAAATACTAGAATTTGATTTGATCGCCAAATTTTCTTGCAAATGATCGATTAATCTTTCTCGAGTTGCAAGTGGGTAGAATACAGCTCCTTGCTCTGTTACAAACTCATTGAGAAATAAACTCGAATCAGATTTGCGATTCTTTCGAATTCTTGCAAAATAATCCTTGTTCATTCGAAAAGTTCCTAAACTAATCTGCTCAACTCGATCAAGAAGCTTGGATTCTTGCAAAGTATCAACTAACTGAATGTATGCGTCTTGCCAACCTGGAAAATCTAATATAGGATCTATACAGATTCTAACCTTCCAACCAATATCCATGGCGGCTGTCATGGCTCGTATTCTTGCGCTTAGACTTGCAGTTTTCTTCTCGAACTTAGTAACTACAACTTCAGGAGAGAGGGTCCAAGCTAGAATTAAATTTTCTATTGGCTTGCATCCTTCTAAGGCTTTTGCATTTGCTGACTTGGTTCTTAACTCTAAGATAAGATTGGGGCGACTTCTGGCAAATTCTATCCATAACTTTGAATATCCTATCCATGATTCCATACCCAAAAGATCAGTATCATAGGATAAACATAGATAAAGCCTTCCCAGATCTTGCAACTTCTCTTCGGTAGCTTGAAAGAAATCATCAATATTTACAAAGATGACAATATTTCCTGAGCTATACATTCCCTGTAGATAGCAATAATCACAATTGTAAGGACAATTTAAAACCAAAGAATTATAATAAAAGTGATCTTCCCCGAAATCGGGAGCAAGATCAGATCCCTTATATAAAAAATGATCCTTTTTGTTTGCAAGTATAAGCTTGGGACTTTGTTTTTGAATCTGGAAGTCCTGTCCAGAACGATTGAAAATTTCTTTATAATCTTTGATAAGTATGACTTTAGATTTAGGCAACTTAGAGAGTATAATATTGGTTATATGAGAAGATTTTGCCTTTTCTTCAAGGTAGATATGCGAATAATTTGGAAGTTTCACTAACCGGCCCTGTTATAAAAGGTAGATATTATTTGTTGTAAGCGAATCTTACCTTCTGCTTTGTTCACCTTGTCCGAGTCTGTATAAAGAAATTTCTTCCAGCTATCATCTTTATGCTTAGTATGGTGGTCCCAGTATTCATATGCCTTTTTGAGTTCCGACTTTTGCGAAGCTGTAAGTCTAAGATTGGATTGGATTTCTTCCAGTATAGAATTCATCAATTCCGAAGGCTGATGAGAAGCAGTATGTTTTGAAGAAGTTTCCTTAGTTAAGAAATTTCTATTCTCTTCCAGGAAGGTAAAAATTCTATCCTTTTGTTGCTCTGCCCAATATTCTACATCTTCAGCCTTGCAATATATTCCTTCTAAATGATCAGATACTATCTTCAAGCTATGAATTCTATGTGAATCAGCAAAATAAATAGCTGATTGATAAAATGCTGAGGCTTCCATATCGTACAGATCTATATCAATTTCACTGGGCTGAATGTATTTCATTTTGGAAAGATTGCTTTGCAATCCATCCTTAGCTACTGGATTGATTTTAGCAACAGGCAAGTCCGATGTTCCAAGACTTGCTGAAATGAGTTCGGATTGAATCAGAAAATCAGAAAAGTAAGAACGACTCGTAGCCAAATCAACTACCTTATCAATCATTCTCAAATCACCTAATGCGTGTTCTTTCTTTGCAGAGCCTGCTATTCCAAAATTTAAATAAAAATCTCTACAATTAGGTTTAAGCACTGAAGCAAGAGCAATGGCTATAGATGTTGAAATCTTTCCAATTCCACTTACAACAAGAACAATATCATCTCTAGAAAAAATTTCGATCTTTCGATAGGACTCTATCTTAGAAAGATTGAATTCTTCTTTGAAAATTTTTGCTTCAGAATGGAGCGCAGTATGTAGTATTGGCAAAAAAAATCCTCATCCAAGTCAATTACCAAGATGAGGTTCTTTCTTTAGTTGAAAAGAAAATATTGATGCCTACTTCTCTTGTTTCTTCTCAACCTTTTCATTTAGCTTGGAACCTGAGTTCTGCCATTCTTTATCTTTCTTAAAATATCTATGACTTACAGGACTTATATGGTATTTCCTTGGGTTGGCTCCGAATCGAAATTCGAAAACATAGTCTTCAAAAACAGTGACAACCAAATTGCTATCTTCAATTTGGTCGAACTTTATCGTTTCTTTATGGATACCTTCCGCTTTCTTCTTCCCATTAGGAAGATGTCGTATCACAGCCAATTTCAAAGCTGAAGCAAGATTCTCTCGAATCATTGTGTCTGGATTAGGATCGGGGCTATTCTTGGTTTTGTAAAAATTCTCAACCTTGGTTAATTCCGTGCTCACACTTTCCTCAGCTGAAATCCCGGAAAATAAAATAAAAATCAATGATAAAGATAATAATTCTTTCTTGTACATAAAACTAAATTTCCTACTATTAACATAGACTATGAAAAAAACGATAATCCAACTTTTTTTTCTGATTTTGATTCAATCTATTTTTCTTTCAGAATTAACAGCTGAATCAAACCAAGAAGCTAGATTCCAAGAAAATATTAAAGATTCCAAATCTGCTTTGGTTTTAGATTTAGCATCTTCAAAGTTTAATTTAGACTTACTAACTAAGGAATTTGCAAACTATGATGTTCTTATTGTTGGCGAGGAACACAATGATGAAAGGGGGCATGAAATTTCGCTTAAGATTTTCCAAGAACTTTCCACAAAATATCCGTTAACTCTTTCATTGGAAATGCTAGAATGGCACCAACAAGAAACAACAAATGAATTCCTTTCAGGAAGTATAACTGAATCCGCCTTTTTAAATGATTCAAAATATTGGAATAACTTCCAGAAAGATTATCTTCCCTTACTGAGATGGGCTAAGGAAAATCAAATTCCTGTTATCTGTGCGAATCCTCCAAGAAGGTATGCAAATGCTCTTGCAAGGCAAGGATTTTCAGCCTACAAAAATTTTCCAAAGAATGAAAGACTCTACCCTCTACCCCAAAATCTTCTCAGAGATAGAAATTCAATCTATGAAGCTAAATTAAGAGACCTCTTCCAGGGTCATAGTTCTCATGCAAGCATTGAGAACACCATACTTGCCCAAAATTTTTGGGATGCTGGAATGACTGAGAAAATTGCAAGCCACCAACTCATTAGTTCACGAAAAATTTTCCACCTAAATGGTCGTTTCCATAGTGACTATGGTTTGGGGCTTACTTATCGACTTAGAAAAGCTGGGATTCGAACTTTGACTCTCACTCTACTGCCAGAAGAAGTTAAAACAGAGGGTGAAAGAAAAATTGCTGACTTTGTAATTTTTACGAATAAACCGATACTTAAAGAAGATGGAAAATCAGATTAAATCCAGCTCAGATCGATTCCTCTGTCCTCATTGCAATGGATCAACGAAACTACCTGATCCTATTCCAAGCTCTGGAAAGTTTAGAATTTCCTGTGCTCTCTGTCATGAAAAATCTCTCATCCGTTTCTTTGATGGTGGATATGAAATTGAAGATATTATTCCAGCAAGAAGAATGGAAGCTCCAGCCAATACACCACTGAGAAGTAATTCAAATCCTAGCAATCCGAGTTTAAAATATTCTAATACAAGGAATCTAAACCAGAATAGCACAAGAGAAATTCCTCTTTGGGAAAAAAAGAAAATCCCAGTTGAGAATCCTACCTTCTTAAGCCTAAAAGATAGAATTAAAAAATCTTCCTCCCAGTCTAGTTGGTTAGGACAAACTCTTTCTTTGATAGAAGGATCTAAAATTTTCTTAAAAAATTTATTCCTATCTAAAGAGAATAGAACTGGATCTAAATCATTCCAAAGCTTTAAATCCCAAAGCTATAATACACAAAATATTCCCTGGTTGAAATACCTTTATTGGTCAGGATTAGGCACATTAATCTTAACAGGAATTATGCTAGCCATTTTGGGTACAGGGATTCTTCAACTTAAATCTGAAATGAATGAAATTCTGGGAAGCCTCTCCAAAGGCAAGCCGACCAAAATATTAGATAGAAATGGACAAGTGGTGTCCGAGATTTTTCAGAAAAGAACAAGTACTTTAAAATTAAGTGATTATCCTGAAAATCTCAAGATTGCCTTATTGAATGTAGAAGATAGAAATTTTTATTCACACAGTGGAATTGATTTCTATGCACTTGTGAGAGCTTTATTTCAGAATATTATTCACTTAAGATACAAACAAGGTGCTTCTACTATCACTCAACAGCTTGCAAGAATTCTATTGGATGATAGAACCAAAACCATTTCCAGAAAATGGAAAGAGTTAGAACTTGCCCTAGCATTAGAGGCATATCTCACAAAAGATGAGATCTTAGAATATTACATGAACAATGTGTACCTTGGTCATGGTGCATTTGGGTTTGGAGAAGGAATCAAATTTTATTTCAATGAAAATCCTAGTGAATTAAAACGATCCGAAGCAATTCTACTTGCAACACTTCCCTCTGCTCCCAATCGAAACTCACCTTTAAAAAATCCTAAGGGTTCTAAAATTCGATTGGAATACATCATTGAAGCTTTCAAAAATCGCGGTTTAGTCCAAGATATTAAAAATGAAGAAATCAATCATATCTATACTAAGTTCTCTGTCAGGTCACCTAACGAAACTGTTTTTGGAAACCGCCAAGACTTAGCTCCTTATGTAACTGAACATGTAAGAGAAGTTCTCAAAAAAATTCATGGAAGCAATGAAATTTATGATTCAGGTGGGTATATTGTTGAGACAACCATCATCAAAGGAATCCAAGAAGAATTAGAGAAAATTGTTCATCGCCACCTTGTAAATGTCCAAAAGCGAGGAACTGTTCGAAAGACAGTTCTAAGAAAAAGCAATGAAAATGCTTCTCCTGAAACTTTGGCGATTCGAAAATTAATGAACGATTCTTACTTAGCTATGGAACTTTTTTCTTCCTCAGAATTGAATACTACCCAAGCTGAAGTTCAATCTGGTCTTCAAGCTGCCGTTGTTGCTATCAATCCTCAGACTGGCGAAATACTATTTATGCACGGAGGAGATGAATTTAAATCCGACAATCAATTCAATCGAGTCAATCAAATGCGTCGCCAAACTGGTTCTTCCATAAAACCAATCTTATACGCATCCGCTATCAATGAAGGAAAGATTTCTACAGCAGATAAAATTATGGATGCACCCCTGATTTTTCGTGGAGTGCAAGGTATGCCAAATTGGATGCCTGACAATTTAGGAAAGAATTATGATGGAGAAATTTCCGTACGATATGCACTAACAAAATCCAAAAACACCGCCGCGGTTCAAGTTGCTGAGAAACTTGGGTTTAGTAATTTAGATCATTATTTTTCACAATTTTTCTTTCCTGATTCTCGTGAGAAAAACAAGCGCTTCCGCAATGACCTTTCCCTTGCACTAGGAACCTTAGAAATATCTCCACTCGAAATGGCATCTGCATTCTCTGCCTTTGGAAATGAAGGACGAATAGTTCGTCCATTTCTTATTAGAAAAATCACTGATCCCAGTGGGAAAGTGATTTATACAAATCAGAACAAGGATGAATTTGATCTAAAAGTAGATGAAGAAAGGAAGGTATTGAAAGCAGATACCTCTGAGGTCATACTCTCTCTGCTCAAGGATAGTGGACGAGCCAGTGGAGTGTATAGTTCTAGCTACAAAGGAATTCTTGCGGGCAAAACGGGAACAACCCAAGATTACAAAGATTCCTGGTTTGTTGGACTTAGACCTGGAATTGCTATGGCTGTTTGGGCAGGTTTTGATAATCCAAGGTATGGGATGGGTTCTAGTGGACTGGGTGGAACAGTTGCGGCTCCGCTCTGGGGTGAGATCATGGCTTACGGAGACAAGGGTAGACACTTGAAATCAGAATCATTTCCTAAGCCCATCTATGCTGTATCTGCAAAAGTATGCCTTCCTATCAAATCAAGTTGTACAGATTGTCCACCAGGACAGGAATGGTTTACTCAAGATAATGTTATAAAAGATTCATGCAGTAGTTTTGCAGAACCAAACTCTGGAAATAGAGAAGTACTCCAGGAATTATTCTGAGTATGCATGCTCTTCTTCTATTCTTAGGATCAAAAAATAAATATCTAGCTATCTTTTCTCTTCTGACATTTTTATCTTATACCTTTACTAATTCCCTTTATGCAGTAAAGACTGATGGTATTAATCTTTATGAACATGCTTACCATTTAGAAAAAGATTATCCCATTTTTGCCATTCCTATTTATGAACAATTGCTTTCTGGATCCATTGCTAAGGACCTGCGAAGGATAGCCTCAATCCGCTTGTACTTTCTATACAGCAAATACAAAAAGTATCCTGAACTTCTAAGTCATTATTCAAAATATGGGACCCAACTTAAATTATCAAAAGAACACCAAAACAATCTCCAAGAAATGTTCAAAGCCTACCAAATCACATCCTCAGATTTTTATACAACCTATCCTTTATTAGTTGATCCATCAGGGGAAAATATATCTACTTTACTAGAAATTTTAATCGAAAGAAATTCATCCAAATTATTGGAATTCTGCTATAGTATTCTAAATTATACTTCTAATTATGAAGCACTAAGGACTCTACTTTTTTATCTTCCCGAATCTCTAGCCAAACCTTCTTTGAAAATTGCCATCCTAGTGAAAACACAAGATTCTCAAACAGCAGATCGCATAACAGAGTATTTGGATACAGAGAAATTAACAGCCATAGAGCGATCAGATGCCATCTACTTGTATGCTCAGTATTTAAAGTCTATGAGTTATTATAATGAATCGATAGAAAACTTTACGATTAGCGGAAATCTTGCGAACAAAGAAAGAAGCCTGAGAGAATCTGCCAAGAGCTATGTTTCTCAAGGAAAAATTGAAAAGGCGTGTAGCCTTGGTAAATTATCTTACAATTTTTCGTCTGAGTCTGATACTACTTTGAAATTGATATGCAGTGGAGAGCTTAGAAAAGAATCCGAGAAAAATCTTAAGATAGCTTGGGATATCCTAGCTTCAAGAGACCAATCAGATTTCTATGAGAATGCAGTGAAGTGGTTGTATGCGAAATAAAATTGGGCAGGGAAGGATTTGAACCTTCGAAGGCTGAGCCGGCAGATTTACAGTCTGATCCCGTTGACCACTTGGGTACCTACCCTTATTATTTCTCAAAACCATGCCTCTAATCTGAATGAATAAGAGACTGATATACAATTAGCCGCCTGAGGGACTCGAACCTCCGACCGGCTGTTTACAAGACAGCTGCTCTACCACTGAGCTAAGGCGGCGTGTACGACCATGGTTTCAAGAGAAAATACACGGTCAATAGAAAAATCTTTTTGTCCTGCAAGTGTCCTAATTTAGAGTTGGATTATGAGCCTTACTTATATCCATTTAGGAATGACGCTTTCTGTAATTGCATTTACAATTGGGTATTTCTTTCGAACAAAGAATAACGCAATCCATGTTGTTAGTAATTTAAGTGGAGTAGGCTTCAATTTAGTCACTGCAATTTATTTACTCATACTTAAATATGGATTAGGTGGTCTTGAACAATTTGGTATTCAATATGCTGTTTCAGATTGGATCATCCATACTCACAGAGCTTTTGCAGTTGTAACCCTTGGTCTTATGTTGACAATGGCTTATCTCGGTGTAACAAGAAATCGGAAGTGGCATATTCTTCTACATAAACCATTTATAGTTTTGTATTTAATGATTTATGTTTCTGGGCTTTTTATTTTTAAATCAGTATAAGGATTATTTCCAATGAGTGAAATCAAAGAAATCGAAAAATTTGCAAATGATATTCGTATCAATATCATCAAAATGGTTACGGCAGCTAAATCGGGACACCCAGGTGGCCCACTTGGTCTTGCTGATATCTTCGCTGTCTTGTATAAAAAAATTCTGAACCACAAACCACAGGATCCAAATTGGGCAGGCAGAGATAGACTCGTTCTTTCCAACGGTCACACCTGTGCGGTTCGCTATGCAGCTATGGCTCTTGCTGGGTATTTTCCCGTAGAGGATCTTCTAACTTTTCGTGACATCAAATCTAGATTACAAGGTCATCCATCTACTAGATATATGGAAGGACTTGAGACTTCCAGTGGCTCCTTGGGCCAGGGTCTTTCCCTTTCCGTAGGACTAGCCTTAGGTGCAAGGTTGAAAAATGAAAATCATAAAATCTATACATGCATATCTGACGGAGAATGTGGGGAAGGAATGACTTGGGAAGCGGCTCAATCAGCTGTCCATTTCAAGACAGATAATCTCATAGCCTTCATGGATAGAAATTTCATACAAATAGATGGTAATACAGAAGAAGTCATGAGGCTAGAACCTCTACCAGACAAATTCCGAGCCTTTGGTTGGAATGTGATTGAAGCAGATGGGCATGATGTCGCTGGTATCATTTCTTCTTTTGAAAAAGTTCAAAACCACAAAGGCTCACCTAGTTTAATCGTATTTAGAACTACAATTGGTAAGGGAGTGTCCTATATGGAGAACCAAGCAAAATGGCATGGAACTCCACCATCCAAAGAGCAAGAAGAAGTTGCCCTCAAAGAATTAGTTCATTCTTGACCAGATTAGCTAGCTAGGGGATATTTATCTTATGAAGTCTTCTGATATTCAACCTCTACCCATAGAAGAATTGGGAAATCTATTTTATGAATTAGAATTCACGCCCCAAGAATCTAAGCATGACGTAATTCGTAGAATATCAGCTGTTATTCCATGGCAGCATCCAATTTTGGATGTCATAGATACACTCAAGGATCCTATCCTTAGAACCAATTCTAGAACTTTCTATAGATTAATTCAAACCGAAAGAACTTACTATCGCTTCCAAAAAATGTCCGAAAAGCAAAGTTCTCGCAACTATGAAGACTTAGAAGAAGGTGCTTTTCTAATATCAGAGTTAGGTGATCCCGAAGCATCATACTTCGAGATGAAGGAATACTTAGATAAACTAGCGAATCGTGTAGAAGAATTATTCGATGAAAATCTAGAAATCCTTTCAGATGAATCTAAGGTTAATATTCTGATTCGAGTTTTGGTTGAGGAAGAAGGTCTTACAGGAAATCAAAAAGTATATGATCTTCCCGAGAATTCTTTTCTCACTAATGTGATTAAGTCAAAGGTAGGAATTCCTATCTCCCTATCAGTCATTTATATCCTTGTTGCAAAGAGAATCGGTCTTCCCTTATACGGAACCAATATGCCTTTTCATTTTCTCTTGTTTTTTGATTCACCAGATTTTTCAACTTATATAGATCCTTTTCACAATGGTGTGCTCTTAGATAGAGAAACCTGTGAGAAATTTTTAACGAACAATGGTTTTACTGCTTCGCAAAAGTATTTTGCCAGAACTAGCACGAATTCAATCCTAAAAAGAATGTTCCGCAACCTAATTAATATTTATAGGAAATCTGGTTGGACAGACATGGAAGACCTATTGACAATTTATTCTGATGTACTCGAAAAGAAAAGGTAGCTTGTAAATTGAATCTTACACTTGCTATCTCAAAAATCGACTCAACTCTAAATGACATCATTCATGAAGATTTAAAAATACTCAAAGATATCAAGAAATACATCATTCAATCCGGTGGGAAGAGAATCCGGCCCCTAACCCACCTACTCTTCTGTGATCTATTGAATTATAAAGGAAAGGAGCATTGGATCATCGGTTCTATTGCAGAATTGATTCATACAGCTAGCCTTCTTCATGATGATGTAGTGGATGAGGCAGCTACTCGGCGAGGTAAGAAGACCGTAGGCGTTCTCTATGGAAATAAAACTGCAATCTTAGCAGGAGACTTCCTTCTTGCTTGTGGTATAGAACGTTTGAACCGTTTGAATCAGCCTGCCATTCTTAGTATTTTCACGGATGTAATTCGCCAACTCTCAGTAAGTGAACTCTTGCAAATGCAGTGGCAGAAAGACCCTAAGATTAGTTTTGAAATTTATGATAAAATTATCTACGGAAAGACATCTTCCCTTTTTGGTGCAGTGACTCAGACGGCAGCATTACTTTCTGGTATTGGCTCTAAAGAGTCAGAAGAATATAGGGAATTCGGTCTGCTCATGGGCGATGTTTTTCAGAAAAGAGATGATCTCTTGGATTATTTTACCCTAACCAAAAAGAGTGGAAAGGATCAATTCAAGGACTTTGCCAATAAATTATATACCTATCCAGTTCTAATGCTGAGAGAAAAGGCAAACAAACAAGACAAGGCTCTTATTCCAAAAATTATAGAAAGCTCGAATTCTTCTAAGATGATGCAGCTTTTAAAAGAATATAAAATTGAAGAAATTTGTTTTCATGAGCTAAACGAAGATATCCATGAATTACGTGAATTTTTAACCCAATTTCCAGAATCCAAATCCAAAGATATTCTGAACGAACAACTTTCAAAATTACTGTATTAAATTACTGTATTCAATTACTGTATTCAATAAAAGTAGAAAATCATTCTTAGTGACTTGAAATTTGCAGCTTTAGAAAATGTTGGGAGCACTGCAAGTAATTCTACCCCTGATAGTAACTTGCTTAGCCTCGCTAGAGGTTGCATCTACCAAACAGGTTCTATTATCCACAGTAAAACATTGGGTAGCGGCTTGACCTGCTGTACAGTTCACACTGTCCAAAGTAAAACAAAGTGTAGGCTGTGCCGTTGTTCCATTGCCTGCAATGAAAGAACCAGTAATATTCAAATCAATTTGTTGGAAATTTAGCTGTTGGCTAGATTTTTTGGGGTCTATATTGAGTCCGGCATTTCCCCAAGAAACTGTTCCCGTCCTTCCAGTTACAGAATTACCGAATCGTCCACCAGTTAGTGAAAAACCTTGCTGAGCATTGATAGGCCCTTGTGTTTGGTTGGTATCGAAAGTATATCGAAGGTTCAAAATTTCTTCCGTCTTCATCTGAAAAGTGGATACTATTGCAAATCGAGTATTCGTAGTATTTGATGAACCACCTGTTGTTGGAGCTGGTGTGGTTGTTCCTGGAGCTCCAGCCGCAGCTGTCTCCACCGAGGCTCTTCCACAGTCTGCAGTTCTATCCATGTCAATTTCACCGAGGTAGATAACCAGAGGTGATCCATTGATCAATCCTGCTATTGTTGTTATGTCTAAATCAGCTTCATTTTCATTTTTGAGCTTGCAACCTGTAGTAAAAAGGCAATAGGACAAAATTAATAGGAAGGCACGGAACATACTTACATAGTCTTAAATTTTTTCAGTTTTGGCAAGTACTAACTTAAATTTTACATTATTTTGCATGAAATTTAAAAATAGAAAAGGATGGAAGATTGGAATTTTTTGTAGCTTTGCATGTAAAATTTTTCATAAAAAATGAACTTTCTCTAAAAATCAAAAATCTTTTTTGCCTCTAAGTCTTTGGTAAATTCCAGAATTTTAACTTTGGAGCTGGATTTATTGTAATAGGGATGATCTTTAAAGAGACTTCCGTATTTTTCTTCCATTAAGGTATCGCAGGAATTGGATTTGGTAAGGACCAGCTCATGGATACTTTGTTTAAAGTGATTATTGAATTGAAGATTTTCTTGATTCACCCAGCCAGCTTCTATGAAGCCCTTGGTCTTCTTGGGACAACGACATGGGTTATCCAGATTTATGAGACCACATTTTTGATTCATAAATTGGTATAAATCTTTTCTCGCTCGAGAAAGTTGCTTTCTATAATTTTCTGGGCTGATGCTGAATATTTCAGATCCCAAAGAGCTATCCATTTCAAAAAATTCTCCTAAGATGTAAACCAACCTTTGCTCTCTAGAAAGACACATGAGCATTCCTGTCATACAAGAAAGCTTGGCATCAATTACCTCTTCCTTAAGACTAAATGCTTCTTCAATCGAAAGATCCTGATTGGGAATTGAGTCAAGCCCAGCTCCATACTGATCAAAATTCGAAACAACATTTTCCATCTTAGTCTTTTTCATTGTTAGAAAATGATTGAAAACAATTCTATACAACCAAGTTCTAAAATCAGAGTCATGACGAAATTGAGAGAGTTTTGTAATCACTTTCACCAAAACATCTTGTGTTAAGTCTTCTGCATCATCAGGACTTAGAACATATCTAAGTGCAACATTATAAATGAAATCAAAATGTCGCCTAACTAGAGTATCTAAGGCGGACCTAGATCCGCCTATTGCTTCTTGAATCAAGGTCTTGTCTTCTGAATCTGAATAATTGGGATCAAAAATCTGATTCATAGCCAAGCACTCTATAATTTGGTTGTAGAATTCGTGGGCAGATTGTGACCAAAGTGGATCATCTTTTCAATTGCTTCAAAAAATGGAACCAAACTTGCATCCGTCTCACTGGCTTTTGCAGATAGTTCTGCATCTTCTTTCGTCTTCCATTGAACTAGATCAGTAAAGATAGAGGGATCATTTACATCTTGCAATCTTTGGATAGAGATGAAGCCTTTGCGTGTTTGTAAAAATACATCCACAGTTTTGGTAAATTCAGCTGAGTTCTGGATCTGGTCTTTTTTTATTTTGTAAACTGCGACTTCCATTATAGAGTCGGATTGGGAAGTCTCTTTGCAATTGATTCCTAAGCCAAGCAATAGTGTGCTTAGCAATAAAGCTAAACTTATTGATCTGAAAAGTGTTGAAGTTTTCATAGTATTTCCTTTGTAATTTTCTTAATAATAATTAGACAAGCAATAAGAAAATCTGTGACAATTATCAGCTAACTTATGTTTTATTCTATGTATGCAATAAAAATTGCAAAAATCAAATTACAATCTACAGGCTATGAACTCTGTAGATTGCTTAGTTCATCGGAAAAATGAAGAAATCGTAGTAAATCTCTTATTTCAACGATTTCTTCTCTAATAGAACTTTCAAATTCTGCAAACCTTCCGAGAAATCATTGCCTATCAAGGATTGAAAATCCATGAATACTAGCATTAAATTCATAGGATAATTCATGTGTCCTTTAAATCCCCATATTACTTTGGTAGTGTTCGGATCTATTTTTTTTGTAATTAAATAAGAATTATCTTTAGATTCAAAAGGTTTTATAAATCGGAGTTCTGTATCGATTCGAGATCCTTCTTCCATGCCTATGATCTCTTGTTCGCCCATGCCTACATCATCTTTTAGGCTATCCCATGCGGCAATGAAACCAACTGTACCATCTGTACCTTTGTAGGTTCGCTTCATTTCAGTGTCCATAGTAGCCCATTTTGAATAGAGCTCTTGATTTTTAAGAAGCTTAATAAAATTAAAAACTTCTGTAGAAGGTTTATTGATTATAATTTCTCTTTCTACGACATAATCCTTAGTGATAAATAAGGCGGCAAGTAGTGGAATGGAGAATAATACAATGAATAAAAATAATATTTTTTTTCCCATATTCATGTTCTAGCATTGAATTACTATTTTCCAAAATTTCAAGTAAAATCTTGATTTTTTTATAAGATGAAGATAAATTCTTTTCACAATATTCATTCTTATCTTGGTTTTATATATATCCTAAGAATTTTTCTTTGAAATTATGACAGTTCATGGCATGACAAGATGGTGCGGACAAGTTGTATTCGGATTCATACCTAACCTTCAGAAATATTTCAAATAAAGTTATAACTTTTTTAATTCAAAAATATCTTTTCTTCGATCTTTTAGATTTCTTACACTTCCAAACTGATTTAACTCTCTGAGTAAATCCAAATCCACATCAACAATGAGAATCATCTCCGTATTCGGTGTAGCTTCTGCCTTAATACCATTTGCTGGAAATGAGAAATCACAAGGTGTGAATACCATAGACTGAGCGTACTGAATGTCCATGTTATGAACCTTAGGAAGATTTCCTACAGAACCCGCTATAGCTACATAACATTCATTTTCTATGGCTCTAGCCTGAGAACAATTCCGAACTCTTGAGAAACCATTCTGTGTATCTGTTAAAAAAGGTACGAACAAAATGTTCATTCCTTGGTCGGCAAGAAGTCTGCTCAGTTCAGGAAATTCAGAGTCGTAACAAATCAAGATTCCTATCTTTCCACAATCTGTATCAAAAACTTTTAACTCTGATCCACCTTCCATTCCCCAAACTCTTGCTTCATCAGGTGTTACGTGAATTTTCTCAAAGCGTTCTATACTTCCATCTCTCTTGCAAAGGTAGCCTACATTGTAAAGTCTACCTTTCTGAATTTCGGGCATGGAACCAGTAATGATATTGATGTTATACGAAATAGCCAACTTAGCAAATTGCTCTACAATACTAGAGGTATGTTTCGCTAATTCTCGAATCGCTTCTGCTTCAGAAAGGTGATTGTTCTCTGCCATTAATGGTGCATTGAAAAATTCAGGAAACATAGCAAAGTCTGATCTATATCCAGAAACTGCATCCACAAAAAATTCTGCTTGTTGCATTAATTCGTCAAGATCTTTGTAAGGTCTCATCTGCCATTGGATTAATCCAAGCCTAACTAATGTTTTATTAGGAATCACATTCTTGGATGGCTTCTCGTAATAAATATTATCCCATTCGAGAAGAACTGCGAACTCATTGGACTCAGCATCCCCTTCCAAGTAGCCTTTAATGATTTTGGCTGGGTGGAAATCATTGGATATTTGAAAATTCAAAACTGGATCATGGATTTCTTTTCGCTTGACCTTATCAATGTATTCCCTAGGTGAATGTTTGTCTGAGTATTTATGAAAGTTGGGAATTCTCCCACCAAAAGCTATGCCTTTTAAGTTCAATCTCTCACATAGCTCTTTTCGATAGTCATAAAGTCGTCTAGCAAGCCTTAAACCTCTATATTCCGACTTTATAAAAACATCTACACCATATAAAACATCTCCATTTTTGGAATGAGTATTGAAAGTATAGTTACCTGTAATTTGTTTGTAAGTGTGGCGATCGTCAAACTGATCGTATTCAACAATGATTGAAAGAGCGCATCCTGCAATCTGCTTGTTAACTTTAACTACAACCTGACCCTCGGGAAAACGGCTTAATAAAGATTTAATATGCTCTTCTTTCCAATAAGAATTAGGCATTTCCTTATAAGCTTCAATCATAGCTTCTTTTAATTCTTGGTAATCTTCAAGTGCTAGAAGACTTAATTCAATATTTTCAATTTCCATTTATAATTCTCACATTCAAGTAACTTAGATTTTTTAAATTGTTAAAATAAGAAATAATTTCTTGATTAAATCATAGTTAATGTTGGTTTAAGGGGTTCATTACCAGTAAAATCGAATTAAGCATACTTGCAAGGAGAAATTCTTAGATAAAAAGACAACTTAATTCAATGAGAATCCTTAAGAAAGGTGAGATAATTCAATTAAAAGACTAACTTTTGTTCCATTTACATTAGAAAAAGTTAGCTCTCCACCTAACTGAGTAGCCAATCCATTGATTAGCATCAATCCAAATCCTGTGGAATTAGAATAATCCATACCTTCAGGTAAGCCAATTCCATTGTCTTTGACTTCCAAAATAAAATATTTATCAGAGAGCTTAGCTGAAAAAGAAATCTCGCAGTTGGAAATACCAACAAAAGCATATTTCATGCAATTGCTAAGTATTTCATAAACTATAATGCCTAGAGATTGAAGCTTGGTTACAGAAAGTACAATATCATCTATGTCTTTCACAACTTTTACACTGAAAGCATTTGGAAAATTCAAAAGAATCTGATCAACAAGATTAGGGAGATAAGATTGGATAGAAATTGTGTTAAAGTTTGAATCCTTGTAAAGCCTTTCATAAAGAAGCATCATACTTTGAACACGATTTGCTGCATCCTGGAGAGCATCTCTCTCTTTTGAATCATTTATCTTTGACATTTGTAAGGAAAGTAAGCTATGAATCGTATTCATATTGTTTTTAATTCGGTGGTGAACCTCCTTAAGAATTAGTTCCTTCTCTTCTAATAAAGATTGGATTTTACTTTCATGAATCTTCCTTTCTGTAATATCATTTGCTATACTTAGTATTGCTTTTCGATTGTCTTCTAATCTGCCCAAGTAAGCAGAACTAAAATCCCAAACTAATTCTTTGCCTGAACTTGTACGAACCGTAAACTCACCATCTTTCTTCTTGCCTTCTAATTGATAAAGTTCGTCAATCACTTCTTTAACAATCTCATGCTCTGAACCATAAGCGAGTCTGGTCCAATCATTGACTGTTTTGAGCTGGTCTTCTTTGTATCCTGTAAGCTCTTTCCATGTTGAATTTACATGCTCTATCACTCCATCATCTGTATGAATGATCATAGGAAAGGGAGCATTTTCAAAAACTCTTTCAAACCGTATTTGACTTTCTTTTAATTTTTTTTCAGTTGCAAATAGATCTGTCTTATCAAAGCCTAAAGTCATGAAAAATATGGATCCATTCATTTCATAAGCGACCCAGTTGGATTGAATAGATAAGAATTTATCATTCTTTAGACGAAGATGATAGTTTGTTTCAATTGTTTTTTTAGATTCAAATTGATGAATAAAATCCAGCCAATTTTTGCCATCTCCAAAATTTATAAATTCAGAAACAGACAATTGCAATAAATTCTTACTAGATAAATCTAAAGAAATTTCTAGTTGCCTATTCCATTGGATTAATTCTCCTTTTGAATTGAAGACAGCTAGTAAGCCAGGAGAATTTTCTAGGATAGCATCAGTGAAAATTTTTTCTTTGGATACAATCTGTCCTAATTCAAAAACTTCTTCGTTACTTCGTATTAAATCATTATTTGCCGCTTCGAGTTCTTCTATAGTAACAGTTAACTCTTCATTTACAGTAGCAAATTCTTCATTTTTAGATTGCAATGCAAGTTGAGTATTTTTCGTTTCCGTAATATCCATTATGAAACCTAGAACTTTTTCGACCTTACCTTGAACAAGGATTGGTTCAGAAACTGTCCGTATCCACTTTTTGGCACCTTTGTAAGATACAAACTCTAGCTCTAGATCATAGGGAGTTCCATTTTGTATGCAGTCCTCAAAAGCCTGATTCAAAATAACTTGGTCGGACGGCTTAAAAAATGTTATACTTTTGCGAATCCATTCTTCATTTGATTCAAAAGACATATCCAAAGGCAAATCATGGATTCGATATGTTTCCTCTGTCCAAAATATTTTATTCGATTTTAAATCGACTTCCCAACCTCCAACACGCGTTAGTCTTTGGGTTGTTTTTAGAAGGGATTCAATTCGGTTCAAATGAGTTTCATTTTTCTTAACATCTGAGAGATCATGAAAGGCAACTAAGATTCCATTGATCCCCTCAGTAGACATAGCATTCGTAATAGTCAAATTAACAATTCTATGCGTGCCAGAAGAATCTTTCATTCCAACTTCAATCGTTTTAAATAAGCCTTCTCTAATAGAAATTTCTTTAATAGCTAGCTCAAAGAAAGCTTGGTCAACGGGATCCAATCTCAAAGTAAAAATAGAGTTAAGAATTTCTTTTTCTTTCCATCCAAAGTACTTTTCAAAATTCGAATTAGTATAACGTATAGATAAATCTTTATTGAGAACCAATAAGACATCTTTTATATTTGCAAGGATAGATTTGTATCGGTTCTCACTATCTTGTAGTTTCTTCTTTGCATCAAAAAGTTTAAAAGCCATCTGAATAGAATTTTGTAAAATAGAATAACCAGAATTTTTCATAACATATCCATAGGATGTTATAGTTTGAATTCGGTTAATAATTTCAGGTTCACTGTGACTCGAAAGAAAAACAACTGGAAGATCCCACTTTTCTAAAATTTGTCTAGCAGCTTCCGTTCCATCCATTCCTTCTCCCAAATTGATATCCATTAGTACTAATTGTACAGAAGATGGATTAGAAAGTGTATTAAAAGCACGGTTAGCATCACGTGCGGTAATGACCTTATATCCGAATTTTTCCAAAATCAACTTCTGATTCATAGCAATTATGGGTTCATCTTCCACAAGTAAGATAGTCTTGTTGGTAAGCTGATCATTTTCTTCCATTATTTCTTTGATTTCAGTCATTTATTATGATTCACTTTTTATTTATACTTTCTCGTCATTAAAGCAACTCAGTGCTTGGGTTAGACGAAAAATGTAAAGTAAAACTTACATAGTTCTATTTTATTGTCTATTAAAAAATATTTTATTAAATTTATAAAAATTTTATAATTAAATTATATTAAAAATAAACAAGTTTTATCAATATTCTAGAACAGTTTGCACGATAAACCTTAAAAAAAGTATCCGAATTTATAATTTCG
>PEQN01000041.1 GCA_002786225.1 Leptospira sp. | reverse complement strand
TGGATAATCTTTGCTAATGATTGCATCGAAAGGTATAATGGATATTATCTCTCGATTGGACAAAAATTTCTTGTGGGATCCATAAAAAAAATGAACAGGTATTAAAATTTTGAATTTTGTTAATATACTGTCTATTAAGTGATAAAGCCGGATGATAAGTTTATTAAAAAATCCTTCCTCTATCGCGGGACCATGATTAGTAATTAAGACTCTTTTTAGACTAAATTGATCTAGCAACTTTCCCATTGAAAATTTATTAAAAAAAAGTAAGTGGGGCTCATCCTCATTTTTAAATTTATAATCTTCATTAGGCACTTCTATAAACAAAATTCCATCCCTATTTATCTTTTCGATAAGCTTAGATGTGAATGCAACCGGATCATTTGTATGTTCTAAAACATGAGAAACAACTACTAGGTCAAAATAATCTTTAGGAGCATCATCTAAATCTTTATAATAGGAAAATGCAATTTTCTTTAATTTGCTTAAATTTTCTAAATCAGATTCAATTATGCTATATTCAACTTCAGGATGTTTATTCTGGAAATATTTTAAAATAAAGCCTAGTCCTGGACCAATTTCCAATACCTTCTTTACTTTAATTCCAGAGCCTTTAGCATAATCAAGAACATGATTAGCACGAATTTTATTGATCGCTGAATGGAATGCTAAGGCTATAGGATGAGTTGAATTGCCTCCATGAGCATTTAAGAAATAAGAAGAATTATAAATCTCTAATTCTTCATCAGTCAAGCTTGGATATGCAAATACTAATCCACAGTTTTTACACTTAACAATAGATTTATCTTTAAAATTTTCAGATTTTCCATTATATTCTCTAATTTTATGTATCTGATTTGATTTACAACATGGACAAATTACTTTACTTTTTTGATTCATATCCTTTTTTTAATAATTTTTGCTGGTATTCCACCTGCAATCACATTAGGTGGAATACTTTTAGTTACAACTGAACCAGATGCAATAATAGAACCTTCACCAATTCTAACGTCTTTTAAAATAACTACATTACTACCTATCCATACATTATTTTCTAGAATTATATTTCCTATGGTATGACCTTGAAAACGGATAGGTTTTTGAATCTCATCATAATTATGATTTGCTGTTCTCATTACAACATTAGGAGCGATTAAACAATAATCACCTAAAGAAATTTTTCCACCAACAGAAGCATTTAAATGCACATTTCTATTAAAGGAAACTTGTTTTCCTATCTCTATTTCACCGCCATTAGCCGTAAAAAAATTATAGGAACCAATCGATGAATTATTATTTATTGTTATATTTTCAGGACTTTCAATTACAATAAATTGACTAAATGTAGTTTTTTCTCCAAGACTTTTTAATCGTATTTTATAATATAACCTTCTAAGAAAATTACCTATACTACCTGGTGCAAGCGAGATAAAAAACTCAAGATTAAGCAATATTTCTTTTTTTATAATTTTAAATATTTGCATATATTTTTCATATCGTCATGCAACTGAAGCCACCATCAACCTCAATCTCCGCTCCCGTTACAAAACTAGCGGCATCGGAGGCTAGCCAAAGGATAGCTCCAATGAGTTCGAATGGTTCTCCGTAGCGATTCATCGGTGTATGGCCAAGGATTGCTTTTTCTCTTTCTGGAGTAATAAAGTTCTTTCGATTCCATTCCGTAGGAAAGAACCCTGGACGAATTGCGTTCACTCGCACTCCTTTGTTGCCCCATTCTCTTCCTAGGTTCTGGGTGAGATTTTTGATTCCTGCTTTTGCAACGGAATATGTAAATGCTTTTGACAAAGGAGGACCAGAAGATGCCGAAGAGATATTGATGATAGAGCCTTTCCCTTTTTCTACCAGATACTTTCCATAGACTTGGCAACCCAAAAAGGTTCCTGTAATTTGAGAATCTAATATAGAGTTCCACTCATCCAATGATATCTCAAAGAAGGGACTTGGGCCGTTAATACCAGCACCGTTGATTACGATATCCAAATCATTATAAACTTCTAATATTTTGGCTAAAACAGATTCATGTTGGTCTTTTTTGGTAACATCCAAAGCAAGTGCGAAAGGTTTAGGATAGCCTTCCGATTCAATTTCTTCCGCTACTTTTTCAGCTTTTTCTAAACGGAGATCTAAAATTGCTACCTTACAACCTGCACGCGCAAGACCTTTTGCCATTTCTCCACAAAGATGTCCGCCGGCTCCTGTGATAGCTGCTACTTTGTTTTCTAAATTGAAAAGTTTATCAATGTATCCGTTCAAAATCCTACCTACTTAAAGCTTTCCATAAGTTTTTTCATACTTTCTGCCCATTTCCATAGGACAAAAAGATCAGATCCAAGTATACAATATGTATATCCTTGGTCAAAATGTTTCTTCATCGCCTCTTCAGTAACATCCGCAATTTGGGAGCCACAACTTTTTCCATACTTCTCACAAGAGAGGATAACTTTTTTAGAAGCCTCGAGAACCAATGGATGGGTCGTTTGACCTGGCACACCTAGCGAACCTGACATATCGTATGGTCCTATCATAACTCCATCTACCTCAGGAAAGGAAAGAAGTGAATCAATGTTTTCTACAGCAGTTATGGATTCAATCTGAAGGATTAAAGAAGATGTCGCGTTCCAATTTTCAACATATTCATCAAAAATAAAACCATAGTTTTGCGCTCGGTTCACTCCAAAACTACGCTTTCCCTCTTTCGGATATTTATTTATATCAATGAGATTTCGAACTTCTTCTTTCGTCTGAACCATAGGATACAACATTCCATCAGCACCAGAGTCGAGAAGAGGCTTGGTCCAGTCATTGGAGTGGGACACTGGTCTGGGTAGACAAAGGCTACCTTCTGCTTGTGCAGCTGCTATGATTCTTTGTGCTTGTTCCAATGAAACAGTCCCGTGCTCCATATCAATTGCAATGAAATCAAAACCAGCTCCTGCGAATGTTTCCGTGATCGATGGATGAGCATAAGAAACCCAACCAGCAAAAAGTCTTTCTCGGTTGGTTAGTTTTGATTTAAGTATTTTTCTTCGTTCAAAAATGGAATTCATATTCTATTCAATCTCCTGAAAGTTTCACAAAACGATGTTGAATTGGCCCATCATACGGATGGTAAAAAGGCGGAATTATTGAATAATATTGCTGGTGCCATGGACATAGTTCATCTAACAATATTATATCGGAATCTTTCCATGGGTAATTATTGAATCTTACAGTTGTTCCCTCTGGAAATGTTTTTTCTATTCGATTGCAGCAATAGAAATAAGAATCTCTCTTATTAGCTACTACTCTAAAGTCACTGAAATAAGAAGATATTGTATCTGGATTCATCTCTTGCATTGATGCAATGTTTATAAAAAGATCGATGGGGAAGGATCTCAACAATTCATGGTTCGTTGCTTGGATAGCTACAAGATCTGCATTTTCTGTGTGTGGAATATCTTCTTTATTTGTAATCAAAGTAAACGTTTTGGATGAATCTTGATCAAAATATTTATTCAATAAGATAAGATCAACTAAAAGTGTCTTACTCAAATTTACGAGAATTACTTTCTTTGCAAACCCACTTAGAAGGAGCAGAAGTGACATGGAAGCAAACCCATCACCAATTACTGCCACTGTTTTATCTTTTGTATCTAATGGATTCCATTTAAGATTATCCATTAAAAATGATAATGATAGAGTTTGACGTAAAACATCTAAGTCATAAGCTCTACCTTGCATCTGGGTCATTTTTAACGCAATAGCATCGATATCATTAAAGTAAGAAAAGACCTTACCTAAGACTCTGTATCTAGCTTGAAAACCTAAATGAATCCATTTTTTTAAACCTTTATATTGCTTGGAATTTCCTCCGAAACCAATAATCCCTGAAATATCAAGGTTATCCGCAACTTTAAAATCTTTATGATATTTCCTCCAATGGGATGAAGTAGCAGGATCATCCTGATCCAAATGATTCACTAAATAGTAGATTGCATCCTTTGATGAAAAAATCATTCTATTAAAAGCTTAATTACGAAAGTATCGCTTTTACAGCAGGATGCAAATGCATGAGACCTATTAATTTTCCTGAGCTATCAACTACAGGAAGATCCCAAACATGCTTGGCTTCCATTACTTCTACAGCTTCGATGAGTTTAGAATCTTGGGAAATAGTTACAGGTGATTTGATACAATGATCTAGGGCATCATCTACAAAAAGAGCCGAAAAAGGTTTTTGGATTTTGAGAAGTTTTCTTCGAATATCTCCATCTGTGACAAGACCTAAAAGTTTTCCGCTTGTGTCCACTATGCAGGCAATTCCTAGATTGAATTTGCTCATAGCTTCCAGGGCTTCTTTGAAAATCGTATTTTCTTTAAGAACTGGAAATTTATCCAAAGGAATCATTACATCCTGTACTGGTTTATTTCGATTAATCTCTGTGGACATTGTCTTCTCCAAATTTTTCAAGTAACTCCAATCTTTGTTCGTGCATAAACTTAGCTTGTGATAACACGTTTTCTAGATATTTGATATCCATAACTGTGTTTGCATCACTCATTGCATTTGGAGGATCGTTATGTACTTCCATAAACAATGCATTGATTCCAACTGCACAAGCGCCTCTAACCAAATGAGGGATGTATTCTCTCTGCCCACCTGATATATTCCCCATAGAAGTTGGTAACTGAATGGAATGAGTTGCATCAAAACAAACTGGGTATCCAGTTTCTGCCATGATTGGGAAACATTTAAAATCATTCACTAACATGTTATAACCAAAGAAGGTTCCACGGTCTGTGAGTACTACCGCTTTGCATCCATGAGCTTCTAACTTTCGAACAGAATTTTTCATATTCCAAGGACTCATAAATTGTCCCTTCTTTAAATGAACGGGGCGCCCGGTCTCTGCAGCTGCTCGTAAAATGGATGTTTGCCGACACAGGTAAGCTGGAACTTGAACAAGGTCACAAACCTCTCCTGTTGCCGCACCCCATGATGGATCTGAGAAGTCAGACGTAACAGGGATTCCAAATTCTTTTCTCACATCAGCAAGGATTTGAAGTCCACCTTCTACACCCAATCCATGAAAGCTATCGGGAGCTGATCTACAATCTTTATCATAGCAGGCTTTGAATATCCAGGGAACTCCCACTTTGTCGCAGATTTCCTTTACGCGCTTAGCCATCATAAAGGTATGTTCTTTGGATTCAATAGCGCAAGGACCACCAATAAAGGCTAGTGGAAGCTTGGCTCCGATTTTTACTTTGGTTACGTTTCCGTAACCGACTTCAATTGTTTTGGGTGTCATGGGTTTCCTTTGGTGTTATATTCTATTAATTTAATCTTTTAAATTCGGCATGGCAAATTGGTCCGTTCAAAACTGTTTGAACATCTCTGCCATCCTCGCATTCCTTTATGATTCCGAATACTTCGTCAAGAGCTGAAGTATACGCAGATAAAACTTCCTTCGTGTGTGCAGTGCTTACATAAACGATATTAGACGCCAAAAATCCACGTTTTAACATCTCTTGTGTCATGATTGTTTTATATGCTAAAGCGTTCGGTGTGTCAAATGCTAGTTTGATCAAAGCTGGTAGTCCAAAGGGTCTAACTGGAATACTGTGTTTTTTGCCTAAATTTTCCCAAATTTTTGCAATCTCTTTGCCAGTTTCCGTGATGATTTCCCAGGATCTAACTCTTTCCATTACTTCCAAAGTTTTTAAACCCGCTACTGCCCCGATTCGCTCTGTCCAAAAAGTGCTACTGATAAAGGTCGACTGTGCGGCCTCCATAAATTTTCTCCTACCGATGGTAGCAGTGACCGCATAACCGTTGCCAAGTGCCTTTCCGAACATAGCAAGATCAGGCTCTACACCATAGAATTTATGTAGCCCACCGAAAGTCTGTCGAAAGCCAGAAGTACATTCATCAAAAATAAGCACAATATTGTGTTTTGTTGCAAGATCACGCACCTTGTGTAAAAAATTATCTTCAGGTCCAAGGTTTCGCGAAACCTCCATTTTAATCACACCGATATCGTGATTTTTGATCAGAGCTTCCAACTCTTCTATTTTATTATAATTAAATGGCAATACAGTTCCCTTCAATTGATTGGGAACGCCGTTCGGCTCTAGTCCTGGCAACAAATGCCCATTCAAACCCGTTCCGTCGGAAAGATTTGCGGCTAAATACCAATCATGCCAACCATGATAACCACAAAAGGCAACTTTCTCACGACCACTTGCCGCACGAGCAATCCGAATGGCAATCGCATTGGCTTCTCCTCCAGAGCGTGCAAAACGAACCATTTCTGCCCATGGGTGGAGTTCAATTAGCTTTTCCGCTAAATAAACTTCCTCAGGGCAATTCAAACTGCTCATTGTTCCATCGGTTACCGCCTTCGCAACCGCAGAATCTACTTCTTCGTTCCCATATCCAAGGGTACTCGTTCCCACAGCAAACAGCATATCCGTATATTCTTTTCCATCTAGGTCCCAAACCTTAGAACCTTTGGCTTTTGTAAAATAAGCGGGCCACTGTTCCGGGAGAAACATTTCTGCTCGTTTTGAAAGGAGCATGTTCCCTCCGGGAATCACTCGTTTGGCACGGCGCCACAATTTTTGTCCATTTCCCATCACGGATCCTTCATTTCTCATAAACTTTCTGTTAGCTGCAAACAATTCGGGCCTATCCTTTAGGAGCTGTAGAACTTCTAACCAACTGAAATCAATTCTAGGATGGAAGTGGTTGAAGACATTTTGAATCACTTCAAAATCTTCGGGTTCATCCACTGTCCATCTTTCTTTAGAATAATCTTCTTCATACTCTACATTGGCTAATTTGAATTTTTCGGGATTTCTAATGTATGGCATAATATGTTCCCGATCGAACTCACTTGTTGCTTCTTTAAATGCTCGTTCCAAAGCTTGAAAGGATGCCATGGATACGTCTATCCCATCTGGGTAGGTTGGTTTGATTGTATTACTCGCATAATCTACTTTTTTTTCTAAAAAGGTCTCTATGATCTGATCGACAATTTTAGGATCAACTAACGGGCAATCACCAGTAATCCGAACAATTGCATCTGGTTTGATATCCTTTACGGCATGGTAATAACGAGATAGAACATCGTTTTCGCTCCCTTGGAAAACATCATAACCAAGAGATCTGACATGATTGACTAAAGGGATATTTTTATCATCCGTCGAAGTTGCCAACATAATTTGGTTCACAAGTTTGGCACCACTTAACCTCTTAATTAAGAGTTCTATCAAAGGAACTCCGTTTACTTGCTTCATTACCTTATTCGGAAGGCGAGTCGAACCCATTCTAGCTTGGATTACTGCAATAATTTTCATACCCAAAGTCCTTTACCGTAAACTATATAATCTTCTGTTTGGTGCACATCTGCGTGATTTACAATGAATGAATCTATAAATTTTCTTTGAACCTCATTGAGAGTAACTGTATCGGTTTCTTCCTCATTGACTGAATGGGGCAGATGGTCCAAATACCACTTAAAACCTTCATATTTCATCCCAAGCCATTTTAAAAAGAATTCGATTTCTTTCTTTGGATAACTCGCTTGGTAGTATTTTTCAATGTTACGTGCATCTTCCTTTGATATTCTTTTAAATCGGATTTCTCGACATAAGTTATCTGTTACACGAGAGTATCCAAGTTTTGCCTGTTTTAGAATATCATGAATCGTCATATAAGTTTTATCATCGATTCGATCATAAGTATCAAAAGTTCTTTTGTTTTTGGCCGCCGATGCTCCATACTTTGCAATCATTTCTTCGCTGTATCTTCTGCTATCCCAAGGCATATAGTTACTTAAATAAATACCAACTATACTATTCTTTTTTAGATCACTATTGGAAGGATAGTGAATGTCTTCAACCTCAGAAGGATGAATCAAAGTCCCCACATCAATCAATTCATGGGGCTCTAATCCCATCAAATCGAAATCATGCCTACCCCTCCGAGTCATTTCATTCAACTCGGTATATGAATGCATACCAGCTTGTTCAGTTGGTTGGTGGTACGGCCAAACCACCAAAGGAATTCCTTTTTCCGCCGCAATTTGAACAGGAAATTGCGTATAACCTGCCAAAAATGGCCACCGCATAGAATTTAATTTATTTAATGTTTCGCGAATTAGTTTTTTGTATATGGTGGGACTACTGGTGTATTGAACGTAATCCACATCAAAAACTTCTCGTATCAAATCAACGTTACGAACACCTGGTTCACTATTAAACTGTGTGTTATATGCAACCACGAGAGGCTTTAAGCCCAATTTGTTTTTCATTACGTCGACTACATAAAAGTATTCGGGAGTACCTCGTATGGGAATTACACAATCATATTGGGCATTTCGATCCTTAGCTGCTAATATTTCACTAACACGACTTTCTAGAATTTTGAATCGGTTGTCCCAATCCAAAGTAAACTTTTCATCATGTGTGATACAACCAGTGCAAAGTCCCTCGGAGTTAAAGTCCAAACCAAAAGGATGTTGAGATGTATAAAGGCAGCGTATACATTCTTTCATGAATTGATTCCTAATAAAAATTTGTCTGTCTCAAAACAGAGGACGCTTCCGATCGCAGTAATTCTTGACGAATGAAAGGTATTTTCAATTCAAATTCAAAGTTGACATTTCCGAAAACAATACCAACTGTTTTAGAAAATTTAAGTAATTCGATTGATTTAGTTATATCGAGTCCGCCAAACCAGATCAAATTTTTATCATTTTCACTCTTCATCAAATTGGATACTACCAAAAATAACTTCTGGGAAAATGAACCATGGTTACCTTCGTTATCTGTATCAATTGCTAAAATTTCGGAAATTGGTAATTTACGATACATTTCTAATGCTTCAGAAATCGATAATCTTGAGTGACTTGTGTTCTGATTTGTATGATCAAAGGATTTAAAATTAGTAAATAAGTTACCATCAACATGAGTGATAGGCAAAGAACCAATCAAGGCTTGATTACCAACTGTATCTGCTATCTCATATAATACTTTTTCATGACCGATTAAAAGTGTTTCTAATACCATTCGATCGCAACCAACATTCAGCAATTCATGAATATCATCATTGCTACGAATTCCACCCCCGTAAACTAACGGTGTTGATATTTTTGATTTTTTGATTTCGCCTAGAATCCTTTTATCTATTCTACCATTTCTTGATATATCAAGAACAACAATTTCATCCACAGCCCAGCGATCTAAATTTTGTAAGGCGGTTGCCAAATGTCCAGCGGGACGCCAGAAATTATACCCATAGGATTTGACAACTATTCCATCTTTTACAAAAATCGATGCGATAAGTCGTTTAGAAGCCATAATGATCCTCTAGAATATTTCTCAAAATTAATGAGCCGGATTTTTGACTTTTTTCCGGATGAAATTGAATTCCACATAGATGGTCTTTCAAACATATAGCACCCTTCCCTTCCAATTCAAGAATGGATATGCTTTTATAACTTTTGCTCATCGGAAAGTAATACTGGTGGTTGAAATAAAAAGTAGAAGTTTCACTCAGTCCTCTAGACAATCCGGAATCTTTAAATTGTTTAGGATTCAAATGACACCAACCATTATTGAAATACAATGGAGCACCCAAGGATTTTACGTCGCCTGAGAACCAACTCAAACCAACACCGTCAGCTTCCTCTAAATATTGGAATAGTAGCTGAGCGCCCAAACAAATGCCTAGGAGAGGCTTTTTTTGAGCATGCCTTTCGTTTAGCTTCTCTTTTAAATTTTCTTTCTGCATTGATGTGATTGCAGCTTTGGCAGAGCCAACACCAGGGATTACTAATAAATCTGCTGACAGAATATCTTTCTCAGTTAACGCAATCGAGGGTGGATACCCTATCTTTGTGAAAGCAGTGAGGATGGATCCAACGTTTCCTGCTCCATAATCGAGTACTTTTATGTTTTTCATTCGATCATACCTACCCCAACCTTAAATTTCTTCTTTGGTCTGCGCCCTGTAGTTATATCGAATAACTTTGTGTTGGTGAATTTTTTAACAGTAGCCCAAAAAGTAGTCTCGTCTATACGAATGTAGCGACAGAAAGATTCAATGTACTCATCTCCGCAGGCCTCATCATACTTTTCCGCCATTTGAATCCCTTCCTCACGGGTGATCAATCCTTCCCTTATCGCAGCATTAGCTTGTTCCGTTCCTCGTGAAAATCCTAATTTATAATACTTCAATAGCATATTCACTATAGTCCAGTCTTCGTCCACCATCCGCGTCCCGAGTAAATCACCAGTAAGTGCGGGATCACCTCCGCGATAGCGAATTCCATGAGCTAGTGCAATCCTAGAGTTTGTCTCGGAAGACCAATCGGGCCAAGCCGGTCCAAGAAAAATAGTTTGAACTCGATTCTTTACCATAGCTTCTTTTGCAGGATACATATACATTGGTAACCTATTCACATCACCCGCAACTTCAGTAAACCATGTTAAATCTCCACCAGCAATCGTATTCGAGTTTGCTAAATTACTCCCGTCCCAAATGGAGGCACCAAGTGTCCCCATATCACCCACTTGAAGCGCTGGATTCTCTCCCCAAAGAATCAAAGGGATTTTTCTTTCTATAGCTATATTCGGTACACCTGCAAACAAACACATCTCGGTTGCTTTTAGCCAGTTGCAAAATCGAAAGAATGCCTCTCTGACCAATTCGCTGGAGAGCCTAGGAGCAGGTCCCAAGGCTAAAACATCAAAACCCAAATTAATAAGGTTTGATAAATTGTCTGCACCAACCTGTGCTATCTGTTTTGGTGGATAGACTACGCTCACTAAAAGAGGATTGAGTCCCAATTTTTCTCTTGTCCACAAAGCTTGTCTCGTGCTATCTTTACCACCGCTGACTCCAACGATACATTGCCATCGTTTATTTCGATTTCTTGCAGAAAGTTTATTCGTAATTTTTTTGAGTTCGGCCAAACGTTCATCAAAATTTACGATAGAACTATTATTAGAATATTCGCAAGGAATACAAATTCCCTCTTCATTGAATTTACCATTTGGGCGCGTATCAGGCGTTAGACATTTTTTACAATAGTGCATTATTTATCTCAAATTTTTAATAGTCTATTATCTAAATATAGTAAATCTAGTTTAGAAGATCCAAACTTAGTGGTGTCCCTTTTTGAAGTTTGGTATTTGCTTTTTTTCCAATCACTTTGTCGTAGAGACTGGGCTCTAAACCATGCCCTGGTCTGATCGAACGAATATTCTTTTCCGTAAAAAGCTCCCCTGCTTCAATATCATTTACAACAAATAAAGAACGTCGTCTCAATTTATCTTCTGAACTAACTTTATACTCGACATGACCTAATGCCTGTTCTGCATCTCTTACTGATTTTACCATTATTGCAAAATCCTTCTGTTCCATTGAAAAAGCCGAATCAATCCCCCCTAAACTTCGATCTAAGATAAAATGTTTTTCTACAATTTTTGCACCAAGTGATACCGCTACAGTGGGAACAAGATATCCTTCCGAATGATCTGATACACCGACCGTACATTGAAATCTTTCTATCATATCAGGTATTGTTTTTAAGTTGGCATCACTAAACTTTGCAGGATATTGTGATGTACATTTCAAAATGGCAAATTCATTTTTCCCTGTATTTTGAATCGTTTCGATTGCCAACCGAATGTCCTCTTCATCTGCCATTCCCGTTGACAGGATCATGGGTTTGCCCGTTTTTGAAATTTTCCTAATTAGAGGTACATCATTTATTTCAGGTGAGGCTACTTTATATAACTCAACTCCTACCCTCTCCAAAAACTCTACACCCTCAAGATCGAATGGAGAAGAGAAGAAAACCAAACCAAGATTTTCCGCAATCGTCTTTAACTTTGGTTGCCACTCATAAGGCAGACTGCCCTCCTGAAATATTTCAAAGGGGCGTTTTCCCTTCCAAAGACCATCTTTTCTTGGTCCAAAAAATTCATTGTCCACATCCAAAGTTAAAGAGTCAGCAGTATAGGTTTGTATCTTAACTGCATCTGCTCCAGATTCAGCCATTGCTTCTATAGTTTTTACCGCCAAATCAAAATTATTATTATGATTGGCCGAAAGTTCTGCAATTATAAATACTGGGTCGGTTTGTGTAGGAATCTTAAATTCTTTTCTCTTCATAATATGTTTCTAATATTGTTTTTGAAACTCTATCTGTTCCATATGAATCGACCAATCCCATTGTATTTTGAAATAGGTCTGATAATTGCTCTCTACTTTTTAGGAGGGAGTCGATTTGCTGAATAAAATCTTCTTGGTTTAGCTCAAAAATATTTCCGATATTTTTTGTGCATAGCTGTCGGGCACTGAATCTTTCAGAGGCTTCTGCATGTTGAACCGTATGACCATAACTAATCACTGGCTTTCTTAAATAGACTAACTCATAAATAGTCACACCGAAGGCACTGATGACTACATCAGATCTCTGTATTTCTTCCATTGAAAAAGGTAAAAATTGAATTTGATTCTTTGCCAAAATGGAAATATTCTTTGAAGCAAAGACGGATGCCTTGCCAAATAGGATACGAAATTGATAGTCTTTTAAATTAGCATTTAATAGCCATTGATAGATTAAATCTAAAGTATTTGAGGGGTCAGATCCTCCCGCAATTACTGAGATTATCTTAGGAGGAAATTGAAAATTGCTGCTTGGCTCTAAAGAAAGAATCGCATCATTTAGAAGACAATATTGCATACCCGCAAGAATTTTTGTTTTCGATTGATATGTTTTAAACTCAAAGAGAACATTCTCATCCAAATGGCCTACAGGATAAATAGCGATACTCGCAAAAAAGCGACCCCGAGAATAAGGATGAACCATAACCGTTGTATGTCGCTCTGAAAGTGTTTTAATGAAATCAGATGGATAATCTGCCAGCGTATCGAAAATGATGATTGCCTTCTCATCTGATAAGAAGTATTTTTGAAGAAAAACAATCTCGTCTTCGTTGTCTGGAATGGTTTCATACTGAAAATTGGCCAAAGTAAGTTGTTCCATCGCCGTTTCCGAATGACGTAACAAAAAACAAATTTGTATAGAGAAATCCGTTTTCTTAAAATTTTTCGCGAGGGATATACACCGAATGAGATGCCCAAATCCAATTGTATAACTGGCATCGGCGCGAAAGTATAATTTCAATCCACCGTCCCGATTTTAGCTGCTGGATTTCCGACAACAATTGTGTAATCAGGCACGTCCCGAATCACATTGGAGTGTTGCCCAACAATAGACCACTCGCCAATGGTTACACGATCTAAAGTGGATGAATTGACACCTAAAAATGCACCTTGCTTTAAATGGACATGAGCTCCAATGATTGAATTGGAAGTCACATACGCATAATCCTCTACTTTACAATTATGCCCAACCGTTGCGTGACCAAAAATTTGGACAAAATTTCCCACGTTTGCGTTCGGCCCGACAATCGAAAAAGCTTGGACACATACATTTTTACCTAGTTTCGCATCTTTGGAGACGACAGCTGTTGGATGGATTACTTGAGCAAAACGATCAATCGGAATTTTAAGATCGTGTAGCTTATTCAAATACTTATAGTTTAGTTTAATCGAAATTAAAGCATAAAAGAAAAAAACAGAATTGTCTTTTAAAAGCTCAGCCACCGTTACAGAATCCACTTTACCTAACACAGGATATCCATTGATCGGCTCGACTTCTCTATCGTTTAGAAACCCAATAATTTCCCACTCTTTTTGGACTTTGTTGATGTCTTCAACAATTTGAGCAACAACAGTCCCGTTACCTTGGCCACCCATGATTACAAGTTTTTTCATTTTAATCTTCCGTAATACGTTCTTTTGAAAGGATCATTTTATGTTTTTGAATGATTTTCTTTGCAGCCACAACCAATGGAGGACCAACAAACTTACCTTCAATGATAGCTACTCCTCTATCATCCTTCTCTGCAAGTTCATATATTCGCATAATATCAACTGCATTTTCAACTTCCTCTTTACTCGGTGAATAAAACTTATGAACTAAAGGAATTTGTTTAGGATGAAGCACCCACATACCGCCAAAACCTAGAAGTTTTCCTTTTTCCAAATGTTTTTCTAATCCTAAAAGATCATGTACATGAATATAAGCAGCATCGATAGGTTGCATTTTATTCGCATGTGCTATTGTTGAGGCCCAAGACCTAGCGGTGAATATACTTATACCCTGGTCAAAGTCTCTGATAGCTTCTATATCACTTACATAATCTTCAGAACCAAATCCGATGGTTACAACTCTATTTGACGCTTTTGCAATCTGATCCGCATTAACGATAGATGCGGCTGTTTCCAGTATTGGAATGATTTTGAACTTTCCTATCGGAAAATTTTTCTGATATTCGATACTCTCTAAAAGACGATCAAAGAATACAATGTCTTCCCGATCATTTGTTTTCGAAAAAAGAAAACCATGTACACCTTCGATTGTAAGGTCCAACACATCATGTAAGATTTGGCCACTATTCCTTTCATTAATTCGAATGTATACATTTGTCTTCGAGAACATCCCCGATTGAATCGCTTCTTGAATCTTTCCTCTGGCGATTGCTTTATTCTTTGTAGGAAGAACAGAATCCTCAACATCTAACAGAATAACATCCGCTTTCGATGAAGCTGCACTCTGGAGTAACTTATCATTATGCCCAGGAACAAAAAGCAAACTTCTCATTAAATTGTCAGATGTATTCATAAAATCTATTCACCAACTTTCTACAAGTATACTTCTTACATTAAATACAATTTATCTAAAACTAAAAACAATCTACGGAAGAAGATTAGGACTCTTTTTAACTAATACTTTCCTTCGGAATCTAATTACATCTTGGTTCTTTTGGTTGTATCCTGTCGTTTCGACATATAGAATCCCTCTGTCCGATTTCGATTTAGATTCCCATTTATCAAGAACTTTGGTTTTTGAATATAATGTATCATTGATAAAAGTTGGCTCTAAATGTTCGATGTTCTCATAACCCAAATTAGCAATTGATTTTCCACTGATATCCATAACCGACAAATGGACTACGAGACAAAATACAAGTGTGCCTGGCACCAAAATTTGACCATGTTGTTCTTTCTCACAATAATCCATATTCGTATGAACAGGATGATGATTCATTGTTAGCATGCTAAAGAGATTGTTATCACTTTCAAAAACAGTTTTGGATTGGCAGTGAAAAATTTCTTCACCTACTACAAACTCCTCATAGTAGGCGCCCATTTTATTTGGCTCCATGATTCGCCCTCCATTCCATTATTTTTTTAATCCGATCGATATGAGGCTTCTCATAAACCTTATCTCTGTACTTCACTATTGGAATTTCCTTAGACTCCATTTTTAGAATTAAATCGTAAACCTGGATTGCATCATCCACCTCTTCTTCACTATAAAATTGTAGTGCTTGGAACGTTTGAAGTTGGCTGGGATGAATTAGAAATTTGCCATCGAAACCCAATTGGAAACCATTTAAACATTCATCTCGAAAAACTGTCTGGTCGGACAAATCAGTTGAAACAAAATCCATTGCTTGGATATTAAAAGCTTTTGCCATATTCAAGGTAAAATTTCGGGCAAAAGAAATATTTTCCAATGTATGTTTCATGCCCATAGTATTGGCATAGTCATGAGACCCTAAACCCAATCCCAGTATATTCAAATCTTGACGATCCAAAGCTTCTTGAAGACGAAAGAGACCAGCTGGATGTTCGATAAGTAAGATAAACCGAAGTTTCGCAGGTTCGACATTGATTTTTAGCAAATAATCTTTTAAATAAATTAAAAGATTACTATTTGAAAATTTAGGAATTAGGTAATTTACAAAACCAAGATGAATCAATTCCGAGAAAGCCGAAAGCAGAGAAGAATTTAATTCCATTTCTATAAAAGGAAACCGAATAAAATATTTTTCCTTATCTTTCACGGATTTAATGTTTACCAAACAATCATTGAATTGATGAGGAAGGATTGAATCTTCCATATCGAGGACAAAAAAATCACTTTTTAGATAAAATGATTTTTCTATAAATTTGGGATTATTAGCTGGAATAAAAAAATAAGATTTCAAAACGAATTTTCCATTTTCAAGATTAGGGTCGTTTCTGATTTAATAGCCATTTTCTCAGATCATCTGGTCCACTTACAATTTCTATGCCATGTGCACCCTTATCGCCTTGGGTTACGAGACCACTTGCATCATAATAACAGGATGGTTTATTCAGGTGTTTACCAATCAGTGCTGTTGAAGTAAATGGCATACTAATACAAATATCTGTTTCTTGGATGAGACGGATCGCAGCCACTTCAGGATCCAAAAGGATAACGTTTTCTTTTCGTTCATTCCTTTTTAAAAAATTCTCAAATCTTGGATGGATATGATTTCCAACTTCCCTCTTTCTCTTCCAAATAATTTTAAAATCTAATTCCTTACCTATACTACAAATATCGTCAACAAAACGAATAGCATTATCAGGAATAAAATATTCGTATGGTGCTCCTAACATATGGTAGATGGAATATCGCATCGGTTGCACATCAAAAACGGAGATTGTTTTTCCACTTATCTTTGGAACTTCTTTATCGCTATTCGAAAGCCAAATTGGACCTACAATCTCAGTTTTTTGCCATTCGGGAATTACTTGACGCATAAATTCAGCTTGATGGGTATCCCAAACTAAATAGTGACTCCAAGTCAGGCTCCTCCAATCATAATCAACAGGCTTGTATCCACTTTCCGTTCTGATACCCTCAGAATTTGTAGAATAAAAGTAAAATAGAACCCGAGATCCTTTTTTTTCCGCTTCATAAGTCCATAATGGTCGGTAAGTCCAATCGGACTGAAACATGTAGTCATTACAAAGCACGGCTTGTTTTTGAATTCTTAAATAATATGCATAAAACGATTCACCGATTAAAACTAAGTTCCACCATCGACCTAAAACTATATCGATCAAATTGGACAAGAATACCTTACAAAACCAAAGCCAAAGGCGTATTGAAATAAGGATACTGTTACCAAAGGCTATTAAATTTTTTCTGTATAATACTTTTATATTCTGATATTCAAAGTCACTGATACCCTTCACATTGTGATAAATAGTTCTTATGTTTGGATTCTTATTCTCCCATTGCAAATACCACGAAATGATATCATAACTTTTTCCGTCCTTCCCAACTCTCGGCAAACATTTCGAACTGATACCTTCGAAAAAAACAGTTGCTCCGTCATTCGATTCCATTGATTTAAAACCGGACTTTAATGTATTCAAAGTAAAAGAAAGAATCTCATAAATTCCCTTCATCCAAAGTAGTGCAACTTCCAAACCCCAAAAAAATTTACTGAGTCCTTCGTGGATCGATACACCTTGCTCCCGAACTAAATCTCTCCACTCTTTTGGGAAAGGTAGAAGAATCTTTGATTTAGGTTTTCCAAAATAGGATAATAATGATAAATTTACATATTTATAAAGCAATAACCTAACAAGTAAATATTGCCGAATCGAAACCTCAGGTTCATAATCGGATGCGAAAAAAACACTCTTATTTAACTTACCAGATATCCCTGTTAACTTTCTCGCGTCAATTTGTATCCTCAGCGAATGGAGAAAGGGCAACCGATTCGTTCTCTTTAGAACTCGGTAACCACGCATAGAATCCATTAATTTTCTAAGGTAGAGCTTTCGAAAGAATTTAGATAAAAATTCAATATTTATTTTTTTTAAAATTCCATCAATGAGTGAAATTACCATTATATTATCGAAAAAACCAGTGGAACCTTTTGAGGATCAAACTCTCCAAACCATTGGAATTGCATCTTTAGATTGTACTTTGAATTCATCAGTGGTAACTGTCAAAAATCCAATCTTCTCATATGCTTTGATGGCTGGGAGATTCATTCTATTTACTGCTAGAAAAATATTTAAAATTTGCAAATTCTCTTTTAACCATTTCGCTGTTGCTTCTATTATCTCTTGCGCGACTCCTTTACCTCGAAATCTTTCTTCACCTATCAGAATACCCATGATGGCAGACTTAGTTGAGTAATTTATATTATCATATTTAATATTTCCAATGTGTTCATGATCTTCGTTTGAAATGATAGCTAAAAACAAGGTATCGTCTGCTTTATTTTTTTCTAAAATATATTCACGTATATCGCTTAGAGTATTTGTTTGTTTGGCCGTTGCAATATACGTAGCAGAATTTTCATTCTCGAGCCAGGATAGGTATTTTATTGTAGCATCTTTTGTCGTTAATCTTCGACAATAAAAACGGGTAGAATGAATTTGAATGTTATCATATTGCAGGGTTGTCATTTAGAGATATTGTCAAAAATCAACTTTGATTCCGTAAGCCCTTTAACTTGAATGTTCAAAACATGATTCCATTTTCTGTTCTGAGATTTTAAGTTTAACCCAAAAATTCCATTGATCCTTCTAAGGATTTCCATATTAGAATATAAATTCAAGTTAGCAAATTCATTCTGAATATTTGGAAATTCAGAACGAATACCTTCATAAAAACAATTAACAATGGTTTTAAACTTTGTTGGATCTTTTGCAGCCCCCATGGAACAAATAGACTGCCTTACGAGTTTCTGAAAACCAAATGAAATAGGAATAAAAATATAATCCATACAGAAAGAATCTATATCTAAGAAACATGATATACTTTTATCTTGTATCAATATGTTATGTGGATGTAAGTCAATGTGAAAAGGCTTTTTCTCTAAAGAGGCATATGTTGATTCGAAATTCAAAACTTCAGAATAAATGTCAATAATTAGTTTCCAATTCGATTTTAACAAAAAGGCAAGTTCTTCCCCAAACAAAAGAGGCCATTTATCCCGACTCTCTTCCATTTCTTGAAATATTTCTGTATACGAATTGTAATGTTTAACAAAGTTATCCGTATACAGACTTTGCGGACAGGAATTAATAGTTTTTGCCATTCTACCGATTGCTTTTGCAACGGTATCACATTCATCTAAAGATTCACCAGAAAAATATCGTCCATGTTTAAACTCGGATACACAGTAAACATACCTTTCCTGATCAAACGTAATTGTCTCACCTTGGAGATTTTCGAATACAAACGGGAAGGGATTATTTTTCTCAGTAAGCCATGCTGTTAAATTTATAATTTTACGAAGCAACTTCTCATCTTTTAAGTTCTTAAACTTCTTTAAGGAATACTCATGCGTATCAACTTGAATACGGAAGTTACTCGCATTAACCTCATTCCCTTGATTCTGAAAAACAAGAAGACTTTCTCCAAAAATTTGAGGATAATTTTTTTTTATTAAATCCTTTAAAAAATCTATATCAGCTTTTTCTAAAACTGTTGTAAAAGTTGGAATTTTGGTGTTAAAGATATCTTCACTAAATAAAATCATTTTGCTTTCTTAAAAATAACTCTTAGTGAGACCCCCGTCCACCATCAAACTTTGGCCCGTAATATAACTTGCTGCATCCGAAACTAAAAATGCGCCTACTTCCGCTAATTCGGATGGGCTCGCAAATCTTTTCATTGGAATTACCGATTGACTTTTTTCCAGTTGTTCCTCTCTTGAAATTTGTTTTCTTTCCGCAACTTCACTCACCAAAGAATCTAATCTCTCGGTCAATACAGAACCAGGACAAATGGTATTTACTGTAATATTATAAATCGCTAACTCTTCCGCAATGGCTTTTGTGAATGCAGATACACCTGCCCTCACGGATGCTGACAAAACCATTGATGGCGATGGTTCTTTTGCAAGTGTTGATGTAATATTCAAGATTCTACCCCATTTCTGTTGAATAAAGAATGGCGCAATATACTTGCTGAATCGAATCACACTCATGAGGTTGTTGGCAATTGCCATATTCCAATCCAGTTCTGACTTCTCTAAAAATGAACCAGGAGGAGGACCACCAGAATTATTTACAAGGATATCGACTCGTCCAAATTTTTGTATTACAGCTTCAAAAACTTCCTTTTCAGAGCCAGGAGATGAAACATCACATGCGATAAAAATATGGTCTAAGGAGGAAACATTTTGTATTTCAAGAATAGCGTTTTTTAAATTTTCTTCGGATCTCGAAACAATACAAATATGTGTTTCTTGTAGAGAAGCAAGCTTTAGTGCAATTGCTTTTCCAATCCCCTTACTTCCGCCTGTTATAACTGCTACCCTTTTTGAACTCATCAATTGGACTCTATTGAATTAACTTTTTACTTCGCAGAAGAAAAATCCTGGTGAAAAAGCTCGTATGATTTTTCAGATGTTAAATAACCTAACGATTCACTATCTTCTACCACTGCCATAAAATAATCGAAAAGATTTGGAATCTTATCTTTCACTAGTGGCACTATCTCCTTGTGAATTTCTTTAAGATACTTTTCTCTTTTTTCTGGATAAGGATTCAAACAAAGCAAAAAAATATTATCGAATTTATCTAAAACTTTTATTTTCGTACTAGTTCCATTTTGACGAATTTCTTGATAATATTTAGCCTTATAAGTCTTGTCATCTTGTAAATTGCGATCAACGGTCAATATTTTAATGACCTCTGCATTTCCGAATCCAATACTAGACACAAGTTCCGATTGACTAATAGTAGCCACTTCTAAAGCATTATGTAACAAAGCGCAGATTAGGTCATTAAGATTAAAATTAATAATGTAATCGGTTACCAATGTAGCAACTCTCAATGGATGCAAAAAATACTGATTGGAATCTAATCCAGGATGATCATATTTTAAATTTCTACCAAATTGAATTGCATTATGAATCTCTACTTTTTGATTTTCGTTCAAAGAGTGTGTAATCTTATTAACGAGTATTTTTTCATACTCTATCGAGTACGCTTTTCTTGACTGTAGCCTTTCCAATCGATCCCTAAAAATTCTATCAGGGAAACTCAATTCAGAAATCATATTACACTTTTCCTATCCAATGAACTGGATTTAATAGCTCAACGTCAGTTTCAGGAAACATACTATACTCGATATTTTTTAGTGAATTCGTAACATTTAATATTTCATCAAATTGACTAAGACTATTCACCCCGATCACCCAATTCGATATCTGAAGAAATTTAGATATAAAACCTAAACATGCCTCAAGGGCAGAAATCTTCTTTTCGATTAAGTAAGAATGCCAGTCATTCCAGTTTTTTTCCCATTTATTAAAGTATGGTTTTCGATCTTCTTTTGACATAAGAAGCAGTCCTTGTAAAAAAATAGAACGAACATGAATTTCAACACCTTGACTCGATAGATTTTCAATTGCCTTTGATTCATAAAATCTTATATCGAATGGATTCATTGGAAATTGAATTAGATCAATATTATAATTTTCATATCTAATTAACTCTTCCGGTTCATATACGGAAATGCCTATCTTATCGACAAGGGAACTTGCCTTCAATTGCAATAAACAATCATACAATTTATCACCATGAGATTTTATCAAATCGTTAGGTCTGTGAAGCAGAAGGCCGTATAATTTTTTGATTTTTAATTTTTCTAAGGAATTTTCAACGCTCTCAAATACGAAGGATCTCACATCCCTAGTGTTTTCTTTGATTTCAGGTAATTTGGAAATAATTTCAAAGTCACTAACACCAATTTCACCTAATGTTTCTTCACTCTTACCGTATGTATACGCCGTGTCTAATTTTCTAGCTCCGTTCGATCTTGCCACTGCAATGATCTTCTCACACTCTGAGAAAGGCACAATTCCAACTGAATTTGAGACTCCATAGTTTAGACCAAACTGCGCGGTACCGATACAAATCTTAGAGATCATACTTAAAATATCGTTTGGTGGCCGATTGGTTTTATGATTGTCTCACGTATATAAGCAAGTTGGTCATCCACCAAATCAGGATACATTGGCAAACTAATTGCTTCCTTATAGTAGTTTTCGGATTCAATGAAGTCCGAAACATTGTAACCAAACTTTTTGTAAAAGGGTTGCCTATAAATTGGAATGTAATGCAAATTCACAAGAATTCCACCTGCACGCAACCGTTCAAAAACTTCTTTTCGGGAAACACCAAACTCGTTCGTTTTTACTCTAATTATATAAAGATGTAACGAAGAAACAGAATCTGGAATTTTAGATGGTAAGTTAATCTTTAAGCTACCAAGCAGAGCTGAATATTTTTTGAAAACATCATGCCTTTTTGATACAAATTCATCCAAACGATTCATTTGACTTAAGCCCAGAGCCGCCTGGATATCTGTCATTCGATAGTTATATCCAAGCTCTAATTGTTGGTAGTACCAAGGACCATCAGGGGCCTGGGTCATTTCTGTAGGTTCTCTCGTAATCCCATGACTACGTAAGCGGTAAAGTTTGGAGGCAAGTTCTTGTTGGTTTGTACAAACCATTCCCCCTTCTCCCGTTGTAATAATTTTTACAGGATGGAAACTAAAAACAGTAATATCAGAATATTCGCATGATCCAACTTTTTTATCTTTGTAGCTCCCACCGATAGCGTGAGAAGCATCCTCGATGATTTTAAATCCATACTGTTGTGATAGCTTCTTTATCGATTCCATATCACAACTTTGTCCTGCTAGGTGAACAGGAATCACAATTTTAGGTAATGTTCCTTTTTTGTCCGCTTCAATTAACTTCTCTTGCAGTCTTTCGATTGACATATTATATGTCACAGGATCGATATCGACAAAGTCCACCTCAGCACCACAATATTTAGCACAATTTGCACTGGCGACGAAGGATATAGGACTTGTCCAAACAATATCGCCCTCTTTTAAACCAAGTGCCATACATGCTATATGAAGTCCTGAGGTTGCGCTGTTAACAGCAAACGCATACTTAACACCAACGTAATCGGATACAGATTTCTCAAATTGTGGTATGACTGGTCCTTGAGTTAGAAAGTCAGATTTTAATACTTCAATGACTGCGTCAATGTCTTCTTGATTGATGTTTTGGCGACCATAAGGAATCACTTTAATTTACCTAGCCTATTTCGGAGGTTGGATGAGAGCATTGAGTCTTTCTTTCTTATTGAACCATTTTCCATTTCAAAGATATAATCACATTTAGATATAGTAGTTAGTCGGTGTGCCACGATTATTAGAGTTAAATTCTTGTTCAATTTATAAATGGATTTCATTAAAGATGATTCTGTTTTTTCATCTAATGCACTAGTAGCCTCATCAAAGATTAAAACTTCTGCATTTTTATACAAAGCTCTTGCTATTCCTATTCTTTGTCTTTGACCACCTGAAAGCTTAACACCCCTTTCACCAACAAGAGTATCTGTACCTCTTTCAAGAGAGTTGACAAATTCCAACAACTCAGCTTGTTTTAAACAGTCATGTACTCTTTTTAGATTAATTTCTTGGATTTTAATACCTAATGCAACATTTTCAGAAATACTAGCATCTATTAAAAAAATTGATTGTGGGACATGAGCAATATTCTTTTGCCAAGATAAAATATATTCCTTTTTTAATATAGTACCATCAACTTTGATAAAACCTGAGCTAGGGTAAATCAATCCCATTATCAAGTCTAATAATGTACTCTTACCACTTCCAGTTTTTCCAATAATTCCTATCCTATCCCCTTTTTTAATTGTTAATTGAATATTATCCAAAATTTTTTTATTTGTATTGGGATAAAGAAACGAAACAGATTTTAATGCATATTCATCTTTAAATGATAATTTATCATTAGTCGAATTTAGGTTAAAAATTTTTTTCTCAAGTGTTAAAAGTTTTGTTACATCTTCCAGGATAGCTTTACCAGTTTTCAAATTAGCCCAAGAATTGTAAGAGATTTGAATAACAGGTAACATTCTCTGAGCCGCTAAAGCTAGGGCTCCAAGTAGAGGAAGACTCTCAACTAAAGAACCATGTTTAATGGATAAGTAATATGCAAAAGATGCAAAAACTACCAAGCCGAATGCCTCAACATAGTATTTTGGGGATGATGATTTGAATGCATTTTCTGCTAAAGCATTTCGGTAAGGTGTATCAGATGAGATGTATTTGTTCAAATAAACTTCTTGTGTATTATCCAGAATAACGTCACGTATCCCTCCAAATCCTTCTGCCAAGGTTTTTTGTAAATTACTCAACTCAGCTGCCATTATTTTACTATTGGCGAGAAGCCTTCTTTTGGCACCAACAGCGAATGTTAAATAAAGCAATACAATAGTAACAAAGGAAGCTAAAATAAGAAAGGGATCAATAGTTACCATAGCCGTAAAGATTACGAGAAGTATAAAAGATGAAGAGAAGAGATTTATAATAGGTTGAATCGTATATGTTACAACTTGGTTCGCTTTAGAGATTATGCTAGATATAAATTTACTGGAATTTTCTTCAATATGATCCAAATAATCTTGATATAACACATTCGTATAAATTTGCTTGCTAATGTCTCCTCCTGTACGATGTGATAAGTTCAAAGTCATTTTAAGAAGATAAATTCTTATTAAACCTGCAACTATGGAGGATATCATAAAAAATATAGTAACTGGTAGTAATAAATCTTTTTCTGTTTTAAAACTAAAAAACTCTTTAAAAAATGTGAAACTATTATGACTGAACAGCTTTATGGGATCTGTTAATACAAGTAAAAATGGAACAACAGCACCTAAACTAATTACCTCAGCAAAGGAAGAAAAAACTATCAATACAACTAAAACCGAATATTGCTTCTTTCTATGGCTGGGTATATTATTCCAAAGAATCTTCCATGATGGATCAATTATCATTCTCATATTTTAAATTAAAATACTTCTAATACTTTCTTCAATATTAGGTGGTATCAAACCAATAGCTTTTGATAATTTGGTAGTATCCAAGGACATATCCATAGGTCTTGGGATCTTAGCTGGGTTATCAATATATCGAGAAACTTCTAAATGATCCGAAGAAAACTGCATTAAATCAGCAAATTTCTTAATAAAATGGTATTTGCTAACTCTTTCGGAACCAGCTATATTAAAAGTACCATTACAATCAAGTTCAAGAACCCTATTTAAAAATTCTAATAAATATGGTATCGAAATAGGCGTATAATAAATGTCATTATATCCATAAAATTTTTCATTTAGCTTTAATTTTTCAATTACCCAATCAGAAAAAGATTGTCTCCAATTTAATCCATTTCCGAAAAAATTAGTTCTTATCACTAAGGAGCTTGGATTTTCTGTTAAGACCAATTGCTCACCTTTTGCTTTAGTCTTTCCATAAACATTTATAGGATTTGTAGGGTCAGTTTCTTTATAAAAACTTCGTTCTCCTTCCCATAAATGATCTGTAGATATATGAATATATTTTGAAGTATTATTCGCTGTATACCTTGCTAAGGTTTCAGGAAATGTTTCATGGAGAAATTTTGCTTGCTCGGGATGTGCCTCACAATCTTCCACACTTGTTAGTCCTGAACAATTCAAAACAACATCAGGAGACAAAGTTGATAAAAGATTCCATAGACCACTTTGATCCATGACATTAAGTTGAATTTCATTCTTTTTGTTAGGAAAATTAGAATGCTTATTGTAAACAGAATAGACATCAAAGCCTATCTTTTCAAAATATAGAGTCGCATGGGATCCAAGAAGACCGCTACCACCGAAAATTAATAATTTTTCCAACAATTCTTCTCTACATTCCAGGTATTGCTGACAACTTTCAAATCCCTACCACTCAACATAGCTCCGCCGCGTGAGTCCCATATTGATTTACAAATTATTTTGATTTCTATTTTTCGTCAACATAGAAGCGTTCATTTTTTGAACGCAGGATCATTGAGTTTTGGGAGATAAAATATTCTCCAAAGAAACACCTACCCTGTCAATTTGAGATTTTAATTCAGAGCTTAAAGAAGAGTCCTATACTACTAAATCAATTTTGTAAGGAAAATCTAGATCCTCTAGATTATTTGCCAATTGGCAGATATCTCTGCATTGAATATCTTCACCCACCAAGGCAAGGTCTATATCGGATCCTTGCTTCTCTGTTCCTTTGGCTCTAGAGACAAATAGTATTACATCATTCACTTTTGGGTTTTGCTTTAGAATTCTAAGAATTTCCGTGATGGTTTTTTCTTTTAATTTCATTAACTATCAAATCGTCGTAGCCATCTAGTATCAGAATTCATTGGTAAACTGTTCTATCATTTTTCATAGATTATTTCGCCATAATGATCAATATGATTTTTAAGATCCTTGTTTTGGATGAACATATAAATCCTAATATCTATTTTCTCTGGCCAATTCATTTCATCGAGTTCATTCATAACTTGTAGTTGAATAGAAAGTGGTATTGTTCCATAAAGCGAAAGATCAATATCAGAGCCTGGTTTTGAGGTTCCTAGAATCCTTGAGCCATAAAGAACAACCTTCTCGATTTCCTTAAATTTCTGAAAGACCAGCTTTAGTTGCTCGACCTTATTGGTAGATAGTTCCATTTCATTAAAGTGATTCAAATTTCTCTTTAAGAGTATGAAATTCTTTATAGTAAGAATGGA
>PEQN01000040.1 GCA_002786225.1 Leptospira sp. | reverse complement strand
ACTGAGCTAGGATCTGATTTATAATTTTCATACAATTCTTCTAGAACTACTGCATTTTCGCCACTAAGACTCATTAAATGTTCGATTTTCATCTATCTACCTTCTTTAAATTCCTGAACTAAGCATCTTAAAACTTTTAATAACTTTGACTGCTCTCATTTTCCAATTCGCAATAAATTCTTTTATCCATTTAATCTCAGGGAATCTCTTCTCTTATAAATGGATAAAGAAAAAACTATCTAGCTATGAATAGACCATTTGTCTACGTCCATGGCAGCCTCTCTAAGAATTTCCGAGAGAGTAGGGTGCGCATGGGTTGACCTTGCTATATCTTCTGCAGAAGCTCCAAACTCAAAAGCTATTGCTGCTTCTGCTATCATATCGGAGGCACGAGGCCCTACAATATAGATTCCCAAAAGTTTATCAGTTTTCTTATCAGCTAGAACTTTTACTTGTCCATCCGGTTCATTCATAGCCTTGGCACGAGCATTTGCCTTGAACATATACTTTCCAACTTTGTATTCAATTCCTTTTTCTTTGAGCTCTTCTTCTCCAAGTCCAACCCATGCCACTTCTGGCCAGGTGTACACTATCCAAGGAATTGCATTGTAATTCACATGTCCATACTTGCCTGCAAGAAGTTCAGCGAGAGCTATGCCTTCATCCTCCGCTTTGTGGGCAAGCATAGGTCCATCGATTACATCTCCGATCGCATAGATGTTTGGAACTGAGGTCTGAAAATGATTGGAAGCAACTTTGATTCTTCCGCGCTCTGTAAATTCAATCCCAACTTCTTTGGCACCTAAATTGTCAGTAAAAGGTCTTCTTCCCACTGAGACTAGTACAATGTCACCTTCTAGTTGAGACTTTTCGCCTGCTTTGTTTTCAATATTTACTTTTGCTTTACTTCCGTGCTTTTCTATCCCGGTTACTTTATGTTCAAATTTAAATTCAAGACCTTGGCCTTCGAGCAGTCTGAGTGCCAGTGCAGCCATTTGCTTGTCGGTTGATCCAAGTAGCCTAGGCATAAGTTCGACAATAGTGACTTTTGCACCAAGACGAGACCAAACAGATCCGAGTTCAAGTCCGATAACTCCTGCACCTATGATGATCATATGTTCAGGGACTTTTTCTAAGGAGATGGCATGGTCAGAAGTTACAACAACCTTACCATCAATAGGCAGACTTGGTATGTCGATAGGAGTAGACCCAGATGCAATGACGATTTTGTCGGCTTGTATAGTTTCTTTCTTACCACCCTCTAAATCGATTTCAACTTCCGTCTTGGATTTGAAACGACCAAAGCCATGGTAACGAGTGATCTTATTCTTTTTCATTAGGTAGTCAACACCCGCTGTAACCTCACTCACCACCTTGTCCTTACGAGTGATCATCTTCTTTACATCTATCTTCACATCCCCAACACTGATGCCATGGACATCTAATTTGTGTTTGGCTTTGTGGTATTCTTCAGAAGAATCCAAAAGTGCCTTAGAGGGTATACATCCTACATTCAAACAAGTCCCACCAAGAGTGGCACGCTTTTCGATAATAGCAACCTTCATACCTAACTGTGCACATCGCACGGCACAAACATAACCGCCTGGACCTGCACCTATAACTACAACATCAAATTTATCCATAGGTTTATTCCTAAACTTCCAACAAGAGTCTTGCCGGATCTTCTATCATTTCTTTTACTTTTACTAGGAAGGTTACAGCACCTTTGCCATCTACGATTCTATGGTCATAAGATAGAGCAATGTACATCATGGGTCGAATCTCTATCTTATCATTTACAACAACGGGACGTTTGACGATATTATGCATGCCCAAGATTCCACTTTGTGGTGGATTGAGTATAGGAGTAGACATCATAGATCCGTAAACTCCGCCATTGGAGATAGAAAAAGTTCCGCCCTCCATATCTTGAAGAGCGATCTTTCCATCACGAACCTTACCTGCAAGTCTGGATATTTCTAATTCTATTTCCGCTAAGGAGAGAAGATCTGCATCTCTTACAATAGGAACAACCAAGCCCTTAGGACCACCAACAGCAACACCTATATCGTAGTAGTTTTTGTAGATAACGTCTGTTCCTCGAATTTCAGCATTGATTTCAGGAACCTGCTTGAGTGCATAAATCACAGCCTTAGTGAAAAAGCTCATAAAGCCTAAACCTATGTTGTGGACTTCTTTGAACTTGTCTTTGTAAGCGGACCTTAAGTTCATCACATGGAACATATCTATTTCGTTGAAAGTGGTTAGTATTGCCGCATTTTGTTGTGCCTGTACTAATCTTGTTGCTATGGTCTGTCTGAGTTTGGACATGGCGACTACAGTTTCTCTTTCTCCAGAAGCCCGAACTTTTGCGGGAGCTTGTGGTGCTTGGGAACTTGCAGGTGCCTTGGTGGCTGTACTGGAATTTGGTGAGCTAGACTTTTGTTTTTCTAAAAAGAGTACGACATCTTCCTTGGTGATTTGGCCATTGCGTCCTGTTCCAGGAATGGAGGATGCATTCAGTCCATTTTCTTGGATCATTTTCATAGCAGCAGGTGGTATGGTATCATTTTGCGGACCAGAAGAAGGAGTCTGAGTGCTAGTTGCGGCAGTCTGGGAACTTGAGGGAGCTGAGCTACTTGCTTGTCCAGCAGATGCTTTGCCAGAACCCTCCCCGACTTGTCCAATTACCTCGGCTACCTTGACAACATCACCCGCTTTCTTCATGATTTTGGATAAGACACCTGCGGAGGGAGCCCGTACTTCCATAGTTACTTTGTCCGTCTCTAATTCAGCGAGGACTTCATCAGCATCTACGCTGTCTCCTTCGCCTTTAGTCCATTGAATGATAGTTGCTTCTGAAATTGATTCGCCCATTTCTGGGACTTTAATATCTAGTGCCATGGAGATTCCTGCTTAATTAAGGTGTTGGATGTTGATTGAATAAAATGCTGATTAGCCATGCAATCTAAGTGAAACATCCCTTTGCAAAGCCAAATTGTAAAGGCAAAAATTCCAAAAACTAAAAATACTTGTTTCTGACTTAGGATGCATTTACATAAGAAGAATGATCTATGAATTTTTAGGCAAAATGCCTACCATTGCGAGTTCTGCATTTATCGCACCCTCAGCTGACATTATCGGTGATGTTACCATAGGAGAAAATTCCTCTATCTGGTTCCAATGTATGCTTAGAGCAGACGTTAATACGATAAAAATTGGTGATAATGTCAATATCCAGGACATGAGTATGATCCATGTAGCCAGAGATTTATTTCCTGTTACTATTGGAAATAATGTTTCCTTGGGACACCGTGTTACACTTCATGGCTGCACCTTAAAGGATTTTTCTTTTGTAGGCATGTGTGCCACTTTAATGGATGACGTGGAGATTGGGGAATATTCTTTTGTGGCTGCTGGATCCTTGGTCACGCCTGGCAAAAAATTTCCTCCAGGTGTTCTTATTATGGGTAGCCCCGCCAAAATTGTAAGAGATATCAATGAAAAAGAAAGAGAAATCATTACCAGGACAGCAAGCAACTACCAAAAATATAAGTCAAACTACATGAATGACAGTTTTAAGCGAGTAAATTAATGGATGAAAAAGATGCTCTGCCATCGCTATTTTCTAAAAATTTTACAAATAGTTTAGGTAGCTTATTCAAGGATTTTTATACGGCAAATGAGCTGGATGTCCTTGCTCTAGAAATCTATGAAAAGTATCAAAGATTTTCTCTGGATGCAGATCATCCCATCGCCTTAGCAAGCTACCAACCGAGTAAACAAGATCCATTGCTTAGACTCAATCATAGAATTATCCTTATAGCAGTTTCATCTTTGCCTTTTTTTGCAGCAAGATTGAAGATATTATTTGAAACATCCAAGATTGAAATTTCACGTAACCTCCATTTTCATCCAAATTATAATCAAGAATTATATTATATTGAGATATTGGACAATGCGAATATAGACATTCAATTTATTGAAAATGAAATTACCAATTCTTACAATAGAATTCGTATTTCTAATCTCGCCTATGCAGAATTTACTAAAGACAAAAGTAGCCCTTGGTTTAACTTCCCGAACCCAGAAAAACAACTCTTAGATTGGTTACTTACAAAAAGCTATATCTGGGAAGGTGCTATCTTTCTATCCGGGAAGGATCTAAAAACATTTGGACTTCATAATATTCCAATAAAATACCAAGAATGGTTTGATAATCTTGTTGTTCAAGATGATTCTATTTTGATTGAATCTTTGGAATCATCCAATAAATCAAACTTAGGTGATGAGAATTATTTCTACATAGCTTTTGTAGCTAAGAACCATAAATTACTTCTCATTGGCTCCCTCAATGAATTTGCAAAATCTTCTGTTCTAGTTGATATTCCTTACTTCAAGGAAAGATTTCTACACTTTTTAAAGAAAGAAGAAATCGAAACTAGTAGTGGACTTGGCCGAACAACAAGAATGCTATTCAATTATGTTCCAACGGAGATTCTATTTTTACTTCCTGAGTCCGCTTACTCCAAATTGTATTCTGCCATTCTAGAGCACAATCTAAGAAATTCACTTCGGTCTGTTGGTGTATGTATTTCAGACGAAATAGCATTGATTATAAGTTTTGTACCTAAAAGAAATTGGTCGGAACAAAAATGGGAATACTGTCAAAATTTTGTAAAAAATATTTTTCCAAAATCGGTTGTTCGTGATTATTTTGTTTTGCGAGGAAAATTCATAGAAGGCTTCCATTTCATTCGAACTAAGGGTGTAAGCAATCAAAATGTATTTGAGCTATCTTCCCAAATTGAATTCCACTTTCGCACTTGGCAGGATCAACTCCAACTGCGATGGGAGGAAAATTTTACACATCCTTATATAGAATCTTCCTTGATCTACCATGATGACTATATAGCAACGCATACACCTGAGCAAGCTATTCTTGATTTAAAAATGATCCATGCCTTGCAAGATGCTAGATTGAAGGTAGATATTAGCCAAAGAACCGATACCACAATACTTCATGCAGTTACATTACGATTGGAATTTCCTTTAAATCAATGGGTTCAGGCTTTGAATGATTTAGGGCTCAAGCCTATTTCCCAAAGAGTTTACCACATTAAGTATGATGGTAAAGTTTATGCAAAATCAGAGTTCTTCTTTCACCTAATTGAAAATAAATATTCTTTGTACAAGCGACTCAAGGAGATCTATGAATTAACCATGGACGGAAGATTAAAATCCGATGGTCTTTCGCAGTTAGCTCTATGGACTTCATTGGATGCGAATGCAATTTTATTTTGTAAGGCTATACGGGATTATTGTCTGCAAACTGATCCTATCTTTAATCCAGAAGAGTTAAATCAGTATTTAGTGGACCACCCAACCTTATTAGTTGAAGCTTGGAAATATTTTTATAACTTCTTTTCTTTAGGGAAGCTTATCGACTCCAAGGATTTGGATCTAGAGGCAGATACAGGCAAGACAATTCGTGAAGATGCAGTGCTACAAGCATTTGCATCCGCTGTAAAGTCTATTCTTAGGACAGATTTTTTTGGAACTAAGTATGATTCTAGGTTAGGAGTTGAAAGGAGATCTATTTCTTTTAAAATAGATTGTAGCATACCGCTCTCCCTTCCAGATCCAAGACCCTACAGGGAAATTTTTGTATATTCACCTAACTTCCAAGGCATACATTTAAGAGGTGGAGCCGTAGCAAGAGGTGGGCTTCGTTGGTCGGATAGAATCTCTGATTATAGGACTGAGCTTTTGGATTTACTCAAGACTCAAATGGCAAAGAATTCAATTATTGTACCAGTTGGATCTAAAGGTTGTTTTGTAATAACACCTAATTTATATTCTAAAGATACTACCTCAATGGTTGATGCTTACAAAGGATATGTACAAGGATTAGTTGAGATTACTGATAATCGAATTCATGGGAATCCTATACCCTTTGCGGGAAATGATGGACAAATTCCTTTCGTAAAAGACGAAACAGATCCTTATTTAGTGGTTGCAGCAGATAAAGGAACGGCTCAGCTCTCAGATACAGCTAATGCAATTTCTATTACCAATAATTATTGGTTAGGCGATGCTTTTGCTTCTGGGGGGTCCAAGGGGTATTCGCATAAGGCCTATGGGATAACAGCCAAAGGTGCCCTTGTTACAGCGGATCGAAATCTTAGGATGAATGGTTTGGATTTTCGCAAGGATACGATTCGTCTTGTTGGTATAGGAGATATGGGTGGGGATGTTTTTGGGAATGGACTCATTGAAAGCGATACATTTCTTTTGATAGCTGCCTTCAATCACAAGCATATCTTTATTGATCCCAACCCGAATCCTAAAGTTAGTTATGAGGAAAGAAAAAGATTATTTGCATCCTCAGATTCTGGTTGGGATAGTTATAGCCAAAATTTAATATCAAAGGGTGGAGGAGTATGGAATCGAACGGAAAAATCAATTCATCTCAGCTCTGAAGTTCAAATAGCTCTTGGGATTGAAGCAAGCTCTCTATCGGGATCTGAACTAATCAAAGCTATCTTAAGTGCTCCCGTAGAAATTCTTTACAACGGGGGAATAGGGACATACATTAAATCAGCCTCGGAAGAAAATCAGAAAATAGGCGATCCAGCTAATAATGACGTTAGAGTAAATGCAGATGATGTCCGAGCCCTTCTAATTTCAGAAGGTGGAAATCTGGGCCTAAGCCAACAAGCTCGCATAGATTTTGATAGAAAGGGAGGCTACCTTTTTACTGATTCTATTGATAATTCTGCAGGAGTGGATCTTTCTGATCATGAAGTTAATTTAAAAATTTTGATGAATGATCTCTTAGAGAAGAGGATCATTCAAAGTTTAGAAGAAAGAGATAGCATCCTAAAGTATATTGACAAGGAAGTGGTTCGTTCCGTTTTAAATAACAATAACTTCCAAAGTTTATGTATCAATGTTGATCGTTATGAGTCAGAAAATAATGATTGGACTGAATTTATTGCCACAGTTACTCACCTAACAAATATTGGAATTCTGCATCCTAAGATTTATAAAATTCCAAGGTCTAGGGAAGATTGGCTTGCTTGGAAGGAGAATCAGAAAGGAATTCCAAGACCGGCACTAGCCGTTGTATTGTCTCATGTTAAAATGCATCTTTATTCCATAAGCTTAGATGCAAAATGTTTTGATCCGACTCAGTTTCCCAATTTGATCTTGGATTATTTTCCAAAAGATCTTCAATTGCGTTTTAAAGATTCAATTTTTCAACATGCCTTGCATTTTGAAATAGCTACCACAGTAGCAATAAACTTTCTCGTGAACTTTATGGGAATTCAAATTTATGAAATTCTTCCAAAAGAAGAGGAAGCTATAACATCCAGGCTACTTGAAATCTATAAGTATCTTGAATCGATAGGAATGCCTAAGATCTGGACTGAGCTAGCCAATGTTAGAGATAAGGAAAATGAATTTAATCTTGTTAAATTCATTTCATTGATCAGAGAACAGATTCGGGGTAAATTCACGTAAAAAATCGATCTTAGTGGATCATGGCAATCAGAGTGGTCAAATCAGCTGAGTAAAGATGCTCAAAATTTGCTAACTCGATTTATAGAAATGACTCAGTGAAATTTTTATGCCAGTAAAAAACTGGCATATTTAAGGGAATATAGAAAAGAAAACTAAAACTTATATTTATACTAAGATTGATTTTACTTAAGTTGTTTCTTAACGTACGCTTCCAGATTTGGTCTAGAAATCTGATAAACAAAATACATTCTAGAATCTGTGTAAGAAGATGTCTTGACAACTTTCCCTGATTCAGAGATCTCTTTCAATTCTTTTCTACCATCCGGAGTGATATTTACTTTGGGATAAGTAAGTAGAATCTGGAGGGATTTCTTTTTAGCAACACTGAGTGCTTCTGTTGAGGCAGAGGATAGATCTTCTTTGAGGGAAGATACAACAACTTGAAAGGTATTTGAATCTATGAATCCTTCTGGATATTTTTCGTATTCATTTTCTGAAATAGTTTCTGATTTGGTTGCTTCTTCTACAACAGAAGTTGAATCATTTTCTTTAGGTGTTTGGACTTTATCATTTGCGCAATTCAAAGTAAAGATTATGGAAAAAGATGTTAATAAATATATGACTGATTTATGCATAGACTTCATATAAAACTCCTTAGGGTGATTGTTCCCAATCTACGGATAGTTTTGTTTGTTCTAACTTCTCGTAAAGTCCCTTTTTGGCAGCACGGTAGATAAAAATACATTTTTCCTTTTCAGAATAATCTTCCTTATATAGAATCAGTGAATCAAGTAGCCATGAAAATTCAGCTTGTAAATATTCCATTTTTGGTTTAAAGAGATTTTCTGATTTTAGTTCATTCCCATTATTATTTGCTGAATTGCTAGGAAGATTCGGATTATTTTGAGTATTCGCAATCCCTGGAGTATTTTGTTGTGGTCTGTTCTTTTGTGCTTCCGAGAGAGGTACAAGCGGGTAGGGCACGGGTGCTTCTGGTGGGAGTGTAAGAGCATTAAAGTTCGTAGATTGATTGTTAGCTGATTGGACTACGGGAGAATAAGACTTTCGAATTCGGTTGATTCCTTTGAAGCGGTCATTTTCAATTTCTTTGAGTTCATTGATCAATATTGGTACAGTCAATTCATTCCGAATTGCATAAGATCTTCTCTTGCAATCTTTACGTTTCTCCAATACAGGGATTTCCTTCACTGTTAGGTTGGTGACAACACGTATTTGGAAGAAATCGTCGGATATAAAGCCTGAATACTGTTCGTTGTAGAATGCTTTTGCTCGAAAGTTAGGATCGGAAGGCTTTATAAAACTACAATGCAAAATAAAAAAGATGTTGACAATGGTTAGAATTGGAAATAAATTATTTGGCGAGGAGAAGCTCATGACATTTATTTGGGATATACTTGGATACCTTGTTACGATTTTTCTTTCGTTCCCAGTATTGGGTGTATTTTGTTATTGTTTCTACTTAGGATGGATTCGCAAGTAATATTCTAATTTAGAATAAATAGCAAGACAATTAGCAAGACTTACAGAATTTGGAACTGTGAGAAAGCTATATTTTATTACCTTTTCATTCCTCATTTTCCTTTCGAATCTAGGTGCTGAAAGCATTTTTGAAAATGTTACCAAACAGCTAGAATCCAATACAAGGCTTTACCAATTGAAAAATGGACTGCGTTTGATTCTTGTTCAAAGAAAAGAATCCCCAACAGTTGCCATTTATACGAAATTTTTGGTTGGATCAGTAGATGAAATCCCTTCGCAATCTGGAACTGCTCATCTTTTGGAACACATGCTCTTTAAGGGAACAGCCAATGTAGGGACTCAAGATTATTCCAAAGAGAAGAAATACCAAGAACAGATAGAAATTTGGGGAAGCAAGCTTGACCAACTAAGGTTAGAAAAACGTAATCTTGAATCTAGATCTCTAGCTATTCCAAGTGCCCTACAATTGCAAATTGATAGTCTTACGAAGAGATTAAAAGTCTTACAAGAATATCAAAATGAATTCATTATTAAAAATGAAGATTCATACATCTATGAGCAAAATGGTGAAGTCGGATTCAATGCATATACTACTTCCGATGTTACAAATTACCAAATTCAACTTCCATCAAATCGTTTGGTAATCTGGGCTATGATGGAAAGTGATCGTCTAAAGAATCCTGTTCTCAGAGAATATTATACAGAGAGAGATGTAGTAATTGAAGAGAGACGGATGAGAACAGAAAACTCAGGCTCTTCCCTCTTGCGAGAGCGTTTTCTTGCGGTTGCTGGAGAAGCCCATCCTTATAGAATGCCTGTTATTGGATACCCTTCAGTGATTCCTTTTTTGGACATAGCAGATACTAAGAAATTTTTTAAAGATCACTACCACCCTGGGAATATGGTGATTACTATAGTTGGTGATTTAGAATTTGATGAAACCAAACAACTTGTTCAAGAATTTTTTGAAAATATTCCCCAAGGTCCGAATAAACCAGAAATCAAGCCATATGAAATCCAATCAGAAGGTGAGAAAAGGTTTACAGTAGAATTTCCATCTGGTGAATCTATGCTCATGGGTTGGATGAAACCTACACTCCCCCATGTTGACAACTCTGCTTTTGATATTTTAGATGGAATCCTGGGACGAGGACCTTCTTCCAGGTTGTACAAGCGCTTGGTTTTAGATACAAATTTATGTTCGGCGGTAAGTGCATCCAATTCTTTTCCAGGTGAACGGTTTACAAATTTCTTCCTAATTTCTGCAAGAAACAATAAGGGAGCTGACCTTTCTAAGATTGAGGCTATCATTTGGGAAGAAATAGAAAAGATTGCACAGGAAGGTGTTTCTGAAGAGGAAATTCAGAAAGTCAAGAATGGAAACATAGCCGACTTTTTTCGTTATATGGATAGCAACGAAGCTATGGCTGATACTTTCGGATATTATGAATTGTTAACTGGTGATTGGAAGACTTTGTTTCGCGTTTATGAAAATATGAATAAGGTAGGCTCTAAAGATTTACAGAGAGTTGCGAGGCAGTATTTGAAGAGGAATAGAGTTACTATAGGAACGCTTAAAGATTCTCGATTAAATACGAAAGGTACAAACAATGAATAAAAAATTTACTAAGTATTCAATGCTCAAGAATTTATCTTTAGTTTTTCTCATCTTTCTTATAACTAAGACAAACCATTCCAAAGAGATGGGTAATTTTGTTAAGAATGTTCCTATCGAAGAATTAGAATTTAAATTACCAAATATTGAGAAAACTCAATTAGAAAGACAAGGTGAACTATATTCTCTTAATTCAAATTACTTCCCTTTAACCGATTTAGAAATGTATTTTTATATTGGGGAGGAAAAGGAATTCTCCTCCGAAGTTCCATTGATTCTTTTTGATGTGTGGAAGTTAGGTGGAACCAAGGAACTTCCAGATTCCAAATTTATAGAAAGATTGGAATTTCTGGGAGCATCTTTATCATTGCAATCCGGCTATGAGAAATCCGTAATTTCTATTTCGTATTTGAATCGGGATGAGAAAGAAATTTTTGCCTTACTAAAAGACTGGTTTCATAATCCGAGAATCACTGAAGCTAATGTAAGAACAATCAAGAATCAAATTAAAGAATCTATACTTAGAAGAAATGACAATGTTTCTGGAATTGGTATGAGGAAATCTAAGGAACTTCTTTTTGGCAAAAGATTGCAGGCTAGAACAGAAGAAATAGCATCCTTGGAAGCTATTACTATTTCAGATCTAGAAAAATATCATAAGAAATTTATTTCTTCTAAAAAAGTGAACTTTGCCTTGAGCGGCTCTGGAAATCCTAAGACTATACAAAATTTTGCTAGTGATCTCTTGAAATCTAAAAATACAAATCTTACGGTGTCCAGCTCTGAAGAGATTGATTTAAAAGCTTGGACTAAAGAATTTCGAGCACTTAGTAAAGAAATTATACTTATAGAAAAAGAAACCAACCAATCTATGGTATTGTTGCTTGGTGTAATGCCAGCTCACAATCATCCTGATTTTTATGCGATTCAACTTTTGAACTATATCATTGGAGGTGGTGGATTTAATTCTTATTTCATGACTGAAATTCGAAATAATCGCGGACTAGCTTATTCTAGTAGTAGCAGTATTTCTTTTGAGAAAGAATATGGTGCTTTCTATGCGTACACATTGACCAAGAATGAATCTGTGGGTGAGGTTTATCAATTGATGAATGATTTGCTCTCTAAGGATACTATTTCGAAAATTAAAGAATCAGAATTAAAGCGAGCTCAGAATGCTATTGTAAATCAATTTGTCTTCTTATTCCAAAACAATACAAAAATTCTATCCAATCAACTTCGTTTTGATGATCATAATATGCCCAAGGATTATCTAGAGACATATAGAAGCCACATTTCGAAGGTAAGTTTAGAAGATTTACGTCGTGTGGGAGATGAGTATTTCAAAACGGAACTACTAAGAGCAATTCTTGTTGGACCGCGATCATTGATGAAGCAATTGCCGAATGAAAAGTTTATAATAAAATCTCCCGAGGAAAGAATACGTTAGGTGGATTTAGCTGAATTCGAATATTCAGGAATAAAAATTCAGGGCTATTCTGAGGGTGGTGTTAGAACATCTATCATCTGGCCCAATTTGGATCTAGCCATTGATATGGGAAATACCTACCCAGGTCAGACTAGGTATAAAAATTTATTGCTTACACATAGCCATCTAGATCATTTTTCAGGCGTTCCGTATTATATATCTCAGAGATCCTTACAGAGATTGGAGCCTCCGAATATTTATTTTCCTAAAGAAATTCATAAAGACCTAGTAGAATTATTTAAAATTTATTCGCGACTGGAAGATTTCGAATATAAACTAAATTTAATTCCCTTGGAATTTGGAGAAACTATTGTATTGAATAAGCAGTACTCTTTTGCAGCACATAAAACTTTTCATAGAGTACCTAGCCAAGGTTATACGATTTATGAAACTAAAAATAAATTAAAACTAGAATACAACAACATGAGTCAAGCAGAAATCTTACTGCTAAAAGAAAAAGGTATAGAAATTTCTCAAAGCATGATTCAACCTGTATTTAGTTTTTCTGGAGATACTAAAATTGAGTATATTTTAGAGCATGAAGATGTTAGAAAATCTAAGGTTCTTTTCCTAGAATGCACTTATATTGATAGTACGAAAGACGTAGAACATGCTAGGCTTTGGGGCCATACACACTTATTTGAAATCGCTGAACATGCAGATCAATTTGAAAACGAAAAACTTGTGCTCTTGCACTTTTCACCTAGGTATTCGTACAAATTCATTCGAGAGCAAATTCAAAAAATTTTGCCAAAGCATTTGCATGAAAGAGTCGAATTTTTCTTTCCTAAGAAAGCCTCATTTAAGAAATAAGTATGCGAAAAAAAATAGGAACTATTTTCATTCCAGGCTTAGAAGCCTTATTGGATTCTAAAATCACACATGATGATCCTATTCTAACAGAAATTCAATCTTGGGCAGAATCTGAATCTATACCTATGCTAAGTCCAGTTTCCTCTTATCTAATGGCAAGTTTAGTTCGATGGCTAGGAGTGAAATCCTACCTAGAGTTAGGAACGGGCGCAGGTTACTCTCTGGTAGGTCTAGGCATACGCAGCAACCGAATTCTAAATATAGCTACAGTTGATAGAAATTTGGATCAATCTGAAAAGGTCGAAGCCTTTTGGAAGCAAGCTAAGATGAAATTCAATCATACTATAATTTTTTATAGAATGAATATTCTAGATGGCATGCGTGAAGGTAAATACTATCCCGAAGACTACGAAATGGTATTTGTCGACTGTGATAAGATTACATATCCAAACCTTTTGGATGAATTACTTCAAAGATCTCGAACAAAACGTTCGGTTATTAAGTATATTCTCTTTGATAATGTTCTTTGGCATGGACGAATTTTAAATGAAGAAGCCAACAAACCTTCTGATAAAGCTATGCAAGTTTTTTGGAAAAAAATAGACGATTTAGATTTTGTAAAAACAATACTTCCCTCTGGAGATGGAATGCTTTTGTTAGAATTATAAAAAATATTTGCAGGACAATCTAGCTTCTCTTATTTTGTTTTTATGTCCTATTTAAAAATTTTAACAGCAACCTTGCTTCTTATAAACACAAGTTATTACGCACAAGCCAAAGAATCAGATTCTTCTGCCAAACCAGGAATGGAATCTAGAGAAGAGCTGGATAAAAAAAATCAAGCAACCTACCTAGAAAAGAGCCATTATAGAGAAATCTCCTTTGTCTTCAAAGATCGATTGATACAGGATATCCGTTCTCTAGCCATTATTGTAGGAAATTTTGGCAAGGATGTTGCTGGTTCTGAACAAAGTTTAGAAAAAATTCGAAATGACTACCAAGCGGCTGTTAGGTATCACTACCGGAGAGCCTATATAGTATCTGGTAAGTCTATGTTAGATATTTACAAAGATGTGGACGGATTGTACAAACAATTTGCTCTAGTTTATGAAAAGCAGGCAGATGAACTCTTGATTCAGACTGTTGACCAATTAACCAATATTGAACAGAAAGAAATAGAAGAAAGAAAAGCAGAGAACAGAGATTCAAGATTTCGAGATATTGAAGAAGCAAAATTTAAACTAAAAATTGCATACTTTCAAATGGCAAGAGGTGATGAAATGATTAAGGATAGAAGGTATGCTGATTCATTAACCCATTTTCGGCTTGCTAAGGGTTTTGCCATCAAGACTTTGAGTGATTTAGAATTAGATGAAACAAAGAAGAAAGAACTTATAGATAAAAATGGCTCCCATTTGGCTGATAATAGGAATCTTACATTTAAGAAGGATGATTCGAAATAGTTTATTGTCTCGTTGACAAGATTCATTAATTCTATGTTTTGAATATAGTTGCATTTTTTTTGCAACTATACAAAATTTATGAAGTATCACTCTACAATTTTACTATATATTCTTCTTTTTTCTACATCAAAAGGATTTGCTTGGGATGCTCCTAAGTTTAAAGTTATCATAGATCCAGGTCACGGGGGTTACAACCAGAGCCCTTTTGAAGAATTTGGTGACAAATATGATATTCTTTCAGGAAAGTATTTAGAAAAATTCAAACAAGGTGCAAGTTATAAAGATCGCCATGAAAGAGAAATCGTTCTTATGCTTTCTAAAGAAGTGAATCGAGTCTTGGATTTGACCAAAACAGAAAATGGATTTCTTGAATTTAAAAAAATTGCAGCCAAATATACTAAATCGGAAATAAAGCCGATTTATTTTGATTCTCAGTTAACAAGAACAGATGATTATTCTATGTTTACCTTCAAAGATGGGGAAGACATGAATGGGAAATATCGACTTTATGATTTTCCAGATAAGAAAACAGGTAAAAAACAGTTGGGCCGCATATCATGGATTAACCAACAAAAACCTCATCTGATTGTTTCTATACATTTGAATCCTAGTTATCCTGGCCATCCAGGTGGAATGGCAGCTGTTATTGCACCACCATATGCGGTTTTTCAGAAACTGAGATTGATCTCACGCGGCAAAATGAATGATTCTAGTTTTGCAAAGTCGCCTTATTATAATTGGTTACAGTTTGTAGACAATTGGTCTCATTTGGAAAATGCAATTGCTGACACATGGATCTACTTCCATGGCTATTGGCCGGATAGGTCAGGTAAAAAAACAGATAAAAGTAAATTTACAGGTTATCGCCATAATATGATTACTTGGAAATATGCAGACCCTATAGGTTGGGAGAAGCTTGCAAAGTTAGGTGGAAAAGGTCCTTATGCCGTCTCGCATGAGGATTTTATAGCTAGGGGAAGTTTCTGGAATAGGGAGAGGGGACAAGGGGAGAAGTGGAGACGTTCAGGTGGGCGAGAAGGTTTTGGAGGTGATAATTTTTATGCATCCAATGAATTGCTACGTTTTGTACAATATGGTTTATCTGACAGCTTGCGAAAAGAAAATGGTCAGCCTATTAAGTTAGGTCCAATTCAAAATCCATATATCTCAACCTATAGTCTTCCAACTTATACGAATGCCATTTGCGCTTTCTTAGAGATCGGTTATATTGATAATGATAGAGATATGAAAATTCTTATGGGGAATCCTAAAATTGTGGCAGAATCTTTAGCAGTTGGAATCTATTCTTTGTTTAGAGGAATTAAACCCATCAAGAAAAAGTATATGCCCTATATTCCCCAAGGTAAGAAAGTAGGGTTTGAAAAGTACGAAACCTTGGATAAGAAAAATTACTTCCATGAAGTAGCTGAATGAAACAAAAATAAGGTTTTTTGATGCAAAGCATAGATTTAAAATCCGATCCTGATTTTTCTAAATTAATTTCTGCTTATCGAAAGAATATTAGAGATAAATATGCGATAGAACGTATCAAACTCTATCCTCAATTTTCCCATATTCGAGAAGACGCAATTGCAAGAATGGTAACTTATTTCTTAGAATTGCTTTATCCAGAAATCAGTGAACGTATAGAACTTGACAATGCTTTTGCTTCCTTAAAAAGCTTTGTCCATAATCCTTCCAAGGTATTTGGATTACTGGGTAGCCTAGGACTTTCACTTTGGAAGATAGGAAAGTTTTTACCCCAAGCATTTCAATCAGGCATTGCAGCTCTTTCCTCATATCTCACTGCTCATGAATTTGAACATAGATTGTTAGCTGGTGCTAAAATACAATTACAGCAAGGAAAGGATATTCTGCTAGAAGAGAATTTTAAGAAATTGCTTGCCTTAATTCCAATTTCTGAGGCTGAGAAATTTCGTAAAGATACAGTTTCTTTGTTTCGTACTCTTTCTAATGATGAATTAGTCGATCGTATCATTTTAATTATGGATAGTATCATTCAAAAGATGAGAGATAAGCCAAAATTGTATTCGGCCCAAGATATCAAAGGAATAGAGTTAGGTCTGAGTATACTAAAGAAGGGCAAACATATTTTAGAAAGTCTTTCAGATTCTGAGAAAGTATTGGTCATAGATGCAATCAATTTGATTGAAAAGGATTACTTTGAATCTTGTTTGTAATTTAGTATTGTCAAGCGTTTCTCTCGTTCCATTCTGTCCAAAATGAATGAGTTTTTACATAAGCATATCTTAGATACGGAACAATTCACCAAAGATGATTTGGATTTTCTAAATCAGAAAACACGAATCATGGAAAGATTGCTTGAATCGGGCAAATCCTTTGGTATCTTGAACGGTCGTCTGCTTGCCTCATTATTTTTTGAAGCATCAACAAGAACCAGGCTTTCTTTTGAAGCCGCTATGGAAAGGTTAGGTGGTAGATTGATATCTACAGTAGGCTTTCAATTCTCTTCTATCTCAAAAGGCGAGACTTTATATGATACCATGAAAATGATAGAGGCATATGCTGATATAGCTGTGATCAGGCATCCCGTCGAAGGATCTTCTAGGATTGCAGCTGGTGCAGTTCAGATACCTGTCATTAATGCAGGAGATGGTGCAGGACAACATCCTACCCAAGCCTTATTAGATCTATATACCATTCTTTCAGAGAAGGGATCCTTAGATGGACTCAGTATAGCCTTCATAGGAGATTTGAAATATGGTAGAACCATTCACTCACTTATCAATTTACTTCGTCATTATAAAGTTCACTTGTATTTAATCTGCCCAGAAGAATTGAAACTTCCTGAAATATATAAGAAGAACTTAGATAAATATCCAATTACATTTGAAGAAACAACAGATATTAAAAGAATCTGGGATTGTGATGTAGCTTATGTTACACGGATTCAAGAAGAGAGATTTACGGATCACAAAGAATACGAAAGACTGAAAGAAACTTATAAGGTGAATAAAGAGCTCATTCTAGCATCTAAGAAAAATACTACAGTTCTTCATCCACTTCCAAGAGTAAACGAATTGTCTACTGATGTTGATGATTTGCCAAATGCTGCTTACTTTCGCCAAGCCAAATATGGTGTAGTAGTTAGGATGGTCTTGCTTTGCCTCTTACTTAAAGCAGAAATTAAAGATTGATTTCTGCCTTAAGTTCCTTTTGAATTGATAAAATTTTAGCTTTCCTTTTTAATTTTACTTAGCCATTTTAAATTCATTTTAGCGTTTTCTATGGCATAGTCTAAAGTAAAGTTCCAATACTTAAAATCCGGGTGTTTAGAATTATGCATGCTTATGTCAGATTTAATCTTACGGAATAGTTTCAATTCATCCTTTGTAATTTCTTCTTGCTCGCTTATTTTGACTTTAAGGATCTTGGGATCGATATTTCTTGCAAAAAATAATTTCAGTAAAAACTCATTCCTAAGAACTGGTTGTGCTGTTTTACCTTCCAACCATTTCTTAAGTTCAATTTGACCTTGCTTAGTAATTTTATAAGGAAGATTCGTCTTTTTAGAATCAGATAAGTTGTTATCTACTAGAGCAACTAATCCTTGATTACTTAATTCTTTTAGTGTTGGATAGATTTGTCCGAAACTTTCATTCCAGAAAAAACTTAGACTCCCCTCTATGAACTTTTTAATTTCATAGCCATTCATTTCACATTGAGAAAGTATTCCTAAAAGTGCATATTGGGTTTTACTTTCTCTCTTCATGAATTTTACTTCCTACTTACATGATTTAATTCTTTTGAAAAGATTCTATCATTTTTTCTAAGCCTTCTTCATAGGAGGTCACTTTGAAATTTGGAAAGAGTTTCTTAAATTTGTCAAAAGACATAGTGTAAGGATCTTCATATTGATAAACGACTTCTTTAATCTCTTTAAAAAGGGGTATGATCATACTGAGGATCTTAAATAAAAATTTTGGCATCACACTTAATTTAAAATTTGCATTCAATATTTTATTGCATACTTTAACTATTTCTTCCAAAGTAATTGGTTCTCCTACCGGCAAATGAAATACCTGCCCAATAGCCTCTTCATGAAAAGCTAAATCAACCATTGCCTTTGCATTATCATCCGTAAATGCATAGGTTATAGGAATATTGGGATTGAATATTGTTTGAGGATTTTTGCAAGCAAGCATTCTATCTATAAAGGATGTATATAGACTGGAATTGATTACATTAGGACCATAAAATGAGGCAGACCTTGCAAGAATAGCTTTCAGACCTCTGTTTGCAATTGCATCTAAAATTAAATCAGCTACAATTTTTCTAGCTTTAGATTTAAGGCTTGTTACTTCTTGGGAATATGTTTCATCAAATGGAATAGGCAATGGTGAAGGACCATACATGTAGATATTGTCTAAGAATATTAATTTCGTGTTGGTGTGAATACAAGCTTCTATTGTAGCTTGTATTAATTTAGGCCAGTTTTCTAACCAAAATTTGCCAGAGTAGGGCAAGCCAATACATAAAAAATAATTATCTACATTTTGTAATACTTTCTTTAATTGCTCTTGATCAAAAGGATCAAGTATAATAGTATCTGGGTTACCATAAGATTTCCTTGCAAAAGTTTTTACTATTTCGCCACGTTTTTGGAGTTCTTTCACTACAGCAGACCCCATAGCTCCTGAACTTCCCGCAACAGCATGGATTTGTTTTTTATTCGAACTCATTTTCCATTTCTTCCTAATTCTTTTATTTTCTCTACGTATTTATCTAATTTTTCTTTAGAAGCAGATCTCATTTCACCTAATAATGTATATTCGACAGGTTTGATTCCACAGAATTCTAAGGTTCCGAATTTCATTAGCTTTAGTCCTGGGGACCCGTTGAACCATTTATAATACCAAGTTGGAGCATCCATAGTAATGATGATTCTAGCTGTTCTTCCTTTTAGTAATTTTGCAGGTAAGGGAGAACCTTTTTTATATTTAAATGAAAAACCTGGTAAGAATACTCTATCAATCCAGCCTTTCAATAGAGCAGGAAGACTCGACCACCAATTAGGAAAGATAAATACCAAGTGATCAGATCTTAGAATAGATTCTTGGCTTTTTACAAGATCAGTTTCCAGCACTTGGTCACCGAGATTATTATAGCCTAAATTAAGGTTAGGATCAAAATGCAGTTCATTTAATTTAAGCATTTCGCACTGATATCCAGATTCTTTGCATGCTTCATAATATACATCGGCAAGATGATTACAGAAGGAATGTGGATTTGGATGACCTAAAACAATTAGAATTTTCTTATCTGTCATATTTTTTCCTTAAATAGTATACACTTACAAAATCAAGGTAGATTCAAAAGTATATCTTTTAGATATAACTATTAGATATATATTTTTGTAAAGAAAATATTTTACTTAAGTAAATTTCGATAGACAAGACATGAATTTTACTTAGAATTAAAAATCTATTTGGAGAAATTATGAATCGAACTGTATTAATCACCGGTGCTAGTGTTGGAATTGGTAAAGAAATTGCTAAACTCTTTGCCGAAGATGGGTCAAACTTAGTACTTGTTGCAAGGAATAAAGCAAAGTTAGAAGCAATAGCCAAGGAATGGAAGAATAAATATGAAATTAAGGTAGAGCCAATAGTTGTTGATCTATCTAAACCAGGCTCTGCGAAAAGTCTCTATTCCACACTTGCTAAGAAAAAAATCAAGGTAGATGTTCTTGTTAACAATGCAGGTTTTGGAGTGAACGGAGAATTTGCTCAAAATGAATATTCTTTAGAATCAGAAATGGTTCATCTCAATATAGTGGCACTTGCTGAGCTTTCTCATTTGCTGCTACCTGGAATTTTAAAGAGTGAAGTAAAAGTTAAAGGAATTCTCAATGTTGCCTCCACAGCCGCCTTTCAGCCTGGACCATACATGTCGAATTATTATGCGAGTAAGGCCTATGTCTTAAGTTTGTCTGAGGGCTTGCATTATGAATTAAAATCACATAATGTTCATGTTACCTGCCTTTGTCCTGGTCCAACTAAGACAGAATTTTTTGATAGAGCAGATATGAATGACAACAATCTATTGAAAAATGAATTTCTACTAGCGTCTGCAGAATTCGTAGCCCAAGAGGGATATGATAGTTTTGAAAAAAATAAAGCGATAGCGATTCCTGGATTTCTTAATTCCTTGTTAGCGCAAACTCCGAGAATCACACCTCGCTTTTTGGTGAGAAGAATAGCTGCTTTGATGAATAAGGGTTAGAAAATTTTCGCTGTATTTTCCATGCTTTTTTGTTTTTCTGGTAATCGACCGCTGTGTTTTATAGCAGTGGATCTTTAGCTTAGAATTAGGACAGAAGCATGGCTCTTATCAATGAAAATTATTTAAAACTCAAAGCTGGATATTTATTTCCAGAAATCGGACGAAGAGTAAGGGCGTATTCAGACGCACACCCAGGACTAAGAATCATTCGATTGGGAATCGGTGATGTAACTCTTCCTCTTCCTAAATCAATTGTAAATGCAATGAAATCTGCTGCTGATGATATGGGAACCTCTTCTGGTTTTCATGGCTATGGTCCAGAGCAAGGTTATGATTTTCTAGTAACTAAAATTGTAGAACATGATTTTCAGGCACGAGGAATTCAAATTTCAGCAGACGAAGTTTTTGTTTCTGACGGATCCAAATGTGATAGTGGAAATATCCAAGAAATTTTTGCCATAGATTCTAAGATTGCTGTCACTGATCCTGTTTATCCCGTGTATGTTGACACAAATGTTATGGCAGGAAGAACTGGAGAAGCAGGAAGTGATGGTAGATACCAAAACATAATCTATATGCCCTGTACTGCGGAAAATAATTTCCAACCAGAACTACCTAAAGAAAGACCAGATATTATCTATCTTTGTTATCCCAACAATCCAACTGGAATGGTAGCAAGCAAAGAAAAACTCACTGAGTGGGTTGCTTATGCTAAGAAGAACCAGAGTATTATTTTCTTTGATGCAGCCTACGAAGCATTTATCCAAGATGAATCGGTTCCAAGATCCATCTATGAAATTCCAGGAGCAAGAGATGTAGCAATTGAGTTTCGCTCATTTTCGAAAACCGCGGGTTTCACTGGAATTCGATGTGCTTACATCGTTATCCCCAAAGAGTTAAAAGGAAAAACTAGTAAAGGGGAAGAAGTAAGTTTCCACTCCCTTTGGAACCGTCGACATACTACAAAATTCAATGGGGTATCCTATGTAACCCAAAAGGCTGCAGAGGCTTGTTATTTACCGGAAGGCAAGAAAGAAATCCAAGAATCAATAGCTTATTATATGAAGAATGCTTCTCTTATCAAGAAAGGTTTGGATGAGGCTGGGTACAAAACCTTCGGTGGAACCAATGCACCATACATTTGGCTAAAGACTCCCGAAGGTAAGACTTCTTGGGAATTTTTTGACTTTCTTCTCAAGGAAGCTCAAATCGTTGGAACTCCAGGATCTGGTTTTGGTCCATCCGGGGAAGGATACTTTCGATTGAGTGCCTTTGGCAAAAGAGAAGATGTGGAAGAGGCTATCTTAAGGATAAAAAAGCTCAGTTAAAAAGTTCTTAGGCAATTTTTCACAACGACCGATGGGAAATATGGAGTCATTATGGGCACAAATCGTATCATCCTTATTTCCCTCATCGTCTTGGTGCAACTCTCCCATTTGGGAGCAGTATCTCCAGACCAATCCAATCTTGGTATTTTGATTGATGAGAATAAAAAGAACCTTTCCTTTTTGAATATTGCCTTAAGTAATGCAGCACCTCCTCAAGAAGACCAAGATAAGAATGCAGCAAGCCAAGGGAATGATCCCAAGAATCAACCTGGTAAAAATCTAAATAACGAATATTATAAAATTATAAAAGGCATTAACCAATTGGATTTCAATGGAAACATGTGGTATTTGCAAAGTAATTATTCTATGGCATTTCGTCAATTGAGGGAAGCCCAAGCAAAAATGAAAGACGGCTATGAGTTTGCTATTCAAAAGTATCTGGAAGATACTAGGGCAATCTTAGAATCAGCAGCACCTTCTATCATTCGTTCCGATGATTCTGTAGCTAAGGCATTGCTTAGGCTGGGATTTCGAGATTTAAGAACTGGTGAAGATAAGCTTCTAATGGGCAAAAACTCATCTCCCTACCAATATCGATATAAAATTTTACTCTATTCAGAAGGTATTACTATACTTCGTCGAGGGAAAAGATTTGGAATACTTGCCATTCTTGCATCTAAGACTCCTGATGAAGATAAAGCTGAATACAAATATTGGTCTTTAGATGACCTAAAAGATGCTAAGGCAGAAGAAAAAGAGCCTAACTACGAAAAGGTGAAAGCAACTATTTCGAATTATATAGATAATAAACGAATGGAGAGAACCATTATTCCTCCAGCTAATCCAAGTGGGCAAGCACTTGATCTCTTCGAGCAACATGATGATAATTATGGAATTATAACCGATAGAAGAATTGATCTATTGTATGAATCTAATTTTGACATCAAAGAAACGGATTCCCTTGATAAAGAAAAGTTTCCTGCTAAACCTAAATTCGATTCCCAAGGAAATGCAATCTATGAATAAAATCATTTCTTTTTTCATTCTTTCAGCAATCCTTCCCAACCTTTTGTTTGCAGGAACGACTGTATCACTGAGAGAGAGAAAGAAAACTTTAGAATCAAGAATGAAAATTCTAAAGGAAATTGATAGTGCAATGAACGGTTGGAACTTGGAAAATTTTAACCAAAGGATACAAGAAATCCAATTCAAATCAGATTCTGCTTATAGAGAAAAGACAGGAACAGAACAAGCCAAAATCATGAACTTCCTAGAAGGAGATCTTCATCTTCTTCAAATGAGCTACTCTGACAAGTTAGAAGATAAAGCTCAAGATTTAATCGAAGCACTTTCCAAAGAAATCGTAATGAATAGAAATGCTGCAGACAAATTGGAACTTTCTAGAAGAGAAAGAAGCCAAAGATATTTTGATATGGCTAAAAAGGAAAAAGAGCAGGGACTGAAATACCATAGAATGAATAACCCAACCTTAGCCTTGTATTCATTCAAAAGATCTATTATTTATAGTTTTCACACATTTTATGAATATAATTTTTCTTTGCCAGCTGATAGTGTAGCAACCTACCAATATTGGATCAAAAAAGATCTTCCAAACTCACCAATGATTTCTAATTTTCCTTCAGAAAATGAACCTGAACTCATCCTTAAATCACAGCAAACGAAACATACAAAAAGTTCCAGTATGGAAAATTTGAAAGACTGATTTTCTTAAAAACTCTTTACTCTTACTTAGCATTCCCAAAAACTGGGACAACAAATGCGCTTTGCCTCACTTTATAAGCACTTTATGCTCTCTCCAGCAAGTCACCTACCTGTTCTTGCGGAAGACAAGAGCTTGCTTGGTTTCTTATCTAAAGAAAAACTCCAAATTGAAATGGCAGATCTTGCAAGATCATCTCTAGATATCGAAGAAATTCCTCATGAACTCATAGAACTTGATATCTCAGAGAATCTACTTTCTTATTTTAATGCCCATAGCAAAATTCCAGTCATAGACAGCCAAGGAGTACGTTTTGAATCTTGGGACAAACCTCGTCTTCTTGCCGAATATACGAAATTAGTTGGAAGCAAATCTTCCCAAAGTGTAGGTGAAGGAATTTCAAATTTTGAAAACGAGAGTAGGGAAAATTTAGAAAATTCAAATTCTTTTGCCAAAGAAGAAATTAAGAATTCTAAAAATCCAGTGCAGTGGTTTACTCAACTGATTCTAGAAAGTTTTAGTGATCCCTTATTTGCAACTGACCTAGAGGGTAATTCTGTATTTTACAACGATCGTTTTGAGAAGGAAATCTTAAGCCAACAATTCTTTAGAGATTCCGTCTCCTTTGCGGAGAGATATCTGAGAGATTTAAACAAAGATCTTTTTGCATCCTTTCTCAAAGCAAATAACCTAGACATGAATGCAAGCCAAGAGAACGGTCGAGTTCTCCAAACTATCCTTGCGAAAATTGGTTATATGGTAAGAGTAGTTTCCCTTACTCAATCCGACAAATTAGTGGGCTATCTTTACCATTTTATCTTGCTAAAACAATCCATACAAGATTCCAATTCTGAAGGCATAGTATTTCCTTCCTTAGAGGAAGCACTTGCAAATAAGCTTCCAATAGAATTGGTTCTCAAAGAAACCGAGAGCTATTATATCTACCAAAGCTTATTACGCAATAAAAGAAATGTTTCTCATACTGCTCATGAATTAGGAGTCCCTAGGTCTACTCTACAGAATCGTATTCGCTTTCTGGATATTGATAAAAGATTTCAAGATAAGAAGCAAACTCCAGTCCCTAGAAAGAGAAGTTCTAGCCCCAAACCAGAGAAGAGTCAAAAGCTCAGCGAGAGTAGCACTCAGAGCAAAGAAAGACCTAAGTCCAAACAACAAACGACAAATCCTAAACCTCTCACTAAAAGCAAAACTAAGGCTAAGCCTCTTTCCAAGAAGAAGACTAGTAAAAAAAAGACCAAGCAAAGAGGATCTAAGGGCAAAAAATCCTAAAAAAAGGGATTAAACCATTGACAAAGCAGGGCTCATAGTAAATTTTGAGGTTAAGAGCTATTTCATTTAGTTCTACTCCTTTATCTTATCCACAGGACATCCTGAATTTCCGAAAACAAAATCCTTACGAGTGAAAATGTGAAGAATAAAAACGATTTATTAGAACAAGAAGAATCTGTATCCAACGGTGTTTCTACCATAGAAAACGAAACCAATGACAACTCTCCCCACCGAAACAAAAAACGCAAAAAATCCTTCGATGGTCCCATACCAGATCCTATTGATATTGTAGAACTCAAGAAAAAGCCTATTCATGAAATGACTGAGATCGCTAAGAATCTCGGCGTTGAGAATACACACGGTCTCAAGAAACAAAATCTTATCTTTGCTATCCTACAAGCCCAAACCGAAAAAGATGGACAGGTCCATGCAGCAGGTGTTATGGAGAAACTTCCTGAGGGATATGGCTTCTTACGTTCACCTGATTACAATTATGTGCCAGGACCAGATGATATCTATGTTTCCCCATCCCAAATCAAGCTTTTCGGCTTACGAACTGGCGATACAATCACAGGTCTCATTCGTCCGCCCAAAGAAGCAGAACGCTTCTTTGCTATGCTTAGAGTTGAGACTATCAATGGTTATCCAGTTGACCAGGCTCAAAAAAGAGCTCTCTTTGATAACTTAACACCACTCTATCCTATGGAAAAATTCCAAATGGAATTTGATCCATCCCATTTGGATACAAGAATCATAGATTTAATGTGCCCAATCGGATTTGGGCAACGTGCCTTGATTGTTGCTCCACCTAGAACTGGTAAGACAGTCCTCATGCAAAATATTGCAAATGCCATCACCAAAAATCACCCTGAAGTAATGCTCATTGTTCTTCTGATAGACGAACGTCCAGAAGAAGTAACTGATATGGCAAGGAATGTAAAAGGTGAGGTAGTAAGTTCTACCTTTGATGAGCCTGCCCAAAGACACGTTCAGGTGGCTGAAATGGTCATTGAAAAAGCAAAAAGACTGGTGGAACACGAAAAGGATGTAGTCATTCTTTTGGATTCTATCACAAGACTTGCCAGAGCCTATAACCAAGTCATCCCAACTTCAGGAAAGATTCTTTCAGGAGGGGTTGACTCGAATGCCCTCCACAAGCCAAAAAGATTCTTTGGTGCTGCCAGAAATATTGAGGAAGGCGGTTCTTTAACCATTATTGCTACTGCCTTGGTTGATACTGGTTCTAGAATGGATGAGGTGATTTTTGAAGAATTCAAGGGAACAGGTAATATGGAAATCCACTTAGATCGAAAGCTATCGGATAAGAGAATTTTCCCAGCAATTGACTTCAATAAATCTGGTACGCGTAAAGAAGAATTGCTACTTCCAGCTGATATTTTGCAGAAAGTTTTCGTTCTTCGAAAAGTACTTTCTCCTATGAGTATCACCGAAAGCATGGAATTATTGATCGAAAAGATGCGTGTTACAAAGACCAATGAAGCTTTTCTTGGCAGTATGAACACGAATTGAGTCTAATAACTAGGAAAGAAATATGAAGGCAGCTATTCATCCAAAATATATCCCAGCAAAAATCAAATGTGCTTGTGGAGCAGTCTATGAAACAAGATCGACAGCAGGTGATATCTCTGTTGAGATTTGTTCCAATTGTCATCCCTTCTTCACTGGTAAATCTAAAATTCTAGATACAGCAGGAAGAGTTGATAAATTTAAGAAAAAATACAAAATGAAATAATTTTTGTTCAGTGTGAACATTAGTATTTGTTTGGTGATAGATTTTTCTCTCTAAAATTCAAAATTTGGTAGGTATTCTATGAACAAAGTCATGGACTTCGATAAGTACAAAGAAATTAACGACCAAAGATTGAACTATCGTGAGATGGAGGATGCAACTGTAGTTTCATATTATAGAAACACGGGTTGTGGAGATGGTTATAGAATTTATTTAAAGATGGATGAATCCCAAAGAG
>PEQN01000039.1 GCA_002786225.1 Leptospira sp. | reverse complement strand
TATGAATCTAAAGCAAGATGGCTTCATTGAGCGGATACCTCTTTTTCAACCTTCCTGTTTAAATTTTACAAAAGTTTTACAATAAGGGAACCAAACAAAAAAACCACTGAAATTCCGAAGGACCAGTGGTTTTTATTGAGTTTCAGTTGGTTTAGAAGATGTAAATTTACATCCTAGTTCGCCAACTCAATGATAGCTTGAAAATCTGGATTTATTTTCCGGAAGCTGCTTCTTTGATCACATAAGCTGCAATCTCATTCTTTTGGATTTGAGTTGTTCCTTCAAAGATACAAAGAATCTTAGCATCTCGCATCAATTTCTCAACAGGGTATTCTTTCGTATAACCGTATCCACCAAAAATTTGAACTGCATCCAAAGAGTTTTGCATAGCCATTTCTGAGCAGTAGGCTTTTGCGATAGCAGAGTATTTTGGAAGGTTGGGATCATTTGCATCCGAAAGTCTAGCTGCCTTGTAAGCGATCTCACGAGAAGTTTCGAGTTTGATCGACATATCAGCAAGCATATGTTGTACAGCTTGGAAAGTAGAAATCTTTTGGCCAAACTGTTCTCTTTCTCTTGCATATCTTCCTGAATAGTCTAGACAAGCTTGAGAAACACCCACTCCCATCACCGCAACGAATGGACGAGATGCATTCAAAGTATGAAGTGCGTAAACGAATCCTAGATTTTCCTTTCCTACAAGTGCATCTTCTCCCACTTCGCAGTCTTCGAAAATGATTTGTCGAGTGTCAGATGATCGAATTCCCAATTTGTCTTCTTTCTTTCCAACGGTGAGACCAGGTGCGTCTTTTGGCACATAGAAACAAGAAACCCCACGAGTTCCTCGATTTTTGTCAGTATACGCAAATACAGTAAAATAATCAGCTAAACCACCACCAGTAATCCATTGTTTAGCACCGTTGATGATCCATTTGTCACCCTTTTTCTCAGCGCGAGTTGACATTCCAGGAACATCGGAACCTGCACCAGGCTCTGATAGACAGAAAGATACACCATGTTCCCCAGAAGCAATTGCAGGAAGCCATTTCAACTTTTGTTCGTGGGTTGCACCCTTAAGTAAAGGGAGCATTCCAAGACCTGTATAAGCGAATCCTAGAGCAATCCCAAGACAACCTCTAGACAGCTCTTCAATAGCAAGACACTGCTCTACAGCACCCATGCCGAGACCGCCGTATTCTTCAGGAATAACTAATCCGCTGATTCCCAACTCATTTCTCATCTTCGCAAGAAGTTCGACAGGAGCCTTATTTTCTTCATCCCAGTGGATAGCTACTTCGTGAGTAATTTCTTTTTTAACAAAATTCCGAACTAAATCTCGGATTTCCAGTTGCTGTTCAGTAAATGGTTGGTACATGAATGGATCACCTTTATAAATGAGTCTTTATCTTCCACGTTCCGAATTCGGGAATATTAGGCAAATCAAATAATTTTGCATTATCTGGAAGAAATGACTAGACAAGGATTCTCAAATGACATACATTTGTCCACTAGTCAATAATATATTTCTAATGTTTCGGAAAGGAGTTAAAATTATGGCAAAATTATTGCAGAGTCTCATCCTAGGCTCCCTATTTCTACTTGCTTTAGGCTTAAATGCCCAATCCCAAGCGGATATGTTTCGAAGACCTGGTGTTATTGGAGATTCTCTCAGCCAAGGTTTTTTTGGAGCAACTGTAGAGAAAAAAACACAAAACTGGGCTTACCCAGTTCTCGTTAGTAAACAAGCTGGTGCCAGTGTCACCTACAATGAATTAAAGGGCCCCTATATCAATTTAGAAGATGTTCTCAAAGGAGACTGCGGTCCAATTTGTTTAGGACTTTCTATCATTGGTGGGAATGAGAAAACCTTCACCCTTCCTACTCACGCTGGAATAACAGGTGCCGAATACACGACTGTGCTCAGAACCTCGGGCAAATGTGAAGACATCACAGCTAAGAAATGGGACAAGGATTGGTACTGGAAGACTTGGTATTGGTATACCTACCGCTGGGTGGAAGTAGCAGATTGTAAAGAACCTGATAAATTCCATAAGTTTGGACTTCGTGATGCTGGAACTCAGATGGAAGTCATGGAAAAAGTTAAACCTAGCTTTGTCTTTGGAACTGCTGGCGCCAACCATGTGTTATGTACCGCTTTAAGCACTTCACTTACATGCCTAGATGAGGCAAGATACAAAAGAGACATTCGTGAAGTTTTCCGACGTATGGCGAACATTGGCTCGGTTCGCGGTGGCGTGCTGTTCACAATTCCCAATGTTACAGCAATTGCTTTCTTAGAACCATATAAGGATCCATCTAACAGAGCTAATTATACCGGACTCAAAGCATTTTTCAGAAATTCTGTATCAAGCCCTGATCAAATTCTGGATGCAAATGAAGTAAATACTATCAATACATTTCTAACCATGTTAAACAATGAAATCAAAGCGCAAGCAGCTGCCAATCGTTATGCGGTCGCTGATCTCAAAGTTCTTTTTGATGACATCAAACAAAATGGTCGACCTTTAAAATCTACTAGTGGATGGAGTCCTGGAAATGCCCAAGCCAATTGGCCTCTTCCAGGAAAGCCTGGTATGTTTGGACTAGACGGAGTTCACCCGAACATGTATGGTCATGCAGTTTTTGCAAATGAATTGATAGATTCAATTAATTCTACTTATGGATACAATATTCCAAAAGTGAGCGAATACACTGCTTGGTTTTATGATAGTTTAAATAGAAATCCAGTTGATCTTAAGAAATTCTTAACAGAAAATATTTTAGGCCAATTTATATCTTGGATCGTAGGAATTTTTACCTAAGGAGCTAACAATGGATAAGAACAAATGGATGCTTCTCATTGGAGCAACAATAGCAATACTACTTGCGATTATCATTTTCAAGAATAAAGATGAAATCAAAGAAAGTGTATCTTCGGTTACAGAGGAAAGTGAGGAAGCAAAGAACTCTCGCTCTGGGTTTGATTCCGGTTTTATGAATTTTCCAGAAGCACCCAAACCTGATGAGGATGTATTGGTTTCTCAGGCAGAGAAATTGTGGCCTCATGCACTTGAACCAAGAGACCCGCATCGAAGAGAAAAAGTTCGTAAGGAATGGCAAGATTTTGCAAAAGTCTATCCCAAGAACATCTACATTCCAAATGAGATAAGAGGAACGCTTACTGCTGCTGAGGAAAAGTCTGCCATTGAAACCTTGGATGCTTACACGAGTATAGATGCAAAATTTGCAAGTATGAATGCTGCTAGCAAATATGCAAATCCAGGAACTGAACCCACCGCTCCCAATCAAAAGGATGTATCAGCCAAAGAAATGACTCAGTATTTTGATTACAAGATCCAAGAAATTGAGTCAAGAATCGAACTTCTTGAGTATACTATGGAAAAAGCAAGACTTTCTTCGATAGAAGAGTCCACAGCAAAAAATGATATTGCTTCCTTGAAAAAAGAATTAGCAAATCTGAAAGATGTGAAGGCTCAAGTTCCTAATAGCTAATGAAAAAACTAAGTGAGGATCTAGGAAGGTCCTCTTTTTTTTCGAGTTTGCTTCTAATCTTTGTTTGCTTAAATGGTTCACAATGTTCGGGTCCTCCAATGCCTAATCAAAATCCTGAATCCAGTGAATTGAATCCAATGCGAACTAAGCAAGAAATTATCCTTGATCTGAATCATTCCAATTCAGTTCTAAGAAGGCAAGCTGTCTTAGATTGTATGGAAGAAGTCATGCCAGAGTGCCTTTCAGAACTTCGTAAGCTAATCACCAAGGATTCCGATCCAGGCGTACGATCTGTAGCAGCAGTAGCCTTAGGAGAATATAAGGATACTAGCTCCTTAGGTAAAATCTTAGCTCTCAAACAAGATTCTTCCATTTATCCCGAGACTCTACTGGATGCACTCACTCGTTTGGGTGCCAAAGAAGCTGGTCCATCCATTTTAGAATATTTAAATTCTCCTAACCATACCATCAGATTGCTGACAGTAGAAGCATTTAGAGTTCTTCAAGCTAAAGAAATGGCTCCTGCTATTCTAAAGCTCGCTCTTAAGAATGAAGATTCCGACAAACACAAAACCTATGCTATGGCTTTAGGAGTCTTAGAATACAAACCTAGTGAAGATTATCTTATTCAACTCGTTGAGACTGAAGAAAATGGTCCAACTAAGGCAGCAGCTCTTCTTGCTTTGGGAAAAATCAAATCAATCAAATCAAGTTCTTTACTCTTAGAATATTTAAAGTCGGACTATCCCAAAGGAAGAGAGAATGCGTTTTTTTCTTTAAAAAACATACTCGATCCAAAAATTATGAATTCTTTGCTATCGATATGGGAAAACAATGATAGAGAACTTAGGTATCTTTCAGCAAATATCGTAGCTTCTTATCCTGCCAAGAATCATATAACAAGAATTAGAAACATTTTGAAACAAAGAAATCCCAATACCCTGGGACCTGCGTCCCTAGTTCTAGGAGAATGGAAGGATCTACCATCCAGAAAGTACATAGAAACTTATCTATTGGATACTAAATCACCTGATAGAGAGGAGTTAGCTAGAGCCTTAGGATGGATAGGAAGCAAAGATTCTGAACCAAGTTTATGGAAGGTTCTAAGTGAAACAGAGGGCAATGCAAGGTATGGGGCAGCATGGGCCTTGGGATTTGCAGGAAGCGAACAATCTGTACCGTATTTGATAGAAGCATCTAAATCCAAGGACAAGAGGCTTGCTTCTCTTGCTATAGAATCACTAGGTTCACTCAAAAGTCCTATCTCACTGGAGGCTCTACTTGAAGCGAGTAAAGATGAGAACCTAGCACCTTATGCAATCACTGCTCTTGCTCAAATTCCCAATGATTTACCCAGGCTAGCCTTAGAAAAGATGGCGACCTCAGGTCAAACCATTCAATCCAAACTTGCAATAGAGGCTTTGGGGCAAAGAGGCGACAAGCAATCTATTCCCATACTTAAGGAATTATCTACATCTAACCAAGCAGAGATTCGTAAAATGGCAAAATTTGCATTGAGAACTATCGATAAATCAACAGACAAATAAGCTTTCACTTTCTTGTTAAGTTTGCTCAGGCAATATCGAACCAACCTATAGACTCTGTTAGACTACCACTAACACGATCCAGCTTAGCAGAAATCTCTGATAAAGCACCTGCATTATCGGCTATGTGTTGGGTAGATTGAGCTATCAATTGTAGACTATGTGTGACTTGGTCGATTGCGACTTTTTCTTCTTTGGCTCCGTTATCTATTTCGTTGGAGAGCTTTTGCAATTCAATATAACTTCGACTAATAAAATCTACGTTGGTGGATTGTTGTTTCACTGATTCAACAACTGTATTGGAGTTTAGGTGGATCTTGGATATATTTTCAAGAATATTGGAAATTGCACCAACCGAACTTTCGACACTTTGCACTCCCTGTTCCACAGTTTTGTCAGAGAGAGAAATTAATTTCTTGATCTCCTTTACACTTTCTTGCGTCTTTTCACTTAATTTGGAAACTTCGCTCGCTACTACAGCAAAGCCCTTCCCCATATCACCTGCCCTAGCTGCTTCAATAGATGCATTCAGAGAGAGTAAATTAGTTTGTTCTGAAATATCTGTAATAATCGAGATAATGCCCCGAATTTTGCCAGAAACATCTTTCATATATGTCATTGAATTTGTAGTGCTCATCACAGTGGATTCGCCTGACTTGGCTTGCTCCATCAAGACATCTGCTACCGTTTTCAAAGAACTCATTTGCTTATTTACATTTAATATAGATTCTGCGATATTATTTGTTATGTGGCCAATTTCTTGGATATCATTGGATTCCCAAGCTATCAATTTAGCTATCTTATCAAAACTAGCGCTTATCTCTTCTAAGGCGGCAGAAGATTCTTCCGTTTGAGAAGCTTGGTTCTGGGATGTCTCCGAAAGCATTTCTGCCATTAAAGAAGTTTGTTCTGAATATCGTTTTACCTTACTAACTAGATTGTTGATATTTGTGAGTACTTTTTTCAATTCATTGACAAAGTGGTAGGATGATTTGTACAATTTACCGATCTCATCTGTATAAGGATAATCAAAGTTTTGCATAACTTTTCCCTCTGCAAGACTTTCAAACTTTGTTACAGCAGAAAGAATAGGAATTGAAATTGTAGAGTTAATATACAATTGAAAAATTAAAACAAATAAACAAATTAACACAGAAAAAACAATAGAGTATATCATCTCTGTCCTTAGGTTAGCTATTCTAAGCTTAAGCAAACGATTCAGCTCATCTGTTACATTAGAATATATTTCTTGTTCCTTTGCAAAAAATACCTTATACAATCCAAGAGTTTCTTTCAATTTGGCAGCATCTAATCTGCCAGTTTCCAATCCAGTTTTTAAGGAATCAGCAGATTTATAAAATGATTCGAATGTCGTGTTGAGTTCTATTTGTTTATACGAAACTAAATTCATCCAATTCGGATTATAATTGTATTCCTTATCGAAGGATACTTTTAAGTTTTCAAAATTCTTCCTACAATCGATTAACATGGATTTGGTAAGAAAGTTAAATTCAGAATTGCGAAGATTCTCCAATTGATTTGCATTTTTTATGGTTACTAAGTATTCCATACAACTAGAGTTAACCTCAATCAATCCAACCATGGAAAGATCCATAAGGTAAAAAGTATCCAAATCGGGATCTAGAATTAGATTGGACTGATCTGTAATTAAGGAATATAGATTTTTGATTTTTGAATTCAGTTCTATCCAATCTTGTGAGTTGATTGTATTGAGCTCAGTTTTATTAGCAAATTTATCATGGTAGATTTTTCTTAAAGTTAAAAATTCTGCACTCTCTTTTACTAATTTAGATTCTTCTAAGTGAAGAGTAAGTTGCTGAAATGTAGTATTAAGAATAGAAAGATCAGAATTATCTTTTGAGACAAGAGCAAGATCCTGAACATTTACGATAAGAGACCAAACTTTTTGGTTAAGAGAAAGGCCCTCAACCTCTTTTTCACTAAATGTAATTGATTTGTAATAAACTTTAGTCGAAATAAATAAAAGCACTGATATGGGGATTAAAATTGCTACTAAGGATATAAATAAGCGTCGGTTGATTGTTAAATTTCTAATTATTTTCATTTCTTTTGTTTAGATTTAAATCTTTCCCAATAATTTAATCCAAAATAATTCTATCTTGGCTTTCGTCAACCACCACCTAAATCACCAAATCTCTTCTTGGTCTTTTGTTTCTCCCGTATCATCAAAGGTCATGAGGCGCTTTAATTCAGCTGTTCTTTGCTTGGCGAGAGAAACATAGGTTTTCCTATCTTTTCTATGCTCATAGAGCTCTTGGAATGTGTCCTCATCATGCTTGAGAAACATTTGAGCTGCTTTATGAGCCTGGTAGGGGAAGTATCCTAAATTCTCTAAAGTACTTTTCCCGAGTTCTATGGCTGTATCTCTGGTCTCACGGTAGATTTGATCCGCAGAAAGATCCTTAAGATCATATGCCTCTTCTCTGTCTCCCGCACGTGCAAGAATCTTAAGATGAGGAAAATGTTTCCTTGCACATGAAATTAATTCTTTCTGTTTCTCAAATGAATCCAAACTTGCAATTAAAATCTTAGCTTTCTTAGCACCGGCAGATTCTAATAAGTCTTCTCTTGTGGCATCCCCAAAGTACACTTTGAAACCAAATGTACGGAGTAATTCTACTCTATCTACATCATAGTCAAGGACCGTGCAATGAATATCATTGGATCTAAGAAATCGTCCAACCATGTTACCAAATTTCCCAAATCCTGCTATAATTACAGGGTTATCTTCATTTTCTATCTTGTCTTGTTCCCTTAGATTCATAGAAGTTTTATGTGAGAATCTTGGAAGAACTAACTTCTCATATACGAGAAGGAGCAAGGGAGTCAATGCCATACTGATAGCAACAGAAGCAACCATAGTGCTTACTAAGTCTTTTGTAAAGATACCACTGCTTGCTGAGAAATTAAAAAGCACAAAAGAAAACTCACCTACTTGGGATAAAGAAAGTGCAAAATATAAATTCTGATCTATAGGCAACTTAAATATCTTTCCTAAGATTAACAGTAAGAGAGTCTTACCTATCATAATTCCTGCTACTATAGTAAAAATTCTAATGGGACTATTTAATACAATCTGTACATTTAGAGTTGATCCAACACTTAAGAAGAAAAGTCCAAGAAGTAATCCTTTGAATGGTGCTAAATTACTTTCCAATTCATGACGAAATTCACTCGATGCAAGTACGACCCCAGCAAGAAAGGTTCCCAAGGCTGCTGAGAGTCCAACAAGACCCATAAGAAGTGAAATTCCTATAACTAAGAGTAAAGATGCTGCTGTAAAAACTTCTCTCAGTTCTGTGGAGGCTATGAATCGAAACAAAGGATTCAAAACGTACCTTCCCATTAAAATAATTCCTACTATTACGGCAAAAACTATAAATGTCTGAACGTAAGCTGGAAAATCTGAAATCAAAGAACTTCCATGATCATCAGAAGATGAAGAACTTTGGGATGAAGAAACTAACAATGGAAAGATTGCTAAAATGGGAATCACAGCCATATCTTGAAAAAGCAAAACAGAAAATGCGCCTTGGCCAGATGGTGTTTTCATGAGACCTTTTTCTTGAAGAGTCTGGAGAACTATGGCGGTTGATGAAAGGGAAAGAATGAGTCCCATGGCTATAGCTGGTTTCACTTCTAGTCCTAAGAATTTGGCTAATAGGAAAAAGAACAAACTTGTACCGAATACTTGCAAGCCACCCAAGCCGAGCAGCCAATTCTTGAGCTTCCAAAGCAAGGGAAGTTCTAGCTCTAAACCAATTACAAAAAGCATCATCACTACACCAAACTCAGCGAAGTGAAGCATATCGACGCTTTCCGTTCCCACCAAACCTAAAAATGCTGGTCCAATTCCAATACCAGCAAGTAAATAACCCAAGACAGAACCAAGTCCTAGTCTATGAGCAATAGGTACCATAATGATAGAGGCGCCTAAATAAATGATTGTTTGAATAAAAATACTGTTACTTTCCATTTTGATCTACCACTTGATTGCAATAATCGAGTATCATTTTATTATAATTAAGTCTCAATACTTCTAATTCTTCTTGAGCAAGACCACCAGCTTGGATTAGAAATGGCTCCTGGTAAGTCATGTTACAAAGTTCTGCTGTGCGTTGGAATGGAAGAAGGAACTCTTTCATCGTATGTTTATGAAAACCTTCCTTTGTATAAGCATGTTTGCCGCCTCCTGAGGAAATTATTTGTTTCCAAATTTTACCTTCTAAGGCTGTTCCGCCTTTACCATAAGCCCATCCTAATTCGAGAACCCAGTCTATCCACTGCTTCATCAATGGAGGACAGGAATACCAATAAAAGGGATGTTGGAAGAAGATTGCATCATGCTCCATCAGCATTTTCTTTTCATGATTTATATCAATAAATCCATGTGGATATTCATTATAGAGTGAACGAAAACTGAGATTCTCATGTTTAGGTAAAAAATTAACAAAGGCACGATTGATCTTAGAAGTCTCCATCGTTGGATGGAAAAAGAGAATTTGAACTTTCATAGATAAGGAACAGTTCAAAGGAAAATCATAGATTTGTCGAGTGTGTTTTCAATATTAACCACTCGACAAAGTTATGGGAAATTGCGATCTAAGCTTCTTTGGTTAAGCTCTTGCTAAACCACTAGCTTGTGGATTCGGCCCAGGAAAAGTCATTCTGAGAATTCTAAGCAGAGTTGTTCCAAATTGTCGGCTGAGTCTACCCGTATTGTAGGGCAGATTGTATCTAGCACATAAGGCTTGGATTCTTGGAGCAACTTCTGGGTAACGGTTGCTTGGCATATCTGGAAACATATGGTGCTCTATTTGATGGCTAAGATTTCCACTCATGATATGAAAGAGTTTGCCGCCTTTGATATTGCAAGAACCAAGAAGCTGTCTAACATACCAATGTGACCTTGATTCGTTCTCCACTTGCTTACGTGAAAAAACATGAACTCCTTCGGAAAAATGCCCACAGAAAATAATCATGTAGGTCCAAAGATTTCTTAGGATACAAGCTGTTCCATTGGCTGCTGCAACATAAAGGAAGAAAGGACCAGCTAACAATGGAAATAAAACATAATCTTTTAGTATTTGGCGAAGAATTTTCATTCCCGTCTTGCGAAGCATGGGTTTCATTTTAGAAAGTTTTCTCTTGCCAGTTAAGACTAAGCCCAATTCCAATTCTTGGATGGCAACACCCCACTCAAAGAAAATGGCAAGTAACAATGCATAGATGGGATTGCCAAGATTAAACTTCTTCCATTTCTGCTCTGGAAATATTCTAAGCAGTCCATATCCAGCAACGTCTGCATCCTTACCGAAGACATTCGTCCAAGTATGGTGTCTTACATTATGAGAATGCTTCCACTGATCAGAAGGACATACATGATCCCATTCCCAACTACCTGACTGAATATTCGGATCACGCATCCAATCCCATTGTGCATGGGATACATTGTGTCCGATTTCCATGTTCTCTAGAATTTTTGCAGAGGCGAGCATAATGATACCAATACTTATGATTGGGAAAAAGTAAAGATAGGATGCAAAAGCATGATTCCACTCTGGCAGAAAGCCAAGACTTGCGAAAATCACAACTCTTCCAAGTAAAGCCATATATCTTTGGACTTTAATTAATCGTCGAATATAACGTGCATCTCGTTCGCCGCGAGTATCCATTACTTCATTGCGAATCTCTTCGACTTCCCTACCAAACTCTTCTATTTCTGCCTCGTTAAGAGGAACCTTAAACCCAATTTCTTGCTTTAACAGTGTTTTGTTCATAATTCTACCTCAATATCTCCAACCGAAGCGGAGACGCATATTTGTATTTTTTCTCCAGACTCAGAAGTCACAGCTCCTGTTCTTAAATCTCGCACCGAACCAGAGACTAGGGTGCAATCACAGCCATGACAGATTCCCATACGACAACCATGGGCAGGGTTAAGCCCAGCATCTTCTGCTACTCGCAAAAGATTTGTTACACCATCGGTATCATATTCCACTTCACTTTTAGTAAATTTAATTTTCCCAGAAGTAATCTCAGATGGAACTTCGGCAAATTTTGCACGGAAGCGCTCCAGGTGAAGATTCCGAGAAAGTCCTTCCTTCTTCCAATGTTCTTCCAGAGAATCAAGTAAGCTTGCAGGGCCACAAGCCCAAACTTCTCTTTCTCGCCAATCAGGTGCTAGCTGTTCTAATTGCTCAGCATTAAAATGAAGTTTTGCAGAAACGCTATCTCCCAATTCTCTTGTATAGATCCTATGAAGTTTGTAATGCTTTTGTGATTTGGATAAATGTTCTAGCTCTTTGCCAAAGATTACATCATACGCATGGGGTGCATAATGGATATGAGTTAAATCAGGTAGCCCCCTATACTCTCGCATGTAATTTCTTAACATACTCATAACTGGTGTTATGCCACTTCCAGCTGTGATAAACAGTGGATGAACAGGCATAGCATCTGGTAGGACAAATTCTCCTTGGGGATCTCCAATGGGAAGATAGGAACCAACTTTCAGATCCCTAACCAAATGGTGAGAGACTCTACCTCCCTTAATTGCCTTAACAGTGATAGAAATACAACCGTCTCTATTAGATGGGGCAGATGAAATAGAGTAAGTTCTTGTATGTCTCATACCACCAATAGGAACACCAACACGGATGTATTGTCCTGCACGGTGGTCTCGCCAACCTTTGCCTGGGCGAAGAGTGATGGTTCGAGAATCCTTGGTCTCATCCCAAACTTTCACAACCTTGGCTTGCAGGGAATGCTTGGTCCAAAGTGGGTTGATTAGTTCCAGATAGTGAGAGAGACGAAGTGGATAGGCAAACATATCCACAAATTGGGAGAATTTTCGCATCGATTTTTGGTAAACGGTGTTAGTTATAGCCATAGCTAATAGTGTTAGTTATAAGTATTTTGTCAAGATTTTTTTAAGTTTAAAAGGAAATTTTTCCAATTTTTCTTCTTGAAAGACTTGAATCTGTTTTAAAGAGGATTTTGGTAGGCTAAGAGCTTAGATAAATAAGATTCTTGGGGAAGCTTGCAAAGACCTAGGACTGAATCAAAAACCCAATCCTAGCTTGAGATGGTTTAGAATTTCTAATTTAAACGGTTTTCAGGATTCGATTGTGAATCAAATACACAGACAGTGTTAAAATTAAGAAAAGCATAGCTGGGAAAACGGAAGAGAAAATATCTCCATGCCCCAAATGCGACCCTATTGCTCCGGCAAAAATTCCAAAAAGAATTAAGACTGCCTCATTTCGGAATTTTGGAACCCAAAGCAAGAGACCAAGTAGGATCTCACCGAGACCCAAAAGTCGCGTAAACCATTCTGGGTAGTTTAAATTTCCCATATTTTTCAACATTTCTTCCGCACCTATAAGCTTCATGCCACCAAAAAGTAGACAGCCCAGAGTTACCAAACCCAAAAGACCATTCATTGCATATTTCATTTGATTCTCCTTTCAGTTTATATCCATCTTTGGAATAAACTGTATTTTACATAGATACATTAAATGATTTAAATGCAATAATAATAAATACATTTAGAAAAAATTATTTTCAAAACTTTCCCTCTTACACAGAATAACACCATGATTGAAACCAAGTTTGCAGTGACGACCCACCTCATGACTGCTTTAGCTTACAATTCAGATAAGTGGATGAGCTCGGAGGAGCTTTCCAAAAGCTTGCGCACTAACCCTAGTTTTATTCGAAAACTAATCGGATCCCTCGTTAAAGCAGGCTTGGTCAAGTCACAGAGAGGAAAGATAGGTGGAGTCCAATTGAATTTGGCTGCGACGGAAATTAAACTTTCCCAAATATACGAAGCAATTTCGGAAAAGAATCTCATACTTCTCCCACAAAAAGAACCTTTTTATGAATGTCCGGTTAGTCTATCTATGGGTCGGATTATGGGCAGCATTTCGCAGAATATGGAAGAGGCTGTCTTAGCAAGCTTGCAATCTATCTATTTGAGTGATGTATTGAAGCAAGTAAGCTGCTCTTCCTAGTAATGTATGAGACCTTGCAGAACGGGAAGGATTTTAACTTTTCATTCTCTTTCATCCTTAACATAGGTTACTAAAGTCTTAAGAATATAATAAACCCATAAAATTAATCCTACATGAAGAACGTCGTTTTCAGTAAACCAAATTCCCTTGGTCCAAAGCAAAGAAGTAAGATTCATCTCCAAAGAAACAGCATAAGCAAACATAACAAATACTAACAGTATCCAAGTGATAAGAAGGTGGAAGTTCATTTTGTCTTTTTTGGTGAAATACCCATAGGCTGAGCCGAAAAGGAAAAAAATCACAGCAGGCAGACAAGATAGTTCTAAGAATTCAAAGGACACCAAAAATTGAATAGGAACTATAGCTCCATAAATAACCAAACTAGAATATACGAATGTATTGAGAATAGCATAGCCTAATAAAATCTTACGAAGGCTTGCTTTCGCATTTGTATAAGCTGCTGCGGCAAGAAATCCATTCATTCCAGCATTCTGCAAAATCTCGTAATTGATCTCCCACCATGTTGTCCAAAGGCAGAAATCCCTACCGGTGCATTTCAATTCATAGCCTAAGGCTTGGTAGCTGGTTCCGGCTAGGATAGCTGCAATTCCAGTTAAGAAAAATCCCATAGCCCAAAAGTAGCGAGACTTCTGGGATCGAATGCTTACCCAAAATTTATAACCAACATAAAGGTAAAATAAACTTAAAAAATAGACAAAGAAGCTGGAAGAAGGCTGACTTAGAACAATACCATTTTCACCAAGAGGAATTAGCCAATGGTGCTGTCCTGCAAGAAATTCAGCTCCAGTAAGCTTGGATGAAGTCTCTATGGTATCAAGTTGTCCGCAATTGGCAATGAAATGAAAAGACAAGAGTAGAATGGGTAAAATAAGAAATTTCCGAATCATAAAAATTTCACTTCCTTAAAAAGTTAGAAAAATACAAGTAGAGCTTCATTCAATATTGAAGTATACTATTTTTTCAGGAAGATTTATGATTCATTCGAATCTAGATTTTAAGAAACCTCAAGACAATAGTGATTTTATCTATGAAATAATTTAAAAGCAATCTCTCTACCTTGGCCTTGAAACATTGCAAGATTGATCCAGAAGAAGGCAAATTGTTCCATGAGTTGGAATTTATCATTTCCACCAACATCATAGCATTCACCAAATCCAACATCAAGTGCTAATTGTTTGGCTATAGATTTGCCATTAAGCGAATCACCAGCAACAAAAGCATCAATTCCTGCTCCATGGTATTCAGGATTAAGCATATTATTTGCACCTGTAGTATTGAAGCATTTTACAAGATCTTTGGTTTGAGTATGAGCCAAAATAGCATCTGAAGTGTTAGTGAAACCCTCTGGGCCTCGACCCTGTATAATATTCATACTATCAATAATCACTTTATGAGAGGTATCTCCTAAGGACTTAGCAACTTCTACAGCGTTCATAGCAGGAGTAGAAATTAAAATCACATCAGACTTTTGAACAGCATCTATAATTGAATGTAGACTAGTGTTTTTATTCTTCAGCAATTCCTTTCCTTTGAAAGAAGATTTTTCTCTTACACCCAAGGAGATGGTATGTCCCGCTCTTGACCACGCGCTTGCCAAAGCCGAACCCACATTTCCAGTTCCTATAATTGCAATATTCATAAATAAGACTCCGTATATAAATGATAGAATTCATTATTCGCTTGGAAAATGTTTCTATAGCCTAAAGAAAAATGACCATCGAAAAATCATGGATTCTTTCAGTATTTGAACTATACTATAGAAGATAGTTATTTAATAACAAAATAGTAAGTTTCGCTAGTTTTTTCGATAATCAATTCAGATACTTTCGAAAAAAATTCCTTAAATGAATAATCCTCTTGTAAATTTATTCTTAAAGACATTAGGATGTAGAAAGGATGCCAGATTTTGAATACAAAGGAAAAGTTTATTATAATCCAGTAGAGTTTGCACTAGATTGGATTGGTGGAGCTTGGAAGATGCCAGTGCTTTGGAGGCTTAGAGAAAAGACTCTTCGCTACTCAGAGATAAAAAAAACACTTCCTCATATCTCAGACAAGATGCTATCGCAAACACTCAGAGAACTGGAAGAAAATCATTTCGTAAATCGGGAAATTTTTCCAGTTATACCACCTAAGACAGAATATACACTAACATCTAGAGGAAAAAAGGTGATTCCCATTATTGAGCATCTGAGGCAGTTTGGATTGGACTGTATGAAAGATGTTGGAATAGATACTAGCAAAGAAAAGCTAAAACCTAAAATTCCAAAACGAAAGAAAAAGCTTAAGCTATGAATCAAATTCCAAAATGCTTGAATCAGTTGACAATTCTGGTAAAGAGAAAATTTCTTTACCAGAATATTTGAATGCTTTAAATTAAAACTTTATTATTTCTCTAACAAAGCCTTGATGCCATTTCTAGCGGCATTTGAAATTGCAGCTGGCGATGTAGAGCAAGCAATAGTAAATCCACTGATAGCAACAAACAAAATTGCAGAAATAAATATTTTTTTCATTCATGAAACTCCTTGAAATGATAAGTATTTATATTCGCTCATTATTTTTCTATATTAATTTATCTTCCTTTAAGCTGAATATATATCACGAAATCTCAATATTTTTAAAAATGAAAAGCTTATGGATATTTTAGGTATAATTTCGAATCCAGTAAAAACCCATCATTTCCATAGTCAAAGCTATTCCTATATGAAGAAAAACTCCTCCTCGGATATTCCCAGTATAATAAGAGAGAATCCCAAGAACAAATCCACCAAACATGGAACTGATTGTTTCTAAAAAAGGTTTACCGAAATGAATAGAAACATAGAGCGGTAACATTAATAAAATAGATTCTTTACCTAGAAATGTTTCAAATTCTCTTATTATAAATCCACGGAAAAACCATTCTGTCGCTATAAATGCAAGAATATAAAATATTTCAAACGCAATAATCCATTGCAAAGTTGCCACATAACCTATTTCAGGTTTATCTAAGGGTACAATAGGATAATACAATCGAAAATCATGGTGGAAGGATATTAGAATAGTAACAAAGATCATAGGAATAAAAAAGAATAGATAAGAGGATAAAGGAACTTCAAGTCGAGACATAGACTCTTTATTTCTTGATGGTTCTTGCAATCTTTTTAGAGGATTCCATAAAAGAAAGGGAATCAAATAAAAAATTAAAATCTCAAATTGCTTTAAAATTTTATATCCAATGAATCTATACCCCTCAGGAATAAAACTTCTAGCAATCCAAATTGAAATTTTCATCTCATCATTTGCAATCAGTATAAGAAGGATCAAAAAAGACAAAATCCAAAAAAACTTTGATTGAACGAATTCATAATTTTTCTTATGCTTAGCTATCAAACAAACTGTAACAAAAAATGGAATCAGAAAGATAGAAATTACTCCTAGAGTTCCAAAGTCTTTGTTTAGATTAAAAATATATTCAAAAATAGAAAAAAGAAATAAAAAAATAAAAATAGAAGCTAATAATTTCGGTTTGAAATCAGATTCGAAATAGATTTTGAAAGGTAAAATGATACTATAAAAAGAGTTAGTAATTATTTTTAAAATTTTCATAAAAAAATGAAATTTAAGTCCAGATCTTTAGTCAAAAATGATTTTTATTAAATATATTGAAAGAGTATTTTATATCAGTTAATATCCCATATTTAAGATAATTTCAATTCTTACTCTGAGGATAAACCTTCGTAAAAAATTGAATAGCTATAATAGTTTCGATATGGATGATTGCCATGAATCCCTTTTACAAAATCGGAGGAAGAGTGAATAGGAATGATACGAAAAATATAGACAAACTAGACAACAAGTTAATCGAATCTGGACTAATTGAACCAAATTTACATGATGATTATAAGAAGGTTCATACTTTGTTAAACAGTCATCTCAGAAAGTATGCTAAGATTCTAACCGAAGAAAAGCTACTATAGGATTCTTTGCTAGCTTGTTTTCCTAATTAAATTATTTCCTTATCCACAAAGAATTGCAGAAGTATTGATTGCGATCTAAGTAATTTTCTACAACTTGGAAACCTTGATCTCTTGCAAGTTTTTCCATATCGGGTATAGAATATTTTCTTGAGCACTCCATGTAAATAGAATCCCATTTATTGAAATTGAAAACCTTATCTATGCTTCCTACTACAACTGTGCTATTTGTATTAGCAAGAAGATAACTCTTTACCTCACCCGAAAGTGGATCATAAGAAACATGATGATCGAATTTATTTATATCAAAAGTACCGTTTAACTCTCGATTGATCCTAAGTAAATGGTTTAGATTAAATCTTTGTGTAATTCCTTTAGGATCATCATACGCAGGTAAAATGACGCTAGGCGACTTCTTCAAATCAAAACCTAGGAGAAAAAAATCCTTGGGGTTCAAAATATTTTTCAAATCTTCGATAAATTGATTTGTTTCTTGGTTTGAAAAATTTCCAAGATTAGAACCTAAAAACAAAACGAGTTTAGGAACGTTCTTGTACTCAGAGTCTTGCTTCAAGACTTCTAATACTTGAAAATAATCCCCTACTCTTGCATCAATTTCAATTCCAGGATGATTGATTTTAAATTTTGCCTTTAGCTCTTCTAGAATATCACTGCTGATGTCTATAGGAATGTATTTCAATTGCAGATGTGATTCTATGCAAGATTTAATAAAAATTTCCGTTTTAATCCCATCTCCTGAGCCAAGTTCTAATAATAAAATTTCATCATAGGTTTGTGAAATATGCTCTATAATTTTCTTAGAATTTAATTCAAAAATTTCAATTTCTGCATCAGTAAGATAGTATTCAGGCATATTCATAATCTCTTGAAAGATTTTACTTCCTTCTTCATCATAAAAATACTTAGGTCTGAGATAACGAGGGCTTGAACTTAAGCCTAAATCAGTATCAATCTGGAATTGTTCAATTGCAGTGAGAATTTGGGACTTCATGAATAATTTATTTCCTAAATTGGTTCAAAATTCTTTAGTCCTTGACCAATCGGATACCATTGTATTGGTAAGCAATTTGGGGATGGAAGAAGTTTCTATATGTACTTCGAGAATGTTCTTTAGGAGTTACAATGGATGCACCTCGCAAAACCATTTGATTGACCATAAATTTTCCATTGTATTCTCCCACTGAGCCAGCTCGTTTTTGAAATTTTGGATAAGGAAGATAGGATGATGCAGTCCATTCCCACCTCTTACCCCAAGCAAAATTCTCAGATGCTACTTCCCATTCAAATTCAGTTGGTAGCCTCAAATTTTTCCAAGATGCAAATGCTTGAGCCTCATAATAATTGATATGTGTCAATATATCCTCATTTCGAATCCTTCGAAGTCCAGCTAGAGTATATTGGTAGTAATTAGCATCCATCTTCTGCCAATACATAGGCAATTCAATCTGATGATTCTGAACAAAGGACCATCCTTCATCTAACCAAAGTTCGTGCCTCTTATATCCTCCATCCTCTATAAAATCAATAAACTCTTGGTTACTTACCAATTCATTGAGAATAGAAAATTCTTGCAAAAAAACTTGGTGAGATCCAAGTTCATTGTCAAAACAAAATCCTCTTCCCTTATAACCAACATCATAATTTCCTTGGGGAATAGGAATCCAAGCCTTTGCTTGATTAGATCCTTCCTCCACATAACAATCTTTCGAGTAAATTGGTGCTAAAGGGTTTAGATGAAAGTTATATTTCAAATCTGTGAAAAATAATTCTTGGTGTTGCATTTCATGATGTATTCCAAGCTCTAGCAATGCTTCTATTTCTTGAAACTCGATTGCTTCAATCTTTTCTTTCTTATGAAATAATTCCACTATTTGCTCATCAATAGAATTTCGATATTCATATACCTCAGCTACGGTCGGTCTGGTCATAAGACCTCTCATTGCTCTTTTAGTTCTTGTTCCAATAGAATTGTAATAACTATTGAATAAAAATCCAAATTTGGGATGAAAGTAGGAATAATTTTTTACAAATTTATTTAGGATAAATTCTTCAAAGAACCAAGTTGTATGACCTAGGTGCCATTTGGGAGGACTTACAAAGTCTGCTGCTTGTGGAATATAATCTTCTATAAGAAGGGGCTGCATGATTTGTTTGGTTCTGTTGCGTGTTAATAGGAATTTTTCAAGCATAATTAAAGTAGAAAGCAAGGTCAGATTTAGTTTTGATTTAAGAATTTTATTGCTATGATTTAGAAGCAATTCAATTTTATCTTTTCATTTTTTTGCAATGTATTCCTTATGATTTCATTGTGTAAAGATTTTTGATAAAATGATTTTTTTGAATTGAAATCTGTCTAAATTGAGTATATTTATAAATAACTTTTTCGAGGAAAAGAATGAAAGCAATTTGGAATGGAGAAATCATAGCAGAAAGCGAGGATACTATTGTTGTGGATGGAGCACATTATTTTCCAGTTAACGAAGTAAAGATGCATCTACTTAAATCATCCACACACAATACAACCTGTCCATATAAAGGCAAGGCATCTTATTATGATGTGGAAGTCGATGGACAAACCAATAAGAATTCCGCCTGGTACTATCCAACTATAAAGTCTGAATCTATCAAAGAAATCGCTGGAAGAATTGCATTTTGGAATGGAGTTAAAGTAGAAAAGTAAACGTATTTTAGATAAAATGAATATAAAATAATAAGAGGAACAAATGGATAAAAAAAATTTACTCGTGATGGGAACTCTGCTCGCTATGACCCAGCTTGCAAGCTGCTCATCTGTTCAAGCAGCAGAACCAAAGAATGCTCAAGGAAAATGCTATGGTGTCGCAGGACCTAAGCAAGGTGACTGTAGTGGCAAAGATCCAGCAACAGGTAAGACTTGGACATGTGGTGGACAGAATCCAACATCTGACCTTGGCTGGAAGAAAATGACAAAAGAAGAATGCGATGCTGCCGCAAAACATAAAACAGCTAAAGCAAAAACTTTTGTAGCTAACAACTAGTACATACAATCTTTGCGAACACCACGGTCTACTTTTGATCCTAAAATCATTGGTTTGTCTCTGCGAGCGGCAAATGAAGATTCTATTTTTTTAAAAGAAGTAGATTTTAGGATTATAGAAGTAATTAGTGAAAACTACACTTACTCTAGAGGAGTAGATCGTGAAATGTTAGTCGACCTAAGTCATGATTTCAAATTACACCTACACGGTGTTAGTTTAAATATTGGTGGGATGGACGATTTGGATAAGAAAACTCTGAATCAGTTAAAATCCCTCCAATCAGAAACTAAAGCTTCTTACATCTCTGACCACCTTTGTTGGACTAGACACAACCAAAAAAGCAGCTTTGACCTTTTGCCTTTTCCCTTTACGAGAAAAATGATCCATCATCTCAAAGATAGAATCCATCAAGTGCAAGATGTATTAGGTTATAATTTTCTCTTAGAAAATATTTCAACATACTTTAGATTTAAACTCGATGAAATGGATGAGATAGATTTCCTAATCGAATTGCATGAATCCACTGGAGTAAATTTTCTTCTAGACCTCAACAATCTCTATGTTAATCAATTCAATCATGGGATTGATCCCTACAAACTTATCAACAGCCTATCTTCATCTGCGGTAGAATTCTATCATCTTGCTGGTTATTCAAACCAAGGTGATTTCTATTTCGATGCTCATGATTCTAAGGTTCCTAAGTCTGTTTGGGACCTCTACAGTTTTGCCATTCGGAAATTTGGTATGCATCCAACTATTATTGAACGCGATGAAAATATTCCAAGCATACAGGAACAAATTTCTGAAATACATTTTGCCAAGAGTCTGATTCAAGAAATAGAAAATACTACTGAGGCAATTCCTTGATCCAAAAAGATGATTTTGAATTCAAGGCGATTGAAGAATTACAGAACATTTTGTATTCAGATAAATCTGAAACAGAATACCTTCAATTCATATCTCATCCTCAAATTGATAATCTAGGTGCACAATCTTGGAAGGAAGATGAAAAACTTTCCAAGAGACTCTCTTTTCTCCAATACGGCTATGGTGCTAGAACCAAAATGACATTAGAACAATTCTTTCCTCAAACCAAAGCAAGCCTTCCAGAAGCAAATTGGAACATGCTAGGATTAGAATATTCGGAATCAATTGCATCCAAATTTTCCAACATAAATGAACTCGGTTTAGAATTCCCTGATTTCCTAATAAATAAAAAGCTTAATTCTTTAAGTATAGAATGCTCTCTAATCGAAAGATTGTGTTTTTATTCTCGAACCTCAGTTCGTGAAACACCTATAAGTTTAGAAACCTTTAGCATGTTTGATGATGAAAGTCAATTTAAATTACGGAATGATCTTCAAATATACAAAGGTAAACTAGATATAGACCTTGATGTATGGCAATTAAGAAATTCCATACAATACTATTTAATCTATAGAGATATTTTTTCCTATCCCCAAGCACCAATCTTTATTAAAAGCTTAGATAAGAAAATATTTGAGATACTGAGTTTCATATCAACAAATATAAACCAATCTGTGAATCTGCTGTTACTTCAAGATAAATTTGAACAAGAGGAAATTTCACAAGCTTTGTATTTTTGCCTACAGAATCAATTCTTGGTTGCAAAACAAAATTAAATTAGAGCAGAAAGAAATCTTAGAGTTTCGTTCTAAGATTTTCTTTCACCTTTCACTGAAAATTCAGTTTCTTAATTAGTTAAGCCTTCTTTTTCTCGCATTTCCTTAATAAAATCAAGAGGAAAAGACAATTTTTTTGCAATGCTAGATTTCAAATCGATAGCTCTCCAAAAAGGTGCAATCTCACTTAGAGGTGTCCCATTTTGAAATTTCTCATAATTAGCTTCAGCAACTATCCTTAGAAATAAGCCAGTAGTCACAGGGCAGGTATGATCTGCTTTAAATTTTTTTGCTAGATCCTGTCTTACCTTTTTGATTGTTACCTCCTTGCCGGGCTTAATCTTTCTTAGATATTCTTCGAAAATCTTAGGAGTAGCCACCAGCATATCACTGTTATCTGGAATGTCTACAAATCTCTTTTCGATATGCTTCACTTTGGGAGATGCCTCTTTTTCTAGCTTTTGATTCCAAGTTTGCTTCTTAGTTGCCATCTTTTACTCCTTCATAGTATCTTTATCCAATTCTGATTTAAGTTCCAATGCATAGGATTGAATCATACTTTCCAAATTTAAAAAACTTAAGGAAAGTATACGAAAATATGGATTTGTGACCGTACTTTCATAAGAAAATTTCACTAAGGTTTCTTTCTGATTCAATGCTTGCAATTCTCCAAGCCATTTAACCTGGAAAGGGCTATCATAGGTCTCCATTCCCCATTGATTCTTTTCCTTGAATAAAGTTGTTCTTAGTTTAACACTGGCACCAGATTTTGAATTTTCTATCCAAGTCTCCTTACCCAAGGAATTATCCAAAATTGTGATGGAGTCAAGTTGCTGCCTCCATGATTTTTGTCCTTGGATATCTCTCATTTTTAACCATATCACTTCACTGTTGTGCTTAAAAGTAAATTCTGCATTTGCGGTTCTCTTTTCTGGAATCAAAAAACCAATAAGCCCCACAACACCAAACACTGAAACTAAAACCAGAGTTCCTACTAAAACATACTTCATACTTTCCTCTCCTTTTCTATACTTTTAGATTAGCAGAATTCAAAGAATTCCATCTGACAAATCTTGCTTTTTTTAATCTTGAGATTGTATCGGAATGAGAATATCGACTTCGGAATCTTTTTGCGAGTAAAAAGGTGGAAATTTCTTATAGATTTCAATGCAAGGCTTGTTTGCAATCTTAAGTTTCGTATTTTCAGCTAACCATTTATAGAATTCAAGATAGGCTATTTCCAAGTTAGAAAAGTCACCAGAGTAAGAATAAGATATATAATTTCCGTTTAAATTAGTAAATTGAAAACCAAATTTTTCTCTCAATAGATTCTTATCAAATTTGGCTTCAGTAAGAAAGATTCCTAAATCATATCTCTGATTTTCCTTACCAACTAACATGGGGTCATCATACCAAATCCCGAATAGTTCTGAATGTTGATGAAAAACTCCTATTTGCAGACAAGAATCAATGAGTTTTCTCCATATTTTATGTGATTTTTCCCAAGGTCCCACATACCTATAGTACATAGCTATTTTTTGCTTAGAATTTTGGGCTTAATTTTAAGAGAAATCCTATTCTTAGAATACTTTCTTATTAATTTATTATCTGAATTACTAATTTCTTCTTTTTCAATTCTAGAATTTTGTTTCCTAAATTGTGATGGTGTCATCTGAAACATTTTCTTAAATGATCTAGCATAGGATTCTGGATTTTCATAAGAAAGTTCCCAGGCTATATCAGCAATACTAAGATTGGTTACTGTAAGCAAGAATGCACTTCGCTCAAGCTTTAGCTTTTCAAAGTAAGCTCTAGGTGTCATACCAACTACAGAGTGAAACATTCTATGAAAGTGGTAAGTAGAAAGAAAAGATGCCTGAGCTATTTTTTTAAGATCTAGAGATTGATCTAAATTTTTTTCTAAGAGATTTTGAGATAAGTGAATCTTTTCGATATTAGATAAGTTACGCTTCTTCATAGAGTTCAAAGGAAAATAGTTGATATCTCCAGATAGACAAAATGAGAAGGATCAACTCTGGAAGTTTGGTTGATGGTAAATTCTCCTGGCTTAAAATAAGCATAACCTAGATTGATTGTCAATCGATTTTGTACTTTTGTTATCCAACGAAAATTCCATTCATCTCCAATATGAGTCCCACTCGATCCCTCCGTATCACGCAAGTTTGCTCTTTCCCAACGATCCCTAGGGCTTTGTAATAGGTATCTGTTGAATGCAGTGTCAATTTTAGAATTTTTAAATGGAATAAATTCTAAAACTAATTTACTAGCTCTAACATTTTCCATAGTTATATAATCACTGGTAGACCATGGTCTCGCAAAACCGTACAATCTGTCCAATCTTTGATTCACTTGGTCATTAGGATTTTCATCTCCTGACACTTGAGCATGCAATATTCCTAATCTTGGCTTAGAACTGTGTTGCCAAGTATATCCAACATCAAGTATGATACTCCTGGCTTTGTGGTCTATGCCTTTGGCAATATCATTCGTACCAGATTGTTCAACCCAATTTATGTCATAGTCAAATCCAGTATCACCAATCAATCCAAAGAATCTCAATCCTGAAGTGTGAATTCTTTTGCCTGGTCTACTAGTTCTAATTCTCAGTCGATTGTTCCTGTCGAACTCAGTTTCAGATAATTCAGAAACCATCAAGCCGAGGTAATAAGCTTGCACTTGTATATACTTCTCCAAAAAATTTATAGTAAAAACTGAACCCGTAAATTCAGTCTTCTTTTCAACTTCGTCGATTTTTGTTAGGTTTCTTTGTAAAGGGATCAAATAAAAAAGATCCAAATTCCATAGATTGGACTCCTGCCCCCATGTGGCTCTTGTTCCTTGGAAGGTATTGGTTGTATTTCTCCATTCATTTACAGCAACCAATCTTCTATCCACCAATTCAAATGCCATTCTACCAGCTTTCAAAGAGAGAGGTTGAGACTTGAAATACCCCCATTGATTCCAATACAATTCTAAATAGGCTTGGATAGGTTCAGCACGATTCACCTCACGATTGTCAGCTTCATAGAGAGATTGAAGAATCTGAGCATCTTCCATTTCAATGGTGAATCGGAAAGGATCAAATTTATCTTTAAGGGATACAAAGGCCCTTGTTCTCAAAAGAAAAGGTCTATCAATTCTTTCATCCTTCCTTCGAAAATCATTTTCTCTGTATTCATAACGAACGCGGTTATCCAATCCTACAAGCATCCAATCCAAGTCTTTGAATAGATCTTGATTCACATCCGATAGCTTCTTAGCATAATCGGGAGGAGTCTTTAGTCGCTTTGTACCATAACTTCTAGGTTGGAGTTGGGATTCTTCGTTTGATTTCGTATCTTTGGTAAGCTGTGGCTCAGAGGCTTTCTCTATTTGCTTTACGTCCACTTCTTCCTTAGGTAAAGAATTTTCTTCGGAAAAGAGAGCTACATGCCATACAAGACAAATCAAAAATAGCTTACAAACTGTTCTATTGATTCTTATTTGGAAGATGTTACCTTTGATCTTTTGTGTGAAAAAATGCCCTAGCATTTGTAATCCAACCTTTTTTGGTCGCAATCCCTGCTTCCTCTTTATTGAACAATAAATCTGTTATAGCAGATTTTTGTCAAGAAAAGTTGGAAATTCTTCCCTATTGTAGACAAAAATACATTGGATCTAGGTAAATTTTGATTTAAAAAAAAGGTATTCAAGACCAAAACTTACAGAATATTCCCCTTTTATTGAGATTTTTTCAATTCTGTCTCTTTACTTTCGCATAAATTCAATCCTAGGGACATTTTATTCAATGAATCAGTTTTAGTTTTATCCATCACCACCACAACAAAGGAGTGTAAGAGACTGGGTGGAGTTTAGATTTGAATGTAGAATAAGAAAGTCCCATTTGCTCAGCAGTTTCTTTTGGTGAAATATTATACGAATCCACCATTGTGAAAATTTTCGAATCCTCTTTATTCGATTTTTTGAATATTGGAACTATATATTTAGAAAGTTCTTCCATAGCCTGATTATTATGGAAAGTATTCATTATATGAATATTTATCATTTTGTCATAAACATGATTTTATTAATATTTCATACATAACTAAGAAATAAGATTTCTATTTGTTTCAAAATAAACATTTTTTGCAGAAAAAACATCTTTCCAGTATATACAGTTGAAGTTTTTTCTTTCGAACTAATTGTACATTCTGGATTACTTCTCTCTGCTTCTTTGCAGTGTGTTCTTAAACCTACTGCAATAACTCGGAGATGAATTCCATCTGCCAAAATTACGGACACATTGTATCTTTGCCCGCTGAAAATGTATTGTGGTGAAATTCAAAAACAAGTTCCCTCTCTTTTTTTTTTCAAATAGATTCAAAAATCCCTAGTCTTTCATAACATCTTCTTTAAGGTTCATTTATTTTGGTAAACATTAGGACGATATCCTTTGAGAAAAGACGAATATTTTTAAAAATAATGTATGCATACCATCTCAACTATTCGGCATAAAATACCAAAAAGTCTTACTATGTAATACGCGGTATTTAAAAGAAGAAAAAATTGTAACGTTAGTTGAAATTCAAATAATTTCTAATGCATTGAAACTAATTCAATTATTGAGCTGCCCCATTTTCCTTTTCAGATATTTCCATAAGAATATTCTTCATCACTTCAGGAGGCTGTGCCCCACTGAAGGCATACTTATCATTGATAATAAAAAATGGAACACCCGTTACGCCTAAACTTCGCACACGATCTTCTTCTTCCACTGTTTCATCTAGGTACTGATTTGTGTCCCAGAAATTTTGTAAAACTTTAGCATCCAGTCCAATACTGATTGCAATAGAAGTTAAAATATCTACTTTCGTTAAATCTTTGTTATCCGTAAAATATGCAGAAAACAAAGACACAGCCATCTCAGCTTGTAAGTTGTAATCTTTTGCAAGGCGAATCAAACGATGAGAGTGCAAAGTGTTCGGCTGTTGGATGCCTTTTTTAAATTCCATATGAATTCCGGAAGTCTCCGCAGCACTTATAGTTCTTGCAAAAATGGTATCCATTTTATCAGAGCCACCAAATTTTGCAGCCAAAACCTCATCACGTGGCTTACCTTCCATAGGAAGAGTAGGATCTAGGCGAAAAGGTTTCATCTCGACTTCCATTTCTACACCAGATATTGTTTGTAAAAATTCTTTGCTACCTTGATCCCAATTTACCTTACCAATATAGCACCATGGACACACAACATCAGACACAATTTGCACTTGCAATTTCATATCTTTTAGACTAAGCTAAATAATGAAGTACAATTAATTATTGAATCAGAACATCCTTAAGTCTACTACCTTAATATGCTAGGCAGGAAAACTTACAATTTTGAAAATGTTATAAATTTATGATTATAGATTACTCAAAAATATAAATCTTCCTAAAAAAACGCTAGCTGAGTCCCTGTTCTCTATTTATCTTTGGAAAATTTAAAATGAATTGCTTCCTCAATATGTCATAGCGAAACAAATTCCAAAAAAAATATGGCAGAGCTTGTGTACGAAAGCCTGGTGCATCTTTATGAACATAATGTATCCTGTCCTAAACCTTCCAAATAAAAATCTTGGAAGGCGAATCATAAAAAGCTATTTTATTGTTTAACAGTAATTATACATTATTTAAATTCATTTAAAGACTCATTGTATAGATCAATAAATTCTTTTCCTGAAAAAGGATTCTGACTTGAGACAAGGTTTCGGTCTTTGACAGCAAAGGGCCTACCTGGAAGAAGACTTTTTTCATAATTCAATCCTGACTCTTCTAAGAGAGATGCGATTTTTCGCACAGAAGGATTGCCCTTCATTACAAAAGTCTCGATGAACCATTCTTCGATTCCCGTAACTGAGTTCACTCTGTAGCCCTTGAATGGGTTCGATTCATTGGGATAAGTCGTTAAAATGGCAGGGGCATGGCAGATGAGACCAATAGATTTTTTCTTAGTATGAAACATAGAGATCAATTTCAAAACTTTCTCATTTCCTAAGAGGTCCACCATCAAGCCTTGTCCACCTGGTATTATTATTCCTGAATATTCTAATTCTGGTTTCACCAAACTATCAATCGATTTAGGGTTTAAGAATTTTATATTCAATTTAGTAAAATCAATAGCCTCTTGTTGAATCTTTTCATTATCCCAATATTTTAATTTCAAACTCTCAGGATCTATTGGTGCAGACTTACCATCCAAGGTAGCAAAATCAATTTCAAAGTCTTGATCCTTAAGATTTTTATAGGGAAGATAAAACTCATTTAAGAAAACCCCTGTAGAATATTTTCTTTCACCATTGAGAATAAGCATATCGGCTGAGCTCATAAAAATTAAAATTTTTCTTGGGGATGCATCAACTCCTAAGGATGAAAAATAAATTAGAACCGTGAA
>PEQN01000038.1 GCA_002786225.1 Leptospira sp. | reverse complement strand
GGAAGAAACAATCGCAAGCTCGTATTTCCCTATGTAACGGAATCCTCTATCTTTTTTATAGGATAATTCTTCGCTGAACATAGATTCTTTGCCTGGATAAGTTAATTCCCATTCGGAGGCAGATACATCCGATTTTCTTTCATTGATTTGTTTAACAGAAGTGAATTCAATCAAATCATCACGAAAGGAAATTGCTTCTTCTGCAGGTAATCCAGAGAATTTAAGTATTACTGTGTTCTCTTCAGTTAACTTGAACCATTCTTGTTTGATTTGCTTTCCTGCTTTGTCTCCGACAAGCTTCGCCCAGTCTTGGATTGCTTTTTCTCTAGCAACTTCCATAGTAAGATCTGCGCCACGTCCTTCGGAGGAACCTGAGCCAAAAACTTTACCATCACCCCATAACTGAACCATTTTATAAGGACCCGTCACAGCAGAGCTCAAAATATCCATTTCTTTGCCACCAGGAAGTTTGACTTTTCCTTGGTCTTTAGAGGAAACATAAGCAATAACAAGAACTTCCGCTCCTGCTTCCTGAGCAACTTCTACAAGTGGTGAGCCTGATTCAATATCATCTAGGCTTAGATTCTGCAAGGAAGGATTTTTCTTCATGAGATTAGAGATTTGATTCGAGGATACAATTTTGTTACCGCGTGATCGTAGTGCTTCCGAAAGTTCAGCTTCTGCTTGGTTCTTTGGATCACCTAACTTTAATGATTTGGAACCTATAGTTCCACCGACAAGAACAACCATTCTAGGATTGCCTACATCATCGAGAAGTTGATCAACAGCAGTGGAAAGTCGAGTGAGTTCTACTTCACAGCGAACTGTGAGTCTAAGCATAGGCTGGGTGTTGAGTTGAAAATTTTCTTCTCCGAGGATTTCATAATTTTTAACAAAGGCGTCAGTCTTACCATAAAGTTTAGATCCCAGTGATTGACCATCTGCTACCCCAGTTTTTTGAGTAATTTGCTCACCTATAATTTTTCGTACTGCATTGAGCTTGGCATCTTTGAGAGCCTTAGATTTTGCAAGAGCACTGTCACCTTGGTAAATGGGAGCTTCTCCTTGAACAACAGCAACATTGCTTGAAGCTGTGGCGTCCGTTGTTTTGGTAGTAGCAGATCCTCCACAATTTTGTAATAATAATAAGATACCGAAAGTATAAATAAGATTTTTCATCTATGTCTCCTCATCTAAAGAATTCTTATTTATGGGAAAATTTCGTCCAACAACTTTTGACTCATTTCCAAGAAAAAAGCCAAACTTCTTCTCTTTATTTTCTCAGATAGAGCTATGGATTAGAAAAAGTTTTGTTTCTTTAGCTTGGCTTCTAAGAATTGCTTATATGGCATTGAACTGTGGAATCGTAGGCTTACCAAATGTAGGCAAATCAACTTTATTCAACGCGCTCACTAAGGCTGGAGCGCAAATGGCAAATTATCCTTTCTGTACTATTGAACCCAATAAGGGTATAGTAGAAGTCCCTGATGTACGTTTAGAACGCTTAGCTGGAATTTATAAGCCCAAAAAGATTATCCCAACCACTATGGAATACGTAGATATAGCTGGTCTAGTTAGAGGAGCAAGTAAGGGCGAAGGATTGGGGAATCAATTTCTTTCACATATTCGTGAGGTTGATGCAATCTGTCATGTAGTTAGAGCATTTGAAGATGATAATATAACTCATGTTCATAATAAGATTGATCCAGTCGAAGATGCAGAAGTTGTGAACTATGAGTTGATTCTTGCTGACCTTGAAAGCTTAGAAAAGCAACACCAAAGAATTGCTAAATCGGCTAAGGCTGGAAATAAAGAAGCCTCTGAAATCGTAGCAGTCATGGATAAGATCTTAGAAGCATTGAAAGCTGGGAAGCGTGCTAGATCAGTTACTTTAACAGCTGAGCAAGAAAAAATTGCCAAAACCTTCAATCTAATTACCATTAAACCAATGCTTTATGTGGCGAACGTCCTTGACAAAGATCTCGAAAAAGGCAATAATCCTCACTTAGAAAAAATTAAGAAATTAGCGGATTCTGAAGGCGCTAAGATGGTAACACTTTGTGGTAAATTTGAAGAAGAAATTTCTGGACTAAGTAGAGAAGAACAATTAGAATTCTTAAAAGAAGTGGGAGAATCTCAAAGCGGTCTAGATCGTATGATTTCTGCGTCTTATGAACTCTTAGGCTTGGTTACCTTCCTTACTGCTGGTGAAATGGAGGTGAGAGCTTGGACAACCTTAAAAGGAAGCTCAGGTCCACAAGCAGCTAGTGTGATTCATTCGGATTTTGAGAAAGGATACATACGAGCTGAGGTTATGAAATTCGAAGACATTGATCGCTTGGGTGATCCTGCGAAAGTGAAGGAAGAAGGAAAGCTTCGAATAGAAGGGAAAGAGTATATAGTGAATGATGGTGATGTAATTTACTTTAGGATAAACGGATAGAATGACTACCTTGCCTGTTCCTTCTGTTCTTGCTACTGAGTTAACTAGGCTTATACGTTTGCTAGCAATGACAGGGAAGAAGGCTTTTCATAAATATCTATTCCAGCCAATCTCATATGCAGCCTGGGAAGGGCCCAAGCAGAAATGGTCTTCACGCAAATACATGGAAAAGATAGCTGAGGATCTAAACGAAATTAGTCGATTGAATACTATTGCTCCAAATTGCAAACGTATGATTTGCCAAGCAATGACCGAGAACCCTTCTGCTCTCGGTGATACTTGTATTTTTTTCTTAGAGGCTATCCAAAGAGAACCTATAGTTTCTAGTTCTGTAGAATCTATTGAATTTGTTAAAATCATAGAACGCAGTCTTAAGGAATTTGGAGAGATCCAAGCAACTCGAAGTGAGAAATTATTTGAAGAGGGTATTGAAAGCTTCTCGCCTGAAGAATTGCAAGAAGTGTTTAAACCCATAAAATTAGATAGCCATTTGGAAAAAGTCCATCTGGATAGAGAAATTCTAACTCTTTACCAACAAATCATGGCAGCAAGTAAATCAGGTAATCTTCAAAGATGCAAGAAATTACTTTCCTCATATATTATCCGCTTTAAAGATCAGGAGTCATATAGCGAGGATCAGGTGGATAAACTAATGCATGCACTAGAGAAAAGAGAATCAGGCTTCCAAGAAGAACTGAAGAATAGTATGGCGATAGAAATTTATTATCAATTGACCAAGTCTATCTTAGAAAAGAATCTGAAACGATCTATTATCATGATTCGTAAATATGCACATATTTTTGAAGGAGATCAGAACACTCCGTATTTTCTTGAGATAGACAAAATGGAGAGAACTCTCTATAAAATCATTGCAGAAAAAGGATTGATGGAAGATCTTAAGAAGTCAATCTAGGGCAAGGAGATTTTATGGCAGCTGCTAATCTAAGCGTTAAAGAATCAAACCAAGGTGCTATTACTATTCTTAGTCTAAATGGCGAATTAGATGCAAAGACAGCACCAGAATTCCGAGCAAAACTTGACTCACTTGCAAGTGCCGGTAAAGTAAAAATTATTTGTGACTGCAAAGATCTAAGCTATGTTGCCTCTGCAGGAATTGGAGTAATGAATGCAATTCAGAAGACATTGGTTTCCCATTCTGGAGAATTGATACTGATTGCAGTTAAGAAAGAAATTCGTGATACTATGGATCTTATGTACTTTACCAAAAAGGTTCGCTTGTTTGGTAGTATTGAAGAGGCAAGTGCTGCGTTTAAATAAATTATGAAATTCACAAAGGAGTCTCATTTCGAGATTCCTACACATTTCGATCATCTGCAAGAGACTAGAGATAATATTCGGAAATTTCTGGAAGATTCTCAGTTTACTGATCTAGAAAAGAATCGAATCCTTCTCAGTCTTGATGAAGCTATAACAAATATTATAGAGCATGGGTATCCAGAAAACAAGATAGGTTTGATTCAAATCCAACTTCGATTGAACGAAGATGGGACTCATTTTAAATGTACCTTGATCGACGATGCTATTCCATTTAACCCCCTGCTAAAAGCCAAGGCTGATCCCGATGACTTTATTCAAGAATCGCGTGATGGTGGGATGGGTATTTATAATTATTTACATCTAATGAAAGTAGAATATGAAGAAGTTATTACCGGTGGCAATTGTCTTAACTTAAGTTATAAGAAAAAGGCTGTCCAGGTAACTGAATAAGTAATAATCTCTAGAATTTGGAAGAACTATGAACCTAAAAAAAATTCTCTCTTTTCTGAAACCAGGCATTCGAATTAAACTCATTGTTTTTACTCTATTATTATTGATTACCTTCGGACTTGCAAATTTTGCATACTTTTACTACAGCCAGAAAGAATGGATTTCTGATAATTTTCAAAAAGAAATTGAAGCACCATTAAGCTATATTAATTCCCTTTCATTGGAAATGGAAAATATAGCGACTACTTTGATCTTAGTCGAAGATATGAAGAATAGAATCAAAACCAAAGGAAATGATAAGTCTTTAAAGAGAAAAGTTGTCTCATCTTCAATCAGCAAATCATTGTTTGGTTTATTTTCTCAAAAAAATTCCAATGTCTCCTACCAGAATACGTATTATTCTCAGTATCTACCAGAAAAAGAAATCCTTGCTTTAACGGAGAGAATACAGTCCCAATTTCGTGATGAGAAAGGAGTGATTATAAGCGATCAAAAATTTGAAGGAATTCTTTCCATAGCTGGTAGTATTGCTAAAATCCAAGCTAGAATAGAAGATTTAGAAAGTAAAATAGAGAAAAGCCCAAAAGAAGAGAAGGTTTTGATAAGAGAGAAAGGTTTACTTTCTAAAGAAAATAAAAGATTTCGTGAGATCATTCAGAACTTTTTTAAGAATTCAAATAGAGACAAAGTGGAAGAATTGGGATTTAATCCTCGTAATGTGAGAATCCAATCCTATGATATAGAAAAGAATCTTTTTTTGGATACTGGTAAATTAATCCAGGGCTCAAGTTTTTCGAGTAGGAGATTATTTTCTCAAGCAAATTTTGAGAATGATAAAAAAGAATTTCTAAACTTTGAACAAAATGAACTAGTCCATCTCTCTGAAACTAAGACTAAGTCTTATGAAATAGGTAAGAATCTTTATGATGTAATATCTAAGCCTTTCTTTAAAAGTCCAAGTTTAACAAATCGATCTACCTTGATTCTTGCAGATATGAATACGGGTGACTCTAATTGGATGGAATTGATTCGAGAAGATAGAACATTAACCATAGAATTTGAAGATTTAATTGATAAATTAAGAGATAGGCGTGCTACACTTGCCTCGGAGAATATTCTTCCAAATAAAGATAAAGAATACAATCAATTGTACAAAGAATACAATCAATTGTTAAAGAAAAGATCTGATTTATTTACCAAGCTTCACCCATACCCTGATGAAAACAAGAATCGTAGAGAAACAATCAATCTGTCTATAGATGAATTAGAAAAGAAAGCTAAGAATTTAGAAAACAAAATTTCTTCTCTTCATTCAGAATCTAAGCTAGCAAATTCCAAGGGTGATGAAAGCCTTGCTGAAAAATTGGAACTGCAAGCTGAAAATTTAGGATCTGATTTATCTAATACCACCGAAGAAATAGAGCAGCTAAAAAACACTATAACTTCTTGGAACGAATATCCTAAACTTAAGCTCGCTGAAAGTTACCAAAATCTAAGGGATGCAAGCCTAAAAGCATATATACACCTTCCTTATAAAAACGATACGTTATCCTATGATAAATTTTTAAGAGATAATTCTATCTTCAATTCTGAACATAGACGATGGAAACATATCCGTGATTGGATAACAGATGCAAGTTCAGAAACAAGTCTTCCTAAAATTTTTATACCAGGAAGAGGAAGAGTTGAAACTTTTGAAGATGGTATACTTTCAAGAAGTAGAATGGAAGCAGAAGATTACATGTGGTTCTTAGATTCTACTCCTATCTATTCCTACCCAGACATAGAAAAGTCTCTTGCTCATATTCTTTTATCAAAAAATTTAGCAGGTGTTAACTTAATTATAATAGATCGATCAGATGCAGTTAAAAAATCAAAAGAAAGCATCAATAAGTTATTGCAGGTCTCTTTAGGCTTAGCAGCGATCTTTATGATTATTGCAATCGTATCATCAAACTATGCTGTTAAGAAGCTACGTAAGATTACAGAAAGTACTGAAAAAATCGGAGAAGGAGACTTAAATGTAGAATTTCCTTCTTCAGGATGGGATGAAATAGGAAGTTTAGGTAGAACATTGAATTCCATGGTTAAAGGGCTTCGTGAGAGAGAAGAGCTTAGGGGTGAGTTAGAAGCTGCTGAAGAAATTCAGAAGCGATTGCTTCCTGACAAATTACCGATTCATCCAGGCTTAGAGTTTGGTGCATTTTACAAGGCTATGCATGGAGTTGGTGGAGATTACTTTGATTTTATAGAAATGGATGGTAAAATTTTTCTCTGTGTTGGTGATGTATCCAATCATGGTGTAGGACCTGCACTAGTTATGGCATTACTTCGTTCTCAGTTGCATACTTTGATTCGCAAAGGAGCTAAAGATCCAAAGAAAATTCTCTTAGAATTGAATTCCTTTCTTTATGCCGATACACCTGATACTATTTTTGTTACATTTTTCCTTGGGGTTTATGATCTTCAAAATCACGAAATCATTTTTGCTTCAGCTGGTCATAATAAACCTATCGTTTATCGTAAGAAGGATGATACTTGCAAATACCTTAAAGCAGGTGGGCTTCCTCTTGGTATGGATGAAAATAGTTTTTTTGAGACTACAATTGAACTTAGAAAAACAAGTTTAGAGCCTGGTGATTTTTTCTTTCAATACACTGATGGTGTAAATGAAGCTATGAATGAGTCTAGAGAACAATATGGAAATGAGAGACTTGCTACTTTTCTAAAAAAGAATCAATCCATTCCTAGCAATGAACTTGTGGAGTCTATAGCTAGGGATGTGGAGACATTCTCTGGAAAGAAAATATTTATAGACGGGCCGAGTGAATTGAACGATGATATAGCAATGATAGGCATTAAAAGAATCAATTAATTCTTTATCTTTCTATCATTATGAACATTTCCATCAACACCAAGGTTGATTTTACTTTTGCCAATTACAGGATTGAGAGAGACTTTATAGTATTTTCCCTTACCTAGATTGATATCAACACCAGGATGGATTTCTCTTTCGGCAAGAACAAAGGAATCCTTATTGGGTTCATAAGAAGTTACAGCGGAATTGTATTGGTTTTGAGCAGCTTTGAGAAGTCCAGTATACTTTGTTTCAACTTCTCTTAGTTTGGCGAGCATTCCTTTTTCTTCAGGGTTCAGATCTCTTTTGCTACCCTCATCAATCAATTTGTTCATAGTTTGTTCTACTTTACCGAGAACTTCTTTCTTGGATTGGATATCTATTCGCATCTTTTCAAGTTCTTTGATTATCTCAGGAGGAGTTCCAACGGTAAGAATGGTTTTGGTTTCAACAACAGCTCCCAATTTATTGCATAATATACTTCTTCCTGCAATAATATCTCCACCAATAATCTCTCCTCGACCACCAGAGACTACAACATCTTCCTCGGCTGTAATATCTGAATGCATAGATGCTTCTTCAATAAAAACTGATTTACCAGAAATCATTTTACCTTGTTCAACAAACTTTGCATAGATCTCTCCCTCAGCATGAATGGTGCCCTGTCCTCTACCCATGAATCCACCACTAAGAACAACATCACCCTTTGCTTTGAGAAAAACCTTGCCTACAGATTTTTTAATAATTAAAGAACCATCTGTTGTTAGGGTAAAGCCATCTGCAATTTTTTCTTCAACTATGATGGTTCCAGGAAAATCTACATTACCAGTTGAAAAATCTACATTCTCTAAATGAACAACTTCATCTACTCTTAAAAATCCTGATCGGTCCAGGACAGGTCTACCTGTTATAGTTGAAAGTGCCTCTCTACCATCTGGACTGAGTGTTACATTTGCACCTAACTTCCATTCTATTTCTTCTCCTTTCGTAAAAGGTATAGGAGCACCATAGACATCTATACCGTCTTTGCCAGGCTTGGGTTCAATCTTTCTTGCGAGAACTTTGTTTTTACCTATCGATTTTATAATATTGATTTCCCTGAAGTCAACTTTGCCTGAGGAGTCCGCTTCTAGGTTGGGAGTGTTGGATGTATCAAAAATATAATCTATGCCTCCATTCCCACCGGATAAGGGAGGAATTCCCTCAGCTATAGTATAAGGTCTGTGGTATTCGGGGTCAGATGCTAATTCTGATACTATCTCATCAATGATCCCATATTTAATTCCTGCTAAATTCAAGGCTTTTCTAATTCCTTCTTCATCTAACATAGATCCACCGTGCTTGGGAGGATAGAGTGTAATACTTGCCTCCATCCCATCTGTTTGGACTATGATTTCTGCTCGAGAATTTTCAGGTTCACCTCCAGTCCATTTGCCTATGATGTGATCCTTGCCATCTGGATTTTTTACAATTTTTCGGATCTCTCTTTCATCATAAGCTTCCACTCCAAAAATTTGAATTCTGGTTATTACTTGGATAGGTTCTACAGGGCTACCTGTTTTACCAGGAGCTGTTACACGTAGTAATGCATTGCCATTTTTATTTTCAATAAGAAAGAAACCATTTTCAGATTCTTCTAAATCTTGTAGAACTTTTTTTGTATAAGCGTCTGACATAGAATATTATCTTATATCATAACCAAGATAGATGGAAAATGATAATGGAATCTCATATGAGAATTTATTTCTTTTTTTCATTTTCATCATCGAAAAGCATTCTATATTTTGGACCTTCCATATCATCCATTTGACCAGATTTAGTTGACCAAAGGAAGGCTACCAAACCAAGAACTGCAATGAGAAGTGTAATAGGGATAGTTATGTAAAGAAATTCCATTTCTTCTCATAGAATCAGGATACACAAGCACTATCAAGAAAAAAACTGAATACTATAGATCACGTTTTTGAATACGCATAGAATTGGCTACAACAGTAAGCGAAGATAGAGCCATAAAAGCTGCACATATGACAGGTGCCATCCAACCTAGGGCTGCTATGGGAAGCATAAGGGAATTGTAGAGAAAAGAAATTCCAATATTTTGACGTATGAGATGGAAGGTCTCCTTAGAATAAACAATAGATTTATAGAAGGAGGCAAGATCATTATGAACCAGAATGATATCGGAACGATCTATACTCAAATCAGCCGCTATACCCATGGAGATGCCTATGTTGGCTTTTGCAAGTGCTGCAGAATCATTGATTCCATCACCAACCATAGCAACGATTTTTCCTTTGGCTTGTGCTTCATTGATAATTCTTAATTTGTCTTCGGGGCTGATCTCTGCAAAATACTGCTGAACTCCTAATTCTTTAGAAGTCGATGCGACTACAGATTCGCTGTCACCTGATAGTAAATAAATTTCTTTGGTAATCTTTAATAAAGATTCTATGGTAGACTTAGAATTTTTTCGAATCTGGTCTTTCAATTCAAAGTAACCTTGGTATTCCTTATTCCAATTCATATGAATTCTTGTAAGAGAGCTCTCTTGCTTGATTCCTAGAAATTTTGCTGATCCAAGTTCTATCATGAATACTTTGGATTGGTATTTTAAGCTTGCCTTCATTCCTAAACCAGGGACTTCTTCTATAGAAAGTATTTCTACGCCTACTAAAGGTTTAGATAACTTCTCAATTTCTCTGCATAAGTTTCGGGCAATAGGATGCTTGGATTGTTTTTCGATAGCAAGAGTAAATCCAAGAGCTAAAGTCTCATCCTTCCAAATTGATTCTACTATTGTCATTTCACCTTGAGTTAAGGTTCCGGTTTTATCAAAGAAAATAGAATCAACCTTAGAAAGAGTTTCCATAGAATCAGGAGTGCGAATGATAACTCCTTCACGTGAATTTCGTATATGATTCATGACGAGAGCAGTAGGGACTGCCAAACCTAAAGCACAGGGACAAGCTACAATTAGTACGGCTATAGTATTGATGATTGCCGTTTCAAAATTTCCAGAAAGAAAAGTCCATGTTACATAGGTAGCAATTGCAAGGAGGAAAACCAAGGTTATAAAATAAGAAGAAATTCTATCTGTAATACGCTCCAAGTTTGGCTTCTCACCTAGCGCTTGTTCAATAAGCATCTTCAATCTAGAGAGAGTTGAATTTTTCGCATCGACATCCGCTAGAATTTCCACTGGGATAGAGATTGAAATTGATCCAGCAAGAATAGAGTCTCCCCTTTTTTTTGTGATGGCTGCTGACTCACCAGTAAGAAAGGATTCATTGAAATATCCCAAATCACTTAGCAAAACTCCATCAGTAGGAACTCTTTCACCAGCTCTTACCAGTATTGTATGACCTTTCTTGATCTCTGCTGTTCGAATGATTGTCTCTTCCTTGTCCAAGTTCAATATTGTCGCAAGCTCTGGCAGATCTGAAACCAATTGAGAAAGTTTATCATTGGATTTCAGTCTGGCTGAGTCTTCTAGATACTTACCTAAAAGGATAAAGAAATAAATCATACAAACAGAATCAAAATAAACTTCACCAATATCTGTGAGAGTGACATAGATACTGTAAAAGTAAGCTAGACTAATTCCTGTTACTAAAAGAAAATCCATAGAGAGTCTTTTCTGTTTAAGACCGTTCCAGGCTCCTAATAAAAATGGATAACCGCTATAGAAATACACAGGCGTCGCAAAAGCCCAAGATAGATAATGGAGCAATCGCTTCCATTCAAGATCTATGCCCGTAAAATATCCTGCATAGAGGGAAGTTCCAAAAAGCATGATATTTCCAAAACAAAATCCTGCAAGACCCATGCGTTTTAGTAAAGCAGTGTTCTTAGTGGATTTCTCTTGGTTCTTCCAAGGTGAATGAAGTTTGGGGATATAAGCTAAGGATTCAATAACCTGAAAAATTTCACTGAGTGAAATTTCATCCTTATGAAAGCTAATTTGAGCTCTAGCGGTTGCAAAATTGATTCGTACCGATTCAATTCCCTTGGTATCCTTCAAGACTTTTTCATTTAACCATACACAGGCGGAACAGTGGATATTCGTGATATTGATAAATACTTCAAAAAGTCCAGGTGATATCTCTCTAAGATATTCTTCTGCAACCAATTCGCCATTTAGATAATTTTCCCGAATGGATTTATCATTTTCAGGAATTTCAGCAGGTTCAATGACTTGAGATCCACGCAGAGAATAGAATTGAAGATTCCCTGATTCTAAAATAATTTCAGAAACAGTGCGACATCCATTGCAACAAAAAGTAAGAGTTTCATTCTTATGAATCCAAACTACTTCACTATTTGGAAGTATAGGCCCATTGCAATGGTAGCATTTATCGTTGAACGACGATTTGTGCGGTTTTTCTAAATGTTCTACTTCCATGCTTCCCATAAATAGTGATTACCCACTGTCCTAGATCCGGAATCTCGACCTCTGCTTTGTATTTACCCTTTTCAAGATGAGTGAATTGGTAGGATTCAGTGAATTTATTTGTCGCTCCTCTTTCTCTAATTAAAAGAATTTGACCGTCTTCTATAGGTCTGTCTTTCTTTTGAAAGGTAAGTTCTATTTGGTTCTTTCCACTAACAAGGGGAAGTCTTTCGGTAAATAAATTGCCAGTAATGGTATATCCTTCTTCCGACATGATCCTATTGTCTTCGAGAGTCTTCTCGTAATTGAGACCTTTTTCATAGTAATTTCGGTCAATCACATCTTCATGACCTTTATTTGCGATGTAAATTGTTATTGCTGTAGCTGCAATGAGTCCTATAAAAATAACACCCATAGCATAGAACGCAGCTTTTACACTTTTATCTAAATCTTTAAATTTCATGATTGTTTTGTTTCCTAGAAAATATCATTCTCAATACCAAATTCATTGTACAGTTTGTAGACTTACTAAGACTACAATTCATCTAACATACCAAAGAGATCAGCAGGTAAAGTAAATGGTACCCTTTTTTCACGCATCATTTTAGGATTCAGTGGATCTACGAATCGGATAAGGATAAAATGATTTTTATTCACAAGATCTTCTTTTTTTAGAATTCCTGTCTCAACTACTATCCTAATGTCCATCATACTATTTTCAGGAATAGTAATCATAGAATTTCCCTCCCCTCCAACAAGAAGTATAGCTTCTTCTGCAAAATCTGGGTATTCTATTTCAACTTTCAAATGTTGGTCTTCCAGACTCATATTTTGTAATTTTACATTGTAAAAATTTCTTACGCGTCCACCAGGTATTTGCATAGCTGGGATATTTCTATCAGGAAGAACGGATGCATACAAGGGAACTCTCATGTTGAGAAGATAAACAGCAGAAGATAATACAATCAAAAGTAAGCTTGCATATAAGGCAGTCCGTGGTCTTATCCAAGAAATTTTACTATCACGCTTTTCGACCTGGTCTTGTGCCATATAGCGAATCAAAGAAGCTTTATCTTCCTTTGCCATGATGCTTGTGCAGGCATCTACACATTTCCCGCAAGCAACACATCCAATCTGAACTCCATCCCGGATATCAATACCAGTTGGGCAGACAACTACGCACATGTTACAAGAGATACAGTCTCCTATTTTTTCTTTTCCTTTTCTACGTGGCTCACCTCTGACATAATCATAGGTTACGTTTAAGGACTGATTGTCCATGAGAACAGTTTGGAATCTTGCATAAGGACAGGCATATTTGCAGAATTGTTCTCTAACAAAAGCCATATCACCATACAAAGTGAATGTAAAGAATAGAGAGAAGTAAACCCAGGTAACTTCGCCTGTAAATATTTTTAAGCTAGAAATATCAGCTAACATTAAGTAGGGATCTGCGAAATAAGAAATCCACACTAAGGAACCAGCTAAAGAGAAAAGTATCCAGGTCGTGTGTAGGGCGACTTTTCCTAGAGTGGGTGCATCTTTTTTCCCATATTTGGAATCTAAAATGAAGCGTCCTATCCAGTCGAACATTTCAGTGAAGACTGTTTGTGGACAAGCCCAACCACACCAGACCCTTCCTATGAGAGATGTGAAGAAAAAAAGAGAAAGCCCAGCAGTAACTAGCATAAGCCAGAGAAAATATCCTTCCATAGGAATGAAAACATTCCCTAATAGGTAGAATTTTCTCTCTGGTATATCTAGGCGAATGAGAGGGTGTCCTGCCATTCGAAACCAAGGTAATCCAAAATAAATTGGAATTAGAAAAGCAAATGCAATGTTACGAAGTGTTTTTATCTTTCCTGTTTGGTGCCTAGATATGATCATTTTCCCTCCTGGAGCCTAGCTTTTACTTAGCTACGAGAGTATCGTTCTTGCTTGCAAGCCAAGCCATTACTTGATACACTTTCTCAGAGCCTAAAGAATTGTCATGGGCGGGCATAGGTCCACGGCCCAATTTAGTTTTTTCAATGGCGATTCCTTTCATTATATTCTCAAATACTAATGCGTCGGTATTGCCATGTATCCATTCCTTATCAACCAAGGATGGGCCAACGACTCCTTCTGCATTAACACCATGGCAGGCGGAACAAACATTCTTAAAGTTTTTCTCACCTTCTGCTATCGCAAGAGAATCTTCTCTCATAGGATTAGCTCCATCAATGGCGACGATTTCCTTTGGTTTAGGAAATTTTGCCTCATGTTCTGCTAATTGCCCTGCATAGTAATCTTCCGTTCCCCAAGAAGAGAAACCATGGAAATAAATTGCATATCCTATCCCTATGAAGACTGCATAGACAAATATATGTTTGTACCAAGCGGGAAGATCGTTCCCTGCTTGGATGATGCCATCAAATTCTTTGTGTTCGTGTTGTTCTGACATTTCAATCCTCCTCTAGCATCCTGTATTTAGGTGCTTCTAATTCATCTTTTCTCTTCTTGTTGTACACATAGAAGAAGACATACACAACTGCAGCTATTAGAATAGGAAGCCTTAGTGATTTATAGATAATGAGTAAATCTAATTCGTTCATACTTTCCTAACCTTATTTAATTGACTTTGAAAGCTCAGCACTATCTTTTCCTAAGCGAAGAAGATAAGCGACTAAAGCTTCACCTTGGGTTTTACCTTGAACACTAGTTTCAACAGAATCTAAATCTGATTTTGTGTAAGGAACTCCCACAACCATTAAACCCTCCATATGATTTTGAATCGAAGCAGCATCAATGGTTGCATCTTTTTCGAATAACCAAGGGTAGGCTGGCATGATAGACCCTGGAGATGTTTCTCTTGGATTCTTTAAGTGACGTGTCTGCCAATCAGCTGAAGGTTGGATTTGAGATTCATGTGCTAGGTCTGGACCAGTTCTTTTGGATCCCCAAAGAAAGGGATGTTCAAATTGTGATTCACCAGCTTTAGAATAACCATCGGTTCCATAGGCTTTTTGTGGATCGAAACGGTCTACTTCCCATTTGAATGGACGAATCATCTGAGTGTGGCAATTGTTGCATCCTTCTTTTTGGTAGATATCTCGTCCTGCAAGTTCTAAGGGTGTAAAAGGCTGAACAGTTGTTATAGGTACAACAGTTCTAGATAGAAAGAAGGGAGGTATCAATTCAAATAAACCTCCAATCAGTATAGCTATGAAGGTATAGACAGAGAACTTGACTCCATCACTTTCCCATTTGCTTGCAAATTTCTCGAACCATGTTAGTGGGACATCAAATATTTTCATTTAGACGCTCCTTCTTTTATTCTTAGGTCAATTTCTTTAAAACCAGAACCAGCAGTTTGGATTGTCTTAACCACGTTATAGACCAAGACTACTAGACCTGCAAAGTATAGAACTCCTGCAACACCTCGAAAGAATCGGAATGGTTTAAGAACATCGGTAATCGCAACCCAGTTCGGATAGAGAAGGAATCCTTTATCGTCAACCGCTCTCCACATTGCACCTTCTGTAATTCCAGAAACCCACATGGACACTATGTACAACAAAATACCTAGAGTTGCTAACCAGAAGTGGGTGTTAGCTAATTTCTCTGAATATAGATTTGTATTCCAAAGTCTAGGAACCATATAATAAATAGCAGCAAAAGACATCATTCCCACCCAACCTAGAGTTCCTGAGTGGACGTGTCCAACGATCCAATCTGTATTATGACCTAGAGAACTGATCGTTCTTATTGATAGAAGAGGACCTTCAAAGGTAGACATCCCATAAAAAGTGATACCTACGAGCATCATCTTTAGGATAGCATCAGTTTTAATTTTTTCTTTAGCTTGTGTTAAAGTTAAGAAACCGTTTAACATACCACCCCAAGACGGCATCCAAAGCATGATACTAAAAACCATACCAGTGGTCTGCAACCAGTCGGGAATAGGTGAATATAACAAATGGTGGGGACCTGCCCAAATATAAACGAAAATCAATGACCAGAAGTGGATAATTGACAAACGATGGGAGTAAATAGGTTGGTTTATATGTTTGGGGAAGTAGTAATACATGAGTCCTAAGAATGGAGTTGTTAGAACAAAGGCAACGGCATTATGTCCATACCACCATTGAATATTTGCATCATATACACCCGCGTAGATAGAATAGGATTTAGTAAGGCCTACAGGGATAGCTAAATTGTTGACAACAAATAGCAAAGGAACCGTTACAAAGGAAGCTATATAGAACCAAATGGCTGCATACATTTGCTTTTCTTCTCGGAAGGCTATCGTTGCAAAAAAGTTAACTATGAAGATAACAAACCAAATTACGATTAAAATATCTAAAGGCCATTCTAATTCAGCGTATTCTTTGGATTGGTTCATTCCTAATGGAAGAGTAATTGCTGCAAGAGCTATAGTTAAATTGTAAAGGACAAAGTGTATCCCTGCTAATTTATCTGACCAAATTCTAATTTTCGTTAGTCTTTGAATCATATAATACGCTGTTGCGAAAATTATACTCAAAGCGAAGCCGAATATGGCTGCATTGGTATGAAGTGGTCTCAATCTTCCAAAGCTAAAATAGGGTAAATTAAAATTTAGCTCAGGATAAACGAGTTGAAAGGCAATCCAAACTCCTACAAGCATAGAGGCAAGACCCCAAATGATTGCAGAAATGATGAAGCCTTTTACGATCCAATCGTTGTATTTTGTACTAGTACTCATCTCTTTCTCCGAAATCGAAATCAATATGATTCCATTTTTTGTAATTGCTCAATAATTACTATCTCTTAAGTCGAAAATTGATCAAATGAAAAATTGATAATTATCAACTAGTCAAAATTTAAATTGATTCTAAATTTCAATTGTAAGCCTTCAATGAGTTGGATAGATAAGAATTAGAATAATCGAAAATAAGAATAAATCAATTTGAGACGAGATGTACTCAAAAGATTTGAAGAATTAGAGCCAGAATATCACTTTCTCCGTTCAATGCTAGCTTGGTGAGTTTGTTTCTATCTGTATCTTGAATTTTAGCTATGCATTCCGAGAATGAAAACCGTAAAAGATCGGTTTGGCTAATATACGAAGAGGGGTGAGATTTTTCTAAGGTCTGGACAAGGTGAGGGTATTCAGCAAAATCACCTCGATCTGTATAAATGATAGGGGTTTCCGCATAAATTGATTCGCTGATGATTCCATAACCTGGTTTGGTTACAACAAAATCAACAGCCCGAACTAAATCAGGGTAATAGGTTTGAGGAATATTCAATATTTGATCTGATTCAAAACCAGCAAGTTCCGAACAGACTATGATCCAATCATCCGGAATAGATTCCCAGTTCCACACTATATCCTTAAGACCATAAGCACCAAAGGAAAATAGAAAGTATTTCTTATGCTTGTTGAAATTGAATTTAGCTCTTGCGGATTCTTTGTCTAAATTGCTTCGTCTTCCAACTAAACCTACCTTATGCATTTCCATAAAACCATCCATGGGACAATGAAAGGGAAGTATGAATGCGCTTGTCGCAAAGCTATATTCTATTTTAAGAATATTCGCAATTACTGAAAAATTAGGATTGTATTTACCAAAATTAGAATAGATATAGTCCCAAGTGAAGTTCCCTATGAAAATTGTTGGAATCTTAGCCTCTATTCCTATTATAAATGGTAGAGAGGCTGAATCCGAAAGTATTAAATCAAAATCTTCTTGGATAGCGTATTCTGCTTCTGCTTCCATAAGAGAATTTTTATTTTTCTCAAAAGCCTCTAAATGTTGTAAAGTTACATCTATATCCAAAGAGATAGAATCCCTCTGGAAAACTCCTACATCTAAAGAAGCCTTACGCAGGGAAATTTTGGCTGGATTGTCTTGTATGAAATCAATTCTATCAGAGGCAATTGTTACAGAATGTACAGCTGATGAAGTTACTAGCTTTCGGATGATCTCATATGATCTAGAAATATGACCGTAGCCATGGCTACTAACATAGTATAAGATTTTCATACCAAACCTACAATAAATACTTTAGGAATTTCTTTGGCGAATCGCCTCATAGGTAACTATCCCAACTGAAAGAGCAAGATTCAAAGAATCGGCTTCACCCTTCATCGGTATACCTAGTAGCTCATCCGCAGAATTTTTAGCCATTTGAGACAGCCCATATTGCTCGCTTCCAAATACAAGTGCAAGTTTGCCTTTCAAATCAGACTTAGTGTACATATTTTCAGATTCAGGGCTAAGTGCCTTTATAGAAAAGCCATTTCCTTTTAGTGCTTGTAAGACCTCATCAGTATTTCCTTGAAACACGGGTAAGGTGAAAAGTATTCCAGTACTGGATCTTACAACATTTGGGCTATAGATATCTGTTTGAGGATCTGTAACAATAATAGAATGAACTCCAGCGCCCTCGGCTGTTCGAATTATAGTTCCTAAATTGCCAGGTTTTTCGACGCCTTCAATAATTAGTATAATCTCATTTTCTAAATTACTTAGATAGCTTTTCTTGAATTTTGTATCAGGAATGGATGCAAGTAGGATCAAACCATCTGGTCTATCTCTATGGGAAATTTTCTCAAAGATTGCTTTGGGGAATTGCCAAACAGGAATCTTCCAATTCTTTATTAGCTCCCACTCATTTTTACCCAAAAAACATTCTGGGCTTATGCAAAGAATTTCTGGTTGGAACTTAGGTAAAATTGAACTTTGCGATTTGAATCCAGCATAGGCTCTTTGGATTTCCCGAAATCCTTCTATAAAGACACGATTTTCTTTTTCTCGGAATTTCTTTTCTTTGAGTAAGCTTATATACTTCACCTTGGGATTGGAAAAGTAAGTAATCTCTAGGCTTCGGTCTGATTTACCTTCTGGATCTGAAAAATCTCTTGGCTCAGAATCTTTTCTCAGATAGAAGCTATCCTTGCTTGCAAAAGGCTTTGTTTTCTCAATAGAAGATGGTTTGCCTTTGCTCGCTGAATTGGATGAATGAGTATCTGTCTTTTTCTTGTCTCGACTATCAACTTTCTTCTTTGGTTTGCTGTGAACTCTATATTCTTTCATAAATTTTTATCGGTGAAAAAGCAGCAAGATCCTGCTGGATACTTGCCTCCATGAGACTCATCTAACCATAGTTCGCTGGATTCAAAATTACCCTCGTTTTTTATTCGAGTAGCTATCATCTTTTCTAAGCTAAGTGAGCTGTAACCTTGCGAGTGGCAAGTTAATATGATAAACTTTGGTTTATAGTCACAAAGAATCATCAATTGATCCAGTAAACTTCCTAGATCTTCCTCTATCTTAAATACTTCGCCTTTGCTGCCTCGACCAAAAGTAGGTGGATCTAGTATAAATCCGTTGTATTTCTTGCCACGGTTGATTTCTCTTTTGAGAAATTTGGTAACATCTTCCACTATCCAACGAACTGGCTTCTTGTCGAGTTGGTTGAGCTTGGCATTTTCACGAGCCCATTCCACCATACCCTTGGAAGCATCTAGGTGGCATACTTTCATTCCAGCCTGTAAACAAGCCAAGGTAGAGCCACCGGAGTAGGCAAAGAGATTGAGGACTTCCCATTCAGCCTTAGAACCAGGGATAGATAGTTTAGCATCTCTTATGCGATCCCAATTGAATTTTTGTTCAGGAAAAAGTCCTATATGCCCAAAAGGTGTTAATTTACATAAAAAATGTATCCCAGCATACTTGATTGTAAAACTTGCAGGAATCTTCTTGCGATAGCTCCATTCACCAGAGCCTCTATCATTTTTAGTATATTTTGCATCCCAATCTTCCCAGAGCTTGGGCTTGCTTACTGGATAGTCAGAAAGAGGGGAAGATCGTATGAGTCTATATTCCCCCAGTTGTTCTAATTTAAGTTTATTCCCAGAGTCAAAGAGTCCGTATTCATCTTTCAAAAGCTTTGCCTATAGAACCAAATTTTTGATAGGAAAAACGCCCTCTGTGGATCAGTTGTTTAACCTTTCTTAGCTTGGTCGTAGTGTGTTTCAGTTGCACCAGTGTAAATTTGTCTTGGTCTTCCTATCTTTAAACTGGAATCTTCTATCATTTCTTTCCACTGAGCTATCCAACCTGGAAGTCTTCCCATAGCGAACATCACAGTAAACATATTAGTTGGGATACCAAGTGCACGGTAGATGATACCAGAATAGAAATCTACGTTAGGATAGAGCTTTCTTTCGACGAAGTATGGATCGTTAAGGGCAACTTCTTCTAATTCTTTGGCAATATCAAGAAGAGGATCCTTGATTCCAAGCTTACTTAGAACTCGATCTGCTGCAACTTTGATGATCTTGGCTCTAGGATCAAAATTCTTATAAACTCTATGACCAAAACCAGAAAGACGGAAAGAAGAGTTCTTATCCTTGGCTTGTTCAACCATCTTGGACACTTTGTTCCCGCTTTGGTGGATATAATCCAACATTTCAAGAACTTCTTGGTTGGCACCACCATGACGTGGCCCCCATAGTGCACAGATACCTGCTGCGATTGCTGAATATAGGTTGGCTAGAGAAGAGCCCACCAAACGAACGGTAGATGTAGAGCAATTTTGTTCATGGTCTGCATGGAGTATCAGTAGTAGATTTAAAGCCTTTACTACTTCTGGATCAATGACGTATTCCTCCGCAGGAACACTGAACATCATGTTCAAGAAATTACCACAATAGTCATACTTGTTCAGAGGGTGGATGATAGGCTGGCCTATAGATTTCTTAAAGGCAAAGGCTGCAATAGTAGGAAATTTGGCAAGTAAGCGAATCATAGAAATTTCTCTATGCTCTGGATTCAATGGATCATAAGAATCTTGGTAGTAGGTTGAAAGAGATACCATCATACAAGACATGATTGCCATAGGGTGACCATCCTTAGGGAATCCATTGAACAATCTCTTAAGATCCTCATGGATTAAGGTATGTTTGGTTAAGGAATCATTCCAATTTTCTAATTCTTTTTTATTGGGTAGTTTACCATAAATCAAAAGATAGGCTACTTCTGTAAAAGTAGATTTTTCTGCGAGCTCTTCAATAGGAATTCCACGGTATCTTAGGATTCCAAGCTCACCATCAAGAAAAGTAACTGCGCTAGTACAAGCTCCTGTATTCAGGTATCCACTATCTAAGGTGATGAGTCCTGATTGAGCTCTAAGTTTCGTAATGTCAATGGCTCTTTCTTTCTCAGAGCCTTCTATAATAGGAAGTTCGTATTCTTTCCCGTCTACTTTTAGGATTGCTGTATTTGACATGAAAATTCTATCCCCCGAATGAATAGAATTCCATGATACTCAGATGGGGAAAGCACTTTTCCAAACAGCCTTGAAAAATTCACATTCCATGAAAGGATCGCATAATCTCGTAAGCATAAAAATTAGAAACAGTAATACGACAATAGTCTCTTGATTCTTTGTAAGGCACATCTTCCAGAAAATGGTTGAAGTCTCCATTGTAATGATTTCTCTTCCACTTACGAAGATTTCCAGGTCCACCATTGTAAGCTATCGATGCCCATCGCATATCATTTCCATTCTCTCGCATTAGATAAGCCAAGAACTTGGAACCAAATCGTATGGAAGTATTTGGATTGAAAAGAGAGTAAGTATCCACTCCAAGATTTTTTGCGAGTTCTCTTCCCGTAGCAGGCATGATCTGCATAAGTCCTTGTGCATTGGATCTTGAGACAGCATTTTCTTTGTAAAAAGATTCCTGGCGCATAATAGCATAAACCACATCTTCTGAAATATTGCTTTCTCGTGAATATTTGCTTACAAGGTCCTTGTGGGGTCTGGGAAAGATCCTAGCAGATACTGAGGTGGGAAGTAGTATGGGATCATCGGGAATAAATAATCTTTTTAATAAAGATCTAGTATAAAATGCAGTATAATATGTATTATGCGAAATTTCACCTATGGCAACTAAGGTTTCTTCTTTGTCCATAAGAGAAAGATTTTTCTCTTTAGCATAGAATTGTACTAGGCTCATTCCCAAACCGTCTTCGCCAATTCGGAAGTAGTCGCTTGCAAGGGAAAGCAATCTGTCACCTTTTACTTTGGATTGGGTCTTAGTAAGCCTTACTCCTAAATCAAAAGATCTATCAAAGTAAGCAAATCCAAGGTTTTTGTTTAGGATTTTGCTAGAATACTTAGGATCTCCGCCTGAGATGGAAAGGTATCTGAAGAGTGATTCTTTATTTTCTGTTGGTCTTTGAGGTTCAGGAAGTTCAGATAAGATAGCTTGGAATTCTTCTCGAATGACTCTAGTATAGTAGGAGCCAGCAATGCTTTCATAATAATTTTGTAATTCTTTCTTTAACTCAATTTCTTTTCCAGTATCTTTAAGCATTCTAAGATACCAATACACCAATCTTCCTTTTACTGGCAAATTCGGCATTTCATTTATAGCCTTCTTCCAATAATGTTCACTCGCATAATTTATCTTAGCTTCTTGTTTTGTGATTAAAAATTCTATGAGTTTATCTTGGTAGAAGAGGTTGAATGGATAATGTGCTAAGTAGCGAATTAGGTAATCTATACTTTGTTCATTGCGTCCAAGCTTCTCATAACTTAGGTGAAGAAATTTATATTTGCTCGCATCGTGGTATTCAGGGAATCTCTCTAGGACACGTAGAACAGATTCATAATCTTTCTGGAAGTAGAGAATTTCTCCTACTTTTCCTAAGTACTCATCTTCTGGATTTAAGTGGTTCCGGTTGGAGAGAATGAGAGCGATTAAAGTGTTGGTATCATTTCTTATGCTTAAGTATTTGAGTGCTAGATAAAAGGATGTAGGATTTGGAATTCTAGAATGAAATTCTTCTTTGTTCTTTCTGAAAAATTCGGATGCCTCTTCCGGTTTCATGACAGTAAGCAAACAAAAGACATCTTCGATCTTTAAATTCATAAAAGCATCTTCTGTGAGAAACTTTTTTAAATCTTGGTAGATAAAAGTTCTAAGGTAGTCAGGGGTTTCTGTATCTTTAGCTAGAGCTATGTATTCTTCTTTAGCCTTAATCACCTCTCCTGATTTTGCAAGTGCCTTCGCATAACGCAGCCAGGTTTCTTTAGTGAGATAGTACTTTCTTTCTTCCTTATGTAAATGATTGACCAATTGAATGATTGCTTGGTTGTTCTCTGCATCTTGGTGAACCTTAATCAATTCATCAAAAGCCTTCTTGGATACAGGGTCCGTGTCCCAAGTAATTTTATTGAGGTAGGTGGCTTGTTCTTGGGCATTCAAAATTTTGCGAGAAACAAGCTCCTGGTAAAGCTTCCAGAAGCTAAGTCTGAGAACTATAGATTGGTGGGGAAGGGTATTCGCTAGTATGGCATTGATATCTGCTCGGTCGTAGGAATTGACAAAGCTTCCCTTTACTTGTGAAATCAGAAGAAGGAAGCGTTTCTCAGGATTCTTATCCTCGGATTTATCATTGTATTCTATTAGGCTATAGACCTCGCTTTCTTTGGAAGGCGATTTATTTTTGAAACTCTCCTGAATAAGATCCCAACGATGGGATTTAATCCAAATATGTAAGCTTTCTTGGGCAAAAACGGAAAAACTTCCGAAAATCAAAAGGAAAAGGATTGATCTACGAGTGAATATTGCTAACATGATTGTGATGAGGGCTTATGATACCTAATCTAGAATGGACTGAGATTACTATCGGCACTGAAGAACCAAAAGTTAAAGCGCCTCTTACGAGTCACTATACAACATCATCCTCAGACCAAAAGCAAAAAAATTCCCTATCCTCCTCTGCTGGAGCGGCTAGCTTAATGAAATCTAACCAAGCCATGGACAAAGAGGAATTGATGCAATTGTATCATATGCTCATGCTTGGCAAAAATCTTGACTTACTTGGTCTAGCTTGTCGTGCTTTTTCCAAAATTCATGAACTACTTCCTTATAACAAATCTTTGCTTAGGATGGCGATAGAAAACAAAGACATGCTTTCCGAGGTGGAATGGAAAGAAGTTTGGTCGGATGTCTTAGAAAAATTTCCAACATGGATAGCCTTTCGTCTTGCTGTCAAGTATCTTCCAGTTGAATGGAAGAATGATTTCTTGGATTCTCTCTTTATTCAAAATGGACGTATCTCTCCTCGAATGAAGAAGGAAAATCAAGAAAGCAATCCTTTCGAGGGAAGAATTCCGGAGTGGATCCTTAGAAATCCTTTCGGAATCGCAAAGCAGCTATTAGAGAAGACAACTGAGTCCAAGCAGATGATACAACTTTTGCAAGAAAGACTTCCCGAATCATATCTAGCCCATACCTTATTATTTGTAGATGCATTCTTGGAAAGGCAGGAAGAAAGATTTTATAAGCACTATTTACTGGCAGGTAGAATGAAGTTTCATCCCCAAGCCTTGTACATGAAAGCTATTATGGATGTAAGAATGGGCAAGGATGAAGAGGGTGCAAGGATGCTAGATTTGATTCGTCACAGCCATCCTTCTTGGGAGATTCCCTTATTCCTTCAGAAGAGAGGTTCCTATGCCTCTGTCACATGAACAAATTGTAGAAATTTCTAGAATCCAAGCCATCATTCGAAACTTAGAGAAAATCAAAAGGGAATCCAAGGATGATTTCCAAACTACTCGAGTCTCTATGGATCTAGATAAATACAATAAGAAGATGATGGAGATTTCTCCAGAGGGCATTCCTGATAATATGGAGACTACTGTCGCCAATTCCAAGGCACTCAAGGACAATGATCCAAATATAAAGCACAAAATGATCTCCCAATTTCCTATTATGAAGATCACGCCCAACTCTCATGATAGAGAAATCAACCAAATTGGAACTCTAGCAAATGTGATGGATGTTGAATTTATGGCTTTGTTAGGTGACACTCATATCAAATTTGATTTTTCCCACCAAAGCGAGCGCGATACCCTTTTTAAACATATGGAAAATTTGAGACGAAATATGAAGGTTCTCATGGAAACCATAGAGGAATTTGCAGCAGCAGAAAAACAAGAATTCCGCGAGCAGCTGGGTCGAATGAAGAACAAGCAATCTCGGATTTTTATTTCAGAAGCCTTTGATGTATTTAAGAAGACCAGGGAATTTCTTGAGGCTGTGAACAAGGATTTGAGAGAAGGCAGTTCGGTGATTATGAACTTGGATGATCCTGTCAAATTCAACCCACGATTTGAGAAGGCAAGTTTGCTCGAAGGAAAGACAATTCCTGCGGCTTTGAATGATTTTCTGACCTTTACCAAAGAAGCTATGGAGATTATCAATCTTCCAAATATGAAAATCTAATTTTTGTAGAAAAAGTCTTTCCTAGAATAAGGGGAAACGAAATATAGAACTACAATTCAAATGAATCGGGAAATTCCATGGCATTAGTAAAAAATCAGACAGAAGTTACAAACTCAACCATAGGCGAAAATTCTTACTTTAGTGGTAAGTTCTTTATCAATGGCTCTCTAAAGATCGATGGAAAGTTTGAAGGCAAATCCTTACAAGCTGACCAACTCTACATAGGAGTTACTGGAAAAGTAAAGACCAACATCACCGCGACCAATGTGATTGTAGAAGGAATTGTTGCTGGAAATATCACTGCAAGAAACCGTGTGATGCTTCTTCCCACTTCAAAGATTCTTGGTGATATAAAGACTCCCGAATTAATCATTCAAAATGGTGTTATCTTGGAAGGTCGTTGCATGATTTCCAATGATCTTAAGCACTCTGCCAAGGATTTAATTGAGTTGGAATATTCCAAGGATGCACTCAATTTAGAAAAACTTTTTGGCAAACAACCCACAACCAAAGAATAATTCTCTATGGGAGCTCGTCCCATTTTCATCACGGAAGGAGATCCTTCTGGTATCAGTTCCCAACTGATAGCCCAGGAGGAAGCTCTTCTTCAAAAGATTTCCCAATCACATCCTGTCTTCTTAATTAGATCCAATACCAATGTAGCTTATCCTTTTTCGGAATACAAATTTACGTTAGGGGAAGGAGCTGGTTCAAAGGTTCTTCCAAACTCTGGGCTCTACCAATTGGATGCTGAGACATATCTACTCAGTACTCTAAATAAAAAATACTCATCTCTTTCTAAAATACAGAAATCTCTTATAATGAGACTAATGAATGGGACACAAACTCTAGATAGAAAAATTACTTTCGGCAAACCGAGTATTTCAACAGGTAGAATGTCCTATTACTCACTGTTAGCTGGAATGAGTCTAGTTGAAAAGTTTGGTGGCAGCTTGATAACTCTACCTCTCAGCAAAGAATGGGTGATTAAGTCTGGGATTGCAAAATTTCGAGGTCACACTGAGGCTCTGGCTGAATTTTTTCATTGCCCAAGCTTTATGCTGATGGCTGGAGAAAAATGGAATGTCATTCCTCTCACAACTCACATTCCCATCCGAAAAGTGAGTTCTGAATTAAAAAAACTTGCCTGGAGAAATCTATTCCAAAGTATTCTAGACTCCAAGCTTTTTCCAAAGAATGCTCGAATCGGTTTTATGGGATTGAATCCTCATGCGGGCGAAGGAGGAAAGGTTGGTGATGAGGAAGGGAAAATTTTGCAACCTGCTATGAATCTTGCTAAGAAAATGGGATTTAAAGTTGATGGTCCTCTTTCTGCTGATTCTACTTTTCACTTAAGGAATGCATCAGAATGGGATATTTTACTCGCCTGCTACCATGACCAAGGCTTGATTCCATTTAAATTACTTGAAGGCAAGAAAGGAATCAACTTAACACTGGGGCTTCCTTTCTTACGTGTATCTCCCGATCATGGGCCGGCTTATAATATTGCAGCAAACAAGGGCAAGGTGGATTCAATGAGTTTAAGACAATGCTTAGAGTGGGTGCAAAAGTAATGGAATCTATCACATGGATTGATCAAATTGTTGTTCCAGTTTTTATCCTTTGGTTTGTGGGAATTATACTCGTACTTTTTCGTAAGGATTTAGAAATCCTTTGGAAGCTTAGCTTTTTATTTCTTTTCGTTGTTTATCTTATCTTATTCGGAAAGGAGTGGTCCAATGCCTTGGATAGACTGGAGGCCAATCCTGGTTGGGAAATCCGGAGTTATATTTATGGTTTAGGTAAGGCAATTTTTTATTTCCTATTTATTCTCTGGCCAATAACAATGATTCGCTTATATTATACAGGAAGCAAGGAACTTGCTAAGCATACTGCTTCCCTTCTGGTTACTATCACCATTCTCTATTGGATGCTATTTTGGTTGTATTTTCAATTTATGAATGAAGTGGATCAATTTTTTGATGGAAGATTCCAAGAATGGTTCATTCGATAGCAAAAGTCATCAATTCAAAAAAAAAGAGAAATAGCTTAAAATGTATTTCATAATCTAAAAAATCCTACCTTCCATGTTTTCAGTTTCATAGACGATTTTTATAATTGAAAAGCAAGTCATTCTAAATTAAGTTAGGTTAATCCTGATAGAATTGATAATGAAAATAGTGTCAACTAATTCGGGATCAGGGTAAATATTTAGGTAAACAAGAAAACACAATATTTCCGAATTAGTATAGTGTTATCATATAAAAAGAATATTATACTTAAATGTTGCATCTACATAATATTTGGTGGAATTTTCTTAGTTTTTATGATTTTTGGTTGCAATTTTGGAATTGGACTCAAACTGTAGGATTCAATCCTACGGTTTTGAGAATGGATTTCATTAGGCGACAGATGACATTGGAAACTAACAATGGGATATGACTCAAAAGACAATATACTTTGGTTAAAATATTTATATTAATAACATTTGTATTTTTTTATTCCTGCTATTCTCCTTATACAATTCGCAAGAGCTCCATCCAAGAAAATGATTTTGTTCTGTTCGGAGCGGTGTTGGTGTACCAAGACAATGCAAAGTATGGTGAGGCTCGTAAAAACTAATTCTTTGTACGTTTTGTCTGTTATATTGGATGAAAGTTGCAGTTAAGAAACATAATTTTTATCGACCGGTTGAAATGTTTCGAAAATTCTATGCAAAAATCTTGGAAAACGTGATTTTTCGGGATTAACGATCAAAGATGTACATAGCTAGATTGGAGCAAAAAGAAAAAGTTAGCTTATAAAATGAAAAAAAAATCTAAGCTACTTTCTTGTAAGAATAGATATGGTAAAGCCCATTCAAAACGGAGGTAGCAACTAACTTGGAATTGGGTGGCTTTTCAATCACAGACGGAATAGAGGTTTCTTTACATAATTTAATGTTAGTTCGATGAATTAAAAACATTGCTAAGCGATATTCTAGAGACATTTTTATTTTAGAAATAATATTCCTGCACCTTCATTTTCACTGAAAGAATGGATTGCTCTTAAGTTTTCCTTGAGTAAATCGATAAGTGTAGTAGTCTTACAGTTTCCTCGCTTGATTTGAATGATCTTTGGAGGAAAACCCTTTCTTTCCATTATTTTAGTAAAGTCGTTATCCTTTGTAACGATAATCAAATTTTCTTTCAGAGCTATTTGCCAGATTTGTTCATCGGAAAGTCTTAAGTTTATTGAATCCACATGTATACAATTCGGATATATTTCCGATTAATGGGATACAAGAGTTGGTGGTAAATTTGCGTCGTAAAGAAGCACTATGCGACAAGAATTGATTTGTTTTGATCTGCGGCAAAAGCCAAGCTAGCTAAAATATCATCTTTAGTTAGATAAGGAAAATCAGCTAGAATTTCATCATATTCCATTCCAGAAGCTAAATATCCTAAAATATCATATACAGTAATTCTCATGCCTCGAATGCATGGTTTACCATCTCGGATGTCCTTATTAAAGGTAATTATGCTTCTGTAATCAACCACTACTTAATTATTTCTATTATAAGAAAATTGTCAATATGATTTTAGCGAGAAATAGATGTGGTTATGCAATTGCTAGTTAATCCATAGGTGGCAAGGTTACTGGCAATAATTCAATCGGTCAATAAATCGGAGAGAGATCATTAGATTTTGATCCTATGTTAAGTGATTGCCTCCGCAGCGACTTTTGCCGATTCAATTGGACACCGGGCACGAGGAAGGCAGACACGGAGTCTATAGCGAAAC
>PEQN01000037.1 GCA_002786225.1 Leptospira sp. | reverse complement strand
AAGTATCTCCTTCGTAGGTGTGGAGAGTTTTGGTTGTGATGTACTGGTTTCCTGTGAACTCGTATTGGTAACTTTCGACTGGTGTTCCATTGAGTGAGGTTTCTGTCTTTCGTCCATACACATCATATTTTGTTTCTAGGATTTGGTTGTTGGCATCTATTGTTTTTGTGACTGCATCAGTTTTTGGATGGTATTCAGTAATAGTTTTTTGAGCGAGTGCATTCGTCGCCTCAGTTGGTAAGGAGCCTGTGGTTCCGCCGTAGCTATAGCTCAGGCTTCTTCCTAGGTTGTCTGTTTGAGTGATGACATTACCTAAGCTGTCGTAGGTGAAGTTTTGCACATACCATTTGCCTGGAGCAACTAATTTAGATTCACTAGTTATGTCAGAGCCTGCAAAAGTTCGTTTCGTATGTGCTACTAGAGTTCCATCTATAGTGACGGTTTCCTCGATAGGCAAGGCTTTAAATTTTCCTTGGTTGGTGTATACTGTTTGTTTGACGGTGGTGCGTCCATTCCAAGTTTCTGTAATGGTTGCTGGAGAATACAGATGGCTAGTGTCGTAAACGTAAGCTTGGGTTTTGGTATCTTTGAGGCTTCCATTTTCGAATCCATAGGAAGTCGTATTCAGTGGTAGGTTCAAGCGAGTGACTGGACTAGGATTTACTTGTTGGTATGATGTTATGCTTTGCTGTACTAATTGTCCAGAGGCTGTTCTTGTTTCTTGGAGGATAGGCATTCCTGCAAATTTTGGATCTTGGGACAATACAGTTGTGCTTTGCGACTCTAGAATTCCATTGATAGAGACTTTTTGGATCTGGGTTTCAAATCCAAGATTAGCAGAAGTTACTTCAGTACCAGGCTTGAATCTTTGGTTAAGGTAATCATAAGCAACTTCAATTAAGGAAGTACTTGGATGTACTCGGGAGGATACTTTTTGAACCAACCACTGTGCCGAAGGATTGGGGATTCCATTTTCATAACTGCGATTAGCCTCGATAAAGGCTTGTGGGAAATTTTTCTTAAGATTGTATTGTACGGATACCTCACCACCTTTTCCATCGGATATCTTAGTGATTTGTCCCCAAGGTAGACTGGATTGGCTCAAATACTGCTTAGTGACGGAGTTTCTATTAAATTGGAAGAATAGATCTGGTATACCATCCTTATTTCTATCTTCCATACGAGCACTATTTATCTCATAATTTTCAAATGAAAGAGCATTTCCTGTATTGGTGAAATTTCCCAAACCATTTCCGGTATAGGCAACCAAGCGGAAACTGTTATGATCTGGAAGGAGTATATCGGCTAATCCATCTTCATTGATGTCAGCAACTTGAAATCCTACCTTAGGTGATAATTTATGGGCTATTCCCGTTTCGATAATTCCAGTCATTCCATGTCCAGTATTGAGCTTGGTTTTGAAAGAAGATACTAAAGTGTTAGGATCAGAGTTTTCTTCTATATAGGGATTCTTGAACGAATCTTCATTTTGAACCATAACCAAGTCAGGAAGTCCATCGGAATTTACATCTACTAGCCAATTGAATCCCACAGAACCCGCATTTTCCAAACCCAAAGAATATTGAGTTACAGAACCATTGTTAGGGTGAAAATTTGTTATAACGAATTCATAAGTCCCAGGAGCATATTCACGGTTTCTTAGGGAATTGATGAGGCTATCCATTTGATTTTTTTGTTCTTGCAACAAGTCACCCACTCTAGGGGCTATAGTATGTTTGTTGAAAGATACAACCAAACGCTCTGTTTTATCGGAGGAGTTGGCTTCACTGGTGTCAACGATTCTCTGGAAGAGGTCTCGGTCTCCATCATCGGGTGATATTAGATTTTTTAGGTAATCCTTTCTCCCAGGATCAACCAGACTTGGATTGTTCAATGTATAGCGTAGTTCACTCTCAATTCCATTGAATTCCCCTTTTCTATCATTCAACTGAACTTCATGATTAGCTCTTAAGTTAGTGATCTCATCCGAGGCAACAACATTGTCCGTTCTTCGAATCATAACATGATCCAGTTGTCCATCACCATTCCAATCGATGAATTGATTGAGGCGGTGCATTTTAAATGGATCTTTATCTCTAGTTATATGCAATATGCTATGCCTTCCTGAGGTGGAATACACAGTTTTTCCTGAAAAACTCCGTCCCGTTGAGAAATATACTTCAACGCTATTAGATGTAACATGAACAAAATCATCTCTTCCATCACTGTTCCAATCTACCAAATAATTCTCTGGTGTGTAAGGTGCGAAGAGACGATAGTTTTGTACAGAAGGATTGAGATTTACATGATCAAAACCATAAGCAGATAGACTTCCTCCATTGGAGTACAGTACGTTTAATTTGCCATTTCTCTCATAAGCAAGATCGGTTCTACCATCTCCATCTAGGTCTGCCGTTTCGAAGTACGTATTGTATTTTATCCTCAAATTGCCCATACTGGATTCAGAATTTCCATTTGCGTAATTTACAGAACGAATCTCTAAGTTCTCGTCCCTCATTCTTCCTAGCAAACGAGTGTATTCCGAGATACCATCTCCATCAAAGTCCGTAGCTATAGTGATGGGTGTTGGGGATCGAACTCCATTGTTGCAGGAATCAGCACCACCAAAGAAAACATATACACCACATTCCTGTCTCGCAACAAATGGACACATGGGGAATAAACTACATAAGCATGCAAGTTCTCCTATGAAACACTTATTCCTTGCTGAATTGGTGAGGGGATATTGCCCCAAAGCCTCTGTCTCTGGATAATAGAATTCTGCTTTAATTTCGCCAGCACTTCCCGACTCAAACGACTGGGTTTTAATACCTAAGGCTTTACCAAAGGTCTTATTGAATCCCCTTTGGTAAGAAGGAACTTTAGCTGTTTGGTGTGCCTTAAATTGACCAGATGCGTATTTGGAGAAAAGAATTTGTTTTAGCAATTCAAACATCTTATCTACCAAATTAATGCTACCTCCATACCCATTCGATTTAGTTTCTAAAGAATTACTTTCTAACAAAGTAGGAGAATTAGGTGAAACTGAAAAAACCATAGGCTCATGAGTCTGAAAGAAGGAATCGCCACGGTATTCCAATTTACTCAAACTGTAATCCCTGTTCTTGGGATTGTATTGGTAAGTAAAAAGATAAGAATGGCTTTTGCTTCCCATAGATGAGAATCGAATTTCTTTTAATAAGTGAGAGTTCTTCCTAGCTGATCGTGTATTGTAACTGATAGGAAGAGAGTTTGTGTTTAGATCAGATTTTTCTTCATAAATAAATGTTATCTCTCGATTGGCGCTTGCATAAAGAATTTTGCTTGGATAGATATTACCACCTAGGTTGGTATATTGATAGATAATTGCATTATTATGAGAGTCTCTTTCCTCAGATAGATGCCATTCGTAGTTGATTCCATCATTTCCTACCGATATGTCTGAGCCAGATTGACCATAGATCCTCACACCTCCATCAGCTCCTTCTTCAATCCAAGAATTTGGATTGATGGAACCATCACTCGGCTTCCATACTTGAAAGCTCTCATTTCGGCTGAGATAAGCACCAGAACCTGAATGATAAACCAAATCACCAGCTTCCGACTGAGAAAAGTGCATAGGAATAACAGAAGAAACAGGAGATTCCCTGGATATTGAAGATAATCCAACCAAAGCCCAACCCTTTCCCATATAACCACTGCCAATTTGAGAATGGTATTGCAATCCTAGATCTGGTTGGTGCTCCCCTGTTCCTTGGGGAATCTCTAAGGGAATTTGAAAGCTTAGGTTTCCGTTGCTATCTACAGAATATTCAGGCAGAGCCATAGGGAGGGGCTGAGAGAAACTAATAAAACCAAGCAAAAGACTAGTACATGATATCAATAAAGCACTCCCCAGAGAATACTTTATAGCCCTTCGAGTTCGAAAGAAGGCATGAATTTTAATAATATCCGTTATATTGAACAAATTTTTCACTTTCAACACCAAACAACTATTTTTTGTTCGTACAGCTTGTACGATTAAACTTAATTAGTACAAGAGCCGAAATATACATTAATATTAACATAAAAAAGTTGTCAAATGAAAAAATATAGACATACAATATTCGCATTTTCCCTAATTCTAACACTATTTAACGTATTTCCCCTCTTAGCAGTAGAGCTACGCTTTAAGGAAGGAGACATATTTTTTGCAAGCCTTGAATCAGAAACAGACAAAGATTTGTTAGTTTCCTTTAAGAATAGCAGGTACAGAATACCCAAATCAGACTTGGAATTCTATGATATTAGTCGCAAAGGCAAGGAAGAATCCTATCGAGTAGCCAAGGTAAGACTAAGGGACGGCTCGGTTATCAAAGGTATTTTTGTAGAGGAAAACGAAAGTGAAATTATTTTAAAAACAGAATTAGGATTCTTAAACCTAAATAAATCTTCTATCCTAACTCCCTACCCTAAGAAAGAAGACTCTCCTGATTTTCCCAGTAAATATTCTTGGAAAGAGGTAGAGTTACCAGAGACCAGACTTGGAATTTCTTTACCCATCTACTTTTTTATTCCAGCACTATCATCTAACACCTCAGCCTTGACTGGCTTATCTCTCTACGTAGAACCAGCCTTCGTTCAGTGGGGCAATTGGAGTGGAGGATTTCGTTTAGATGCATTAGTGGGTATTCCTTCCAATTCTCTCTCAGCCTACCAAGCAAGTTTTTATACGTTTAGAGAATTCTGGAAATCAGAATCACAGCAACACCACTTGAATTTTGGTTTCTCATTAGGTGCAGTCAATAGCACTTATAAGGTTCCAGCAGGATCAGGTGATACTAGAACAGGTATCAATCCCCTAACATCTCTAGACCTAATGTACGAATATTCAGGTTGGGATAAATACTTCTTTAGGTCTACATTCAGAACACAAGTTTATATGGAACCCAAAGAAATCATTCCTTCCCTAGGATTCGAGCTGAGTGGAGGGATTCGTTTATGAAGAGAAGTCTTTCCCAATTTAGCATAAGATTCATTCTACGTTTATGCTTATTTTCTTTAGTACCGCTAGGTTTATTTTCTTGTGGGTCAGATCTCTTTACTTCTGGTTCAGCAGCACAGAAGGCAAGAGTGAATTTCTTTTTTGTTCCCCTAGTCTCAGAAACTTCAGCCTTAGTATACATTGAGTGCTCTGCAAAAGTTGTTGGTTTTGTTAGATTCAAGGCGGAAAATGGGGGAGAGCAAGTATCCTCTTCCATCTTTCCATCAGAGACTCATTTCATTCCTATCAACAATTTTCCCTCAGATACAAACATAGAATACCAAGTGTTTTGTGGCTTAGAAGCTTCTGGTATAGGTATCCCAGCTTCCTTCCGTTCATCTTCCAGTCTCAGGGACATTTTCTACCGATCCTTTTGGATGGTGGGTGGAACGGGTTCAGACAAGACCATCGTTGCTGATTTAGATTTTTATGATCCTGTAGCCAAGAGATGGTATCCCTCCTATACCAAAATCCCAACTCCAAGAGCGAATGCTCAAATTGTTTCCCACAAAGGAAGAATCTATATCATCGGTGGATTGATTTTAGGGCCAGGTGGTATAGGATCCGTCGCAAGCCCAAGAGTAGAAGTCTATGATCCTCTTTCGAATACCTGGTCTACCCTCGCAAACATTCCCTCAAATTTACAAGGTGCAGTTGTTGGTTCCATAGATGATGAAATCTTTTTGATTTCAGGATCTACCTCAGCTGATATGACAACAGGAACAATCTTTAACAATGTATATAGATTCAATCCATCCCTAGGAGCAAATGGAGTTTGGAATAACTATCTATCATCAACCAATATCTTTCCTAGAACAGATTTAGCTTATTGTACTTACAATGGATCTCTAATTTTTTCAGGAGGTAGATTTTATGCAGATGGAACAGCACAAAGTACTTCCGATGCTTTTATTCCTTCGGCAAATTCCACCTCAGGTAGAATAGAGGCATCCATTTCCATTGCAAGGCATGGACTAGCATCTGCTTGCTACAAACCAAGACCATCCGATCCCTTTCCGAATGATCAACCATTATTTCTTGTTGCAGGAGGATCCACTTCAACTAACATATTGCAACCGGTAGATTCAGTAACAACCTCCAATCGATTCGAATATAGTATACTAGGAACGAATTCTAACGTCTTTGTAACTGGTTCAAATATACCTGTAGCTTTGTATGCTCCCGCTATGGAAATTGACTATACATCAAGGAAGGCATTTTTATTTGGAGGTGCTTCTGAAATCAATTTACCCTCCGATAATGTTTACTCACTAGAGCTAACAAATCCAGGTCTTGTACCCTGGGTATTAGTCGATACGAAAATGCCCAAAGCTAGATTTGGTCACAAAGTCATCATTCTGAATCGATAGGAATCTACCAAATGCGCATACGAATAAAATTACATCAACAATATATACTTGGCTTTATAATCCGATTTCCTATAAATGTATTGCTAAGCGCTATACTTTTTCATCAGGTTTTCATAAACACTAACAGACTTTATTCACAATCTGTAGACAAAGATTCTTCGCTCATTCGGTATTATTTGAATCAAAAGCAATACAAGGAAGCAAGAAATACACTTCTCAATAGTTCCATATATTCCGAAAGTTCTCCACAGTATGAATTATTAGAAACAGAAATATGGATAGAAGAAGCAGAACATAAATACCAACAAGGTATGTTTAAATCTTCTTATGATTTATTCAGAAAAGCATCTACCCGGTGGAGCACCCACCCTTTAGTTCGAGAAAGAATTGCGGAAATGAAAAATAAAATCCTAAAAGATAAGGAAGAATTTCGAACTAGAAAAATCATCCCTACTCCAATTACTAAAGATAAATCTCAAGATGAAATTGATAACCTAAAATGGGATTTTTATAATAAAGAGATTCAAGAGCTGAAAGATCTTAATAAAGAAATAGAATTGAAAAGTTGGTACCTTATGCTTATCTTAATTATGAGTTTAATGATGCAATCTATACTCATCCTTGTAGTTTTTATAAGTTCTAGGAGAAAGATTTAATTTTTAAAAACAATATCATATTCCTTCCCTGTTTTCGATTTCATTCCGGATTGATAAAGTTCCAAGCAATGGGGTTTTTTTCTTTTTGTAAATACTCTTATTTTTGAACGATTTCTTTTGTTTCTGTTTTTCTACAAACACAGATTCAGATAGCAGCAAACGATATTCTTCTAAGAATTCTAACCTTTCAGAAACACTTAGCTAGACTAGACTATCCCACATTGGACATCTGCCCCGATTTAAATTTTCATAGTATTCCATTTTCTCTAAGCTGTGTTTCTGACAATCCTGTTATTTCAAGAATATCTAATATAGGATAACCTCTAGCTTTCATCAACTGAGCATCTTCTAGAGCTTTTTCTAACCTGCCTTTCTCAATTCCTTTCTCAATTCCTTTCTCAATTCCTTTCTCAATTCCTTTCTCGATTCCTTTCTCGATTCCTTTCTCAATTCCTTTCTCTTCAATCTTTTCTAAATATGTCATATATTCCTCCTCAACTTCTTTATAGTATTCGACCTCATGATAACGATCAGAATCCTTTCTGGCTTTATCCATATAATTTAAGATTGTTTCTAGAATTTCAACTCTTTTCCATTTGGTTTTCTCTAGACTCAATTCCTTCATCGTCAGACGAAGTGCAGCTAAGTATCTTTCTGGTTCGTCACGTATGTGCTGTAAGATACGGAGTAGTAGTTTTAGTGATAGTATTTCAGTTGGGAAATCTGGATTCTCAGGTTTCAATTGATATAGATTGATAGCAAAATTTGGAATGAAATTTTGAATTATTTCTTCCTCTTTTGAGAGATAGAATGCATCCAGAAACTGGTTTCCCAAGTCCCATCCGTCCTCGCCATGGTAGAAGACAAAAGGAATAACGATCTGATATTTTTTCATGTTTTTCATCTGCCAATGATGATTGGAGGAAGCCATACACTTACATGTTACTATTCAGGGCTTAGAAGCAATTTTTTTGATGCTTGACGAAGGAAACTTAAAAGAATCCATAGGATTAATGAAATTTATTAACCTATGCAAAGCCTTTCTATTGATTTGGATTTATGGATCGTATTTTCCAATTTCTGCGGAGTCGGGCAAGTTATTGGTAGTAACGAACAATCCTGATAATACATTCAATCTTCTAGCAATCACCAGTGACTCCCAAAGAATTCTGCCCTTCCCAGATAAATTCCAATCCCAAGCTCTAGTTGCGCCCAACCGAATAGAAATCTCTAAGAAAAGAATCCTTGCTACAAATCGATATTCTATATCAGAAAAGAAATGTTTTATTTATGAATGGGAATCTGGTCTTGTCTCAGAGATTGCTTATCCACAAGATACAGGGATCAAGATTTTCAGAGAGATGTATGCCTACTTGGATGATTTAAATCTTCCTATTTTTGGTGAGATCCATCAATCAGGAGATCAAAGAATCTTCCGACTCGATGAGAATAAGCAGGTTTTTTTCCCTCATTTTGATACCCATCGCAAAACAGCAAAAATAGATGATTTTCTATCAAGTGGTGAGCATATTTTTAGAATTTCTATCAAAGACAAATCCGTTAAAGGATTGGAAGATATTATGGCAAGTGCTCAGGAAGGATTTTCTCAGAAATTATTTTATTGTTCTAGTTTAAATTGTAAACCAGAAGAAATTGCCAGTGATAAAGTGATTACCAGTGCAAGAATTGTCAACAGAGGAAAACATATCGTCTTCTTAACATATGTTTCACGAACAAAAGATAAGAAGCGATACAATTTAGAAACCTACGATAGAACCAATAAAAAACGAAGCATACTTTTTAGCTTTGAGATGGATTTAAAAGCACCTGCTGGATACTTCAATCGAGGCAATCCAAAATTTCGAGTCTTACATAACTCTAGCTTAGTATTATTCACAACGGAATTATCCAATAATGAGGACAGTATTCAGAATTGGAAGCTCGTGAACGTAGAATCTGGCTTAGTTGAAGATTTTAAATTACCAGAAGGCTACCATTGGGCTCCTATGCTACCAGTCAGTTATCACAATAATTCCAATGATTCGGATGTGACAACTTTAGAACCCTTTGCAGTTTTCATAAAAAGAAGTTATGATAGAAAAAATGCATGGACTAGTCAGCTTAAAGTAATCCAATTTCCAGAAAAGAAAACAGTTCTTACTGTCGATATGAAATCTGTTCGAGTATTAAATACAGCCTATCTTGAGGGATTATCTTTTCCCTAAACCGATCTATAAGCTTTTAACTTCGTAGAGCGATGTCATATTCTTTTCGTAAGTTGGATACAAATTCAGAATTGATTTCTGGAGCCTGGGAGAAGAAGTCTTGTAGGATTGCTGTAAAATCCAGTTCGGAATCGAAACCAGTTAACAGCCATTCCATGAGTTCTAAGGCTATATCAAGTCCACCTGTGCTTTGGTTTTCATAATGACCCTGTGTTAGGTCTAGCAAGAGATCTACAATAGCTTGGACATTCTTTTCTTGTATGAGTGCTCTGAGTTCAGAAGGAGCCTGGGATAGAAGCATTTCTTTAGTAGCATTGGCAGTAAATGTAAATCCTTCTGGATTAGTTGAAAGGGAAGAGATGAGAGAATCTAATCTATCTTGGGGAAGATTGGATTGAACCCAAACCTTTTGAAGACACTCGCCAAACATTGAATCGACGAGTGGTAGGAATGGGTATCCTTTTTTCATATTTACTTCTTAGGTGGGATGATAGCATCCTTGCAAGTTTTAGAAAGCATAAATTTAACAACTGTTTTTGCAGGGATTTGGATAGCTTCGCCAGTTGCTGGATTTCTTCCTTTTCTTTTTGGTCTTTTTCTTAGAACTAATTTACCAATTCCAGGGAAAATGAATGCGCCATTCTTCTTAGTTTCTTTATAGCTTAGGTTAGTAAGTATTTCTAAAAATTCAGAAACTTGTTTCTTAGTCATTCCTGATGCTTCGGAAAGTTCACTAAGCATTTCAGATTTTTTTAGGGGAGTTGCGGTTGCATTTGCCATTGTATACCTTGGTTTTACGTTGTTATTACACTATAATTCGACAAAAAGCCAATAAATCAAGCAATTTTCTCTGGATTGGCTTTTTTTAAAACAATCATAAGAAAGAAATAGAAGTTTCTTGATCTTTTGCAAGAAAATATGAATAAGTATTACTTAGGTTCCATGACGCAAGCTCAGTTTTCAATACAAGATACATCCAGGATACTTGTTGTCCAAAAGAAGACAAAATTTGAACTTGATATGGAAATTTATTCATCATTGGATGAATATAAAAAGATTTGTAAGCTTCAGAATTTTTTATTTGATCGAATCTTTCATTCACACCAAAGACAAGAAGAAAGCAGAGAATATTTGCGGAAACAAGTTATTCCCCAAGCGAGATTTATATTTCGTGATGAACTAAGCACAATCAATATGGATGATTTTGATTTGGTTATTTCCTTGGGGGGTGATAACCACTTCACCTTTGTGGCTCACCAGGTTTTTCCAAAAATTATCCTTGGACTCAATTCAGATCCAGATACTTCTGTGGGAGCCCTCTTAGGTTTTTCAACAGAAAGTTTTGAAAATTTAGTTCAAAATGCATGGAAGTCAGCTACAATCGAAGAATGGAGTTTGATTCATACTACTCTCACCTACCCTGATGGTCGAGTAGTACATACTTTTCCATCTGTGAGTGAAATTTCCATCCGTAACAATAGTCCTGATTTAATCAGTCGTTACTTGATCCAATTCAAGGATGAAATCGAAGAGCAAAAAAGCTCTGGGCTTCTACTTTATACAGGAGCTGGTTCCACTGGTTGGGTTGCATCTTGTTACCCTAAGAAGACAGGACCTTTTCCCAAAGACCAAAGATATTTTCAAGTTTACGCCAGAGAGCCACGCAGAAAAGATAAAACATACGAGCATTTTCGATGGATAGATTTCCGTGTAGAAGATTCCGTAGAAGTTGTATCTGAAATGAATGGTGGCATATCAATAGATTCCTTGGCTGAGAGGTACTACCTCTTCCCTCCAGGAACTAAGGCAGAATTCACTTTAGGAAAGACAAGACTCAAGGTTGTTATAGCAAGATGAAGATTGGTAAGAAAGAAAAAGGCTCAGTCATAATTTACTCACTAGAAGGACGAATCGATTTTCATCCCTTCGATCTCTTAGATGAATCTGTATTGCAAGATGCTCTTAGTTCTAACAGAAAATATGTAATCTTGGACTTTTCCGAACTCAAATATATTTCAAGCTTAGGGATTCGCTACATTTACGACATCAAGAACAAGCTTACGAAACAAGGTATTAAGTTTGCTATTGTAAAAGTTAGTGATGCAGTAATACAAGTATTCAAGTTATTAGGATTGATGGAGACTTTTTCCATTTTTGATAAAGAAGAAGATGCAATTCGAGCCTTTGGAGTTGGGAACTGACCCATTTACCCACAAGAATTGGAAAACCATTTTTGCTTTCCAATCTACTAGGTTTAAGCCTCACAGCAGCATTATTTTTCTGGGTTCACAAAGAAAGAATCCATATAAACAAACTCTACCAATCTTTGTACCAAAGAAGTCAATACACAGACTTTGCCGTTCTACAAGATTATATTTCTCATTCGCGTAAATTTACTTATGCTGTTACCGATGAGTATGGCAAAATCCATGAAGTCACAGAATCTATAGATAAAGATTTAAATAAAAAACTCAGAGTGGGTGATACTGTCCCAGTTTATAGAAGAACAGTAGAAATTTTAGGCAAGAGAGAATTGATAGCAAGCATTCAAACCAAAGAAAATCTTCAACACGGTCTCTCTATTCTAGAAAGATTTTTATTCTTAGGTATGCTAATTTTTGGAACCCTGGTTTTCCTTTCAGCTATCCTAAGTTTGGTTTATCCAAACAAAGAATCAAAAGTCTGACATACATTCCATTGCTCAACTTGAATTAGCTAGTTAAGATTCAGAACTAAATCAATACGGTGGAACAACAATATCAAATTTTCCAGCACCATCATAAACCAATTCTCTGTAATGTGGTTCAAAAATATAATCTTCTGGATTTACATCAAAGGTCATAAAACAAATATATGTATCATGTTTTACTACATACATATATTCCTTTTCAAGTATATGTGGCAGAGCTTTCTTAATTCCCCTAACCCATTTACTATTTCTTGTAACTCTTTCGTATTGAATATTAGAAGGATTGATATCTTTAAGTTTTGCTAGAGTTTCCTTGGAGTAATTTCTTCCCACTATCTCTCGTTTAAGATTTTTTATTAGGTTGTATTCCAATTTTGCTTTATTTTTTGCCATGTTTTCTGGCAGAAATTTATAGTATTTTTCAAAATATTCTTTGTCTAGACCATAGGACTCTGAATGCTCCTGATCGTCTGCAATAACAGGCTCTCCAGATTTTGACTCTGTATTAGTACCTTGGGAATACATGGAAAGCGTGAGGAGAAAGGCGAGAGTTATTGTAGGTGATACTTTCATACTATTTCTAATATCGGTTCTTACTTTTTACCAGGAAAGGAAAAAAAACCTTGTTTTAATCTGATTTATTCCCAATTTTTAATAATCACTAAATGATTAGCTCTGGACTGGATATTGAAATAAAGAATTTTTCCCAAGGAAAACCTATTGAAAGGCAGTATTTCCAGTTTTCAGAATTGGATTGTCCCAATCTAGAGAACTACCTAGCCTCCCTACTCAGATCCATATCCTTAGAATATTTACTTGAGATAGTTTTTACTGTTTTAAATGAGCTGCTGGTCAACGCCTTTAAGGCTAATGTTAAACGAGTCTATTTTGAAAAAATTGGAAAGAACATTTGTAACAAAGAAGAATATTTAGAGGGAATTGCCAATTTCCGTGAGGAATTTGGGGATCTTAATTCAGGGCTTGTTGATGCAGTTGAAAAATCAAATTATCGAATCCAATTAAAATTACTCAATGAAAAGGATAAAATCCGGTTTTGGGTTTCGAATAATGCTTCTATGGTAGAAGAAGAAATGGAGCGAATCAATACTCGTTTAATCTCTGCGAGTAAGGTTAAAAATTTAACGGAGGCATACCAAGACAATCTCGATTCTTATGAAAGCTCTGGCCTAGGCTTGGTTCTTGTACAATTACTACTTCGCAATTCTGGCATCACTGAAAATTTTTTCTCCATACGTTCTGAAAATGATATCACTACAGCATATTTTGAAATTCCGAAAGAAATCATTCCTTCAGAAATGAAGGAGAAGATTCGAAATATACTTTTAGATGGAGTTGAGGGTCTACCTCCCTTCCCTAAAAATATTTCCAAACTTTTATCCATTGTTAATAATAAAAATTCTACTATTCAAAAAATTTCCACTGAAATTGAAAAGGATCCTGGTATTACTGTTGAGGTAATTAAATTATCAAACTCACCTTTGTTTCAAGTTCAAGGGCAAATCGCAAGCGTTTCAGAGGCTATAAAAAGAATAGGACTTCGCAATATCGAGAAGATCCTTTATGCGGCAGGCGCACGTAGTGTATTTCCTTTGAATAATAGTCGAGTTAAAGAAATTTGGAAGCACGCATCCTTAACTGCTTTTATGAGTATCCACCTTTCTCAATTGAGGAAGCCCCATGCTAGAAAGGAGCTTTGTTCTATAGGTGGACTCTTGCATGACTTAGGTCGTATGGTTCTTGTTACATTAGATCGCTATCTTATTGAAGTAATCAATAATTTAAGAGAAGACCGCTTGATGAATCATTCTTCTTTTATTGAAGAAATTACCTTGGGTGCTAACCATACAGACATCGGTCTTATTCTGGCTACAAAATGGAACTTCCCAGAAGAGTTAAAAGAAATAATCACCCACCACCATAGACCTTGGCAATCCAAACAATCTTTCCTAGCTGAATCTGAGACAGTTTATATAGCTGATATTATGGCAAATTTGCAAAGGAAGAGAACCAATTTTGCTATCCTGGATCCTAATATACTCGAAAAGTTTTCTATAAAATCATATGAACAATTAGTAGAAATGGCTGATGACTTAAGCCTAAAATATTCTAAACTCTTAACTGAAGAAGCAAAAGAAGAATTGCATTAACTCTGTCCTGAATATTCCAACTGCACAGCTGATTTACTTTCCATACTTTCTGCTAGCAAATCGTTCGTTTTAGCTAGTCTATCTGCCATAATTGAAACCATCTTTGCCGAAAATTTTGGATTCTTGATGAGAAAGTTTTCCAATTGCTGCTTGCTTTCAATTACAGCGAGTTCCGTGTCAGCAAGACATCTTGCGGAAGCAGATCGAGGTCTAGAACTAAATAAGGCCATTTCTCCAAAGAAATCACCGTCCGACATCAAAGCTAAACGAGTAACTGATTTGTTCACTGTAAAAAAAATCTCAACTTTTCCTTTGATGATGATATACATAGCATTATTCATTTCATCTTCTTTAAAGATCATTTTTCCTGCAGGTACAATTGCTTTACTCATAGAACTTCCTAGTATTTAGTAACGGATAAAATGAACTAGAAAATGAACTCTTTTTCACTTGTAAATTAAATCCTAGACTTAATATGACTAATAATGAGTGAAATAATTTACAAAAAAAGAGATGAACGTTTGGATTTTATTAGAGGACTTGCCATGGTCGGTATAGTTCTTATTCATGTTAATTCGTATTTTGAATATTTTCATTCCTCAGAAGACATTCCCGTAATCCTTTCTTTAATTTTGAGTAACCTGAGTAGATTTAGCGTTCCTGTCTTTGTTTTTTCTGCTGGGTATTTTTCAAGGGATAAGAAATTCAAAGAATATTGGTCTACAAAAGTCTACAGCATATTACTTCCGTTTTTTATAATTTCAGTTCTTGGATTTTTCATTAAAAATCAAGAATGGAATCTCTCCTCATTTTTCTACCAGCTTCTAATGGGAAGAACAATGACACCATATTATTTCATTCCATTGTTGATGCAATTCTATGCCTTATACTACTTTTGCTTCAAATATCTATCAACAAGGCAATTATGGATAGGAACAGCAATAGCATTAGGTATAAATTACCTATCGAATTCTGGAAGTTTATTCTTTATTAAAGGCGATTATGAACCTATTTCGATTACAAATTATATTTTTTTCTTTTTTCTAGGTCTTCTTGGTTCTAAGTATACATTAGATGATCTTATCAATGATTCAATCAAGAGGTATACCATTCGTATTGCTTTCCTTTCTCTAGCCTCAGCAATAGTATATTTTTCTATCTTTGAAGAGATTCATATGAAAAATCACACCTTGCTTTACCCAATAATCACATTTTTGATGTTATATGGATTTAAGATTCACGAAACGATCGTTAACAAATTAGCTGTAGTAGGCAGAGAAAGTATGGGAATTTTTCTTATTCACCCTTTTGTAATTCATTTCATGCATTCCATAGATCCGTATTCTTGGCTAGGAGCTTACGGATCTATTTTCTTAGTTGCACTTATTAATGTAATCATCCCATTATTTATTTGGCTCATTATTAATAAATTTTTATCTAAGGTTTTCCGCCCTTAAACTTTTTCTTATTATTAGAATATCTTTTCTTTTTATTGTAATAATGATTATTCTGCCCTTGGCTCAGATTTTGAGTTTGGTTATTAGTATGCCGTGGATTTTTACTTCTTCCATCAACCTCTAGTTGATCCAAAAAATGATCAGCTACCTTAATATGGATAGTCTCCCAGAGTGGCTTGTCTAGAATTCCAAATGCAGGATGCCTAGAGAAAGGTCCAGTGTGTAATTTGAAGGCTGTTATTGCCGTTCTCAATCTTAACAAGGATGCCTTCTCATCTCCTTCTACTTTCGTTTTAGGAAGCTTAGGCAATTTCCAAGAATTATTCCATTCATCCTTCTCAGAAAATTTTTTGATAAAATACTTATCCCAAAATTTCTGCAAGAAGCTGGATTGACCCTCAGCATTGTAAAGAATTGATGCTTCTATTCCATGTGCTATGCAATCTAAGACTTGAGCTGAAGTAAGATTAATCTTACTATTAGCGGAGTTTCTTTCAATTAGATTGCATTCAAATTCTAAGTCTTTAAAATTTTTAATTCTGTTCATTGTATTCCTATTTAGTTTAGTATTCCGTATTTCTTTTTTAAATTATTGAAGTCGCGCATAAAACTATCTCTCACCTTAGTAGGTATTTTCGAAAGATCCAAAACAATTTTGGTTTTGGTCGGGTTATTTGAGGGTGAAATCGTTTCACCCCTACCTTCTTTCAATTTTAATGCTGCTTCTAAATTTTTGACTGTTATTTGATTTCCTGTACGGAGCAGGTCATAAACAGTTTTATGATCCAATCTAGCTATTGAACTAAGCTGTTTAACATATCTTTCTGTATAGCCCAGTAGCATAGCAACTTCTTCTGCTGTTTTCTTTTTTTCCTTACGCAGATAGGCAATGGATTTACCTACTTCCCAAGGATTCAAATTCTTTCTTTTCTCGTTTTCTGCCAGAGCCATCTCATAACAGATATCCTCGTTCGCATCTGTTATTATAGCATGAATATCTTTCCAGCCTAATTTCTGGGCAGCTCTAAATCGTCTTTCACCAGCCACAACTACAAACCTATTTTTATCTTTTCTGACAAGAATAGGTTCTATCAATCCTAATCTTTTCATTGAATCGACTAGGTCTTGAACTTCCTCTCTTCCAAATACTCTTGGTTGATTGGGGTTAACAAAAATCACATCCAGATCTAATTTGGATGGATTTTTTTTCTTTTCTGTATAAGCAGAAATCAAATCTAAAGATGAAAAATCATTTTTCTTGGACATTTATCTTACTCCTTACTTCTTCTGCGAGTTCAATAAAGTATTTCATAGAAATGGGATCATAGTCAGAAAGAAGCATCATTTTTGCCTGTGATTGTGGAATTGTTTCTTTTCTTCGGATAAATGTATTGAAAACTGGAAAATATTTTTTTATAGATTCAGCAAGCCCTGACAAAGCTTTCTGTCCTTCATACTGATTTAGCACAGCTCCCAAAAGTTTTAATCTAGGATTCGCTTTCTTCTGAATTCTTTCAATAGTCTCATATAAATCTTTAATACCCTGAACACTAAATGCGCGCGTCTGAATAGGCACAAGAACATAGTCCGCACAGATTAAAGCATTTTCTAGAATCAATCCTAAGGATGGAGGACAATCAATGATGATATATTTATAAGTTGATCTTAGAGGAAGTAAGGCATCTTTTAAAAGTTCAAAGTCACTCATTTCATAAGGAGTCGTAAGATTGGCAAGTTCTATAGATGCGGGAACTAGATCATAGTTTTTGGCGAGTGGAAGGATAATGGTCTCCAATGGAACTTTATCCTTATTTCTATAACCCAAGGCGCTCATTATGGTTTTATCTGGTTCTTTATGAAAGAGGTTAGTTGCATTGGCTTGAGGATCCCAATCTATGAGTAAGGTTTTATCCGCTTTAGCCAGTGCCTCACCCAGTGCTAAGGACAGAGTAGTCTTCCCTTCCCCACCCTTTTGATTTGATATGGCTATCACATGAGAATCATATTCATCGTTTTCTGAAAGTTTAAAGTATTTCTCAAGTATATTTCTCTTTATTTTATCAGACTTAAATCCAGGTATCTTTAAATCCTTGGCTCGTTCTTTGAAATCTTTCAAACTAAGTCCTACCAAATTGGCAGATTCTTCTACAGTTAACTCTAGATTTGAACTCATTGTCATCCAGTGTTTCATCCAGCTTGGTGATTGTCAATTATTATGTCTCTTTAAATATGTATAAGGGGTGAAATGATTTCACCCCTAAACTAGAAAATCTGTTTTCCATTCGAAGTAGTTTTCTAAGCTAGGATAAGATGTTGCACTTAATAAAACTTCTCCCATTTTGTTTAATCCTAATTTTAAGCATTTTTTTAATATGCCCTCTCCATGCAGAATACACAATCCAACCTATCATCGGAAGAAATGGAGGAGACTTCGTTTTTGAAACGGGCAGCAGGTTTCCCAATCTTTCGGGAATCCGCGCTGGTTCTAGAATAAGTTTTGAGAGAGATTTTAATCTTTTTGGATTTGGTGGAAAATACTTTACGGGACCCCTAGAGTTTTATGGAAAATTTACCACCACAGGATGGTATGTTCCAACTGGAAAAGCTAGAGATGAAGACTTTGCATTATTTACAACATCAACAGAAAGAGCTCATCATATCAATACAAGAGAGTTTTCTTTTTACGATTCTACCTCTGTCTTTGGAGGACAAAGAAATTTTGCAGATGGTATAGGCAAATCCTCTATGTCTGAGTATAATTTTGATTTTCTGACAAGATATTATCTAGGTAAAGCATCTCCAGATCTCCAGAAATCTGGGGATGGATTTTATTTATCAGGTGGTGCGCGATATACTTATAATAAGTATAAATTTTATGATGTTGTACAATGGATAGCAAGTAACCCTATTTTTTACCAGCCTATAGGCTATGGTTTAAGTTTCACCAACTCCATCTTTGAAATCCCTTTTGGCTTTGGTTACAGACTGAACTGGAAAGATTTTTATATAGATACAACCATACATGGTCTATATGCTTTTTTTAAAACTAGAGATTTCCATGCTCAACGAAATATAAATTTTAATTCAGAAACTTCTGGCCCAGGTATACTAGCCCAGATCGAAACAGGCTACAAAATGGACTTCCGATCTATATTTTTCTTAAGAATGAACCAGCATAGATCATTTACAAAAGGGACCTTTGAAGCTGTTGGTGGAATTACTCAGCAAGATATTTTCGCTAACTTTTTGGGTAGATATAAAGCACACATAAATACCAAACAATTTTCTATAGAGTTTGGATTTGATTATAGACCTGAATGGCAGAATGCATCTACTGAACCACTTCCAAGAAAGCAAACAGAAATGAATCAAAATACGGAATCTAGAACGCAAGAAGAATCAAATAGTGGAACCCAGGATTCAAATCTCGAATAAATATTCCACTTTGCCTCTGTTTGGGATGAAGGTTCCTATCGACATCCATGAAAATGCAAATCATAGAGAAAGGGCAATACTTAGGCAAGATTGCGTACAAATTTCCATAGTACCTTCCTTCTCTCTGCAAGAGAAGGAAGAAAAAATTAAAATTCAAATAGAAAAATTATTAAGAAAGCTACTTCTTGAAATGCTTCATTCTAGAGTAGAAAAATATGCACAAATAGCAAATTTAAATTTTAAAAACATTCGTGTTAAAAAAATGAAATCTCGTTGGGGATCTTGCTCCTCTCTTGGAAATTTAAATTTTAATATAGGGCTATCTTTAGTGCCCATGAGAATAGTAGATTATGTAGTGGTTCATGAATTATGTCATTTAAAAGAGATGAATCATTCCTCTAGATTTTGGTCCAATGTTGAGAAGATACTTCCCTCATATAAATCAGATAGAAGATGGTTGAGAGATCATGAATTAAAGATTCTAAAATATTTTTATGAAATTGATTCAAAGAATTGGAAGGCAGAGCAAGAAGCTTGGTAGATTTAAAGGAAATAAGGATGAAGAAAATCAAAGTTTTGTTTGTTTGCTTAGGAAATATATGCCGCTCACCGGCAGGGCAGGGGGCACTTCAGAAACTTGTGAATGATAGCGAACTTGACCATATATTTGAAATTGACTCTTGTGGAACTGCTGGTTATCATATTGGTGCCTTGCCAGATCCTAGGACAAGAAAAGTTGCTCAAAGAGCCGGAATTCAATTAACTCACCATGCAAGAAAATTTAACCCATCTACGGACTTTGAGGATTTTGATTATATTTTAGCTATGGACGATTCGAATTTTGAAAGTATTCTGAGTCTTGCCTGGGAGCCTTGGCAGAAAGAAAAAGTAACTATGTTTCGACGTTTTGATGATCAACAAAAAGATGGATTAAATGTACCAGATCCATACTATGGAACTATCAAGGATTTTGAATTGGTGCAAGAAATTGTAACACGGACAAGTAAGGGATTTTTAAATTTTTTGAAAAGCAAAGGTATTTTAACATGATAAATAAGAGAAGAGTAGTTGTAGTCGGAGCAGGCTTTGCAGGCTTACAGATTATACAAAAATTAGCTAACCAGGATGATCTTGAAGTTATACTCATTGATAAGACCAACCACCACTTATTTCAACCCTTACTATACCAAGTTGCATCAGCTGTACTTAGCCCTGCTGATATAGCTATTCCATCAAGGTCACTTACCTCAGATTATGAAAATGTAAAAGTAGTGATGGGTGAGGTAACGAATGTTGATTATAATAAAAAGATAGTATATTTTCAAAATAAAGAAATCGATTATGATTATCTTGTTTTAGCTATGGGTGCGAGAACTTCCTTTTTTGGCAACGATGAATGGAAGAATTACACACTCGGTCTCAAAAGTATAAAGGATGCACTAGCAATTCGACGTAAGCTACTTCTTTCATTTGAAGAGGCTGAGCTATCTGGTGATATTGTTACAGCCAGAAGGTTATTGAACTATATCATTGTTGGTGGTGGTCCTACAGGAGTTGAAATGGCTGGTGCAATAGCAGAATTAAGCTATCATACTTTACGAAAGGACTTCCGCAATATAGATCCTGGACTTGCCAAGATTACATTAATAGAAGCTGGACCAAGATTGTTAGGTGGCTTTGACGAGTCCCTTTCGAAATTTACACAAAGAAAATTGGAACAAAGAGGTGTTATAGTATTAACGAATACTCCTGTTAAGAAAATTGATCAAACTGGAGTTCATCTTGAAAAAGGAGTTCTTGAATCGAAAATTATTATTTGGGCGGCAGGAGTTCAAGGTACTACACTTGCAGAAAAGATTGGTCTGCCTTTGGATAGATCCAAGAGAATCGTAGTAAACCAAGAATGCAGAGTAGCGGATGTGGATAATGTTTTCGTAGTAGGGGACGCAGCCAATTTCCAAGAAGGATTAGAAAGAGCGCTACCTGGTGTTTCTCCTGTAGCCATGCAGCAGGGAAGGTATGTGGCTGATTGGATTCAAAGAGATTTGAAGTCTAAAAAGAAAAAACCATTTCAATACCATGATAAAGGTTCTATGGCAACTATAGGTAGAAATGATGCAGTAGCTCAAGTTGGTAATTTCAAAATGAAGGGACTTCTTGGATGGTTCGCCTGGCTTTTTGTCCACTTGTTCTACCAAGTTGGTTTCAAGAATAAGGTATCTATCCTTATAACATGGGTATATAGTTACATTGCATTTAAGGCTGGAGCAAGATTAATCCAAGACGAAATTAGTGCCGAGGGAAAATAATAGACCTGCTCTCAATAAAGAGGAAATCAATCTGATTGAATTGAATTAAATAGGCATTCATTAATTTATTCACTTGATCGAATTCCTCTCATTGCTAATTTGTGTACTTGTTCAAAGTAGGTTTATCTGTGAAGCGCTTCATTTACTCATTTATTTTTATCTTTCTCTTCCTTTTTTCAAATTGTACTACCATTACCACGGTTCGATCTAATTCCAAAGTTCCTGGCATCAATAAGATTGCAGTTTTGAATTTTGAAATGAATGGAGCTAGTTGGGGTCCAGAATTTTCAGATGCCTTCATTCACCATATTCTGAAGAACTCAAGTATTGAAGTAATTGAAAGAGAGCAGATATTTAAAATTCTTGATGAGCAAAGACTCTCTAAAACAGGAATAATAGATGAATCCACCTCAGCAAAGATAGGTAGAATCTTAGGTGTAGACGCTATAGTGGTTGGACGTGGAACTGCTTTGTCCTTTACAGATTCAGTGGGCATCAAGCGTGGCTCTTTGGTAGATACATTTTCTTTGAAGCTAATTACTGTCCAATCTGGTAGTATTGCTATGCAATCTAGAAAAAGTCCAGGAACGGACTGGACTTGGAAGAGGCTCGCCAAATATACATTAGGTCTTGGTCTTATTTGGTCTAAAGAGGATATGTTTGTTGAATCTTGCGGCTATGATGAAGTAGCGTCTCGTATGGCAGAGTTAGTCGTAGCTTCCCTAATAAAACCTGAAAAAGAGAAATAGGGCAAGGTTAGCTTTCTTGTGAATATAAATCCAAGAATTGCTAAGACTTGGTTTTTTCTAAAGCTTGAATGATATCTGCCTTGATATCTTCTATATGCTCCAAACCAACCGAAATTCTTACTAAACCAGGAGTAATCCCAACTCTGAGTCTATCCTCTTCCGTAAGCTTACAATGAGTTGTGGAAGCAGGGTGAGTTGCTGTTGTCCTTGTATCTCCTAAATTTGCAGTGAGAGAAAACATCTTGAGCTCATTAAGAAACTTTCTTCCTCTTTCCAATCCACCTTTCACCTCAAAAGTAACCACTCCTCCACCCTGAGACATTTGCTTCTTTGCAAGTGCATATTGGGGATGGGATTTCAAATGAGGGTATTTCACATGTACTATTTCAGGATGAGTCTCCAAATACTCAGCAAGCTTTAAGGCACTCTCACAGTGTCTATCCATTCTAACTGCTAAGGTTTCTAAACTTTTGGAAAGAATCCAAGCATTGAAGGGTGAAAGGGCAGGTCCTGAGTGTCTTGAAAAAAATCGTATTTCCTTGATTAGGTCTTTGTTACCTACTACAACTCCACCTATAGTTCTACCTTGCCCATCAATGAATTTGGTTGCAGAGTGTATGGAAATGACTGCGCCATATTTCATTGGTTGTTGAAGATAGGGCGTACAGAAACAATTATCAACAATAAAGAGAGCATTTTTCTTCTTGCAAATATCGCCTAACCACTGCATGTCAATAATATCCAAAGCAGGATTGGAAGGAGTCTCAATATAAACTATGCGAGTATTCGGCTTGATTCCTGCTTCCCATTCTTCCGGCTTATTGATATCTGCATAATCAAAGCTAATCCCAAATTTTGGAAGAAGCATAGATAGCATAGAATGTGTGGATCCGAATACCGATCTTGAAGCAAGCACATGATCTCCTTGTTTGAGAAGACCCATAAAAGTTGTAAAGATTGCACTCATTCCCGATGCAGTTGAGATCCCATCCTCTGCACCCTCCATTTGGCAAATTTTCTCAACAAACTCATTATTATTGGGATTAGAAAATCTAGTATAGATATTTCCTGGAATTTCATCATTGAATAGAGCTCTTGCTTGCTCAGTGTCTTCAAAAACAAAACTTGAAGTTAGAAAGACTGGAGTAGAATGTTCCCGGTGTGGTGACCTTTCTGATTGGGTTCTGACTGCGATAGTTTCAAAATGCGGTGCGGATTCTTCCATAGAGCTCATAATGCGAAACTAGAATCTTAGCCTAGGGAGGCAACCTCTTTACGTTCCAATTCTACTCTTCCGTTGAGCTTAAATCCAAAACTAATCGCCGCAACTTTCTCCACTGTCTTAGATACAGAACAATATTTTCCTAAAGAAAGTTCAATTGCTCTAAGAATTTTTTCTGGATCTAATTCTCCTGTGAAGCTATATTCCACATGGATCTTAGTAAATAAATTGGTGAATTCAATTTTTTCTTTGTCTCCACTTACATTGACCTGGAAGCTGTCCACGTTTTGTTTTTGCTTAGCGAGTATTGAAAGAATATCAATTCCACTGCATCCAGCAATACCCATAAGCAGTAACTCGGTTGGACGAACACCTTGGTTCTTGCCACCAATATCAGGGCTTGCATCCATCATCACAGTATTGCCTTCTGGATTTTTCGCTTCTAGAACAAAGGGTTTGTCTTTAAGTTGTAGAGAAATATTCATAGGTCCTCATAGAAAATCAAAAAGAAATTATCTTCTTTTAGATTTGGGTTTAGGCTTTAATTTAGTTTTGGTCTGCTTAACAGGTTTCTTAGGTTTGGAATCAGGCTTGAATATAGGCTTGGTCTTTATTTTGTTGCCAGAACTATTCTTGGAAGATGATTTAGAAAGAGGTCTACTCTCCTGTTTCATTGTTCCTTGAGAGATGATAACATCTCGTGTAAGCACAGTTGCATCCTTTGGAATTTGTGGAATCGGAGGATTCACGCTGAACAAAAACTCACTTAGGGTTCTTAGGTTTTCTGCTTTGCGTACCAAATTGTAATTACCTGGAATATCAAACCATTGATCTCTACCTTGTCCATAAGCTAATGAATCTTTCGGTTGAAATAAATAATCATGAATAGGTGCAAGTGGAAAAAAACGATTTATAAAAAGATAAGCAGGATGCTGAATTGCCAACTTATTGGAATTAGGTTCCCAATTTTTGAAGGAAAAAATTCCCCACAATCGAAATCCTTTGAAAGGAGTTCCAAGTGTTACCAAAGTATCAATCTTACGGCGAGTTCCATCGGGTAGGGCAGGGATTAAGAGAGCTGAAGTGTTGTGGGCTATGACTATTGTATTGGGTTTAGCCTTAAGCAGATAGGCATTCAAGGTGAGAATGATATTTTTCTCAGACCTCCAAGGTGGAAGAGGAACAACAAAAGGTCTATACCCTTTTGATTTCAAATATTTAGCCATTTTATTATAGAACCAGGCTCCAGAACCAAGACCTGGGAGAATTAGAATGTCATTGTTATCTAATCTAGAAAGGACTTTCTCTTTGCTGTAGAAAATGCCAGAGAAAACAGATAGCAGAAATGATAAAAACTCTGTAATTGCAATCATTAGATAAAATGTCCTTATACAAACTTGGTTTGCTTTACAACTTTCTTGAACCTTTCAAACTGGGCAGAGATGAAAATGCTAATCTCTAAATGGAGCATAATCCTAATTGTTCTGGCAGGTTCCCTTCCTGTCTATTCAAATTATCTTGCTTACAATAAAATTGATTCAGTACTTAAGAAAACTTGGGATGAGCAATTTCCTATTCCTTACAGTAGTATTAAAAAGAAAAATATCAACGGCAAAGGTATTTTAAAATATAGGAAAGATAAAAAAGTAGTTTATATTTACACATTTATTGTATTCTTCTCCCACCATAAAGTAGAAGAGAAAAAAATAACAGGCGATAAAGGCGGAAGAGATATTATTGTTAAGTTGTATTTTGATCCTAGCCTAAAAGAAAATGAATATTGGATTGAAATGGGTGAAATAGACGAGGAATATGATAAATCAAATTTCTTAGGTTATACGAATTGAGATTCATAAAGAGTAAATAATAAAATGCTGGAGAAGGAAGAAATGAGTGAGAAGAGTTATATTGATAAAATTATAGATAAGATGAAATCGGCAGACCTCAGTAAAGAATTTATTGAAGAGTTTCTTATGAAAGTTGAACAAGTTCGAGAGGGTGAGACTGGAATTGCTATCTGGGATGAGGTTGGTGATCTTGATCCTAAGGAAGATGAAATTGATCTTAAAGAAATCCAAAGTAAATATCCAGCAAGTAAAGAATCATTAAGCAAACTTGTTATTATTAAATTAAATGGTGGGCTAGGAACTTCCATGGGTTTATCTAAAGCGAAGTCTTTGATCCCCATAAAAGATGGATTCTCTTTTTTGAAAATTATTGCGAACCAAGTTTTGTATCTTAGAGAAAAATATTCTGTAGAAATTCCACTTCTACTTATGGACAGTTACAATACCCAAGACGACTCTCAGTTAGAGTTGGCATCCTCAGGATTAAAGCAGAATTTTCCAACCAGCTTCTTGCAGCACAAAGTTCCTCGTATTTTACAAAATGACTTTAGTCCAATTCAGACGAAGGATCCTAAAAATGATTGGTGCCCACCTGGTCACGGAGATATTTATTTTACCTTAGTCGAAACAGGAATCTTAGACCAGCTTTTAGAATCTGGCTATGAGGTAGCCTTTTTATCCAATGGAGACAATCTCGGAGCCACTGTGGACTCGTCTATTGTAAGTTACTTTCTAGATTCGGGTTTAGATTTTGCTATGGAAATGACTCCCAAGACTCTTGCTGATAAGAAAGGTGGTGCCATTTATCGAAAGACACGAAATGGGAAATTCTTACATTATGAACTCTTAGAAACCGCACAGGTGCCCAAGGAATTTGAACATGAATTTACGGGAATGGGTAAGTTTAGAACTTTTTCAACTAATAATCTTTGGATAAATTTGAAATCATTAAAAGAAAGATGGAAGCAAGGAAATTTCCGACTTTCATTGATTGTAAATCCAAAAGAAGTTGATGGACAAAATGTACTACAACTAGAGACAGCTATGGGTTCTGCTGTAGGAAATTTCTCCAAGTTTAGAGGAATCATAATTCCCAGAGATCGATTTGCACCTGTTAAAAAGACAGAAGATTATTTGGTTCGTAGATCCGATGCTTACCAACTCAATGAAGACTACTCTTTAACCATGTCTCTTACTCGTAAGAAATTGGGATTGGGCGAACCAGTAGTAAGCTTGGATGATAATTTTTTTAAAAAAATCCAAGACTTTGACAAAAGATTTCCCTTCCTCCCATCCTTGGTTGCCTGTGAATCTTTAGAAGTTAAGGGTGATTGGTTGTTTGATATTGACATTACCATTAAAGGAAAAGTTGTATTCGAAAATACGACTAATTCGCAAATCAAAATATCATCCATAGGAAAAATCCTTTTTGACAATGAATCAATTCAGAAATAATTTTTCACCAAAATGCTCAATAAGCGTCGATATTGTTCACAAAATTTTTCTTCTAATTCTTGTTATATTAGGATTTGCTTTCCTATGGAATTGCGGCACTCCATTATCTCTAAGAGATCAGTGTTTGGAGCGCAACAGATGTGAATCCAAAGAATCAGATTGCTATTTGCAGAACATAGCCTATTATAATCTTATACAAACAAGTGGGAATACTTCTATAGTTGATGCTGGAATTCTCTATTCAACCTGCAATGGTTTGAATGATAGATGTAGAAAAAATTGCGAGTCCTCTACATTGTTTTAGCATTTGATAAATTTTTGATTTATCAAATATATGTATCTTCGAACACATTCTATACTTTTAGGGAGATCTAAGCTTAAGATGAATTTTTCTTTTGTAAGATTTTATTGTGGAATTGTAAATATGAAAAAATCAAAAAGTTCATTCTGAATTCAATTAGAGATTAAAACAAAATAGTTTTATTTTACTTTTTCTATAAAAGAATTGAATGAAAAGAATCCTAAGTAAGAAAAGAATGGATGAAAGTTCTTAAATTACGAGGCAACATGTCAATTATCAATCGATCTACAATAATTCTTTTCCACAAGAAGCCTCTCATAGAGTGGCAGAATTCAATCTTCCCAGAAGATACTATGGAATATGAGGAAGACTTTTTCCAAAATGATCAGGCACATGTATATCTAATACCTGAATTTGATTTCGAGGAAAATGTTGATACTTGGTTGAAGGAAAATTACATTCATATTTTCGAAGATGTATTAGAAGATTGGTGCACAAACGAAGCTCTATGGCCTAAAAATTTAACCTATGCTATGTTCAAAGACTGGTTCCATATCAATTACCAATCTATGGTGTTGGATACTTTGGATGAGCCAATAATAAAAGATGATGATGATGATTTTTTTGAAGATGAAGAAGATTAGTTCATCCGAAAAACTGTCGTGATTTTTATATCAAAGAATTTAACTTTTCAATTTTCACAAAAATATGTTTAATAATTCATCAGAAGAAGATCATGAGCAATACTTAACCCTAGGTGATATTTTTAAGAAATTACCTAGGAAACTCATTCGCGAAATCCTAACTCATTCGAGTCGGGAATTTCTTCCCAGTGGACAAATCTTATTTAAGCAAGGTGATCCTGGGGAAGATTTATTTATAGTTACAGTAGGAAGACTTAGATATGAAATACACAACATAGAAGGCAGTCTACTCGACTCTGGCGAATTCCAAAGATCCGATATTTTGGGAGAACTGAGTATCTTTACAGGAGAACCCAGATCTGCAACTGTTAGAGCCATACGCGAATCTGAAATCTTACGAATTCCTAGAAAAATTATTCTCAATATCTTACTCAAACAACCTGAAGCACTCTTAGAAGTTACATCAACGATTTCTCAGAGATTGATGCATGCCAGATCCAAAGAAGAAGTCAAAGCTATCCATGTTTTTTCTTTTTCCGTATTCCCAACTAGACAAGATACTTCCACAAAAGGATTCCTGGAATACCTTTACGATTTAATTTCGAATATAGACAAAATACAAATTGTAACGAAAGAAGATTTTGATAATCAATTTCCGAATTATACTGCAAAATCTGATCAAGAAATGGAGCATAAAGTCGTTACATGGTTCCAAGAAATTGAAAACTCCAATAAATATGTCATCTATAAAGGGGATTATGAAGATACAGAATGGTCACAAAGGTGCTACCACCAATCTGATCGCGTACTATTTCTCCAAGACGCAAGCAAACCAGCCTCTATTAGTGAATTAGAAATTAGTTTAAACCAAAAGTATCATGTCGCTAATTCAATTGACCTAGTGCTCTTACAGCCGACTATTCGAGAACTCCCTAAGCATACCCAAGATCATTTAAAAATTCGATCAGCTAATCGTCACTATCATATAGCGTTTGATAATCAATTGTCCGTAGAAAGACTAGTTAGGCGCTTGGTAGGTGAGTCCATAGGACTTGCTTTTGGTGGTGGAGGAGCTAAGGGATTTGCTCACATAGGTGCAATTCGTGCTATTGAAGAAGTTCGAGGTACGATTGATATGGTATCTGGAACTAGTGCTGGCTCTGTATTTGCTGCCTTATATGCCATGGGCTATGATTCTCATAAAACCCAAGCAGCAGCCAAAAGCATTTGGGTAGATAGAAATTTATTGAATGAATATACAATCCCAATTATATCTTTAGTTAGTGGGAAGAAGTATACTGAAACAATAAAAGAATTCTTTGGCGAAACAATGATAGAAGATCTTTGGATTCCATATTCAGCAGTAGCTACTGACTTAACGAACGCTAAATTAAAAGTTTATAATTCCGGGTATCTTTGGAAAGCTATTCGAGCCTCTACCTCTCTTCCAGGAATTGTCCCTCCCTTTATAGAAGATGGTATAGTGTTTGTGGACGGCGGTCTCTTAGATAACGTACCAGGACTCGTGCTTAAGACGGAAGGGGCAGGGAAGACTATTTGTATAGATGTATTTGGTGATTCTGTTCAAGAGGAAGATAAGAATCTTTCTTCTTATTTTGAAAATGGGAGCCAAGGAATTCTAAATAATCCT
>PEQN01000036.1 GCA_002786225.1 Leptospira sp. | reverse complement strand
TTTCATATCTCGAAACGGATCCTTTCAAATAGAAATTGAAATTAGTAGGACCAATTAATTTTGAAACTTCTTCAGCAATATTATCATTTTTTGATTTTATTTTAGGTGTAAATAATTCTCCTGCTGATTGTCTTAAAGCTAAAGGAAGCTGGCCTATTTCGTTATCTTTGCCTATTTCTTTCTGGTTCACATCATTCGACTGATTCGCATCAAATAAGTCTACATTATATCCTTTACTTATTAATTCAAATCTAAGCAAATCCCTTATATCTAAAGCAATATTATTGGATAGTTGATAGTCTCTTTTAATTATTTCTCCTAAAATGATGTTTTTATTTTGGCGATTCGTTTGAGCGCTTCGAACATCGAATTTATTTCCATTACAAGAAATAAGTATAAGTATTAGTAAATATTTTATCATTTTGCTTCCATTGTAAAATTAAATGTACTATTAATAGGAATATTATTCACATCTCTTGCCGAAGTATCAACAGATAAATTATAATATGGAAATCCTGCTGGGGTGTTATCTGAACGCAATAAATTAAAATCACCACCAGTGAGCGCATTGCCGAAAAGAGATCCATTACAGGATGATTCTTGTTCAGCATATGTTACATTTAAGACTCTACAACCAAAAGGTGCTACAGCTTGGCAATCAGTCCAACTCCAAGAGGAAAGTTGGACTGTAGTAGTTGGAGGAGAAGTTCTTCGCAGTCTAACAGCGTTTATAGTAGAATTTAGATCCATATAATTTGAAAAGATTAATCTAAAGTTATCAGTGTTTACATCTAAGCACGACAAATTACTTCCTGTTGACCCATTGCCAATATCTCCAGCTCTAAATCTATAGTTACTTGGTGATAAAATAGATAAAGAATTATCCCAAAAACAATTACCACTTGTCCAGTCTCCACCAGCTGCATTTCCAATCCCAGGGAATGTATTCGCACAACCTTGACTAGCAACTCCAACTGCTTGGATTGCAGGAGCAGCAGACAATAACCCTCCGGCAACAAATCCAAAGCTATTAACTATAGGTAGGTTAATATTATCTATAGTTCTTGCTATGGTTGATATATTAACAGTATATCTCGTACCAAATATTAACCTCTGGTCAGGACTAAATGTTACAGTTTGATTAGCATTGGACCATGTGAAACTACCAGTTAGGTTTGGTGAGAATGTTATAGCAGCTTGTGTTATTGGTGTATCCATAGTATGAGAGAAATTTATTTCTATAGGAGTAATTGTAGGATTTCCTAAGCAACCATTATTCACTGTATTTGCAACAATGTCAGTAAGTGCTCCAATTCCGCTATTGCAATTTGTTAATGTGTCAGCTGGAATATTGATAGTAGTAATCGAAGGAAGTAAGTTACCTGATCCTACACGGAAACTTCCTATAACAGGAGTAACGAGTCGAATCCCCTGTGAATCTTGTGCTTGCGTAGAAATAGTGAAATTTATTCTAGCATTGAATACGAAAGGTGCATCTGGTGTTATTTCTAATTCCTGATTATTTAACCAAGCTACAGTAAAGTTAACATTAGGTGCAATATTGATGGCACCACTTGTTGCGATCCTATCCATATCACGATTGAATCTTATTCTCATTCTATTTATAAGATTATTGCCCATACATGCGTTAACTACATCAGAAGCAAGTATATTTGAATCTATACCTAAGGAAGCGTTGCAATTAGCTACAGTTCCAGTTTTTACAAAAATACCCGTCACCTCAGGAAAAGTGCCAGCTACTGTGGCACTACCTATTGTAAATGAGGCTGTAAATATATCACGTAAATCATTGCCTTCTTTGTCTTCGCAATTCTTACTAATTGTATAAGTATATGTTCCAAAGCTTAGCAAAATACTCGGAGTAAATACCATAGAAAAATCATTCAACTCATAAAACCCTTGAACAGGAGGTGATATCGAAAAGCTTTGCACACATGAATTTATATTCATTGGTTTGTTAAAGACTACAGCAATTTTTTGCGATCTAGGTAAGGATGAATCTCCCATCCCTGGAGAGGCTGATAGTATTTTTGGGCTATTATCATCCCCAAGAAAAGTTAAATAATTAGCTAAGTCTTCATTTGTATTTTTGCAAGAGGTAATTTGATTAAATACCAAAAGTACAACTAAGATTATTTTTCTAAAAAGTATGGGTTTTATTTTGTAAGCTGGATTCATCATAGTTTTTAATTTAGTTCTATTCCTCAAGTTCTTCAGCAAGATCTTCCTGAATTGAGTCTTCATTTGATTGTTTGTTTGATCTTAGTTGGTTACGAAAAAAATTAGCTAAAATTGAATTTCCACTTCCCTTCTTATATTCATATAATTTCAACTCGGAAGGATCAACACCAGAGCTGAATCCTAAATCCATCACTGAGGTTAAGTAAAATCCTGTAGAAGTTGTTAATTCATCAATCGACTTAATAAGCTCATACTCTGCTGAGTAAAATTCTGATTTCTTGAGAAATCCAGCATTGTATTTTTCAATTGCTATCTTCCATGCTTCTAAGGCAAGATAAAACTTAGAATTTGATATTCTAAGTATCTGCCAATTTTCTTTCACTTTACTTTGGCTTTTAAATAGCTCTGCTTCTAAATCAATTTCAAGTGACTTTCTATTTCTCAAGGCATCCGATAATGAAACTTTTCCTTCTAAGATTTTTCTTGAATAAGATAAATCGTCAAAAAAATTCAAAGTATTACTATTGTAAGCATTGTCACCTCTACCTACAAACTGAGGACCAAATCCAGGGATTCTTTGAATACCAGTTCCATCAGTTTGAACTCCATAATTAGTAGATGTTTGATTGGTTGTACTGCCAATTTGAGTAGTTACATTAATATTGAATCCGTAAATTTCATTTTCAACTGGAAGTGCGCCATTCACATTTTTTCCGTAATATCCCCCAAGACTTAGTTTTGGTTTCCAATAATTTTCTGATAATTCCTTCCGATTTTTCAAATTCTCAATACTAACTTTTAACTTTTTTAATTCTGGGCGGTTGGCAACTTCAACAGGATTTTGATTTTTATCAAAATCAGGAGGATACAAGATAAAATCTAAGAGAAGAGACTCTTGGAGATCTAGGTTTGTTGCTAAAGGAAAATTTAATGCTTTCTTTAAACTAATTTCTGATTGTTCGTTATTTCCTTCTGTTTTTATCAGGAATAACTCTAATTCTCTGATTTTAGATTCAGCCTCGAAATTCGTAGTGCTGTTAACGAATCCTTGCTCGTATTCATTTTTAGCTTCGTTTATTTGTGAAAGAGTCTTCCTTAGAAGTTCAGAAAAAAGGAATACCTTATCTTTGTTCATTAAATTTTCAATATAAGCTTTTCTTGATTCTAGTAGAGTTTTATTCCTTGAAATTATCCAATCTTGACTGTTAATGATCTCTTGTAATTTTATAGATTCAATTTCTAATGCTGTCTCTCCACCATCGTAGATTAATTGATTCAATTGCAGCCGGATGTCATTAAACCTGGAATCAGTTTGATTCTCATTTAAATTCTTTAGACCAAAATATCCTAAAGAGAGTCTGGGGAGATAGTTTCTCCATTTCTCCTTGGACATTTTCTGAAATATCTCCCTTCTGTCTTTGAGGCTTTTCAAAACCAGAGAATTCGTAACTGCAATTTCTTCCGCATCTTTTAGCATAATTTTCAATGGCAATTCTGATGAAACAGAGGAACTGAGTATCGCTACACCGTAGGACATAAGTATAAGCAACAATAATATGTTATATGAAATAACTCTCATCTAACTATATCTTCGAAATGTAAAGACGAGATATTGATCTTTTTATTTAACAGAGATATTTTTTTTAATATGCTTTTGCTTTTAGGGATTTTTTATCGCATATTAGGGCTTTCAATCTCAGGAGTATAAAAAGTGCAACGTCGAACTTTTTCATTTTCAAACAAAAAATCTGTTCGACACTTTATGTCTCTTTATCAACTAGGGAACCTCTAAAAAATAGTAGTAATCAATAGTATGTAAATGTTAGATTATGTAAATATGAAAGAAAAAAACCGTGGATTATTTCATATAATATTTCATTTTGCCGAACTCCCTAAAGAAGAAGACCCTTTAATTTTATTAGATCAACTGATAGATTGGGAAATATTTCGCCCATACCTAAAGAAAATAAGAAAAACAAATACAGACGGCAGGAGAAGACCTGCTCTAGATGAAGTATTGATGTTCAATGATTCAGTTTTACAATCATTGAATAATGTCTCGGATGATAAAATGGGATTTCTTATAAAAGATAGGCTTTCATTTATGAGATTTCTTGGATTTCAAACTGACAAACCAACTTTTCCAGATGCTAAAACAATATGGTATTTTGAGGAGCAACTTAAAGAGAAAGGTATCTTGAATGAAATCTTTGTTCGATTCAATTTAGAATTTGAGTCTAGCGGTTTTAAAGTTAGTTCAGGAAATATAATTGATGCAACAGTTTTTGAAATCCCTCGGCAACGAACCACCAAGAAAGAAAATGAGAAAATTAAGAAAGGTGAAATACCTAAAAACTGGAAAAAAAATAGTCATAAACTCATTCAAAAAGATATAGATGCACGCTGGCTCAAGAAAAGAGGCGAAAATTATTTCGGATATAAGAATCATATAGTTATTGATCAAAAAACTAAAATAATAATGAATTTCTAAGTTACTTCAACTAATGTCTATGATGGAACTGCTGGTATACCATTATTAGACTAGATTAAATCCACTGCATAAATATATATTAGGTGATTAATTCAGATTAAAACTAATTATTTAGAGGTTCTATCAATGAACTCTGGTATATTTTTGGTATCTTGCGTAAAGATCTACTGAATATAACCTTGCTTTTTGAGTATGCCGATGGCATCTGCACCTAACTCTGATTCTCTGCCAGGTGAGATAATTCCTTGACCAGATCTCCAGATTTGCACCCGAAATTGATTGGGCAGATTGGGAGAGCCATTCTTAGCATCGAATAAGACTTTACAATCTTCCCCATAACAATTATTAGGATTAAGATCCATGCCGCCCACACCCCATTCGGAAGTATTTGCAATTCTATCATCTACCCAAATTTGGAAGCTGGGAAATGAAATGTCGGGATAGATTTGAAAATGAAATTCCTTGGTTTCTCCTGGTTGAAGCAAAAGAGAGAATTCATTCTTGGACACCAAGGTTTCTGATTTCATGGAGTATACAGAACGCACTTCACCAGAAGAAATTCGAATCTGAATTTGAACCTTCTTTGTCGAAACTTGTCCAGTATTAATACTGCTATTGTTGGAAAATTCTTGCAGAGGACTTTTTGGATTTGAGATTCTTATCGTATAATAGGCATTTGGTCTAGAATAGCTTTCTAATTTATCCTTAAGTTCTTTGTAGATTGGATTAGGTAATAAAGATGTATGGTCAATCTTAATGGGATATTCTTCGAATAAGTCATTTTTCAAATGAAAGAGATAATCTTTTTCTAAGCCAACGTAGCCCTTCCAGAATCCAAGCCTATGAAAAAGAAAGGATTTGCGCATTAATTTCCAATCATTAATTTGCACAGCTTGGGTTGCCCGTGTCTCACCATAGTATTCGCGTGAAGTATTTTCTTGCTTATCTAAAATTCTATTTAAGGAAATCCCATCTATACTAGATTCTTTGCTTTCTTCACTTATACCACTCTTCATTCCAATTTCATCAATAATAGTTGGATAGATATCTATAGAACGTGTCAATGAATCAAGACTTGATCCTCCTAGTAAATGATTCTTTGAATGGACAGGATATTTTATAAGCAGGGGAACATGAATATCTTCTTGGTAGAGACTCTGTCCATGACCGAACAAAGTGTTCGTTCCAGTGAATAGAGAAATCGCATGCTTCTCATTCATCACCTCTCCATGATCCGAGGTAATTAAAATCATGGACTCATCCCAAAGACCCAGACGCTTTATTTCTTGGAAAATTTCACCTAACTGCTCATCCACAAAAGCAACCTCGCCTAAATAATCTAAAACCCTAGGATCTTTTCCTTCGAATTCTTTAGGATTTAGTTCGTAGATTCTTTTTGTATATTTTGAATCTGGTGTATAGGGTTTGTGAGGATCATTGAAATTCAAGAATAGAAATTGCCTTGAGGGGGAGCCGTGGATTTTTTGAAAGTACTGCAAAGCTCTCTCTTTAATCAACAAAGTATCATTAGGTGATCTAGAATACTCTGCAACAGATAAAAATCCATAGTCTACTCCTATACCAAAACGATCTGTAACAAAAGGATTATTACCTATCATAGTAGAATGGTATCCGAAATTACTTAAGGCTATCGGAAGAGGCTGGTTTTTACTTTCATAAAAGGCTCTAGCTTCCTCCTTAGGTAGAGGATAATCCCAGAAATTTAAAGGCGATTTAGAGGCATATTTGCCTGTGAAAAATATTGTAGTAGAAGGTCTTGTCCAAGCAGCATTCACCAAATGATTATGAAACGAGACAGACTGCTTTTGAAATCTATCTAAATTAGGAGTCACACCATCCTTGCCAATGGCATCGTATCGTAAAGAATCAATCACTATAAATACAATATTCTTAACCTTAGTTTCTATTCTTGTGGCTTCTTTAGGAAGTATTTGAATAAAGGGAATTGCGATTTCAGAATTGGTAGGATTATAAATTCGTAGACTTACTTGAGAACTAAGATTTTCACCACAATTTAAAAGTGCTATTTGATTCTTCCAAGTCAGTGGATGTGCATTGCAAGAAATTTCCAATTCATCAGGAATTGTATCCTCCGCGACAAGCCTATGATAAGAAGCAGATGGAATTGTATAAACAAGACTCTGCCCTGAAGCTAAGAGCATATACTTGGTAAAATTTTCTACTCCCTTATTTCTTTCCCATTGCACATAAATAGGAAGCTCTGTTTGATTCCAAGGATCTTTAGTTCTAACAAAATTAGTGAAATCAACATTGATTTCGTTAGGTGAAATTTCCCAAGCAAGGGAAGCATGAGGATAGAACAAATTCAGTACAGGAAGCGGATCATGTTCAGTGGAAGCTTGAGGGAAGAAGTTCTGGATTTTGCAATCAGAAAATAGGAATACAATGCTACAGAATGTACTGAGAGTTAAGATCCCAAATGTTATTTGTCTAGAAATTGCAGAGAATATACGAATTTTTAAACCTAATTAACTTCAAACATATGCAGAGCAGTCAACCAAACACCAATCATGATAAAACCTATTCCTGTCCACTGAGTCCATGTTAACCTTTCTCTAAAAAAAATAGCAGATGCTATTAAGACAACAATGAAACCTGAGCTTGTAAAAACTGGATAAGCAAGTGACAACTTCAATCCCTTGCCTAAAACAAATCGATATCCGACCAAGGCGAGGCCAAAGCAGGCAAGCCCACCGATAAAGATAGGATTGAGAAAGTTGGTGATCATTCCTAAAATTCCACTAGGCTCTGTAGCAGAAGCGGAATCATTGAGAGAACTGGATTTGATGAGAATATTGGCGAGTGCGTTGAAAAAAACGGCAACGCAAAATATGACTATAATCTGAACTTGCACTGTACCTAGCAGAATAAAAATTTGTACTAGTCCGTCAAACCGAAAATGCAAGAAAAATCATTCCGCTTCCACGATCTCAACCTGAAATACTACGATTATTCTGAGGCCAAGATCGCTTCTAAACCCTTAGTGCTCTTCGCTCATGCAAATGGCTATTCTGCCGGTTGCTATCGTCAATACCACCAAGCTCTATCTCAGAAATATCGAGTTCTTGCCTTGGATTTCGCAGGACATGGAAAATCCCAGTCCACCCTAGCTTTCAAGACTTGGTTTTTCTTCCGAGACCAGATCCTAGCCCTTTTGCAGTCAGAATTAAAACCTGGGCAGAAGGTAATAGGAATCGGACACTCTCTAGGCGGGGCGAGCATGCTTCTTGCAAGTCAGAAGTCTCCAGAACTTTTTGCAAAAGTCCTAGCCATGGATCCTGTCGTTCTTGGTTGGAGAATTACCACCCTAGCCAAATTCCTAGAAGGGCCACTCGCTCAGGGTGCCCGCAAAAGAAGAAGGCAATTTGCTTCGCTTGAGCTGGTTCGAAGAGCCTTTTCCAAATTCCCCGCATTCGCAAATTGGGAGCCAGAATTCTTCCAAGACTATCTCAATTCCTGCCTTAGACCAACAGGCAACGGCAAAGAAGTCGAACTCTGTTGCGATCCCAAGGTAGAAGCTAGAATATTTTCCCTAGCTTCCTTTCGCGTGATGAGAAAATACCACTCCATAAAGTCGGAAGTCCATGTTTCCATTCCTGAAAAGTACGAGGTCTGCAGTCCAAGACTTGCGAAACTCATCACCAAAAAAAATCTAAACTCTTCCATTACTATCTGGAAGGATGCATCTCATTTTTTTCCCTTCGAAAATAAGGATAGGACATTAAACTGGATAGAGTCGAAGTTGACCTAGTATGTTTTTTTTCTTCTCCAAAGTCCTAACTATCTTTCTCTTTCCACTGAATGTCGCAATCTTGCTAGGGATAGTGTACAGTTTGAAACTTGGCAAGGGTCGCAAGAAACTATATCTTCTCTTTCCTTGGCTTTTTCTTTGGTTCTTCTCTTACTTTCCTATAGCACAAGGGCTAATCCAACCACTTGAAGATGCCTATCCCTACCAAACTGTTGAGCAGACTTCCCAGGCAGATGCCATAGTAGTCCTAGGTGGCATGGTAAACAATCTTACCAGAATCCCTAACCGTACGGAACTTACAGGGGCAGTAGATCGTTTAACAGACGCTATTTCTCTTTATAAGGCTGGCAAGGCTAAGAAAATTCTCTTCACAGGTGGATCAGGAATCCTTTTCTTTGAAGGTGTATCGGAAGCAAGCCAAGCGTATCGATTTTTAATAGCTATGGGAATTCCAGAACAAGATATCATTCTCGAAGATAAATCCCGGAATACAAGAGAGAATGCAAGTTTTACTCTTGGCATTCTCAAAGAGCAAGGTGCAAAAAGCATTATTCTTGTTACATCAGCCTTTCATATGAAACGATCCATGCAAGAGTTTGCAAATAAAGGAGTTGAGGTAAGCGCCTTCCCTACGGACTACAGAACTCTCCAAGATGGACTTTCCAATTGGGATACCTACATTCCTTCCGTCGGAGCCTTGGATACTTCAACCATAGCGATCAAAGAATGGGTGGGAACTTTTGCCTACCAAGCGATGGAAAAACTAAGCCAATGAAAAATCCTGACAATCAAGCCCTTTTTCAAATTCAATCGGAGGTCTAATAATCGTATGAATTCAAAATTTCTTATTCTCACCTTGGTGATAGCATCCTCTTTAGCAGGAATCGCTTTTTTTTCTGCCCAAGAAACCGCTTACAAACTTCTAGATGCCTCGGAGCTTGCTGCAAATCCTGTTCAATACAGAGATGAGAACCTAAGAGTGCGAGGTTTTGTCAAACTAGGCTCCTTAATCCGAGAAGGAAAATCGGCACGATTTGATTTGGAGTTGGAAGATAGGGTCATTCCTGTTTTTTTCACAGGTGAGTCTCTGCTTCCCGATGCCTTCAAAGAAGGGGCTCGTGCCAGAGTCGATGGAAAGTGGCAGAATGGAGTCCTAGTCTCCAACCATGTGGAAGCAAAATGTGCCTCCAAATATGAAGCAGGCTACGCCGAGGAAAAACCAAACAATCTATGAATGATTTAGGAACTCTGGTCCTTGCGGCCTCCCTTGCTCTTTTACTTTTTTCATTTATCCAAACATTGATTGGAATCTTTCAGAAGGATTCCAAGGCTATAGAATTGGGAAGAATTTCTCTTATGGCGAATTTTTTCCTCATAGGTCTAGCCTTCCTTATTTTACTAACAGAACTACTTCGAACAGATCTCTCGAACTACTATGTAGTGATGCATTCTTCAGAACACATATCTTTGTTCTACCAAATGACCGCGATATGGGGTGGATCTTCGGGCTCACTACTTTTCTGGAATTTACTTCTCAATCTTTTTACCTTCATAGTTCTTTGGCAGACTCGCAAAATGGTGAATGATCGCATTCCTGTCATGAACGCCATCCTAGCAGTGCTCTCTATGTTCTTCAGTTTTCTTGCTGTTTTTTTTGCCGATGCACAGCCCTTTCGGGAATTTCAACCAGCAGCCCAGGCAGGACGCGGACTCAATCCCTTACTGCAACATTGGGCTATGATCATCCATCCACCCATTCTTTACGTTGGTTATGTGAGTATTGCCATACCTTTTGCTATAGCCATGTCAGCGCTTCTTACAAGACAAATCTCCCAGGAATGGATGAAGTTTATTCGAAGATGGTCCATCTTTTCTTGGTTTTTTCTGGGAACTGGAATCCTACTCGGTTCCAAATGGGCCTACGAAGAGTTAGGTTGGGGTGGATATTGGGCTTGGGATCCTGTAGAAAATGCCTCCCTCATGCCTTGGCTACTTTCCTCAGCCTTCATACATTCCATCATCATCCAAGAAAGAAGAGGAATGTTAAAATTTTGGAACATGGTCTTGATCATACTAGCTTTTCATTTTTCTTTGTTAGGCACTTGGATCACAAGATCGGGAGTTTTGGAAGGTCCTCATAGCTTTTCGAAATCTACCATAGGAACTCCTTTCATTATTTTAATTATAGGTTCTTTTGTTTTTTTTATGGGTGCAGTTCTTTTTTATCGCAAGGATCTGCAACCAGATAGAAATTTGGAAGCCATCACTTCCAAAGAAGGAAGTTTTTTACTCAATAACTTTCTCTTAGTTATGGGTTGTTTGGCGATTTTATTAGGAGTTTTTAGTCCCCTACTCTACTCAACTGAATTCAAGGCTCCTTGGTTTAATTCCTGGGGAATTCCTGCGGGAATCCTGCTTCTCCTTCTCATGGGAGCCTCTCCTCTTCTTGCATGGAGAAAGGGTGCTGATGCAGTCTTCTTTTCCACCCTACTCAAGCCATTTATCGTTGGAATCCTAGGTGCTTTAGTTTATGTTTTTATTTACTCTCAAATTTTTTCTAGAGATGCTTATTCCTATGGGGATGTACTTGGAGAAATTTACTCTGTTATTACAGTAGGCTTGGGAGTTTTTGTTATCGCAGGAATCTTCCAAGAATACTACCGAGGTATACGAGCAAGAAGAGAAGCGGATCCTTCGGAAAATGTTTTCTTAGCGGCATGGCTCCTTCTCACCAAGAATAAGAGAAGATATGGTGGCTACCTAGTGCATCTTTCCTTGGTTTTCATCTTTATTGGTTATGCGGGAAATGCATTCAAACAAAATACATCTATACGATTTCTCTATGAACTTCTTCCACCCAAAGACAATGAGATTGTGTATGCAAGCCAGGACAAGGGTATACTTGGCAACTACCAAATTGAGGCATCAACTCTGAAGATTAAGCCTCTACCCTTCCAAGGCGATAAGACAGATTTCCAAATACAAAATACCATAGTTTCCCAAGAAGCGAATTTTAAAATTTCAATAGGAACTAAATTTGAATCGGAATTAGTCACTGAAAGAAGATTCTATCCTCAAATTTCCCATCTCAGCGGTGGCTTTGAGACTCATATTCCCACTTCAGAACCAGCCATCCTAAGTAGAACCAAGGAAGATTTTTATGTGCAGTTAGGTGCTATTGAAAAAGTGGATCTTTCCTCGGAAAACCCAGATCTTCCCTTGATGTATATGGATTATCTTTTTGCAGCCCAAGATATGGAGCAAAGGCTTGCCTTCTTTTCAAGGTTTCCCCAACAAATCGTTGCTAACCTTGAAATCTGGGTGAATCCACTGGTACGATTTGTGTGGCTAGGAAGTCTCATGTACTTTCTATCGGGTCTCTTCATTCTTCTACCAATTGGAGAGAAGAAAAAGGATTAAGAATCATGGGAATCTTAGAAGCGACAGTCTTTGCATTTTTGGGTGGAATGATTCTCAACCTAATGCCTTGTGTATTTCCTGTTCTCGCAATGAAAGCATTAACGGTGGTTAAATCCAAGAATCTTTCCTCGACTGAAAGATGGAAGGACACTGGATTCTACTCCCTGGGAATTCTTTTTTTCTTTTGGATTCTATATTTCCTCTTTCTCATTCTAAAATCGGGAGGCTCTTCCTTGGGTTGGGGTTTCCAATTGCAGAACCCTGGATTTATCTTTTTGCTTGTATTCTTTTTTATTTTTATGGCATTCCAAATGCTTGGTTGGATAGAATTCAGTTTGGGTGTTTCAGGAAAATTAGCACAACTCACTTCTCAAAAATCAGGGCTTGGTTCCTTTCTTTCCGGTGGAGTTGCTGTTCTTGTTGCAACTCCCTGCACGGCTCCCTTCATGGGTTCGGCACTTGCCTTTGCATTTTCTTCAAGCCCTCTCATCGGATTCATTGTATTTACTTCGCTCGGTCTTGGAATGGCACTTCCTCTTGTCTTAGTGCAAAATGTCCCATTTCTCTCAAAGTTTCTTCCTAGGCCCGGAGCTTGGATGATTACATTTAAAGAGATCCTCGCCTTCCCTTTACTACTAACGGCTGCTTGGCTGTTTTGGGTATTTATGGGAATCTCAGGTAAGGATGAATCTTTTTACATCCTTGCTTGTCTTGTGTTTCTATTCTTTTTGATTTGGCTCAGCAAGAAAATAAATCAGCAAGCCTTACGTTTGACTGTGTATTCATTTTTAATTCTATCTATTTTCGGAATTGCCTATTCTACCGAGAGGCAAATTAAGGAAGCTAATACCTTCTTGGTTCCCCAATCCTTATTCCAAAAGAATGTATGGGAGGCTGGGTATGAATCCTCTGCTACTTATTCCAAAGATAACCTTCAACTTGCCCTAGAAAGTGGACAACCTGTATTCTTATATTTCACAGCTGATTGGTGCGTAACTTGCAAATACAATGAGAAAACTGTATTTCGGACAGATTCAGTTCTCTCTTTTTTAAAAGATAACAATGTTCTTGTTCTAAAAGCAGACTGGACCAACGAGGATCCAGAAATCTCCAAAGTTCTTGAGTCTTATGGAAGAAACGGTGTTCCTCTTTATGTGTATTATAAGAAAGGCAGGCTATCAAAACCAATTTTTTTATCTCAAATACTAACTCCCGATATAGCATTGCAAGAAATGAAATTGTAATTATTTTATTTCATAGTTATCTTTTTTGAATATATTGAATAATTCTAAAAAATTTTCTTGATCCATCCTCATTCAACTAAGCTTAATGCCTATATGCACAGAACCTTTTGGATTGTATTGTTATTGATGGGTTCTCTGCAGTCCTTGTTTTCTGAACCCGCCCACCTTCAGCTGTACTCCAATAATTTGGAAGCAATACTTTCGAAACATTGTGAATATTTAGAGGATAAAGATAGATCACTGAATGCTATAGATGCTTTTTCGGAAGACAAGACCTTTATTCCTATTGAGTCCATTCAACCTGGCTTTGGATATACAATTTCTGCCTTCTGGCTTAGATGCTATGTTGATAATAATACATCTGAGAATATAGATTTCTTGCTTGAGATAGCCTATCCACAACTAGATGACATTCGTTATTTCAATTCCATAAGCCGCTCAGGTTCCGACGAAATTCGATTAGGTGATACTTATCCATTTTTACAGAGGAATTTCCAATACAGAAATTTTGTATTGCCTATGCAAGTAAAACCTAACTCTACCAAGCAGATTTACCTTCGTGTTACTTCAACTGGAGCTTTGAATATTCCATTAAACATTTGGAGCTATGAGACCTTTCTTGAAAAAGTTGTAACCGAACAATTATTATTTGGTTTATTTCTTGGCATAGCAATCGTGATGATTTTATATAAATCTTTCTTATATACCTTATTTCATGAATTGCATTATTTATACTATGTTTTATTTCTAATTGGCTGGGTTTTCATTGTATCAACACTTACTGGACTTTCCTTCCAATATCTCTGGCCAAATTCTATTTGGTGGGGGAATTATAATTTTCCCATCATGATATTCTTCACATCTGTATGGGCCTTATTATTCACAAGAGCTGTATTAGATACCAAGAGCAAGAATTTCATAATAGATCGCATTCTAAACTCTTTAGTGTATGTAAATGCATTTCTGATATCAATACCATTTATTCTAGATTATGTGATTAGCATTAGAATCGCATTAGTGCTCGCATTCCTTCAAATGATTTTGATTTTAGCAGCAGCAATTTTCATTCATGAGAAAGGAAATAGGTCATCAACTTATTTTATCACTGCATGGTCTGGATTTTTACTTGGATTACTTGTCTATCAATTGCATTCCTTTTCCTGGATTCCTCAAGTTCATATTATTTCTTGGTCTGTTCATATTGGAGCATCTTTTGAAATTATACTTTTTTCCTTTGCATTAGCTGATAGAATCAATCAAATCCGAATCGAAAAGGTCGCTGCACAAGAAGAAGTCATCAAGATGCAGAAGGATGCACTTCAAAGTTTCAAGACCAACCAAAAGCAAAAAGAACATATCATCTCTATCAACCAAGAACTTAAAATCGCTAGAGAAATTCACCAAGCTATTCTTCCTAAGTCCATTCCAGATCTTCCAGGACTAAAGATACATGTGCACTATACTCCTATGGCTGAAATTGGTGGTGACCTTTATGAATTTATAGAAGAAGAATCTACAGGAAATTTGGGGATCTTAGTTTCGGATGTTGCCGGTCACGGTATTCCGGCAGCTCAAATCGCAAGCATGATCAAAGCTATCTTCACCTTTCACAAAAAGTGGATGAATAAACCAGATCGACTTCTTAAAGAAATGAACCTCACTTTAATCGAAGCTAATAACAATCAATTGGTTACAGCTAGTTATGTTTATATCGATAAAAAGAATAAAAAAATTCTCTATGCAAACTCAGGTCATCCTCCTTTGCTCATCTACCGCAAAAGTAAAAAGATAGTAGAGAGTTATTATCCTGAAGGTAAGATCTTGGGTTGGATGCAAGAATCCAATAATAAACTAGATACAATCAGTTTCCAAGATGGTGATAGTATTTTCATTTATACGGATGGAATAACTGAAGTACGAAAAAATTCAAATGAGATCTGGGGTGAGGAAAATTTTAAAAATTTTATCTTAGAGCACAACCACCTCGAAAAAGATAAGTTTACAGAGAAACTCATGTCTACCTTGAGGAGTTATTCAAATCTCAAGCAAGGATTTGAGGATGATTTAACTCTATTGATAATTGAATTCTTACCTGATAAATAAATTATTCCCTCATTTTACACAAAAAGTTCTTCCTATTCCCTTACTCCGGGCTAAAGCCATATTGGTTTTAACAATGTTTCCTTACTCACTTTCACTCCTAGATTCATCCTTTCAGCTTTAAATTCTTTTTGCATTGATTAATTTTAATCATCATGCATCTTTATATAAAGAAATTGGAGGTGAACTAAGGATTGAACTTGAAATTTTGAGTAAAATTCAAAATAAAACACTCAGTTTGGACCTTTTTTTAGATAATTTAATCCTTTTTTTAATTTTTTTGCTTAAAAATATCTGCATTCGATTAATTTCAATCGACAAAATAGAACCTGCTTAGTCTAATGTATGTAGAGAGAAACTCTACAAAATTTTTACAAAGAGGAAACACTATGAAAAATTTCACAAAATCACTCATTCTAACCCTAACTGCACTTACAATCTCTGCAAGTTCTCTTTCGGCAATTGACCAAAGCACTAAGATTCAACTTTTAGAAGAAGCTTTGATTGAAACAGCTACCACTCCAGCTCAAATGAATGCTGTATCTGCCTACATGAAAAATGTTGCCCAAGAAAAACTTGAATTAGCAAAAGAATATCGTGAGAGAGCAAACGGACCAAGAGCTGGTAAAGTTGCTTATAAGAATGCAGAAAAGAAAGATCTTTTGAAAAAAGCTGCAAGACTTGAAAGCGAAGCTAAGAGTTACCAAAAATACTAAGTAGAATCTTTCTATTCAACTATTCAAACACTGAAGGCCAGGTAAAAATACTTGGTCTTTTTTTATTTTTAGTACGTTTTGTAACTATTCGTTTCCAAAAAAAGATTTAATCACGATCAAAGCTCAATCTTTCTCCGCGAATACTATCATCCCAAATTCCCTTGTTGTAAGCAATCTTGCCATTCACCAAAGTCAACTCTACTTCAGAATGAAAATTCACACCTTCCATAGGCGACCAGCCACATTTATAATTCACATTAGATTTATCCACAGTCCAATTTGAGTTCAAATCGAGAATGGCTATATCAGCAAAATATCCTTCCTTTAGATAACCTCGGTTATGTACTCGAAAAATCTCGGCGGGCGCATGACACATTTTATGGATAATCTTCTCAAGACTGATTTGCTTCCTATGGTAAAATTCTAACATAGCCAGTAAAGAATGTTGTACCATAGGTCCACCAGAAGGTGATTTAAAATAAGAGTTGTTTTTCTCATCTAAAGTATGGGGTGCATGATCCGTGGCTATTACATCAAGCTTATCATCTAGCATAGCTTGAAAAAGAGCCAATCGGTCGGATTCGTTTTTGATAGCAGGATTCCATTTAATTAATGAACCTTTTGTTTCATAATCTTTTGCAGAGAACCAAAGATGGTGGATGCAAGCCTCTGAAGTAATTCTCTTTTCCCTAAGAGGAAGATTACCTTTTTCGAATAGGGACATTTCTTTTTCAGTTGAAAGATGAAGAATATGTATTCTTGCATTGTATTCTTTGGCTAAACTAATTGCAAGAGAAGAAGAAAGGTAGCATGCCTCAGCAGATCGAATCTCAGGATGCTTAGAAACTGGAATCTGTTCTCCGTACTTCTCTCTATAAAGATCAGTATTCTTACGAATTGTAGTCTCATCCTCACAATGAAGAGCAATGGGAATCAGTGGGTGGTTCTTTGAGAAGACAGTCCTCAGGGTCTCTGGTCTGTCGACTAACATATCACCAGTGGAAGCTCCCATAAATATTTTTACACCACAGACTCTCTTGGGGTCGGTTCTGAAAACTTCGTCCGAATTTTCATTTGAGGTTCCCATATAAAATGAATAATTAGCAATGGAATTCTTAGCGCCCAGTTGGTATTTATCTTCCAATAAGTCTTGTGTCAGTGCCTTAGGAATTGTATTTGGCATTTCCATAAACGAAGTAGTTCCACCAGAAACTGCCGATCTAGATGCATGCCATAGATCATCTTTTTGTGTTAAGCCTGGCTCTCTGAAATGAACCTGGCTATCAATCACTCCAGGAATTATATATTTCCCACTTGCATCAATAGTCTTAGCTGATGGATCATTGATTCCATTTTCATCAATACGAATCATTATCTTATCTTCAATTAAAATATCTGCATTCCAAATTCTTCCCTCGTTGATAAGAGTTCCATTTTTGATTAAGACTTTGTTCATAAATTTTTATTCCTTTATTCTAATATTACGTTTAACCATTTTATAATTATTAATTTATTCCAAAATTTACTCAGTTCAATATAACAAATCTTGGGAAGATAGAAAATGAATCCCTCAGTTAATAACTAGAACCTAGCTACTGATTTGAATACTTTCATCTTCTGTTTGAGATTTCAAAAATAGACTAGAGCTTTTTGATTGAATATTTTGGTATTCTGGCAGGAAACCAATCCATCTTTTATCTCTCTCGGATTTAGGAGGAAGATTAAACGGTTTAGGTTTAATCCTAAGAATGGAATCTTCATCGACAGTATCAATCAATTCAGGAGGAAGAAACTTCATTGCATATTCCTTATAAACTCCAGAAGTAATAAATAGATCTAATAAATCCGGATCTAAATGATTGTCCTGTTTCATATAACCCATAATTTTCATAGTATCAGACAATGTTTTTCCTTTTTTGTAAGGTCTATCCTGAGCAGTTAAGGCTTCGAATACATCAGCTATCGCCATAATTCGAGCGGGGACAGACATATCAGATGCATACAAGCCTTTTGGATAACCCTTGCCATCTAATTTCTCATGGTGGCCACCTGCATACTCTGGCACTCTTTTCAAATTGCTTGGGAAGGGTAAGGATTCCAGCATTTTGATAGTCTCAACCATATGACCATTGATGATAAGTCTTTCATCTTCAGATAAGGTTCCTTTGCGAATGGTAAGGTTGTTAACCTCATCAGTTGTCAGAAGATTCTGAAACTTTCCGCCAACTTGAATTTGTATTTGTGCAATTCTATGAATTTCTTCCACTACATCATCTGCTAGAAACTCTGATCCGTAATTCGTATTTACAAGTAATTCTTCAAAAGTAGATATCTCTTGGATTTTGAAATTGTATTCCTCATCTAGTTGAGCCTTGTTTCCATTGGCAGTGTGCAAGGATTTTAAATATTGAATTTCGATATCACGTCGATAGATTTCTAACCTGGCTTTAACTAACTCAATACGATCAAAAATTGTTTCCAATTTTGTTGCCTTGTCCATCACATGAACTGGCGTGGTGACTTTTCCACAATCGTGCAACCAAGCCGCAATTCTAAGTTCATAACGTTCGGTATCATTTAGATTAAAGTATTTGAATACACCCTCTTCTGTCTTGCATGCAGCTTCAGCTAACATCATTGTGAGAATAGGAACACGTTCACAATGGGCACCCGTGTAAGGAGATTTGGAGTCTATTGCTCCCGCTATCAATTGTATGAAACTTTCAAGTAAAACTTTCTGGTCATGAAGAAGTCTTTGGTTATCGACTGCAACCGCAGCTTGACCAGCCATAGAACTTACAATTTCGTAATCTTTCTCGGAAAAAGAAATCACTTCATCACCTTGCATCATTTCAATAGTAAGTTGCTTATTGAAATTTTTCTTTCGGTTGATCAACTGAATTACTCCAATAATGTCACCTGCTGGATTCGTCATAGGCAAGGTCATCATGGATTTTGTGTAATAGTTATGCATTTTATCAAAATCTGAATTATAACTATATTCTGAACCAGGGGGCAGATTATGAACATCATCGATTATCAGAGGCTTCCTAGTCAAAGCTACATAGCCAGCAATCGATTTGGAATTGATAGGCAGCGAAAATTCGTCCGCATCTAGAAGTAGAACAGATTTCATAAATCGCAGGTGTGTCGCCTTTTCCCCATTAGCTGGTCTTTCAGCAAGATAGATGGAACCACCATCTGCTGCTGTTAATTCACGAGCCTTGAGTAAAATCATATCAATCAACTTGCCAAAATCATGTTCTATGGCAAGTGCTTGGCCTACACTCGTAATTCTACGAATATCTTGGGTGTTTATGAATAGACTCGATTGGAGCTGAACGTTTTTTATTTCCAAATCCATAAAAGAAAAAATGGAATTTGCTAAAGATGATAAATGCTGGACCGAAACATCAGGAGGTATACAACCAAAGATTAAATCACCAGGCAAACCAGATTGGTTATAGAATTCTTCGTTTTTATTTGTGAGGACTATGAATTTGATACTTAATTCTGGATTGCTTCGAAATTCGTTCCACACTTTCCTACCGAGTTGATTGATTTCTTCTGCAGTAAGAATCACCACACCGAAACGGAAACCATCTAGTCTATAAGATGTTATGTCTTCTTCAAAATCAAACTTGTGAACTCGAAATTCGGGTTGGGATCTTAATACTATATCAATCTTTTTGGATATATAAATTGAGCAATTGGACTGATCTAAGGTCATCACTGGCTACCATTTTAGATGAATGCTTATTTTAAAGCAAGAATTACTTAGTTGGAAAAACTAGATATTTTTGTGCGAACAAAAAGCATCCAAATTTTCATTAAGAAAACTTAGATGCTTAAAGTAGTCTGGGTTAAAAAGGTTTAAAAATTGCAATATATGCGGAAAGAAATGCAAGAAAAGGAATCGTTAGCCACATAACTTTTGCTACGGTTGGCTTTCTGGAAACAAGTGCATAAATTCCACCAAAAATCAACCAAATCAATACTTTCGCAAATACCCAGGCTGGCCAAGGGAAATGAACAATTTGTAGCCTTGCTAGCATTCCAAATCCGGCAAGTAGAATCAGAAAAAGACCAATTCCATGCATAATTCCAGCCCACATCCGAAATCGATTGGAGGATTTAGTTCCTCCATTGGCGGTATAAAGCGCAAGTCCGCTCAAAGAGCCAAGAAGTAGGAAAATTCCAAGTAAATGAATGAGTTTATAAACGGGATACGAAATCATTTGTACCTTCAAAATTAGAGTCTACTTTAGAAGTATTCTAGACCAGGACTCTAAGGAAACTATAATTTCATTCATTTTTGTGTTTTTTGTATTCTATCTGGGGTCTTAGGAATTTAGGATCCTTGCTCAATTTTTTCTACATGGAAAAGACCAAAACAATAACTAAGTTGGAATTAAATTCAAACTCCCCGCAAATATTCTCTCTTAAAATTATCATCAACCTTTCTTATAATTTAAGAATTAATATTTGTTATATGTTAATAAAAATTTGAGAGAGTTCAAAATTTTTTAAATTATGAGTCTGATATAATTTTGTTCATCCTAAGAATTCATTTGATTTCCATAAAATTGGATTTATATATACTTGCTCATCTGCAATATGGATTCTAGTTCAGTAATACAAGCTTAAGGAGAGGAATGGGAACTTGAATCTTCAAATTTTTGGAACCAAAAAATGTTCAAACTCAAAAAAAGCTGAAATGTTCTTCAAAGAAAGAAGAATTAAATTTCAATTGATCAATCTAGCAGAAAAGCCTATGTCCAAGGGCGAATTAACAAGTATATTAAGTTCTGTATCTTTGGATGAGTTATTAGATACCGAATCAAAGCTTTATAAAGAAAAGAATCTTCAATATATGAAATTTGATAAATTAGAAATGCTTTTGGAATTTCCACTTCTTCTAAAGACTCCTATTGTAAGAGATGGAAAGAAAGCAACTGTAGGTTTTCAGCCTGATATATGGAAGACTTGGATATCATAAAATAATAAACCAAATAATTTTATTATGTATCATAATCTTTCAATCTGGAAGGATAAATTGCTTTCTTCTTTTACCAAATTGTAACAAATTCCGAGTTGTTTTGAATGACACAATTCCTATGTAAGATTTTCTATACCTGAATACTTTTTATTGAGGCAAATCTATGGAATCCTCGAATTGGATAACCCTATTCGGCGGCTTAGGAATTTTTCTATATGGAATGAAATTAATGAGCGAAGCTCTGCAATACGTTGCAGGTGAGAACCTCAGAAATTTTCTTTCCAAAATGACTCGCAACCGGTTCACAGCTATCTTCAGTGGGTTAATCATTACATCCGCTATTCAATCCTCTTCAGCAACTACAGTATTAGTTGTAGGCTTTGTGAATGCCGCCTTACTTACATTAGTCCAAGCAATTGGGGTAATCATGGGTGCAAATATAGGAACTACAATCACAGCTTGGATTATCTCCCTCATAGGATTTAAGATAAATATCACGCTTTTTGCCTTACCTGCTATCATTCTTGGTATCCTTCTCTACTTCTCCAAAAGAGATACTTTAGTAGGTTGGGGTAATTTCTTTGTTGGATTTGGACTCTTGTTCCTAGGTTTAGATTATCTAAAATCTTCCATTCCAGATTCAGCGAAAAATCCAGAAAGCTTTCTCTTTCTGGCTCAATTTACAAATCACGGTCTCTATACAATCTTCTTATTTATACTAATTGGAACACTTCTTACTATAGTCGTCCAATCTTCTTCCGCATCGACGACTATCACCATCACTCTTGCATTCAATGGGATTATACCTATTGATGCAGCTTATGGAATGATCCTTGGGGAAAATATAGGAACAACTATCACAGCCAACCTTGCCGCTATCCCTGGAAATACCAATGCGAAGAAGGCAGCTCTAGCTCACACAATTTTTAATCTATTCGGAGTTGTGTGGATGATGTTTCTCTTCTATCCGATTATTCAGGTTATTGATTTCATGGTTCCTGGTGACCCATCCACTAACCTAGAATCAACTCGATTTCATATTTCCACATTCCACACACTCTTTAATGTTCTTAATACTATTGTTCTTGTTGGATTTATTCCTCAGATTGCAAAAGTTGTAAATTCGATTATTAACAAAATCACGGGTAAACACGAAGATGATGATCTAAGAGAAATAAAATTTCTTTCTGCTGGTTCTATTCGAACTACCGATATTGCTGTTGCAGAGTTATCGAATTATACTAAAAAAATCATTCGCGAAACTAAAAACATTTTCCTAGAATTAAAATCCTTAATTACAGATCCTTTTGATTCCAAGAAGGTTGCGGACATTTTTGAGAAAGAAGAAGAATTAGATAAACTCAGAGTTCAAATCCTTGCTTACTTAAATGAAGTCCAAGAAGCGGGAGTCCAGGGAAGCTATGCGCGAACGATAGTTGGAATCATGGAGAGAATAAAATCCATTGAAGAAATTGGAGACAATTTTGCATCAGCAGCTCGCAAGATTCGCAAAGCACACCGAGATGGAATTCAATTGGACAATAACTTATTGAAGGATTTATCGGAACAATTCGATATTGTATTAGAACATTATGATCTATTATGCAATAACCAAGATAAGGACGATCACTTCCTCGCCTTAGCACAACCTGAGGTTCGAGCCGAGTCTAGAAGACTGAGAGAAAGAGCGATCAAAACCATTAACCATATGGAAAACAAAGTTAAGAAAAAGAAATTTCAGAAAAAGGTAAAATTCTTACCTATTCTCCATTACAAAGATCTATCTAGAAATATTGATAATGTCTCAAGGCAGTTGAATGTAGCAATTTATGCTGACAATTGAATAAAGCAATTTATCCTAACAATTGTATGATTGAATTTATTTAGATAAGAAAACTTTTTATTAAGTTTGAAAAGCCAAGACCTTGATTTTTTAATCTGAGTTAAAGTCTGATTGTATCTCAGTTAAATTGTGAAATATAATTTTCTTAGCATATAAGGTTAATCAATATCAATAAGAATTAGAGTTAAATCGTCCATAGGATTTTCTCCTTCTAACCAATCAATAGAATCTCTGAGAATAGCCTCTGAAGCAGAATCAATGCTTGAGTTGGTTTGATTTTGAATCGAGTTCAGAAATCTCTCCTCTCCATAGGAATCATTCGTGCTAGGCTTGAGACTTTCGGTCATTCCATCTGTCCAAAGAATGATTCTGTCCATAGATTGTATGGAAACTTCTAATTCGTGGATTTCTAAGTCTGGAAAATATCCAACCAAGGAACCCTTGGGTCTATACTGACTGATCTGATCTTCCTTTCTTCTATGAAGTATCAATGCAGGATGCCCAGCATTGGCAATTTTCATTTTCATTTCGAGAAGATCAATCTTGATAATTGATGCTGTTAAATATTGGTTGTTATAACTATGCATTAAGATTTGATTGATAGTCAAAAGTAACTCCGCTGGGTCTTTGGATAGTTCTTTCTCAACTGAAAATGCTACTTTTAGCATAGCGGCTTCGAATGCTGCTGGAATTCCATGACCAGTAACATCTGCTATAAGAATCAAGATAGTATGATCATCAATAATGTGAAAATCATAAAAATCACCTCCTACATAAGACATAGGATTGTATTTGGCTGATATTTTTAAACCTTTCAATTTGGGATTGCTCTGAGGCAGTGTAGACTCTTGCAACTTCTTAGCTATGATCATTTCATTTTGAAAAGATAAAATCTTTTCGCTATCTTGTTGTGATTTAAGTTGAATAATATTGTTCTGAACTTTTAAAACTCGAATGCGATCCGCTAAAGCAAAACTCATGAGTATGACTTCAAACCATTGAGAAATTTGAAAAGAATTTTCTGTAAAAAAATTAGAAGGCAAGAATCCATTGTATTTAAGCATAGTTGATAAAGCACCTATCTCAACCAAAAGGAAACCTGCAAAGAAATAATATGCTGGAGTATATTTCTTTAATATCAATTTGTATGTTATGAATGTGCAAAACAGAAGCACTATAGCAGCCATACTATCTAATATTCTATTCATCAAAGCATAAGGTATAAAATGATACAGTGGTAAGAGAGCTAATAAAAAAAATATCATATAATTGAGTATACTATTTAACTTGGGTGTTTGTTTCTTCAGATTGAGTAAAGACTTTGCAAAAGGAAAGAAAGCAAGTATACTAAACAGATAAAATAAATTGTGAAAATATACAGAAGCTTCACTATAGTCTGGAAGAATAATTAAATGAACAAAACCATTGAAGAATAATTGAAAAACTATACCCGTAAAAAATAAATAAACTATGTAATAAATGTATGATTTATCTCTAAGACTTACATACATAAAAATATTATAAATTAGCATAACGAACATTCCGCCAAAGTAAATTCCTTGTAGAGTCTGTTCTATGCTAACTGATTCATAAAATCCAACAAGAGAATACAAATTCAAAGGAACATTCATAGAAGAGTTGGATCTTATACTTACAATAATACGACTTGTATCTTCAGGTTCGACTCTTATTCTAAATGCTGAGCCCCTATATTTTACTTCCGTTAAATTTGGATTAGTTGCACGACCATGTTGTTTAGTGATGAAACTTCCTTCTTGGTAATAATGTAAATCAACATGTTCTAATAATGGATACCTACATTTTAAAATCATTTGAACTGGGATTTTTGTAGGATTGTGAATACTCAGTCTTAGCCATAAGGTATTTTTCGATGCTGGAAAATTTATGACACCATTTGAATTATCAACAAATCCATCTTTGGGAAATTTTAAAAATGCTACATCAGAAGTAAGTTCATTGGTTGGATCTAAAAGATATTCCACATAAGGAGAAACATCTAGTCCGTTCTTTTCAGGACTCCATTCAATTGTTTTTGTTTCTGAATATAGAGGAGAATAAATGAGAACAATAGCGAATAAAAGCTCAATAAAATATTGTTTCATTCTTCTGATTTTCATATAAGACAGTTCACTTTGTCCGGTAAGTCATTTTATAGAAAGCTGAAACATAGATCTATCGAATTTTCATTCCTTCTTTCTCATAAAATACCAAGATTTTCGAAATGGATATGACGAGAATTTTGGACATAAAAAAGCCCAAGAAATATGGAATATTCCTTGGGCTTCTATCAAAGGCAGGATTGAAAGAAAACTAAGCCACTACTTGAATTCCAGCTAATTCTCTCAACTCATCATAAGCCTTATCTTTTTCCTGAACTTTTGTTTTGTTCACAGCTTTTCGGATGATTACGTCCCATTGCTTTTCTGGATGGTCTTCTTTCATATTTTCTAATAATTCCAAGATATCAACATCCTCAGATGTATTGAAAATTTCTTGGGTATCGTAGCGGAATAGATTGAAAAGTGCTTCGATGTAATCTCCAACACTCATTTCTTGTCTATCGCCTTTGCCGCCAGGTTTACTTTTCTTCTCCATGCGACGGAGTTCCCTTTCTCTTCGTTCGAGTTCGGTACGCTTCATAAGTTTTCCCCCTGTTTTGGGCTATACGTCCATGATCTAGAATGGCTTTTTCCTGAAAACTAAAATCTAATTGCCATTTGGAGGCAGGATTCTTCCATTGTTAAAGAATGATGGCTTATAAAGGATACATCTCTTCCCTTGTAGTGCTTGCGGTAGTATTCCAATCCTTATTTGTAGCCAATGGTTTACTCGGAATTTGCATTATGGAGAGTAAAGAACTCTGCACTTGCAACCATTCCTCCAAAAAAGAAATTCATACTAATCCAGAAGATACTATTTTTATACCTGGATCCAAAAAAAAGCAAGTCATTCAATACAAAGTTCAGAAACCTCAACCAAATACTTTAGCAGACCAGGACATAAGCCATAACAACCACCAAGAAGGTGAATCTGCTAAAGTCCTGCCCAATTGCCACAGTGCAAAATTGGGAGAATTGCACCTTTGTTCTTGTAAAAAGCAAAAGCAATCTGCCGAATCGCTCAACCCACATCTACAATCTTTTTATACTTACACTGCTTATTCTATTTCGAAACCCTTATTTCAAATAGAAATCCTTCGAATATTAAATCGCACTATATTACTTTCAGGATCTACGGAAGACCACTTCAAACCGCCCAAAAATAGTACCTCTATATAATTTAGTTGGATGCAATGTTGAAATTTGGATTATTCTTTAAATAAGAATAAATCAACCAGATTTACATCATATAAGCTCAACTAACATAAAATTGATTCTACAGTCTCAGGAATTTTTTGTTCTAATTCTATAGAATTCAAATCACACTCTTTGGATATAAATCATCCAATGTATTTAAACTGCTCTGAGAAAATTACTCAGATCATAAAAAGAGGTACTATGAAATTTATCAATAATTTAAAATCGCCTATAACAATAGCTTTGTGTCTAGTTGTAGCGCTTTTCTTCCAATTCTGTAATCCGTTTGCGGCAAAAAAAGAGAATAATGACGACCAACTAACACTTTTAGCCTTACTTTCATTGAATCGATCTATATCGCAAATTAATTTCGATGTTGTTTCCGGTTCTGAAAAAGTCAGTTGCTCTGGAAATATACCAGGAACTATAGCGAATACAACTGGTTCCAAATTAAAAGATCTTAGGTTTTATGTTCATGATATAAAGCTAATACGTAGAGATGGAAGTAAAGTAGACTTTACTATTAACCAAGAGGCTACTTGGCAGATCGCTTCAGGATCAAATTCATTTGGTTCTTATTCAGGAGTTGCACTTCTTGATTTTGAAGATGCTACAAATAGTTGTGTTGGTGGAACAACGGATATGAACAAATCTGTTAGAGGTTCAGCACCTATTGGTGAATATACTGGAGTTGAATTTAAATTAGGAGTTCCTTTCTTCTTAAATCACATGACTAACACTACTGCATCTGCCCCATTAAACAGCTCTGCAATGTATTGGGCATGGAATAGTGGATATAAATTTTCTAAAATTGAATTCATCGCAAGCAGTACGAATCAATTTCACTTAGGCAGTCAATTGTGCTCTGGAAATACTCAAGGCCCAGTAAATACTTGTGGTAGACCAAATCTTCCAACCATCTCAATCTCAGGTTCAACAATTATAGATTTATCTTCTCAATCTATTACCTTGGATATCGCTAAACTATACAATGGTTCGGATGCATCTGGAACAGGAATTAACACTTGTATGGCTGGCAATGGCACGGCAGCCTGCCAACCAATCATTACGAATCTTGGTTTAGATACAAATGGACAATCAACTTTAACTCAGACTACATTTAGTCTTAAGTAAAAAGGGGAACCGATGCAAGCAGCCCTATTCGATTTTCATTTTATTGGGTAGGGTTGTTTATGAAATTAAGTTATTCTAAAATGATATTTCATATAAGGAGTTATCATCATGCGAGATCTTAAGAATTTTTTATTTAAAATTAGTAATTTAACAATTATAATCCTACTTTCCAACTGCTTTATAACAAATCAGCTTGGACTTACAAAAGAAAAAGATAAGGATAAAGACAACAACAATCTATTATTATTAGCCGCTTTAGCTGGAATAAAATCAGAGTACGTTTGGGATCTACCTCCTGGTTTTCCAACTCCAAGAGTTCCTTCCGAAAATCCAATGAGCCAGGCTAAAGTTAATCTAGGACGCCATTTATTTTTTGAAAAAAGACTTTCAGGCGATGAATCAAAGTCATGTTCAAGTTGTCACTTTCAAAGCTTGGCATTCTCCGACGGGCGAAGTCTTCCGTCTGGAATCACTGGTCAAGTTCATCCTAGAAACTCTCAACACTTAAGTAATGTGGCCTACAATACTCGCCTTACATGGAATAATCCTAATATGATTAATCTGGAAGTTCAATCGCGAGTTCCTTTATTTGGTTCCAATCCAATTGAACTAGGACTTACAGGCGAGGCATATCTTGGAAAATTGAAATCAGATTCTGTATATGTTGATCTTTTCGATAAAGCATTTGGTGGTGGTGAATCATCTATAACAGAACAAAGTGTAAGATTTGCATTGGCTAGTTTCCAAAGAACCATGATTTCTGGATATTCTCCTTTTGATAGTTTTCTGAACGGAAACAGAACAGCTATATCTGCATCAGCTGCAAGAGGTTCCAATTTCTTTAATGGAGAAGTAGCTGAATGTTTTCATTGTCATGGTGGATTCAATTTCACTGATACAGCTTTCCATAATTCTCAAACCGTAGCAGAGGTATTTTATCATAATAACGGAACTCACACAGCTGCTTACTATAACGGATTAGGTGACATACATAAGGAAGGTTTAAAAGAAGTAACTGGTTTAAATTCAGACCAAGGTAAGTTTAGAGCTCCTTCCCTTAGAAATGTAGGTGTAACTTTTCCATACATGCATGATGGAAGTATTATGTGTGACAATGCAAATAATCCTAAAATTACAAGTGGAAAGACAATTGAGGATTGTGCTAGAGATGCATTAGGTAAGGTTATTGATCAATATGCAAGTGGTGGAGTGGCACCTGTTCATTCTAATGTGGATACATCTTTGATACGATCTTTTGCTATCCAGCCCCAAGAGAAACAAGATCTGATTAATTTTTTATTATCATTAACAGACCAAAGATTTCTTTCCGATCCAAAATTTTCTAATCCTAGGCAATAATTCTATGTTAATCATGGGACAATCAATAAAAAAATATCTTCTGTTGGTGGTGAATGGATTATTACTTTTTTCGTGTACATTTGGATCAGTTGGGAATAGCCAAGAGGAAGAAGCTTTGATATTACAGAACTTACTTCGAGTAGGTCGTGAAATTCCTTCCTCCTTGGATGTTAACTTGCTTTCCTATGATACACAATCAGATGATAATCTTAACCAATTTAACATTCTTTCCAATTTACCATCAGCAAATTCTAGTTATTCCTTTAATATGGTTCCCGGCGAAAGCTTTCTGGATATAAATCGAGTAGAATTTCGGTTTAACCCACCAGATAGAATAGGAGGAATTTTTTCTACGAAGGATCAAACAAGCCTAATTGATGATGAAGAATACAATCTTAGTAATAACGAAAATACTGAGAACAAGCTAGAGGAAGCGATGGGAAATCAATCTAATTCTTTAGTCAAAACCCACACTCCTTTCACTGTGCCACTCGACTTGCCACAAGATAACCCCTATGGAAGAACTTATTCAACTCCGTCCATTCGCATTACCGCATATTCGAATATAAATTCTAATGGAATTGGACTTGGATCCGTAAATCGCCAAAGGATTGGGATAATTTCCAATGTCCCTCAAGGGCTTGTTGCTTCTACTATTGTCTTTTTCAATCGATTGGATCTTAAGGCAAATATTTCCCGTACTGTAGTTCCAGCTGGGAATAGGACAGTAACATTATCCCTACGCGATGTTCATATTTCCTTGCCTACGAGATGTCGCATTGCGCTTTTGCCAAATGTAAGTAGAGAATATCTTTTGGGTTTTAGGTACTCCAGTTTATTTCGAGATGTAATTGCAAATCCTTCCAATCCTTCTCTTTTAGATGATATATTTAATGCTAGCGATCCTGTTAATGTTATCATCACTGATTTGAGCAATACAAACATCTATACTAACATTATAAAAAACTTTGAATTACCAGACAATGTTTTCATTCAGGATACCTGCAGTTTATGATACTAAATTCAAGATTTCGCTCAACCAAGCAGCTCACTCGAGGAATTACTAAAAATAATTCTTATCCCAATGTTTGTAATTTAAATAGCATTCTTTTGAAAAATAGTAAATTTCAAAAGTTAGGCTTTTTTATTTTCCTTCTATTGATTACTAGCTTCAGTAATTTACAATTAGGTGCTCACCATACAGGTAGTACAGATAACCCAAATACCACCACTAGATTCATTGATCCATTCACAGGAAAGCGTGAACAACCAGCGAATTACTTTGTTCTAAGTCAGGATTATTTCAAAGGCACCAATGAAAACAGCAATCTTTTTACTACCACAGCCTTTGTAGAAGTACCTTTCGCAGATGGAAAATTTGCCCTTAACGGGTCTGTGCCTTGGACTTACTTCCAACAAAAGGATAGATCGGATGCGGCAAGAATCGGCAAACCGTATATAGGTGGAAAATGGCTTCCACTTGGTGACTTTGAAAGAAATTATTTCATAGTTGTGAATGGGGCAGTAGGATTTCCATCAGGTCCAGATACAGATAGATTTACAGGAGGTAATTATTATTCTGGACAAGGTGTACTTACCTTGGGCTACCAATGGGAAGATTGGAGTTTTGTTACTAAGGTTGGTGGAGTTGTTCCACTTTCTAAGGCACAACCTTCCA
>PEQN01000035.1 GCA_002786225.1 Leptospira sp. | reverse complement strand
GATAGAAGTGGTGGAATCAATAATTTGGAATTCAAAACGAAAGTAAAGATCTGTGGAGTGAGAACTTCGGAAGATGCTGTCTTCATTGTAGAAATGGGTGCAGATTTCATTGGTTTGAATATTTCCCCAATAAGCAAACGAAATATAGATTTGCAGAAAGCCCTAGAGATTTCCAAAGAAATTCGCCTAGCAAATGATAGGTATTCTAAAGATGTCAAAATTGTTCTACTTGCTTTCTCAAATTCTTTGGATGAAATTAAAAATGCCTACCACATGATCCGTCCTGATTTTGTTCAACTGGTATATTCTGACTCTTATCTTACTAGTGATTGGCAAGAAATTATTTCTAACTTTCCCTTGCTTCCTTCCCTTACAGCTTCGGAAGCCTTACATCTTTCAGAACTTCCCTTTAGTAAGGATCAACTTCTTGTCATTGATAGCCCAAGTAAAGAAATGGGTGGTGGAACAGGCAAAACTTTTGCATGGGAAGAGATTCAGAATTTTACCGGTAAGTATCTACTTGCAGGTGGACTAAACTCCGAAAATGTGGGATTAGCAGTTTCTACACTACGTCCCTGGGGTGTGGATGTTGCATCAGGGGTTGAAGATCAACCAGGTAAGCAGTCCCAAGAAAAGATATTGCAATTTATTCAAAATGCTAAACGAATTTCCTAAAGAAGCTCTTGATACACCTGTTATGCGACAGTATTTGGAAATAAAATCCAAATACCCCGATGCAATTTTATTCTTCCGTATGGGCGACTTCTATGAAATGTTCTTAGAAGATGCCAAGGACGCTGCCAAAATATTAGATATTGCACTTACGAAAAGATCCAATGCAATTCCAATGGCTGGAATCCCCTACCACTCTACTGAATCTTATATTTCTAGGCTGATCCATGCTGGAAGAAAGGTTGTAATCTGCGAACAAACTAAATCTGAAGATCCCAAAGCCAAAATCATGAACCGAGAAGTTGTTCGAATTATGAGCCCCGGCACCTTGATTGAAGAAAATCTGCTTCATGGATTTCAGAATAATTTTATGGGTATCTTTCTCTCTACCGAACGAAAAAATTACCTAGGTCTCGCTGATATTTCTACTTCTGATCTCTTGTTCTTTCCTTTCGAAAAGGAAGACTCAGAAGCATTAAGAGCTACTTTGTATAAATTTTCTCCCAAAGAAATTTTACTTTTAAAGGAACAAAAAGAAAAATGGGATTCGATTTTACCAGAAGGAAGTCTGAATTTTAAACCCCTGCTAACTTTTGTGACAACAGAAGAGTTCAAGAAAAATGAAAAACCTAATAAAGAAAATGAATACGAAGTTCTAGAACATATCCTAGATTGCTACCTTAGATATAATTTTCGTGAAAATACTTTTTCTTTCAAAGATCCACTTGTTCTAGAAGAAAAGCATTACTTAGTTATGGATGAGGAATCAGTTCGAAATCTGGAATTAGTTGAGAATTCATTCAACCAAGAACATACCTTGTTTTCAGTTTTAAATTTCTGCAAGACTGCTATTGGCAAAAGAACACTTAAGAAAAATCTCCTATTCCCTACAAGAAGCCTCCAGACCTTAGAAGAAAGATGGAAGGCAATTGAAGACTTAAGCAATAAAAAATTACAAAATTCCATTAAACAAGAATTAGACAACACAATAGACACAGAGCGAATTATAAGTCGATTTCGTGGTGGCAAAGCTTACCCTAGAGATTTCTCTGGAATACTGAAAACTCTTGAAGCATTTGCAAGAATGAGTCAATTTTTCATGAATCTGAATCCTATTCTATATGAATTGTTGAATAAGATAAACCAAGAATTAGAACCGCTAGCAGTTGAGATTCAAGAAAGAATTTATGAAGGCGAACTACCCGTTTTTTTAGGGAATTCACCTTTCCTTAAAAATACATTTAACCAAGAATTGGATACAGCTAGAGAAGCAAAAACAAAAGGCAAGGATTGGATCTTGGACTGGGAGGAGAAAGAAAAGAAAGCAAGCAATCTTTCTACTTTAAAGGTACGTTTCAATAAAATACTTGGCTATTACATTGAAATTTCTAGAGCACAAGCCAAGGATTTACCAAGCCATTATTCCAAGAAACAAACATTAGTTGGAAGTGAGCGTTATACTAGCCCAGAGCTAGAAGATATGGAAAGGAATATTCTTGGTGCAGATGCCATCATTGATGAAATAGAAAAACGTGAATTTGATTTTCTGGTTTTCAAAACTCTGGAAGCTGAAACTAGCATTCGAAAACTTTCTTTTTGGATAGGCGAAATCGACTTTCTACTCTCACTTACAATAGCAAAAGATAGCTATCATTGGAATAAACCAATTTGCAATAAAAATAGAGAACTCATTCTAAAAGACTGCAAACATCCTGTTGTAGAGAAATTTCTTCCAATAGGAGAGACATTTGTTCCCAATTCCATACACTTGGATGATAGAGACGAAGTTGTAGCTATCTTAACTGGACCGAATATGGCAGGTAAGTCCACCTTTATGAGGCAGATTGCAATGAATCAAATTCTCTTTCAAATTGGATCCTACCTCCCAGCCAAGGAGGCTAAATTATCAATTGTTGATAGAATTTTTACACGTATAGGATCTGGAGACAACCTAACAGCAGGAGAATCAACATTTTTCTTAGAGATGAAGGAGACCGCTCGAATTCTCAATCATATGACTGAGGACAGCCTTATTCTTTTTGATGAAGTAGGTCGAGGGACTTCGACTTATGATGGCTTAAGTCTTGCTTGGGCTATCTTAGAATTTCTTTCAGAAAGAGACATTCGAACTAAAACAATATTTGCAACGCATTACCATGAACTTACCGAATTGGAAAAAGGAAATGGAATCTTCAATTTATATATGGATACTTACGAAAAAGAAGGCGAAGTATTATTCCTCAAAAAAGTGAAACGCGGAAAGGTTAAAAAATCTTTTGGAATCTATGTAGCTAGACTTGCAGGCCTTCCACAAAAAATTACCAAACGAGCAGAAGAGATATTAGAAGGTTTAGAATCTCGAAAGAAAGAAATCAGAATTCGAACGGAAGAACCATCTTTGTTTCCTGGATTCCAAGGTGGTCCAGATCGCTCTGCCCTTGCCCTAGATCGCATTCGAAAAAAATTGCAAACTCTGCAAATTGAAAAAACAACTCCACTTGAGTCTATGCAGATCTTGGAAGAATTACAAAGATGGTCCAAAGAGTAGCATAAGCGCTTCCATGGATTGATAGTCTATCCAATTTAGCAATTTATCTTTTAATCCCTGTTTGGCGTGAAATCCAATTCCAAATTTAGCTGAAAGTAACATTTCAGAATCATTTGCGCCATCACCTACCGCTACAATCTGTTCAGATAAAATATTAAATTTATCTTTCAATTCTAATAAGGCTTCTTTTTTTCTTTCCTTATTTACTATTCCAGAATGGATTTCACCAGTTAAAATAGAGTTTTCAACTACCAAATGGTTTGCTTCAAAATAATCTATCGTATGATCTTTGCTAAAAAGTTCAAGGATAGGAGTAAACCCACCGCTGAGCACAGCAATTTTTGCTTGAGATTCAGCTTTCAAGTCATTCAGTAACTCAGCCACACCCCAATTTAAATTTAAATTATTATAGAGATCGGAAAAAACTTGAATGGGTAGTCCTTTTAAATGTCTCACTCTAAGTTGCAGAGCCTCATTGAAACTGAGACCACCCTCCATTGCCTGCTTAGTTACATTGGCAACTTCCTCGTATTTGCCATTTCGTCTAGCAAGTTCATCTATCACTTCTTCTCGAATTAAGGTTGAGTCCATATCAAATACAAAAAGACTTGGTTTTTTGGAATCTAAAAAGTGCTCCAAAAAGAGTATATCAACTCTTTGGGAAGAAAATTTCAACCTAAGATTCGCTAGTTCTCTTTTAGTTTGTTGGTAAAGTTCGGAGTCTAGACTTTTGCACCCGAAATCTTTTGAGCCCAAGTAGAAACATACTGCTTCTGAATCTGCATACCTATAGCTTGCTATGGAAAGAGGCTCACCAAAATAAACTTTAGATTCTTGGATAAATATTTCGAGCAGATCTTCTCTTTGGCTAAGGAAAAGTAAAATAGACATTAGAGATGTGGACGGATAAGTTTACCCCAAATGGAATAACCATTTTCATTGAAATGGATTTTGTCACCAATCTCTTTGCGAATCAACTCATCTTTAATTATTGGTTTGTCGGGGTCTCTCATATCCTGCCAGGTTTCTAGGTAAATTAAATTCTTATAACGACTTGGAAGAGTTGATAGAAAGGAGTTATAAACAGGAACTATTTGATTTAAATATGATTCGTTAGTCGGCGGAACGGAGATGAAGATAATTTTTACCCGTGGAGAAATTTTTCGAATTTTATCTAAAAGGGAAATTACATTATTTTGAATCCTAGAAAGACACTTCCCTTGGATTAGGTCATTGCCTCCGATTTCAAGAATAATAGTAGAAGGTGAAAGACTTAATACATCTTCCTCTATTCTTAGTAAAAGAGTTTCAGTCATATCTCCACCAATTCCACGATTGATAACACCTTTTGCAGGAAATTCTCTTTCGATGAGATTTGGTGTGAATAGTTGTACTAAACTATTTCCAGTGATTACGGTTCTGGCAGAACCAATTTTTTGATTATCGAGCCCATAAACAGCACGAATAGGAATCCATACTCGAGTTGTATAGAGTTCGAATTTTTTATTATCCCTCCACCCATCTTTGTTAAAGCATTCAAAATCTGAGTGGAAGTAATTTTTATGATCTTTCTGGAAATATTTAGTAATTTGGCAATTTTGAAGAAATAAGAAAAGAGAAATAGAATATAGATAGATTCTAATATTCTTATTTCTCATATTCAGATGGTTCATTCATTTTGAATCGCTTTTGCCAGTCTTTGATCTGAGCTTGAGCGTATTCTTCTGTATCACAAATCCGAAATTCAATCGGGTTATTTGTGGTTGTCTCTATCAATTTAGCCTCGATGTAACCATTCTTCAGCTTCGTTGTTTCGATCTTATATTTCATTGAAATTCCCTCTACAAAAACCAGGTTTTATGCACCCTTGATCCGATCAATCTCTTCTAAGGTCTCTTTCTCTTTATACTTAGAGAAAAGATAGATGGCTACAAGACAAAAGAATGCCGCAGCAGGACCTGTTGCTCTGATCCCTGTTGGATTAGACGTATCTCTACCCAAAAGCAATAAACTAGAAAAAATTAAAATCCCTAAAGTCTGCCCCATTTTCTGCATCAAAGTTCTTCCTGCATAAAATAAACCTTCTCTTTGAGAACCAGTCTTAAGTGCATCTAACTCAGCAATATCTGCAAGTATGGCATTGGGTAAGATACCTAAAATCGCCATTGGAATTGCCGCTACTAAAACGACAATGTAACCTTGAGCTACTTTGGGTATCGGCAACCAATCCATTCCCATTACAGAACAGAAACAAAATACACAAAAGAAAATAAAAAATCCACCAAGCACAAGCTTCTTCTTTCCATATTTACGTGCCATAATATTCACACCTGGATACAATAAGAAAGAGAATACACCAAGCACTATCATGAGTAAACCAACCAAGGATTCTTCTTTGCCAAGAAGGACTGTAATATAATAAATGAGTCCTGTTTGTAAGACCATAGTAGAAAGAAAATAAGCTAAATCGGAAAGAGCAAAAAACAAAAAGCTTTTATTCTTAAAAGTAAGAACCATAGCTTCTTTGAAGGGAACAGTAGAAGGCTCAGACTGACAATATTTCTTTTCATCAACAGCAAACACTGGGAAATACATGCAAACCATGGCTAGAAAACTTAGTCCTCCCAAGGTGTATTGTACCGCCTCTACTTTCGTTAGCCCCAAACTTTCATCAGCAATCAATGAATTCCATATAACAGGTGCTTGTGCTGCAATAGCAATACCAAGAAAATAAGTGACTGAAATGTAGGTAGATATATTGAGTCTTTCATTTGCAGTATGTCCAAGCTCAGGGATCAAAGCAAAATAAGGAGTTACATAAGTTGTCAAGAAAAAATAAAATGCCACCATCATAATAACTAACCAAACTAAATTCTTGGAGCTTACTATGCTATCTGGCGGAAAGAAAATTAAAAAGCAAAAAAGAGCAGAAGGAAATGCACCAGCAGCAAGCAAAGGAACTCTTCTTCCCCATCTAGTATCAAGTTGGTCACTGTAATTGGCGACTAAAGGATCCGTAACAGCATCCCATAGCCTTCCAAGAGAAGCAATGATACCTATCGTATTCAAAATACCTAAAATAGCTACATCCGTAATTAATATGGGAAGACCAGCATCCTTAGGTGGTAGGTAAAAATACACCAACCAGGTTCCAATAATATTAATTAACAAAGACCAACCAAATTGGCCTATTGCGTAACTAATTGTTCTCCCTATAGGGAATGTAGGTTTAGACATGCAATCACTTCCTAAATAACTTAATCTGTATTAGGGAAATGTCTTATTTGTTAAAATTATGGCAATAGATTTTTTTGGAATTTGTATAAATCAGGAAAATTCTTAACATCATAAGGATGATTCTTATCTTCCTTTAGTGCAATGCTCCATTCTTCAGGTATCCCATCAGCAAATTCAGGAACCATACCAGCATCCCGAATCATCTGAATGGTGTTCTGAATTTCGGAACCTTTGACATTGAGGTATCCAGATGCAAAAAGAGAATTTGCTATATATAAGCCCATGGATTCCATACCTCTTAAATGCCCTTCTCTACCTGCTGCCATACGAATTTCAGCTGAGGGGTTGATAAGACGAAATACTGCTAAAATACGTAAGCACATATCAGGCGTTAAATGAGATGGATTAGCAATTGCATGACCCTTAATCGGAATAAAAAAATTCACTGGTATAGATGCTACTTCCAATCGTTTCAATTCCATAGCAACCGCTACAATATCATCCAGGGACTCACCCATTCCCACTATGACTCCACTGCACAAGCCTATGCCTGCCGACTGGGCTGATTCTAAGGTGGACAATCTGTCACTGTAAGTATGTGTGGTGCAAATTTCTCCATAATGAGAAGAAGATGTATTTAAATTATGATTGTATCTATCCAAGCCTGCTTCTTTTAAAATTTGCGCTTTTCCTTGATCCAAGATGCCAGCTGACAGACAAACTTTCATTTGGAGTTCATCTGTAATTCTACGTATTGTTTTGGAAAGTTTTTGTATAGATTTGTCACCTGGACCTGTACCCGATGTAACCATACAAAAACGGTAGGCACCATTTTCTTTGGCTTGCTTGGCATCTGCAAAAATTTCATCCTCTGACTTCAAAGGGTATTCCTGGATTCCTGAATCCCCATTTTTTCTTTGGGCACAGTATCCACAGTCTTCTGGGCAATAGCCATTTTTAATATTATCTAGAATATGAATTCGAACAGTATTTTGAAAATAAGTAAACCTAGGTCTGCTAGCTTGCTGGATTACATCCAGAAGAGGAAGGTTTCCATTCAATATAGAAAGAGCTGATTCAGTGTCTATGAGACTTGGGATGGCTTGTGTTGCTGTTACCATGGCTTCCATGCTTTCGATTATGGAAACTGAGTAAATTCTTTTTCCAGGATGTTTTCTAGAACTGCAAAGATAGTATCTAGGCTAGAATCTCTTATGTTGTAGGGTGGAGTTAGATAAACTGTATTTCCAAGTGGTCGAATTAAGACTCCTTGTTCCATAGCAAGGCTCCGCATTTTTCTACCTATTGGATTCAAGTATTCATCAGGTCCTATGTCTTGCACTACCTCCATAGCAAAGATGGCACCTAGATATCTTAGATTTTTGATTTTATGTCGAAACCTTTCTTCTAGAACTTTTTTCTTACTATGGAAGCATGCCTCCAATCGGGAAATATTTTCTTTACCAGTCTCTTGCAAAATTTCCAGGGAGGCTATTCCTGCTGAACATGCCAAAGCAGAACCTGCCATAGTGTGACCATGGTAGAATGCATGGTTAAGATTTTCAGAACGAAAAGCCTCAACTATTTCTTTTCGAATCAATGTCAAAGCAAGTGGGAGACTTCCTCCTGTTAATCCTTTGGCAAGGCAAATCATATCTGGTTGGATCTTAGCTTTTTGATAAGCATACCATTCGCCTGTTCTTAGCATACCTGTGAACACTTCGTCCAGAATAAGAACGATGTCTCTCTCTTGGGTAAGTCTTCTAAGCCTTTGGAGAAATTTTTCTTCATGGAAGACCATTCCATTTGCACCACTTACCAAAGGCTCTACCACCACACCTACTATGGTATGGGATTGGCTCTTCAAATCCTGCTCCATTTCATCTAAACATTCCACCTTGCAATTGCTTGGTGATTTTCCCCAAGGACAGTTCATACAATCAGGAGACTTGTATTCTTTGCTAGGAAAGTTTAAATCTCGGAAAATTCTCGTAAATACAGATTCTCCTCCTAGCGACATGGCACCTATAGAATCTCCATGGTAGGATTTAGTAAACCGAATCCAGGTCTTTCTATTAATATCTTTAGAATGGTTTTTGTTTTTAAAAAATTGTACGGCAAGTTTTACTGCAATTTCTATCGCATTAGATCCATTATCCGAGAAGAATACTGCCTCAAAATCATTGTTTGTTGTTTTGAGAATTTCTTCTGCTAAAATTTCACCAGGGTCATGAGTAAAGCCAGCAAAAATCACATGGTCTAAAGATTCTGTCTGTTTACGTATTGCTTCCATGATTCTAGGGTTTCTATGCCCATGAATGCAAGTCCACCAAGAAGAAATTGCATCAATAATCTTATGACCCTTGTTTGTATAAAGAAACTCATCTTGGGCTGATTGGATGTGGATTTCTTTTTCACTCCCACCAAGTATTGACATAGGATGCCAAATCAATGAAATATGCCTTTGAGTTTCAAGCTTGGATCAAAATTTTTATGAATTTCTTTTTGGAGTTCTGATGATTGCAAATTTTTTTCTAAGAAAAATCTACCAAAAGATAGAGTCCTGCCCCATTTCATAATTGCCTCTTCTGAACTTTGCCAGGTGTCTACATTTTCTCCGTAGCCAAGAAATCCCAAAACAGGAATTTTTCTAAGGTGTAAGGCTTCAAGAGTGAGTAAGGAATGGTTGATAGTACCTAACAGAGTAGATACGACAAGTAAAACTGGTATTTTCATTTCTTGGATCCAGTCCAAAAAAATAGTATCCTGATTCAAAGGAACCATGACACCACCTGCTGCCTCAATGAGGATGGGATGATTGCCCACTAAGGTTTGGTTTCTTTCCCAAAGAAGGTTCAAATACTCTATAGAAATTTGCGAATTTTCTAAGGATGCTGAATAATGGGGCGAAGATGGATGGCTATAGGAGTAGGCAGCTGGAAGAATACGTCTAGAATTCCCTAGAGCTTTTTCAAGAAAATAGGTATCAGTAGTTTCTTGAGGTCCAGTTTGAACAGGTTTCCAATAGAATAAATTGCATTCCTGCCCATACTTGACCATAAAGGCGGTGGATGTCATAGTTTTTCCTACATCTGTTCCGGTTGCTATGATAAAAATTGACACAATACTCCAAAATAGAAAACTGTGAAGTAATCTATGGAACTACCATTCTGGAAAGCCATTTTCCGAAAAGAAACTAACCCCGTTAAAGAAATATTTTTATTCCTTAAAAAGACTGCTCTGTTTGAAGGCTTACCCAATAAACATATTCGAGAAGTAGCAAGACTGGTTCACAAACGTACCTACCATCCTGGTGAAATTATTTTTCGTCAAGGCCAAAAAGGCGCAGGACTCTTTTTGATTTTGAAAGGAAACGTGGAAATAAATTCGACCAAAGAGGGAGTCACTTTGAATCTTGCCCATCTTGATGAAGGTTCTTTTTTTGGTGAGCTTAGTCTTTTTTCGGAAGAACCAAGAACCGCGACAGCAACTAGCAAAGAAGAAACCATCCTTCTCGGTTTCTTTCAACCTGAATTAGAAACTCTGATTCAAACCAAGCCCAGAACAGGCAATGCCATCCTTCTTGCCTTTACAAAAGTCATCACCAATCGCTTAATAGGAACCAATCAATTGCTTGAGTCTGCCTATTTTCGAGGCAGAAAGAAAAAGGAAGAAATATGAATCCAAGAGGACAGATTTATGGAAAGACCGAAATCTTTCTTCAGATTTTCTTTTATATCATAGTTCTAACTATAGTTTTAGTTCTTTTGATAGGAATCAAAATTTTAGGAATACCTATTCTCCTAGCTATCATCACCTACTACGCATTGCATAAATTAGTGGATAGTTTAGAATCTTATGGTATGAATAGAAGCCTTGCGATATTACTCCTTTTTTCTATTTTTGGAGGATTTTTATACTCTATAGTTTATTTTTACCTACCCTCCACTTTGTCTAAGTTATCTCCCTTCTTAACCTATTGGTCTAAACAATTTGAAGAACCAGACAACAATCAATTTGCAGAACAAATAGACTGGTTACTTAGAGTTGATTCTGAATTTATCCATAAAACCTTCCCACCAGGAGAGGTCGCAAAGACTATCATTGATTATGCGAATACAACTGTTGATTCCATTATAGATTCTATTCCCAATTTAATCACTTATCTATTAATTACACCCTTGATTTCTTTTTTTCTTCTCTTGGATGCGAATGGAATTTATAAATCTTTTGTTAGTATAGTGCCAAATCGTTATTTTGAAATGACTCTCATGATCACTCACAAAATCAATGAACAAATAACAGGTTATTTAAAAGGTTTAATCATCCAATCAGCCATCATTGCATTTGTAGGAACCTTGGGGTTTTACCTTATTGATTTAAAATTTTTTGTTGTGTTTGGAATATTCTTAGGTTTTGCAAATATGATACCTTATTTAGGTCCTATAGTAGGCATGGTACCCCCCGCTATATTTGCCCTTGTAACAGGTGGAAGCATAGAATCCGCTTATCCTGTTGCAGCAGTTGTCCTAACTTGTCAATTAATTGATAATATCTTAATTCAACCAACTGTTATTGCAAAATCTGCCTCCCTTCATCCCATCTTAGTACTCATAGGAATAACAGTGGGCGGAAATCTTATGGGTATTTGGGGAATGCTTCTTGCTATACCTATTCTTTCCGTTCTTAAAGTTACACTTGGTGTAATGTATAGAAGTCTCAGGGAATATGGAGTTTTATAGAAGGCTAATTTATCAGAATTCATTTTAAAAATAGATTAAACTTCTTTCTGATTTGTATCCACCTTAGAAATTGGAAAAAACTAACCCACCTCTCCTTAGGAAAAAACCATGCTCTACGAAATCACCATTCTCCAATTTACAAAAATGCTCAAGAATCTTATTGTTCTCTTAGAAAAAGCTGCCACTTTTGCTGAAACCAAAAAATTCGACATTGAAGTTCTTTTGAATTCCAGACTATCACCTGACCAATTCCATTTAATTAAACAAGTCCAGATTGCTTGTGACACTGCAAAATTAGGAGCATCTCGTCTCACTGGCAAGCAGGCACCCACACACGAAGACCAAGAAAAAACACTGCTTGAACTTCAAAACAGAATTCATTCGGTTCTGGATTATCTAAGCACTTTTTCAGAAGAGGATTTTAAGGATTCCTTCGAACGTAAAATTTCTCAACCTCGCTGGGAAGGAAAATATCTCACTGGAAAAGAATTTGCAATCCAACATGCAATTCCAAATTTTTACTTTCATATTACAACAGCTTATTCTATCCTCCGACACAATGGAGTTGATATCGGAAAGAAAAACTATTTGGGTGACATGCCATTTAAAAATTAAGTACAACTAGCTAAGATAGTAATTATTGTTCAGATTTCCCCAAATGAAGAAATTTACTTTTAAGATAATAGAATTTATTTTCATTATATTTTTAACCAATCTGTGTTATATCCAAGAATCTAAGATTCAATCTACTGCTACCTTAAATACAAAGGGAGTCCCTGTTCTTATTTATCACGAAATTGTAACAGATTCTAATCGAGAGCTTGGAGAAACAGTAATCTCTTTGGAAAAATTTAAGCAACAGATGGCTTATCTTGCTTCCCAAGGCTATAAACCTATTTCTATGAAAGAATTTCTCCGTTATCTGAATAAAGGCGGTTCCCTTCCAGATCGTTCTATCGTCCTTAACTTTGACGATGGATGGTTGAATGCATTAAATGCTGTTCCTGTATTGGAGAAATATTCTTTTCCTGCTTCCTTCTGGATTATATCTGGGCCAAAAGGAATTGGGAAAGGAGAATACATGGAATGGTCAGATATCATTCAACTATCAAAAAATCCATTATTTGAAATTGGATCTCATACATATAGCCACCCTTGGAATCCGAAAGATAATCTAGTAACTTGGGTAGACAATAAGACGCCATCAAAAGGGAATAAGGAAGCCCTATTTGAGCTAAAAGAATCAAAGCGCTTGCTAGAAACTCAACTCGGAATTCCGATTGATTATCTCGCATGGCCCTGTGGTTGGTACAATGAACGTTTAATTGAATTGGCAAAAATATCTGGTTATAAAGCCTTGCTTACAACAGAGGAAGGAGCTAATAAGCCTGGTTCCGATCCTTTCAGAATTAAACGTATCTTTATTGATGGAAAATGTGAGCTTTCAACATTTAAGGATCAATTGGAAAATTCCAAATATATTGTATGCCAAAAGTCGCAAAAATCAACAAGGGGCAATTCGCCCTATGCCTTAAATAGAGATGGAAACGAATGAGGAGCTTACAATTTCCTTTTATTTCCAATATTTATGGGATACTTTAAACGGGCTTTTTCAGTTATAGTTATAAAGTATAAACTAGATGCCTAAGAATCCTATTCTCGTATCGGAATCCTTAAAATATCATTCAAATCAGGATGCACGAAATCAGATTTGTCTTACCTATTGTTTTCTCTTTCTAACTACACTTGCCAACATATTTGCTTTTATTGAATTATTCCAAATTCTCATACAAGAAATCCTAGATAGGCATCTTTACTTAGCAGTAGAACAGCTAGCATTTATTATTATTATTTCTTTATTAAATTATGGTAACTTTGTATACCAGTTCACACGTCTTGGCTATTATAAAAGAAAACTGAAAGAAGATCCTACCGATCATGAGAAAATGGAAGAAATGTATCTAAACAATTCTTCTCCGCTTACTATATTAGTACCATCTTATAAGGAAGAAATAGATATTGTAAGAGAAACTCTTTTATCCGCAGCTCTCCAAGATTATCCAGATAGAAAAGTTGTATTATTAATAGACGATCCTCCTATACCCAAAAACTTTCAAGATTTCGAAGCATTAGAGAAAATGAGATGTTTACCTCAGTCACTCCAAAAGCAATTCGACGAAACTAAATCACCTTATGAACTTGCTAAAGAAGAATTCTTGAAGCGTAAATATACCAAAACCATCAATTTAAAATTTGAAATTGAAGAACTAATTCGTCTCTACAAAAGTGTAACAAAATGGTTTCAAAATCAAATCCAAAGTTATAACGACCTAACAACTAAAAAAGAACTTCCTGAACATACTCGAGTATTCATGCGAGATCGTTTTTTTGGAAAATGGCTAAATTTACATTTGGAACGAATTCAAGAACTCAAGAATCTATTATCTGAATCCGAGCCATCTATAAAAAGAATAGAAAAAGAATACAATCGACTTGCCAACCTATTTGCAGTAAATTTCTCAAGTTTTGAAAGGAAAAAATATCTCAATCTATCGCATATGCCTAATAAGGCGATGAATCTAAATAGTTATATATATCTTATGGGAAAAAGTTGGAAGGAAAGTCAAGAATCTCAAGGAACTGTTCTTGTGAGAACTGATGAAAAGAATGCTTTTTTAAAAATTCCTGCACCTGAGTTTTTAATCACTCTGGATGCTGATAGCTTACTTTTGCCAGACTATGCTATAAAATTGGCAAATGTAATGATGTCACCTAATAGTGATAGGATAGCAGTTGCCCAAACACCTTATAGCTCTATTCCTGGTGCACAAACCCTTCTTGAGAAAATGGCTGGGGCGACCACTGATATTCAATACCAAATTCACCAAGGCTTTACTAACTTTGGAGCAACCTATTGGGTAGGTGCGAATGCTATGCTACGCTACAAAGCGTTAATCAGTATTAAAAGTGAATATGAAGAACGTGGATACAAAATACATAGATATATCCAAGATAATACTGTAATTGAAGATACAGAATCAACTATTGATCTTTTAAGGTTAAATTGGACTCTCTATAACTATCCTCAACGCCTTGCCTATAGCGCAACACCGAGTGATTTTGGTTCTTTGCTTATCCAAAGAAGAAGGTGGGCTAACGGGGGTTTAATTATTCTTCCTAAACTTCTTCTATATATATTTAAGAAACCGTTAAAAATCTCTAGATTTATAGAGGCATTTTTTAGAATTCATTACTTGGGATCAATTGCTGTTGTTAATATAGGTCTTTTGATACTGATGGGTACTCCACTAGGTGAGAGAAATGATACCTTGTGGATAGCAATAGCTGCGATTCCTTATTTTTTCCTTTATGGAATTGATCTAGTAAAAATGGGCTACAATTGGATAGATGTTTTCCGAGTTTATGGTCTTAATCTTCTGCTAATACCTGTTAATCTTGGAGGTGTATTTATGTCGTTGAACCAAGCAATAACTGGTAAGCAAATTCCATTTAGTAGAACACCAAAAGTAATTGGTAGAACTGTGATTCCTGCATTTTATGTGATTGCTGTTTATTCTCTTTTCATACAATTGTTCGTTGGTTTTGTTTCGAATTTTTTTCTTAAGAATTGGGAATTTGCTTTTTATTATTTCACTAATGCGATGCTCTTGGGATATGCTATTCTTAAATTCATAGGATTGAAAGCAAGCTGGGAAGATATCAAATTAACATTATACAAACCAAAATCTGAAATAGGCAGGACAGTTGGTCAAATATTCTAATATTCTGTATTATTTTTAATGATTTTTTTAGGAAATAGAATTGAATTTAAGTCCATTTACTTTTTTATTTAACCCAGGCTTTCAAAAATACATTACATTACATAGTATCAAAAACTAAAATCATTATAAAGGAATAGCAATGAGCAAATTAAAAGTTTACTGTATTGGAATATTCACTGATGGATATGGTGCTGGTATAAATCAGAGTTTAGAAAATCCCTTAGGACTTGGTGGAATGGGACTTCATGAATGCTTCTTCCCTACTCAAGTTTTCCAAGCAATGCATTTGACAATAATCAAGTGTTAGGTGTATAGAAACAATAGTCTAAAATACAATAAAACCTTATGAAATATTCTACACTGACACAAGAAGAAATAAACCAAAAATATGAAAATATCCGAACCTTTTGGTCCTTAGAAAAGAACAAATTGATTTGCAATTGCAAATTTCCTGATTTTTCATCTGCCTTTTCCTTTCTAACCGAAGTTGCTATACTTGCAGAAAAAATGAACCACCATCCAAGGATAACAAATACCTATGGAAATGTTGGCCTCGAAATTTGGACGCACGATGTCAATGGTCTTACTAAACTTGATTTCGAATTTGCAGAAGCTGTAAGTAAGCTATTGGATATGCGAAGGAATCTCTTTTAAATGTTTGATTCCAACTAACTCAAAACCGTGGGAGTTTTCCTTCCATTCATTCTTTCCTGAAATAGGAAGTATTACCTTATCCACACCCAAGGCTTCTAATTCTTTCAACCTAAGTCCTAATTGCCCAACATTTCTTACCTCTCCGGAAAGACCAACTTCACCTAAGAAGGCTGACTTGGAGGGTACAGAAAGTCCCATAGAACTTGAATAAATCGCAGCACAAATAGCAAGATCTAAAGAAGGTTCATCCACATTGAGACCACCTGCAAGATTGGCAAATACATCAGAGCCAGATAGAGGTAGTCCAAGGTATTTTTCTAAGACCGCACAAAGTAAAATCAATCTTTTGTTATCTAATCCTTCCGACATACGCCTAGCCTGTGCTAAACTTGATTTTGCAACTAAGGCTTGTACTTCTACACTTAAGGCTCTAGTACCTTCCAGAACGGCTGAGAGGACTGAGCCTTCTGTGTTTTCTCCATCTCGAAAAATAAAAAGATCATTTCTATCTTTTACTTCTTCCAAACCATTGTTTTTCATTTCAAAAACAGCTATATCTCCCACAGCCCCAAATCGATTCTTTACTGAACGTATGATACGATAGTAATTTAACTTATCACCTTCGAAGTATAAAACGGTATCTACCAAGTGTTCAAGAACCTTAGGTCCTGCTATCTGACCTTCTTTGGTAATGTGACCAATCAAAATCACAGGAATAGATAAACGCTTGGCTGCTTCCATAAAGCTTTGAGTACTTTCTCTAAGTTGTGTTACTGTACCAGCTTGGTTAACCAGGGATTCTTTCTGAACGGTTTGTATGGAATCTATGAATACTAATTTAGGTTCTAAATGTTCCATCATTTGCACTATGTTTTCCACATAAGACTCTGAGGATAGAAGGATAGAGTCCGTATCTATTCCCATTCGCTTTGCTCTAAGTCCTATCTGACCAGATGATTCTTCGCCCGAAACATAGATGATTTTCGAAGTGGAAGCAAGGTTTTTAGCAACTTCTAAGATTAAAGTTGATTTCCCCACTCCAGGTTCCCCACCTATTAAAATTATACTTCCAGGAACAATACCTCCACCTAAGACTAAGTCAAGTTCGGAAAAACCTGTGGAAGTTCTCTTGAATTTTTCAGCTGAAACCTGGTTGATAGGAATGGGCATTTCGTATCTAGCGGGGCTTAGTATGTTCTGCTTCTTCTCTGAAAATTTGGCGCCCGATCCTGTTTCCTCTTCAATGGTATTCCAAGATTCACAAGAAGGACATTTGCCAGACCAACGAGGAAAGCTTTCCCCACAAGAAGTGCATATAAAAATTTTACTGGGACTTTTCTTTTTCATTACTAAATGATTTCTAAGATATAGATTTTAATGTTCAAAAATTTCACTCATTTCTAAAATATCCAATTCAACCAAGGTAGGCAAAAATTGAAAACATTTCTCAGCATAATCCAATCTGCCTTCTCTAGCGAGCATATCAGTTAGAATATGTTTGAGTGAAATGAGATATCTTACATCATTTGCTGCATATTCCATCTGCTCCTTAGTCAATATTTTCTTTCCCCAATCCGAGGACTGTTTGCCTTTATCTAACATTTCATCAAAAAATTCTTTGACGAGTTCCTTGAGTCCGTGCCTATCTGTGTATGTACGAGCGAGTTTGCTAGCTATCTTTGTACAGAATACTGAATTGGTGTGAATTCCTAATCTTGCATTGAGAAAGGTTAGATCCATTCTGCCAAAATGGAAGATTTTTGTAATTTTAGAATTCTCAAATAATGCCTGTATGTTGGGAGCAGATTTTTGTCCAGGAAGAATCTGCACTAAGGATGCTTTATTTTTAGAATCACAGATTTGAATAACACAGAGCCTATCTCTTCTAGGATTCAGTCCCATCATCTCACAATCAACAGCTAGATGATCATCATTTGCGTATTCTTGGAAAATTTCAGTAGATAAATCAGCTTGGAATAGTGTCGGACGTATTTTAGATTGTTTTTGAGTCATAGAGATCAGTTTTTTACTTGTAATCAAGCTTTCAATTAAAAATATACAAGAATGCGAGATGCAATTATCTCTTATAGAGTATTTGACCAAGAATTCACATCCACAATCAAGAATCTAACTGAAGAAGCTAGTAATTCGGATTGCAATAAATTTAAAGGGGCAATCTCTGTTTCCCCTAAGACAAAAAATAAATTTCTTCAAACCCATTTTAATTGGATAGACGATAAGAGGCCAGCTATAGGCTTTCATTTGGAGACTATACAAGTTTCATTGCATGATTTCCTCCCTCTAGGTACGGATTTCAAGATTTTACAACATGGATACCAATCTTGGAGTTATTCTGCAACTTATGAGGCAAAAGCAAAGGATGTTTCTCCTAGATTAGATTTTCTGCGCTACTCTCAAGAAAATTATTACTCAAATCATAATGGTATTCCTGGTAATTTCTTATCGGAAAGTTTTACCTGCCTCTATTCTAAATCAAGTAACACGGGTTTATTGCTTGGTGTTTCCTTAGAAAGTGACCCAGGTGTAAGAATCTCGGTTCAACTAACAGAAGATGGTAGAGTTGAGGGTCTATCAGCAATATTAGATTACCATAATACTCCCAACCTCAAACCAAAATCAAAAATACCAAGTCCTGAATTAGTGCTTATTCCATTCCAAGGAGCACCTGAGCCTATCATTGCCCAGTATTTTGAACTATTTGCAAAGAATAAAACAATTCCAGAACTGAATAAGAAGGTTCCTACTGGTTGGTGTTCTTGGTACTATTATTATACAGGAATTTCTGAGAAAATTATTTTAGAAAATCTTAGAGCTATCAAAGAAAAAAAATTGCCCATACAATTTTTTCAAGTAGATGATGGCTACCAAAGAACCATAGGAGATTGGTTAACAACCAATGATAAATTTTCATTTGGAATGAAGGCAATCGCTGATGAAATTAAAAAGGAAGGCTACCAACCTGGTATTTGGCTTGCTCCCTTCCTTGTTCGTAAAGATTCTGAATTTTTCAAAAAGTATCCTGAAGCAGTTCTAAAAGATGATTCAGGAGAACCTGTGCCAGCGCTTTGGAATCCACTTTGGGGAAAGGGTTATACATACTGCCTAGATCTAAGCCACCCTAGATCCAAAGAATTTCTTAGCCAAGTATTCAAAACAATTACTAAAGAATGGGGATACCCATATTTAAAGTTAGATTTTCTTTATGCAGGACTTCTGCCTGGACAAGTTTATGATCCTAGTCTAACTCCACAAATGCGATACAAAGAAGCACTTCAATTAATTCGTAAAATCGTTGGAAAAGATACCTTCTTACTTGGATGCGGTGCCCCTATTCTTCCTTCTGTTGGATATTTTCAAGGCATGCGCATTTCTTGTGATGTTGCTCCTTTTTGGAAGCCTGAAATTAAAAGAAGATTGCTCAGAGATAAAAATGCACTTTGTACACAAAAAGCTTTGGTTAATGATCTGACTCGTGCATCTATGCATCGCAAATTTTGGTTCAATGATCCAGATTGTCTATTAGTTCGAAAGAAAAAAAATTCAATGACTGGGAAACAAACACGCATTATGGCTTCCGTCATGGCAGTTTCAGGTGGTATGCTTTTGGTTAGCGATGACATGACACAACTAGAAGAGGAAAGACTTGCTTTGCTTGAGAAGACTATCCGGCTTTCAAAACTTTGTCAGTCTAAATCGCCTATCCCAATTGGAATTTTTGAAAATGAGTTTCCAGAAGCCCTCTACAATCCAAATGGATTTTTAGGTATTTGGAACCCTAGTCCTAATAAAAAGTCTATACAGATCAATCTTCCCATTCAACCCAAGAATTCGACTTGGACCAATTACTGGACGGATAAAATAGAAGAATCAGCTGTTTGGAACTCTGAAGCCAAGACATTAACTCTTGAAATGCTTCCGTTTGAGTCAGCTGTTTTTGATTTAGGAAATTAAAAAAAGTTTGACCCTTTCTAGAAAACAAAGAGGCTAGAATAAATTTTTAGGAGAAATTTATGAAGCCATCGATGAAAGTAACTATTTCTTTACTTCTTGCATTTGCTTTAAGTAATTGCGCAACCATTTCTAACTCAGCAGATTCTGCGAGTGCATCTATTAGCAAATCTATGAGTGAGGCATTGAGCTCTATCTCTAATTCAGCAAGTTCATTGAGTCGTTCCTCGAAAGGTTCTGCAGAAGAAGCTGCTCGATTTGAATCCGATGTAGAAGTATTGGTTTCGATTTCTGCTAAGCAAAATGATACTATCTCTCAGCTTGATAAAGACATACAGAGAATTGCCTACAGAAATGGAATTGTTGATTGGAAGGAATACAGGGGAACTTATACATCAATAGGTTCTGGACTTCGATTAGCTGGTTATAACAATAATGACTTACAAAATGTACTAGCATCTTTCGAAAATCGCCCAGAAATCAAAACTGCTATTTTAGAAGGCTACGGAATTTAAAATTCTCAAGGCAAATAGTTTTTGAAGATTTTGTGAATTCAAAACTTTTTGCCGTATATTTTCTGTTTCTTTGCGTAGAGCTAAGTTCGCTCAATTCCCAAAATATAGATTCCTTTGAATATATTTATGTGAATTCCAATGCAGGTCAGTCCAGCGGAGGACATTCAGCAATTAAATTTGGTAACTGGGTCTACCACTTTCAATACTACCCTGACAAAATATTCCATTTAGTTAGAGATCCTTGGTTCGACTTTCGCTATACCTACAATGTTATGGAAAATCGTAGCCTTCTTTTAACCAAGGTTCATCCAAGCAATGGTGCTGCCAAAAAATTAGAACGTGGTTTTAATTCTTTTTTTATTGTACAAGAAAAACATCTTAGCAATCTAAACTTACTGCAAAGAGAAATTGAATTCCACGAACTATTACAAAAACACAGAGTTCAATTCTTTAAAATTAAAAGTCTTGGTTATTTCTCTGAGAACAATTTCAATTCTCATGCATACAAAAGTATAAAAGAAAAAATAGAGTTAAGGCTTGGAAAAAATTATCTTATTAAAACCCAAAATCTAATTACGAATTTCATGCTATCTTCAAACAATGAAACCTGGGAATTGAATACAAATAAGATTACATCTAAATCATTTTACTCTCTACCCGAACTTTCGCATGAAAAATACGAAAGAACCATTCAACAACTCTCCTTATTAACTATTCTAGATAAAAGTATTGGACTAAAAAAAACTAGTTTAGTTTATTTTCCAAAGAAAAAAGAGCTTCAGCCAACAGAAAGTGAACTTTCAAGATACAAATTTTTCCTAAGTCATTTGGAAGAAAGGTTAATCTATCAGTTAGAGTCTAAGGATCAAAATACAGAATGGGCAGAGGACTGCCTTTCAACTTTAGCAATCTATCTTGTTGTTTACCAATCCATCCAAGAAGAGACATTTGTTTTCCTAGATACTCTCCCCAATAACGAAGAAAAGGTGAAGTGGCAAGTTGAAAACCAAGCTTTAAAAATCGCTATTGATAGCTTCCCTCTTTTTTCAAATTTCAGAAAAGAAATCTTTGATGAATCACAAGATATTCTTATTCAAGACTTCATAGAACTCCAAGACAGTGCAAATCGTTGGGTAGAAATAAAACAAGCAACTTCTCTGAATCGAGCTATCAGGAATACAGCCAATCGAACTCTACCTCATAAAGAGGGGGAAGCTTGGATATCAATTCCAAGTATTTATAATTCTCAAGAGCTGAACCCTTCGATAGCTAAATTAAAATCTGATTATGAGAAATATAATTCTAGGCTAAGAGAGATATATCCTTATCATCTCATTTTTCAAAATTGCACTTCAGAAATCTTTGTTAAAATCTCAGAGATTTATGAAAAAGATTCGGTTAAGATTCAAAATGATTTAGGAAAAGACATAGACCCTAAGACATCCTTTTCTTTTGTTCCATTTTATTCAAGTTATGATGTTAGGAAAAATTATAAAGCTAAAGCTTCCTCAGAAATTCTCTCCTATAGAAGAAAGTATGTGAGGCAACGTGAGGAAAATGAAAAAAAATGGTGGATTTCTTACCAAGAGGATTTTGTTCCTAGCTCTAGCATTTATTCATACAATGAAAATGATCATTTATTTCTTTTTTTCACTGACGACACAATCATACTGAGACCTATCTATGGATTTGCAAATCTTAGCTTGGGATTGATGCAAACATTATTCGGTATACCATTTACAGTATTTGACAAAGGAAACCAATTTATGGCAGGCTTAGATGGAATGTTATTTAGTATGCCAGAACTTATCTTTTTTAACATAAGAAAAGGAAGTTTCTATAGAACTTCTATCTCTGAATTAGAGGAAGATTTTCCAAATTATAAAACGGAGCCTTTTCGTGAATAAAAACTATTACCTTGCCATCCCTCTCTTCATTAATATTTTATTAGCTCTTTTCACTAATTATTGGGGATTTTCCGGCAATAAACCCTATGTAATATTAGGATCTAGTTTATTACTAATATTCTTATTTGTTATAAGAAGAAAAGGTACTTCCTATTTAGATAAGATAATACTTAAACTAAATTCAATTGAGATTCAGTATTTTTACCCTTATTGCTATGGTCTTATTTTTCTTATGTTTTGTTTCATTCCCATAAGAAATCTTAATTACGGAGATGGAATAATACTTTTTGAAAATTCTTATTTAGAGGGAAAAATATTTGGATTTCAAATTACTTTGGATGAATTTTTAGAAGGCTTTCTTCATTCGATCTTTATAAATGCTTTTGATGAGACTAGAGAAATCTATAGATGGATAAGTACCTTAGCAGGTTTACTTTTTTTAACTTTTAGTATATTTATCATACAGAAAGAAAAAAGATCAAATATAGAAGGACTTCTCCTACTTACCTCTGGCTCTACACTTTTATTCTTTGGTTATGCAGAAAATTATACTCTTGTTAGTTTATATCTTTATTTCTTTCTTTATTTAATATATAATTTGACTAAAAAAGGAAAGGATTCGTCGGTAATTTATCTTATCGCTCTCTTAGCAAGTTTGGGTGCACTCTTTCATTTAGTATTCGGTTATATAGCAATTAGTCTTACGTATTTTGCTTATTATAAATCTGAAAAAAATAAATTTCTTTTCAATTCATTGATTTCTATTCTATTAGCAAGTTTCCTCATTGGCTTCGTGTTCACATATTTTCTCTTTTTTTCTGATCCCATAGCATCATCAAACCAAACACATATTATGTCCTTGCCTTTTTATCCAATACGCAAAATCATATCAACCAATCATCTCATTGAGATCTTAGGCAATCTTTGGTTTACGAATGGTTTTGCAGTTGTATTTTTATCTTTTGCATATATCTCTAATAAAGATACATTTAAACAATTTTGCTCCTTACCAGAAAATATTCTTATTATTTTGGTTATACTTGGTTTCTTTATTCATTCTATAGTCTTTAACCCACTTTTAAATTATCCAGCTGACTGGGATTTGATGAGTTTTTATTCTATTCCTCTCATTTTCTTTTGTTTTCTTTACTACCCTCATATGGAAAATAAAAACATAATTTTACCTTTTCTTTTATATTTCCTTGGTTTTATTATTTCGACTGCTGTAAGTCTTTCAACTAATCCTCCAAATTTAGAAACATCCTTCATCACAGATATGAATATTGCTAAAACCTATGTCGAAGAAAACAGAATTAAATACGAATCAATTCATAAATACAACAAAAAGGATTATCTTAAATTGGATTATTTTCTTTTTAAAGCTAGAACAAAGTTACACAAAATCAATCACAAGGATAGAGATTCACTCATAAAAGAAAATTACCAATACAAAAAGGAATTAGATCAAGCAGTAGAAAATTCATCTGGAAGATTAGATAAATTATGGTCGAAGAACTTTTTCATCAAATTAACTGACTACCATCATAGATATCTTAAAGTTCTAGAAGAAGGTAAGAAATATCATCCTGAAACATTACAGACCCCTTCTGAGAATCAATAAAAGATCTTATTGAATCATCCATTTCTATAAGTTTGGATTTAGAATTTTTATGAATGTGATTCAATTGGTTTAATAAAGGACTCTGCAAGCTATTGAGCAAACCATCGCTATAAATAAGCATGATATCTCCTTCTTCATAACTCATTTCGTGATTGATGAATTCAATATCAGACATGATACCAAGCAAATGACCAGATCTTTCGCCTAATAGATGGTAATCTGATTTATTCTTAGGATAAAAAACTGGAAAAGGATGACCTCCTCTAGAATAATTAATCTTTTTGTGTTTTGTATTAAAGATCATAACAACAGCAGTCATACTATGAGTTCCTATGTCATAACAAAGTTCTTTGTTCATTTTTTCTAAATACATAGAAGGATTCATTTCTTTATTTTTGGCTAGATCCTTAACAAGGCTACTCATTAACAATGCAATTAAGCCAGATGTCACCCCGTGATCCTCTATATCACCTAACAAAACTAAGATATTATTTTCATCCATGGGAATAACATGATAGTAGTCCCCTGATACAAACAAGGCTGGATGAATATCACCCAAAACTTTGAAGGGAATCTCTTGGGGGATATTAAAAACCTTAGATTGAAGCTTTGATGCAAGTCGCAAATCCCGTAAAATAGATTCATCGTTGGATTCTTTCTCTTTAAGAATAGAATAAAAATGATAAGCTCGCTCTATAGCAGATTTTACTGATTCCAGATTAAAGGGTTTTAGTAAAAAGTCAGTAGCTCTATTACTCAAAGATGAGACTACAGTTTGAATTTCTCTTTCACCTGTCATCATTAAGACTTGACTCATAGGATTCTTGCTTTTTATTTTTGCCAAGAGTTCCAAACCAGAGATATTTGGAAAATTAACATCTAGGAGAATAATTGGATTCTGTTCTCTAATATAGTATTCAAGTCCTTGGTGCGGATTCGTAAAGTATACACAATAGTAACCAAGACTTTGAATGATCACTTCAAGAGTTTCACAAATTGAGTCATCATCATCAATGACAAGAATTTCTGGTTTAATGGATGAGGGTTCTGACATTATTCTAATATTCTAAATTTACATTTAGCTTTTGATTCTTTAACTTTACGGAAATAATCATCATTGAAAATAGTAGATTCCAAATATGGATCTACACAGGTCAACATCTCTCCATAAAACCAATCGAATAGTTCTCCTGCTTCATCATCCCACTGTAATCTCTTTTGATGAATTGCATTGCTGAGCTCTCGAACTCTTTTTGAAATGGATAATTCTATTAAGGCACGAAATTGACCCTCTTTATGAGGATCTATATATTTAAAATTATTTCGAAAAAGCACTGCATCATGAAAGTATTCAGGAATGTTAAAAACTCCATGAGCTCCTAACTTTTTGGTTAGCAATCGAATAAACTCTGTTATTTCCACAAAAATAGCTAAACCCGGATATTCTTGACCATAAAATAATTGTTTGGAGTACTTGCCTGGAATGAATTTGATATTTTGAGTTAATAACCAATCAATATAAACCATCTTAAAGGCTTCTGTTTTTTCGTTGAAACGGAAATCCGAATATTTTAAACGAATATGAACAAGTATTTCACCGTTTAAAGTCTTAACAAAAATTCTATTATCCAAAAGAGACAAGACATTGATTTCAATATTAAAAGTAGAATATCCTCTGCTGTGGAGCATGGATATAAGACCACTTTCTTCCATTAAGCTGAGTATCTCAACCTTGGAAAATTTTCCAAAAACCATGTCATCTGGAGTAAGGGATGTATTGAGTTCTTTAGACAGGTCAACCATGGCAAGATCAGATAAATCTAACCACTCATTCGAATCAGAACGCTTGTCTGAGTTAGTGAATATTCCCACTCATGCCCCTTTCATTCGGAAAATACCTTAACAGAATTGTAATGAATACAAACTGTATCATCAGGGTCTTTTGCATAACCACCTGCTGTCACAATTACAGTCGATACGTCACATTCAAGAGAAAAATCCCTTACTCTACGATCTCTATCCTTAAGTCCATTCATACTAATCTTTAATTCACCAAGAGAATCATATTCATACGGATCCGCTCCTGCTAAATAGAAAATGATATCAGGCTTAAAATTCATTTTAATATTCGATAAAGACTCGTCCAAAATTTTTAAGTATTCTTTATCTTTGATACCAGGCTCTAAAGAAAGATCTAATGTAGATGCTTCCTTTTTAGGATAAATATTTCCTTGGTGCATAGAGTAAGTGAAAACACTTGGATCATCTTGAAAGATATATGAGTTTCCGTTGCCTTGGTGGAGATCTAAATCAATAATCAATACATTTTTACCAGGATTTTCCAATTGATACATCTTGGTGGCGATGGCTACATCGTTTAGATAACAAAAACCTTCCGCCTTATCTGGAAAAGAATGGTGGTATCCACCTCCAAGATTGAAACAAAAATTATAATCTTTAGCAAGCTTCATTGCTTGTATAGTTCCACCTACACCAAATAAAAATGAATCTATGATAGATCTTGTTAGTGGAAGTTCTGAATACATAGTGCGAAAGGTATGCTCATAGGAAAATAAATCATCCAGATACGAATTGGTATGAACTAATTCTAAATCTTCCATATTTGCTCTGTCAGGTGCTACTATTTCTATATCTTTTAACTTGCTATCGCTTTTTATTCTATCATAGATAAGCGAGTATTTCTGAGCAGGAAAAACATGTCTGCCTAAATCAAGATTATAAAAAGGACTATAGATGATTACAGAGTTCTTAGATTTCACAATTAAGTACAGGATTCGCCATAATTACTCAGAATCAACCTAAAATTGCAATAACTTTGTTACTATTATCCAAAATCCTTCTTGCAAAGCTTTATCACTCTCCTATATTGTGCCTATGTCAAATTCCCAAGAGCAAATCTCAGAAAAAAGAACGAAAATCGTTTGCACCATAGGTCCCGCGACTTCCACAAAAGAACAGATTCTTTCTTTAGTTCAAGCTGGTATGGATATAGCTAGGATTAACTTTTCTCATTCTACACAAGATAATCATGAAAAAACCTATGAACTCTTAAGAGAGTGTGAACAAGAGTCTGGGAAACCAATTGGAATCCTTGCTGATTTACAAGGACCTAAGATCCGAACTGGGAAATTAAAAAATGACAGCCTAGAACTTTTAAATGGATCTAAGATTACTATCAATAACCAATCCGATTTTATTGGTGATAGCAATGAAATTGGTTGTACTTATGAAAACCTTATTATGGATTTAGAAGTTGGACATAAGGTTCTTGTTGATGATGGTAAATTAGTTTTCAAAGTTGAGTCAGTTCATCGTAAAGAAAATAAAGCAGTCCTAGAAGTAGTCATAGGTGGCATCCTAAAAAACAACAAAGGCATTAATTTACCTGGAACTCCCATATCATCACCAGCTCTCACTGAGAAGGATATATCGGATCTTAAATTTGCTTTGAATCTAGGGGTTGATTATATAGCTTTGAGTTTTGTCAGAAGAGCTGCTGATTTGGAACTTGCCCGCCAATTTATGAAAGATTCCTATACGGGTCTAATTGCAAAAATCGAAAGACCTGAAGCTGTTCAGAATATTGAAGAAATCATTGAAGCCTGCGACGGTATCATGATAGCAAGAGGGGATCTAGGAGTAGAGATGGAAACAGAAAAAGTTCCAATTCTACAAAAAGAAATCATCCGCAGACTGAATGTTAAAGGCAAACCAGTAATAACAGCAACCCAAATGTTGGAATCCATGATAGATAACCCTAGACCAACAAGAGCGGAAGCTTCGGATGTTGCGAATGCAGTTATGGATGGAACAGATGCAGTAATGCTTTCGGGTGAATCGGCGAGTGGTAAGTTTCCTATTGAATCAGTGGACATTATGTCCAAAATAATCCAAGCTACTGAATCATCATTTGTATGGAACGATACTAGAAGACGAGGTGAATATTGGGAATCTGAAAAAGGTCGAACTGCTCTAGGAACTGCAACCGAACAAATATCTAGAGAAATACATGCAAAAGCTATCATTAACTTTACAAGATCTGGATATTCTGCCTTACTTTCATCAGAATTTCGACCGAATGTTCCAATTTACTCTTTTACACCTTTCTTGATGACAGCAAGAAAGATGAAATTGTATTGGGGTGTTGAGCCATTTGTAATGCCTATGATGGATAAATTTCCAGATATGATTGCATTTATGAATAGAACATTAAAATCTGGTGGATATGTAAAAGAAGGAGATAAGGTAGTAATACTCTCAGGTGCACCTGGTTCTGTTGCACAGACTGTAGATTTTATACAAATATACTCTATCAAATAAAAATGGTTACTAATTTTACGATTGATACAGACGGAAATTTTAAGGGAAATGGAATCATTCCCTATCTACTGAATGAATCGGATGAACCTATAACAGTCGAAAGTGTATTTAATGAAATGCTTAAAGATGTTAGACGGCTTCATGATGTGTATATTTTGACCATGTCTGATGATGGTAAAATCACTGGAAGAGAAAGGTTTCAAATTTGCAGAGAGTTAGATAACCTCTTAGGTGATTTAATACTACTCCGAGTTTTAGTTTCAGGAAATAGAAATTTCTTTGACCTTATTCTCGGTGTGAAAAATGAGTTTGTGACTTTTAGAATTGTGAAACAAAGATGGGAATCGGAAGGTAATCTTGGTAGTGTGAAGAAATTAAATTTTACCAAGTTTCGTTTCTGGCTAACAAAATACTTCTCAGTACGATTGAGTCGATTTGTTACTTTCATGCAACCAAAACTTAAATTGATGAGCCTTGAAGAAGTTGATAAAATTCAAATGCACTCTTATTTAGATAAAATCATTCTTAGTATTCTTATTTCTAGGAATGATATATTTTCTGCTAGAATTTCATGAAGTTAATTTTTATTTCCAATTATTAGCATCAGAAATAAATTCTTTCGTAATTTCAGATAAAGCACTATCCCAACCAATGACTAAGGCTTCAGGTGTCTCATTCTTCATGGCAATTGCTCTTTGGTAATTTTTCCGCCAAACAGGTTTATAATCTGCTTCCCTATCATCAAATACTCGAATCTGCAACTCAATCAATGATTTAGGCTTGCTAGAATCTCTAAAATCTCCATACAATTGAATAACATCGATTTCAATAAAATGACTGGCTTCTATTCGAGAACTCATATCCGTTGCCGATTGAAAAACGTTGCTACGATCTAAGTATCGTATAAATTCTTCTGCTATATTTTGTTGTGGGCTAATGAGAAATTCATTATAAAAATCCGATTCGTATTTTGTCTCTGATCTTCTATATACAAAACTTTTATCCGAAAACTTATTTGAAACATTTACCTTTCTCAACTTAATAACACGTTCCGAAGGCAAGCTTCTTGGTTTATTGCTTTCTTGGCTGGGTGCTACTTCAATCAAGAATGATTTTTTCTCTGGATAATCTTTGTTAAATGAAATACAAAAACTAAAAGAAAACAGAAAAAAGTAAATGATAAAGGTAAAAATATTTTTATTAAATAGAAAATTCATATTTATTTCCAGAGTTGAGATTTTGCGGGAGGTTCACCGAATAGTATCATGGAAGGATATTTTTTTGCATTGCCTGTAACTTCTTTCAAGTCTTGGGAAGCGGTTCTCAGATTTTCAACAGCAAGACCAATATCATTTTGATTAGAAGATAGAATGATATCGAATCTTTTTGTAGTAGTGTTCAATTGGCTTAATGCCTGGTCTAATTTTTTGGGAGCATTTTTCATTTCAGGGCTAGCAAGAATAGAATTCAATTCCTTATTCGTCTTCCTGAGTTCAGAAATTAAAACTGTGGCTTCTTTGGAAAGTTCTCCTAATTTTGCTTTTTCTACCTCAGCATTCACAGTAAGGATTAGAGTATTCAAATTTAATATAAGACCTCGAATATCAGTCGATTCTAATTTATCAAAGAAAGTATCTAAGGATGCACTTAGCCTTGATATTGTACTAGGTGCCGAAGGAATATAATGGTATTTGGGCTTCCAGGTTATGGGAAGTGGAGGATTCTTGTCAGGTGAAAGATAATCTACCTCAAGATAAGCAGTTCCAGTTAATCCTTGGGAAGAGAGCCTTACTCTGAGTCCTTGTTTTATCATTTGTTGTATGGCTTGGTCAATTTGGGTTAAAGGCAAAGCCTTAACGATTCCTGGAATTGACATTTTGATATAAACATACCGACCGTATTGATAAGAATTATTCTGACCATCTTTATCTTCTTTGAGAGGATATTCATTTTGTATAAAACTTATTTCAGTAACAGAACCAATTTTGACTCCCCTATGTTTCACAGCCGAACCAATATCAAGACCTTGAACAGATTCGTCTAGGTAAGTCTCCATATACACTTTCTGACGAAAAATGGATCCTACACCTAAAACAATTATAAAAGTCACAAAAATAGAAATGGCAGCTAAAACAAAAATTCCTACTTTAAAATAATTTGAGCTTTGCTTCATTTAGCTCCCATCCTACTCATATTAAGTTTCTTATCAAGTTCATTTTTCTCAGTTGGAATTCGATTGAAAAATCGAACAACAAAATCTATATTAGAATGATCTTTTAGATCTTCAGGAGAACCATCAGCAATAATCCCTTTGGATTCCTTATCAAGAACAATGACTCTGTCTGCAATTGTAAAGATACTTGCGAGTTCATGAGTCACTATAACGAATGTTACCCCAAGTGATCTTGATAAACGAATGATTAAATGATCCAGTTCTACTGATGTAATAGGATCTAGTCCTGCAGAAGGTTCATCTAAGAATAATATCCCTG
>PEQN01000034.1 GCA_002786225.1 Leptospira sp. | reverse complement strand
TTCCAAACAATAATCTTTTAAGGCTTAGTCCCGAGCAAGCCAAAACCTATCTTAAACTTATGTCTAAAAACATTATTTGAAGAACATCCCTCAATTTTGAAATATTTTGTTATAACCTAACTAAAATTAAGAGTATCTTTCTGGCCGCAAAACCTCCACATCCGATACAAATAGCACGACTCCGTATTTATTTAAATATTTATCTCGAATCATTTCTACAAGCTTCTTCCCTTTTTCTTCAGAAACAAGGGACTCAATTCGAATGTTAGTACCTTCCCAATCGGATATCTTCTTAGAATGCAAGCCTTTGCCATGAGCAGGGCTGATCGTATATCCACGGATCTCTAATTTATCCATATCTTGGACTATTTTTGCTTCTAAGGAATCCAAAGCAATGATCGTAACTAATTTTACTGGTTTCATAATTGTATTCATTTTATACTCCGTAAACCCACCTTGCTATAGAATAATAAAGAGGAAGACCAAGGGTAACATTGAAAGGAAAGGTAATTGCAAGAGATGCTGTCAAATAGTATGTTGGGCTTGCATCAGGTAGTGCAATTCGCACAGCAGCTGGAGCAGCTATATAGGAGGCACTGGCTGATAATACTCCAAAAAGGGTTGCCCCGCCCAAAGAAAGTCCAGACCAATAACCAAGATAGATTCCTAGCACGGAATGCAATAAGGGCATTATGATTCCAAATCCAACCAAAAAAGGTCCAGCCTGAACTAAATCCTTTAATCTTCGACCTGTAACCATACCTACTTCTAGTAGGAATAATGTCAGGACTCCTCTAAAAGGTGTATCAAATAAGGGTGCTACCTGTTCAAAACCTTTTTTACCAGAAACCATACCAATGACTAGTCCGCCCACCAAAAGAAGAGTTCCTTTCCCAGTGAGAAGTTCATGAAGAATTTTACCCCAACCCCCTCCCTCAGAGGATTGGTCAGAATTTTTTTGGATTTTAATGATCAATAATGCCATAATAATAGCGGGAACTTCCATGATAGCTAAAAGAGATGGCATGAAACCTTCGTAAGGTTGTTGCAAAAGCTCTAAAAAAGCTGATCCTTCTGAAAATGTTACCGCCGAAACAGATCCAAAATGTGCCGCTATGGCAGCTGCATTGACTTTATCAAAATTCCCAAGCTTATGAAGGATAAAATAACTCCAAATTGGAATTACTGAACAAAGTACAATTGCGGAAAGACCAGGCTTCCAGAATTCCTCTAAGGTTGTCTGAGATAATTTTACTCCTCCTTTGATGCCTATAGCAAAGAGAAGATAGACAGTCAGTGCCACATAAAACCCTTCAGGAAATTTCATATCGCTTTTAACAACGGTAGCAAAGATTCCAAGAAGAAATGCAAGCACCATGGGTGAACTGAGACTGGTTAATAAAGACTGAAGGACATCCATCTTACTCTCCTAATTAATAATGGTATCAAGGTATTCTTAGGAGGCTAGAATGTCAATATCAACGCGAAGAATCTATCGTGAATGACTATTCTTACTAAGAATAGAGATTTTCTGTACTTAATCCTTCAAATACTGGTTTCGAGAATAAATAACCTTGGTAGTAACGAATTCCTAAGTCTCTCAAAGTTAAGAATTCTGCCTCTGTTTCGATCCCTTCTGCTATAACTAAAATATTCAATTTATTTGAAATATTTACAATTGAATCGACTATAATCTTCTTAGCTGATAAGGTATCAACATCTCTTATTAATTCCATATCGATTTTCAAAAAATCAGGTTGAAATTTAGATAAAAGATTCAATCCAGAATAACCAGCACCGAAATCATCTATAGCAGTAAAAAATCCCTGTTTTTTGTAGGAATTAAAGATCGAAAGCAAATGATTCTGATCAACGATCTCCTCTGTTTCGGTAACCTCAAAAATAATCTGTTGGATGGGAAATCCAAATTCTTGAGATGCCTCTAAGGTAGCTTTGATGCATGTTTCAGGCTTATAGACAGCATTGGGTAAGAAATTAATATTCAATTGGGTCTTCAACTTCAGCTTAGAAGCCATTTCAATCGCTTTTACACGACAAGATTGATCAAAGGCATACTTATTCGTATCATTGATTTGTTTAAAAACCCAACCAGCTCCTTGGCCTTCTGGGCCTCGAACAAGGGCTTCATGGGAAAATATTTCTTTTTTTTCTGCATCCCAAATTGGCTGAAAAGCCATAGATATAGGAAATCCTAGACCATTTCCTTCTCGACACTGCTTACAGCTTAGAGATTCGAAAGGTTTAGGAAATTGAATAGAAGACATATTTGAAAAAGGAACAGGCATATATAAAGATTCCCCTATTGGGCTTAGGATTGTCCAGAGAAAAAACCTGAAATGGGTTTGACTTAGAAAGGAGGTCGGATATTTTGGCAGTGCACAATAAAAAATTGGAGCAACAAATGAAAAATAAAATTAAAAGCTTAATTCTAGGTACTATTCTTGCTATAGCAGCACTTTTTACCTACACTACATTCGCAGATTCTAAGAAGGAATTAACCATTCTAGATAACCAATACATCCAATCTTATGAAGGAAAAGATGGAATCTGGATTACAATCGGAAAGTCAAAGAACGCCCTCGAAAATATATTAGCTGAAAATCATACGAATTACGATGAATTTCTCAAAATAAACCAACTTGAAAACGCTAAGAAGATCCCGAATAATAGTCCACTCTTCTTCCCATACGGTGAAGCTAGACTCAGTGAGCTTGAACTAGAAGGCAAATCCAGAGAAGCAGTGCTTTCTGAACCAGACAAACTAGTTTGGCCTGTCATCATGGATAAAAATACGAAAATCACTTCTAGAATTGGTAGAAGATGGCACAAGTTTCATACAGGGATTGATATAGCCTGTGTTCGAGGAAGCATCATTGTTGCTGCTGCTGATGGTGAAGTAACTGAGGCAGGTTGGCAAGGGCATTATGGAAAAATTGTAAAAATTTCCCATCCTCAAATCGCACAAACTGAAACAATTTATGCTCATAATACACATGTTATGGTAAAATCTGGAGATAGAGTAAAGAAAGGTCAGATCATTGCTTTCTCAGGAACCACTGGTAAATCTACAGGACCTCATTTACACTTTGAAGTGAGATACCAAAATATCTTCTTGAATCCAGAACATTTTTTGCCTAATTTTCCTGCTTCTTTGGAAGCAATCGCTCAACTGGATTAAATTCCTGGTTCCCAAAGCCTGGACAGATCTTATACCAATCTGGGAGAAGTTACTTCAAACTTCTCCAGGTTTAATTGCTGTTGATTTTGATAATACCTTTGTTAGAGGAGATTTTGGGGAAAAAGTTATGCATGCACTATTGCAAGCAGGCTATCCTCAGATCTCAGATTTAGAGAGACTTCCCTACTACCAACTTTTTCGCAATCCCCTAGATGCGGAAAAAATCCATTCTGATTCCAACCTCCACAAGAACCATGATTGGTACAATTTGTGTCTAGAAGAATACAATAGTATTTATGAAAGATTAGGACTCGGACCATCTTATAGATGGACATCTTTTTTATTTAGTGGTTGGAAAGAAAAACACTTTAAGCACTTTGTGCGAGAAATCTGGTTGCAAAATTTAGAAAGCTCAAAATCAAATTCTAGTTATGTTCATCCTAGGTCGCCTCTTCATGAACTTCTCTTAGAGTTCAAGAAATCAAAATGGAAAATAAAAATTATTACAGCTAGTCCTACTTGGGCAATTCAAGTTACTACCCCAGAACTGGGATTAGATGAATCAGATGTCTTTGGGATGAATCTTGTAATCAAGAATGACCTAACAACTTCTGAAATCATTGAACCCTATCCCTATGGTGAAGGTAAAGTAGAGACTATACTTAAGAATTTTGGACAGAAGCCAGATATAGCCTTTGGAGATACGATCAACGATTTCCCTATGTTGAAAGCAGCTAGTCGACTAGGTGTATTATTTGATAGAGGAAATTCAGAACTCAACAAAATCTGTAGAGATAATAATATTCATGTCCACGACTGGATCTAATCAAACCAAAAAGGTCAAAATCTATATAATCTCACTTCCAATCGGAAATGATGCAGATTTAAGTTACCGTGCAAAAGAAATTCTTGAAACAGCCGATCTTTTGATTGGAGAGGAGAGTAAATTTCTATCTGCATTTTTAAAACGAATTGGGATTCCAAGAAAATTCATCCTTTATAATGAACATAGCAACGAGAAAGATTTCCAAGAACTGCTACAAGAAATACGAAACTCAAAAGTAGTTGCCTTTGTTTCTGATGCGGGACTTCCCAATCTAGAAGATCCTGGACGTTCCCTCATTCCCAAATTATATGACTCCGGTTTTGAATTGGATTTCTGCCCTGGTGCCTCTTCCCTTGACGCTGGACTTGCTCTTTGTGGCTTTTCTACACGTCCGTTTACTTTTGTTGGGCTTCTTCCAAGGGAACCAGAAATTCGTAAGCAAGAGCTTACAAGATACCTGAAACTGAACCATACACTTGTTATACTGGAAACACCCTACAGATATAAAAAAATAATTGAAGACCTTGTCCCTTTCCTGAATAAGAATTCTAATCGAAGGATTTTTCTAGGACTTCATCTTACCCATCCTAGTGAGCAATGGATGTATAGGGGAAAGATAGAAAACTTGATCCCCCTTTTGCAACAATTGCCAAAAGCACCTCCCATAATTCTCATCGAAGGAAAATAATTTCCAAAATAACTTACTCATAGCCTTGGATAGCATGCCATATTCTTTTTTGCTTGTAGACTTATCCGTTATATTGGATATTGGTCCCATGGTTGGACAAAATCTAGAGAATAAAGACGAAGATTCTATGAAAGAATTGGACGGCGATTATATAACAGATGTCGTCAAAGAGAATTTAAAAGTTATCCGCCACACAAAAGGTCTTTCTTTAGATAAACTTGCATCTAGGTGTGGTGTGAGTCGAGCCATGCTTTCCCAAATTGAACAGGGCAAATCGGTCCCAACCATAGCAGTTCTTTGGAAAATTGCAAATGGGCTGAATGTTCCCTTTAGCGAACTCTTAAAAGAAAAAAGGCAAGAAGGAGTATACTTGCTAAAGGCAGAAAATTCCAAGATGCTTTTTTCTAGTTCTAAGGTATTTTCATCTAGAGCCTTGTTTCCATTTAATGGAAATCGAAAATCTGAATTTTATGAACTGGTTCTTAAGCCAGGTGGGATTGAAGTAGCTGAACCCCACCAAACTGGCACCGTTGAAAACATAGTTGTTGTTAGTGGCAAGCTAAGACTACGTGTTGGAGACCAGGTAGTGGAGCTTGATCCTAAAGATGCAGTTTACTTTCGTGCCGATGTTGCGCATGAATATTCAAATCCAACCGACCAAGAAACAATTATGTATTTAGTAATGGACTACACTGAGGAAGTCGGTTAATTATTCTATTGTGCTATACAAAGAAATAAAAATCCAAATCAATAAAGATTTTGAACCAGGCCTATCCGACTTTTTAGAAACCCTACAACTACCTGGTTATTATGAAATTCTTTTTGATTCCAGTATACCCAAAGTTGAAGAATCCATTCTAAGAGAAAATACAAATATACGTGCCTATCTTAATTCAGATGATCCCATTTCTGAAATAAAAATCCTCATTTATCTCAAAGCAATCTGTCCTGATTCTTTCGTTTTAGAATCTCGCGAAATCGAAACAAGAGAATACGAAGAAGCATATAAAGAATTCTATAAACCTTTTCAAGTAGGAAATGTATGGATCATACCAATTTGGGAGAAAGAGTCAAAGTTAGTTGAAGATATACTTTCAAGAAAGGAAATGCCTTTGTATCTTAATCCCGGTGTTGCATTTGGAACAGGACACCATGAAACAACTCAAATGATTGTGGAAAGATTGCAGAGCTTAGAAATAAAAGATAAAGCAATCTTGGATCTTGGCACAGGTTCAGGAATCTTATCCTTACTTGCAGGACTTCTCGGAGCCAAATCAATATTTTCTCTGGATATAGATCCAAACGCCGTTAAGGCTGCCCTATCGAATTGGAAGGAAAATATATACCCCTATCCAACAATATTTGAAGCTGAGGAATCTGGTTTTGATAATCCTAGAGTTTTTCATCAAAAATATGACTTAACTCTAGCAAATATCACATTTGCTGTCTTATCTCAGAATATCAATCATTTGGCAAGAATCAATTGTAAGCATTTTATTTTCAGTGGAGTCATAACTGAAAAGAAAGAAGAATTCCTAAAATTACTTTCTGAAAAAATGCCTGGTGAGTTAATAGATGCTAAGTCTAAAAATGGCTGGGAGAGAGTTGAATGGATGAGAAAAAATTCTAACTAAAAGTAACCTAAAGCTTTATAATCCGAATACTTAAGAAAGTAAAAATATGAATCTACTCTACAAAATATTTGGACACCCTAAGAAGACTAGTCTCGAAAATCGACTTTTTAATTATATTAGCCTAGTTAATGGAATATTAAACATTATTGGATCATTTTTTGTTTTTTATCTTCCTAATGCTTTGCTTATTTTTGGAATTACATTTGGTTCCGGAATCCTCTTTGTAATTTATTACCTTATTTCTAGATTCAAATCATATTCTGAACGTTTATTCTGGCCATTTACGATTACCTTAGTAACTTTCTTGTCCATTAATTGGATTACGAATGCAGGAAGTTTGGGAGGTTCTCATTATTACTTTATACCTGCCTTAGTGATTTCAACAATCATCATGAGGCATCATAGAATCATATATGTATATCTGGTTTATATTTTACTTGTTGGCTTTCTATTTACCTTAGAGCACAACTATCCAGAATTTGTTACAAATCATACCAACGCAGAAGAAAGATTCCAAGATGCTGCTAGTAATTATATTTTTGTTTTACTTCTAAATGGATTACTCATCTTTATTCTTGTTCGAAATCTGAATTCAGAACGTGATAAATCTGAAAGTTTACTTCTAAACATTCTACCATCATCAGTTGCAGAAGAATTAAAATCGAATGATATTGTGCAACCTAAAAGTTATGAATCTGTTTCCGTTTTATTTACAGATATGGCAGGATTCACTAAGATTTCTGAAACTATGACACCAGAAGAATTGATTTATGAATTAGATGAAATATTTTCTGAGTTTGATCGAATCACTGAAAAATATAAACTAGAGAAAATCAAAACAATTGGTGATTCTTATATGGCTGTTTCAGGTCTACCACAAGAAAATATACATCATGCTATTAACGCGGTATTATGTTCTTTAGAAATTGTCTCCTATATGAGAGAGCATAAACAAAAAAGAGAGGCCTTGGGTAAAGCTTGTTGGGAATTGAGATTAGGAATTCACTCAGGAAAAGTAGTTGCTGGAGTTGTTGGTAAGAACAAATTCGCATATGATATCTGGGGCGATACAGTGAATACGGCAAGTCGCTTAGAATCTAGTGGTCTTGTTGGCCAAGTCAATATTTCCAATTCAACCTATGATAGAATCAAAGATTATTTTTATTGTGAAAATAGAGGAAATATTTCAGCAAAGAACAAAGGTGAAATACAAATGTATTTAGTTCACGGATTGAAAAAAGAATACAGATTGAACGAAAATGTATATGAGGCTAATGAAGAATTTAGAAAAATGATGGATCTAAGTTCATAATCTAACCAATTCAAAATTTAACTTATCTATAGGTATAGATGAATATAACTATGAAATATTTTAATAGCAATATAAAATGTTGGAAAACTTTTGCTAAGCTTGTTTTGGCTATCAAGATTTTAATACTTTCAAATCTAATTACCTGTTCTTACCCTTCTGATATACACAATAATCAACTTAAGATTAAAGAAGCTTTCGAAAAAAATAATATATCTCCTATTTATGAAAAATGCAACTACAATCAAAAAACGATTGCATACACAGAAACCAGGCAGATCCCACCTAACTTAAATAAAACAATTCTTGTTTTTATTCATGGCTCCCCTGGTTCCTGGGATAATTTTCTTTTCTTTTTAAAAAATACAGAATTATTGAAACAAACAACCATGATGTCTTTTGATCGTTTAGGCTATGGTAGATCAAATCCAGGAGAACCCGAAGTATCTCTATACAATCATGCTCATGCTATAGGAGATTGTTTAAACAGTAAACATCCTAATTCTCATTGGATTCTAGTAGGCCATTCTTATGGAGGCCCTGTTGCGAGTAAGATAGCTATGGATTTCCCCAAGGAAACGAAACATTTAGTTTTGGTTGCGGCTTCCATAGATCCGCAACTAGAAAAAAAAGAATGGTTTAACTATCTTGCAGAATGGTTGGTGATTCAATGGATTCTTCCCCAAGAATTAATTACATCCAATGTGGAAATCTTAGAATTAAAAAATGAACTAGAGAACATTCTTTCGGATTGGAAGAAAATAAAATCACCAACAACGATAGTACATGGAGAAAAGGATACTCTAGTTCCTTTTGAGAATGTAAAATTTGCCAAAGATCATTTAGTAAATTCTAAAATTGAGTACATCTTAAATCCAGAATGGAACCATTTCATTCCATGGAATCAAAAAGAGATTCTTTTGAAAGCTCTGGATAAAATCTTACAAAATTAAATTTTTATTATACGTAAATATATATTTCAAAAGATTTTATCATACAATCTAGAGAACAATTCTATAGACACAAATTAAATGATGGAAATTAATTTGAGATCTAATTTTGGTAGCTCAATTTCTGAGCCTTGGTATAAGGAAAAATAAATAAATAAGTCCACCACTTAAAAGCTTAAGCAGTGGACTTAAAGACTAAAATTTTAACCTTTTTAGAATTAGAACCCAGCCGATGGTAAAATTCTTGAGATAATATCTCCCATGGTAAATGCAAATAGCAACATCAGAAAGAAAAATCCAGAAAGGAAAATCACTCTATTCATCATATTGTCATACTTTAAGTGCATAAAATATAGCAATACAAAAGTAGCTTTCGCCGTTGCAACAAGCATAGCAATAACCATGTTCATAGAACCAAAATCAAAGTTAGCAACATAAACAGTAATGACTGTTCCTACTATTAAACCTAAAAATACATAGATATAGGTCTTAGTAGAAATGATATGGTGCTCGTGAGAATCAGGTTTTGCATTGTCTATCCACATCGGGCTATCATCATCTGCATGCACATCTTGTTTGAAAATCTTAGCAAGGGGTATTTCTTTAATCTTTCCTGCCTTGGATAAATCCAAAAATTGTCCCGCCCAGTTCGCAATAAAAGCAAATACTGTAGTTGATGCAATTCCTGGTGCAAAGATTCCAAACGCCAAAACTGGTGTTAATACACAGAATATTGCAATAAAATACAATCCGTAATTTATGATAATTTCCATACTAATTCCTTAACCTACTAAATACAAAAGTGGAAAAAGGTAAATCCAAACCAAATCCACAACGTGCCAAAATAATCCAACTCCCTCTACTGGAGTAAAGTATTCAGGACCTACGTTTCCACGTATGTTCTTGATCATTACCCAAAAAATTAAGGCTGCACCCACAACAACGTGAACTCCATGCAAACCTGTCATGACAAAATAGAAACTAAAGAACATAGCTGCGTTCTTCACATCAGCTAGTTCTAAGTTTGTAAAATATCTACCAGGAAGAAGCCCATCATGAAATTTGTGAGAGTATTCGAAGTATTTCACCACCATGAAAGTGCAGGCACAAAGTATGGTAACAAGCATAGCCCAAGTTGCAGCCTTTCTTTTGCCAGATTGAACATAGCTTATGGCAAGAGCCATTGTAAGGGAACTAAATATCAGCACTACCGTATTGAAAGCACCAAGAGTTTTATTCAACATATGAGAACCTTGGTGAAAAACTTCAGGATACAAAGAGTGGTAGATTAGATAGCCAACAAACAAGCCACCAAACATAAGAATTTCAGTGCAAAGAAACAACCAAATTCCTTGTTTAGAGGAAGAATACTGATGCTCAGCACTATCAAAGTGGTGAGCATGATGAAATTTATTTTCCGATTTACTAGCGGTAGTCATAGGGTCCTGCTGTTACAACTGGAGTTTTGTCAAAATTTTCATGAGGAGGAGGCGAAGAAGTCTGCCATTCTAGGGTCTTACCACCCCAAGGGTTATCAGCAGCCTGAGTTCCTGATACAAGTCCCTTGATTACAGCATAAAGTCCAATTAAGAACCCAATCGCAATCAACCAAGATCCAAAAGTTGAAATCTGATTTAGAGAAGTGTATTCAGGTAGATAATCGAAGTATCTTCTTGGCATTCCAAACTGACCTAGGATAAACTGAGGAAAGAAGGTCACATTAAACCCTGTGAAGATAAACACCCAAGAATACTGACCGAGTTTATCGGAAATATTTTTGCCAAACATCTTAGGGAACCAATAGAAAATTCCACCCATAAGTGCCATCAAGGTTCCACCCACCATTACATAATGAAAGTGAGCAACTACAAAGTAGGTATCATGGAAGTGAATGTCTAAGCCTGATGCTGCAAGAAATACTCCTGTTAATCCACCAATAGTGAACAAAAACATAAAGCCAAGAGCAAATAGCATGGGAGACTCGAAACTAACAGTACCTCTGTGCATGGTTGCTATCCAATTGAAAAGCTTAATTGCAGTAGGAACTCCCACAAGCATTGTAATAAATGAAAAGATCACACCAGCGAGAGTAGATTGACCAGAAACAAACATATGATGTCCCCAAACCAAGAAACTCACAGCAGCAATAGCTACAGAAGAATATGCTATCGCTCTATAGCCAAAGATAGTTTTCTTAGAGAAAGTTGTGATCAATTCACTGATGATTCCCATAGCTGGAAGAATCATGATATAAACAGCAGGGTGAGAATAGAACCAGAAAAAATGCTGAAATAATACTGGATCTCCACCAAGAGCCGGATCAAATATACCAACACCTAATGTTTTTTCTGCGATAAGCAAGAAAAGAGTGATAGCAAGAACTGGGGTTGCAAGTATTTGAATGATAGCAGTTGAATACAAAGCCCAAACAAAAAGCGGAATCTTATCCATACCCATACCAGGAGCTCTCATTTTGTGAGTTGTAACTACAAAATTCAATCCTGTTAAGATAGAGGAAAATCCCATTACAAATACACCAAGTACTAAAAAGATCACTCCATTGGATGTGCTTAGTGTAGAGTAAGGGGTGTAGAATGTCCAACCAGTATCAACTTTATTGTAAAATAAAGAGCAAAGAGAAATAGCCATTCCTATCATGAATAAATAATAGGATGCTAAATTCAATCTTGGAAAAGCTACGTCTTTGGCACCAATTTGAATGGGTAAAAAGAAATTTCCTAAAAATGCAGGTATTCCTGGAACAATTACCATGAACACCATGATAGCACCATGGTAGGTCATGAATTTATTGTAGGTATCAGCAGTGATAAAGGCTTCTGCTCCAAATTTAGCTAGGTGAAGACGAATGCCTAGGGCAAAAATACCGCCAATCAAGAACATGGTCATCACGGTAACAAAATACATGATTCCAATTCTTTTGTGGTCAAGTGTATAAACCCAAGACATGAACCCTTTGTGGTGGTTCAAGTAATTCGTCGTAGATGTTGTGGAAGCTACATGACTCATGGCTTTCTCCTATTTAGTAGATTTGATAAATTCAATTAAGGCTTCGATTTCATCATCGTCAAGTTGACCTTGGTAGATTGGCATAGCTGCAGGATAACCCTTTACGATTTTGGCTGAAGATTGAAGTATAGATTCCTTTAAATAGTTCTCATCAGCAACCACAGATGACCCTGATTCGAACTCTCTATTCTTACCGTAAAGACCTTGGAATGTAGGACCAACTACTCTCTTTCCGTCGATTGAATGGCAACCGTTACAAGCTTTTGTTTGATAAAGCTTAGCTCCTTTGTCAGCAAGAGATAGTTCTCCCACTTTTTCCTCGCTGTGGTACCATGCTACATAATCTTCCGAATCCATAACATTGACACGTATCATCATATTAGAGTGGCTGGTTCCACAATATTCTGTACAAAATACAATGTAATTTCCCTTTTCTTTTGCCTCGAACCAAACTTCAGTAAATCTACCAGGAACAGCATCTTGTTTGATTCGAAACGCTGGAATGTAAAAACTGTGTAAAACGTCTTTAGAAGTTAGAATAATTTTAACAGGTTTACCTACAGGAACATTCAATGTATCTTTGGCAGAGGAATAAAAAGTCTTGCCATTTTTGTATTTATATTCCCAAGCCCACTGCATGGCAGTAATATGAATTTCTTCAGAAACAACTTCAGGTGGAGTTCGTAGTTTAGCAAAAAGCACCCAACCCCAGTAAAAAATCACAAGTAAAATAACAAGTGGGATAAAACTCCATAGAAACTCTGCTAAATTATTGTGAGTAATATAAGCTGACTTCTGGTTATCTTCCGTCCTCTTGTAAATGACTAGAAACCACACCATCCCCCCAATGAGGATGATGAACGAAACCAAACTGGCCCAGAGAAGAAATGCATAGAAAGTATCAACTTCCGCTGCGATGTCGGTTCCAGCCACAGGCATAAACGAATTAGCTAGTGTGAGACAGAATGCCATCATCAGGCTACTCCTTGACTATTGAATTTATTGTATCGTATCCAAAAAAACAGTAAAAATGCTGAGAGTAGTCCTAAGGTTAAAAAGGCTCCTATTCTCATAATATTGATTGCTACCAAGGTATATTTGTTCTTAGTAGGATCAAATTGAAAGCAAAATAATGCAAATCGGTCTATAAAATCCCCAATCTTCCCTTCCCCAGCCTCAAGAAGGGCTAATTTCAAGTCTCTGCTATCAAAGCTAATGCCTTGGATAACTCTTGAAACCCTACCTTGTGGAGTGAGGATATATATCATAGAAGCATGAATGTATTGCTTAGATTCAGAATCCCATTTGTAAGAGAATCCCAAGTCATCCATTAAATATGAAATTTGATCTTGTTTCCCAGTGAGCAATCGAAAGGAATTGGGATCTATAGTCCTATTATAGTCCTTGAGATAAGCTAACTTTTTTTCCGAGGAAATGAATGGTGTCTCTTTGGGATCTATAGAAACAGCCACATATTGGTATTTACTTCCTAAGTCCCAATCTAAATCCTTCATCACTTTCATCACACCATTCATATGGTAATTGCAAAGGCTTGGGCATTTATAATAGACTGGACTAAGTACTACAGGTAAACCACTCGAAAGAATATCCTTAAGCGGAAGATTAACACCTGAAGAATCTTGGAAGCTAAGGCTCAAATCCAATTGCTTGCCAAGAGAGTCCTTGGCTCCAATACCTTCCAATTCTTTAGGCAATTTATTTTCGCGAAGAATAGTCTCGTTAGGATCATATGAAAAAATAGAAGATGCATGAGTTAGAAAGAGTATGCAGATGATAAGGAAACAAACTGCTTCTTTTTTGATAAATGTAGTATTGAACTCACGCATCGAAATATTATTTTTTAGATTCTACTCCATAGTTCTCACCTGGATTCTCTACGACACCTGGGTGAACGAAAATGATATATGCGAAAAATAGAATATTAAAAGCTAGCACTACCATAAATGTAATGTATCCGTGTCTATTGTATAAGTCTTTGGAACTCATGTAATCTCCTGGAAAGGTTCTTTATTCCATGGAAATTGGACAAACATCCGGAAACAAACATTTTTTTTAATTCTAATCTAAAATTCATTTATTAACCATACTCTCTCCAAAACATGGATTCAAACGGGCAATTAAAGTATGAAATTTTTCACAAAACTATTTTTATTGATAACAGTTCTCATTTACATTAATTTATTCTTTGGTCCCCTAGTTCGAGCCACAGATTCAGGCCTAGCTTGCCCCGATTGGCCTTTGTGCTATGGTAAATTTGTTCCTGAATATACTTTTCAAATTGCTATGGAGGTTGGCCACCGCTACTATTCCGGCTCTATTGGAATCCTAATTCTATTAGGTGCGATACTTGGTTTCTTAAATCCAGGCTTAAAAAGATTTCGAATCCTTCTCTTAGCTTCACTTTTCTTTTTAGGAACCCAGGTTACTTTAGGTGCACTAACAGTACTTAAGCTATTGGATCCAACAACAGTGAATCTGCACTTGTTAAATGCTGTAACCCTCTTAATTCTTTCTTTGACAATTTACTCGCTCTCCCATTGGATGCTTCATTACAAAGACTATGGAACTTTTTCTTTTCATAAATTAATTTCCAAACAAAATGCATTTTTACTTTTTACATTTTTAATCACTTCCTATCAACTTTTTATGGGTGGTAGAGTCAGTACTCATTATGCAGGTCTTGCCTGCCCTGATTTTCCAACTTGCTATGGAGAATGGTTTCCAGAAATGATAGGAACCATACGCTTTCAAATGGAGCATAGATGGACAGGATATCTCGTTGCATTATCTGTCTTTATAGCCTTGTTTTTAGGGATAAGATTTTCTTACAGTAGATCGAGCATATTTGTATTGAAGATATCTGCAAATCTCATTGTTATTCAAATCGCTATTGGGGCTTTTAATGTTTTATATAGAATTCCTAAGTTATTGACTGCACTTCATACTGTGACTGGAGTCTTATTATTAGCTACCTTGTATTGGGTTTTACTCTTACAAGGTTGGAACAGAGATCTAAAAGGAGACTCGCGTGCTTGAAGCCTTTCGAATATGGAATAGCCTAACAAAACCTCGAGTTACCATTTTGGTCCTAGCTACTGTAATGCCAGGACTTTATCTAGGTGTTGATGGTGGACCTCTTTCTTGGCAACTAATAACGATTACACTTTTCGGGACCTATCTTATGTCTTCGGCTTCATTTATATTCAATCAATATATTGAAAGAGAAAAAGACGCATTGATGTATAGAACCAAACAAAGGGCTATTCCAGGTGGTCTCATTAAACCTAATAAGGCACTTTTTCTTGGGTACATTGTAACAGCAATTGCCTTCTTTATCCTCTATTACTATGTTAATTTGCTGACTGCTATTTGCGCATTTTCTGCTTTGGTCTCTTATGTATGGTTGTATACTATTGTACTCAAACCTAGAACGGAACAAAACATAGTTATTGGTGGAGTAAGTGGATGCATAGGACCCTTAATTGGTTATGCCGCAACTACCAACTCCCTTCCTATACCAGCTTGGGTTTTGTTCACTATGATATTTCTATGGACTCCAGCACATTTTTGGGCACTTGCCATCTTCTTAAAAGATGATTATGAAAAAGCAGAAATTCCTATGCTTCCGGTTGTAAAAGGCATTCGTAAGACCACGTATTCCATTTTTGTTTATACGATTTTGTATTCCTTATCTTGTTTTTCTTTTTACTTTAGCCATGACGGAATGGGTGTATTTTTCTTAATTTCAACGAGCCTTTTAACCATAGCTATGGTTTATCTTTCCGTACAATTGATACTCAGCCAATCTCCAAAACTTGCTAAGAATTTTTTTTATTTTAGCATTCTTCATATGTTTCTGATTACCATTGTGATAGTGGTTGATGCAAGGATGATCTCTTAAGAAATATACTTGCCAAACAAGGAAATACTTCATTTCCTATCATTGAATGGCTACGAATCATAAAGAGGAAAACATAAAGATAGGATTTTCTGAGGCTCTGGGACTCATTCTTCCCTATGTTCGTCAAAAACTTACGGAACAAATTAAATCTGTATTTGTAATAGTAACTTATCTCATCTTGTTTCAGGTTTTTGCACTCCATGTTCCCATTATTGAAGCTTCAACTATAGCTTTTGGTATTTCCTTAGTTGTCTTTGGTTTGGCATTTTTCTTAGAAGGGCTTTTCCTGGGTTTGATGCCCTTAGGAGAAACCTTGGGTATTCGTCTACCGCAGAAATCGAATTTAGCGACAATTTTAATTTTTTCCTTTCTTCTTGGAGGTGGAACCACTCTTGCCGAACCTGCAATTGGTGTGTTAAAATCTGCTGGCTCCTCAGTTAAACCCTGGGAGGCTCCTCTTCTTTATCTTCTTTTGAATCGGTTTTCAGAATACTTGGTATATGCTGTTGGTGCAGGTGTTGGAATAGCAGTAGTCTTCGGAATGCTGAGATTTTTGTATGATTGGTCACTAAAACCCTTACTCTTAGTTTTACTTTCCATCCTTCTTCCACTTACCATCTGGAGCTACTTCGATGCTAACCTTCAAAGTCTAACTGGACTTGCTTGGGACTGCGGTGCTGTTACAACTGGTCCTGTAACTGTACCTCTTGTGATCGCACTTGGAATTGGAATTTCCAGAGTTTCTGGGGAGAGTAATGGAGGAATTTCGGGATTCGGAGTAGTGACTCTTGCTTCTTTGTTTCCTATTCTCGCAGTTTTGCTTCTAGGCTTATTCTTTCAAACATCTGTTCCTAGTCCAATGACAGAACAAGAATTTATAGGCTTATCAAAAGACTCCCAAAAAGTATTCTACATCTTTGGATCCGAAGATGGCTATAAGGAATATATTGACAAAAATATTTCTAACACACTTGCCAGTGGAAGTTCTCCTCCATCTTCCAAAGAAAAAGAACTAAGTCTTGAAAATTTGTTTAGTTCAAGTTTCTTAAGTGCACTCCAAGCAATCATTCCTCTAACTTTATTTCTTTTTGTTTTTCTAACTTTTGTTATAAGAGAAAAAATACGAAATTTAGATGAGATTATTCTGGGAATCTTTCTTGCAATGATTGGCATGGGAATATTCAATTTAGGAATAGGTCTCGGACTTGGCAAATTAGGCAATCAGGTGGGAAGCAAATTACCTTCTGCCTTTAGAGCTATCGAAATTCCTGAATCAACGATTCATCTGAAAAACTTTGATACATCTATAGTACAAACTTCTATTTTACCGAACGGAGAAAAAGATAGGTTCTTTTATTTAAAAGAAAAAAAATCTTATACCTCTGTTCCATTCAAAGAAAGCAATCTTGATCAATCCTCAGGAATCTATGAATATATTCCTATACATGGACCCATCTATGGAAAAGAAGATGGAGCACTTGGAATTTTAGTAGTATTAATTTTTGCTTTTGTGATGGGATATGGTGCAACTCTAGCCGAACCAGCGCTTAATGCCTTAGGAATCACTGTTGAAGAATTAACAGTTGGAACGTTTAAAAAGAGAAATTTAATTCAATCTGTATCCATAGGGGTGGGATCTGGAATTTTAATTGGTGTCTGCAAAATTCTATTCGAAATACCTATCGTTTACCTCTTAATTCCACCTTATTTATTATTGTTGGTCCTTACCATCCTTAGTTCTGAAGAATTTGTAAATATTGGATGGGATAGTGCTGGGGTTACAACTGGACCTATTACTGTTCCCTTGGTTCTAGCCTTAGGCTTAGGAGTCGGTGGTCAAATTGGTGTAGTGGAAGGATTTGGTATTCTTGCCATGGCATCTGTGTGCCCTATTCTATCTGTTCTTTCTATAGGACTTTGGATTGAACGTAACAGAAGAAAATCAATTGAAGCCTCCGATAAAGCGGAAGATGAGCAAACAAAGCGAGGGAATTCACAATGATTCCTCAATACAAGGCAGTTAAGATAACAGCCATCTTTCATAAAGAATTCCATTATAAAGTTTGGACCGCATTACACGACGCAGGCGTTTATAATCTGCATTTTGAACCTGCAAGATATCCCGTTCTCGGAGAGAAAAAAGGATTCTTTGGATCCATTATCAATTCTGATCCTATAATTGATAATCCTATGTCAATTTTTTCTATATTGACATTTACTAATTTAGAATTGCAAGTTATGGAAATCATTCGCAAAAATGCTGAATTACAAATTCCAGGACATGGTTCTGTTTATAGTGAAGACATTACAGTTTATCATGAGAATTCTCTTTTCTTTATCACTGACTCCATCAAATTAGAAAATTTAAAAGAACAAGAACCATTTTTTAAGGGATTAACTGGTATCTTTTGTATCTTACAAAGAGGCTTAGGAGAACCAATCTCAAAAATCATTTTAGAAAATGGAATTGGAGTTCCCACAATAACCTATGGAACAGGAACAGGGCTTAGAGATAAATTAGGTCTTCTTAAGATCACCTTGCCTCGTGAAAAAGATATTCTTAAAATTGTAGTAAATTCTAGTGATGCAGAGCATGTTATGAATTTTATTATCGAAGCTGGGAGATTAGAAAGTCCAGGTAGGGGATTTATTTATGAATACCCTGTCAAGAATGGATTTATCAATACTCGAACAAGTATGGATGGAATCAGACATGCAGCTAACATAGATCAAATTATTGCTGCTTTAGATAAATTAAATGGTGGTGTAGATTGGAGAAAAAGAAGCAGTACACTTCGATCAGGAACAAATACTAGAAAGTTCTTCAATGGTGTTGACCTGCATTTTTATTGCAATGAAGGATTCGCCTTAGATATAATTACGGATCTTCGCAAATTAGGCGTTAGTGGATCAACCATGAAAAATTTGAAACTACTATCCAAATCCGATGAATCAGATCCTTCCGAAACTGAAACAAAATATAAAATTTCTCCAGCAAGAGAAGGATGCAATATGTTGGTTCCTGAATCAAGTTTATCTGAAATTCTTGAAAAGATGGAAAGTCTCGGTGCCTTTGGATCTCAGATCCAGGGCATGATTTACACTACAAAAATACCTAGAGCATTTACCTACCAATCTAAAGCAAAACTCAACTCCATAATGGATCAAGATTCTTGAAGCTCAATACATTTAAGGAAATATACTTTCTCGCAGCCAGATAATTTCCTTGTTGAATGTATGATCTGATTTCTTCCATTTGCAATTGATTCTCTGGATTGGATAAAATTTGAGATTCGTTGATAACACGTCTTTCGAGTCGTGAAATCTTCCCATCCAAGGCACAACAAAAATTAAAGATGAGAGATAGAAGTTTGATAGATTGATCACTCTGAACGGAAAGAGATGAAATAAAATATTCCCAATCATCCAATACAATATCTTGTCTTATGCTGTCCTTGAAAAGTTCATGTGTTTTTAAAAGTAAGTATTCTAAATTAGGATGAAACTTTTGGTTTAGTACGATAGTATTGGCAATAGCTCTGAGGCTTAAATCTTTTAGCTCATCATCAATAGAATCTTGAATTTGAATTATATTAGTTAAAAATTCTTCAGATAATTTCCTAGCAAAAAGCCTTTGCTTAACTTCTTGGAAGATGATATAAGCAACAACTCCATCCCATATTGCAGTAATTGGCGCTATAATAAAATCTGCATATAATCGTAAAGAGGACCTTGCCAAAATTTTCCGAATTACCAATTTTGCAATAAAGTTAGAAAGAAAAACTTTTAATTTATAAAGTAAAGTTTGAAGCAATAAACCATGCTTATTGACAAATCGAAATGGGTCTATGTTGAGTATATTCAGTCTATGATCTGGAATTTCAAGAATCAACCTTGCTAAAATATTTTTATTATTCGTTACTAGTAAAGGATCATCTATAACAAGAATCTCCATATAACTTGTAATCTTAGCAAGGTAGATAAAGCCAACCAAATAAAGTAAATAAAATTCTAATCCAGTAAATAGTATGAGGGAACACAAAGTAATGATCCATTTAGCATAAAACTGTTTCGAGAACAAAGCAGGAGATTGCGGAAGAAATAAGTCTATAGCGAGTATAGCCAAAGTAGTTAAAAAACCGATTAAAAAGGAGTAACTTACAACAGAGAAAATATACTTTCGAATAGGTAGGTAGATATTCTCGAGGTCTATATTTTCAGGATCATGGAACTTTAAGGAGGAATTATTTTTCTTAAGGTAATTTAAAACGAAACGAATTCCCCAAAGTTCCAAGAATCCTATTTTAAGTTCTAAATTTTGCTTTTGATTCATTGGGATGCTTCATTTTTAATAGAGAATAAATGTATTTATATATTAATATAAGAACATATTAATAAAAGAATTAAATGCTATTCATTTTATCTCTATACATTGCTGCTTTTTCGAATTCAAGATTTCTTGCTGCTGCAAGCATTGCATCTTTAAGTGCTAATTTTAAATTTTCCTTAGTTTTATATTTCTTCATAGTGAATTCACGAGTTAATTCATCCAGTGCTTCTTGCTCGAGATCTTGCTCTTTCATTTCACGAGGAATCATGTCATGAATATCTTTTAATATAGTTTGTGGTGTAATTCCAAATTTAGAATTATGGTCTTCTTGGATTTTTCTTCTACGATTGGTTTCACCTATAGCCTTGGTCATAGAATCGGTCATTTTATCAGCATAAAGAATAGCTCTTCCATTGGAATTACGTGCGGCTCTACCTATTGTCTGAATAAGAGATTTATAATTTCGCAAAAAACCTTCTTTATCTGCATCAAGGATGGCAACTAAACTAACTTCAGGAATATCCAATCCTTCTCGAAGTAAATTGATCCCTATGAGTACATCATAAATTCCTTTTCGCAAATCTCGAATAATCTCAACTCTTTCAATAGTATCTATTTCAGAATGTAAATATGAAACTTTCAAGCCTAAATCTTTGTAGTAATCAGCTAGATCTTCTGACATTTTTTTAGTTAGAGTAGTTACTAAGACTCTTTCTTTCTTAGATATTCTTGCTTGAATTTCCACAAGTAAATCCTCTATCTGATTGATTGTTGGTCTAACTTCAACTTGAGGGTCTAGAAGACCTGTGGGTCGAATAATTTGTTCCACATGTATACTAGTTTTGTTCATTTCGTAATCAGCAGGAGTAGCTGAAACATAAAGAGTTTTAGGAGTAAGGGATTCAAATTCTTGGAAATTCAAAGGACGATTATCTAGAGCACTTGGGAGTCGAAAACCAAAATCTATCAATGTCTGTTTTCTAGCTCTGTCACCTGCAAACATTCCACCAATTTGAGGTATGGTGACATGAGATTCATCGATGATCATTAAGAAATCTTTTGGAAAATAATCTATCAAACAAGCTGGTCTTTCTCCCTCAGCCCTTCCCATCAAATGCCTAGAATAATTTTCAATTCCATTGCAGTATCCCATTTCGGTAAGCATTTCCATGTCATAATTTGTTCTAGATTCTATACGTTGGGCTTCTAGGTATTTTTCATTTTTCTTAAATGTTTCTCTAGTTTCTTCCATCTCTGCTTGAATAACTTGTATGGCTTCTTTGAGTTTAGGGCCTGAGGTAATGAAATGCTTGGCTGGATAAATAATCGTTCGTTCTAATTTCTCAAGAACCTTACCAGTAAGTGGATCTATCTTTGAAATTGCCTCAATATCATCTCCAAAAAATTCGACACGAATTCCCTGTTCTGAGTAAGAAGGAAGAACTTCCACAATATCGCCACGCACGCGAAATTTACCACGAGAAAAATCTATATCATTTCTTTCATATTGAATATGTAGTAGCTTACGAAGAAATGCATCCCTATCCATAGATTCGGATTTTTTTAGAAGAATTGTTGAATTCATATATTCTTCTGGGCTTCCTAATCCATAAATGCAAGATACTGAACTAACAATAATTACATCTTGTCTCCCAAGTAGAGAAGAGGTTGCGCGTAGACGCAGCTTATCGATTTCTTCATTCACAGACATATCTTTCTCTATGAAGGTATCAGAAGATGGAACATAAGCCTCAGGTTGGTAATAATCATAGTAAGAAACAAAATATTCAACTGCATTATTAGGGAAAAATTCTTTGAACTCTCGAAACAACTGTGCAGCTAAGGTTTTGTTATGTGAAAGAATTAAAGTTGGTCTATTCAACCCTTGAATGACATGAGCCATAGTAAAGGTTTTACCAGAACCAGTTACTCCTATGAGTGTAACCTTATCTTCTTTCTTTTCAAAAGAACTTATAATCTCTTGGATGGCATTAACTTGATCACCTGCAGGTTTGTACGAGGATACAATTTGAAATTTATCCATAGAAGAATTTTTAACTTATTTCGCGAGTTGCTTAGTTGCTTTGAAGCTTGCCTGCTTCTTATCATCTAGTATTTCTAGATCTACTGAAGTGAATAATTTCTGCATAACCATCATGCCTCTCATGAGAGTTGCAGTAGAAGAAAACTTACCACGCTTGATGTCATCTTCTAGATCAAAATCTTTAATATTATTCAGTAGAGAAATTGTAAAAACTTTAGCTCTATCTATACTGTATTCAACTTCAACAGAAGTGCCATCACCATACTTAGCAGCATTCTCTACCGCTTCCAGAGTAGCGATTGAGATATCTATAATTTCATCTTCTGAAACTAAATTCCTTCTCAAGAAATATTCTAGCCTAGTTTTAACATATTGTAGAGGAGAAAAATCCAATCTACCTAAGATAAAAAATCTATCCGAGCTTTGGACTTTTTTATGGAATTTAGAGTTGGATGCAAGAAAATATTCCCTAGCATCAAATTGACCAGAGACCAACTCGCCTTCCGATTTTAACTTTTCTAAAAAATTAGCCACATCCTTCTCAGATAGTAAAGCCTCATCTTTAAACTTTTTCTGGATTTCCATTCGAATCCAACTCACGAAATCTGATATATTTCCTGCAACCCCCGTTTGGAGAAGGCTTGAGATTTCGGATTCTAATTCACGAGTTGATACGGAAAATGCCATTCCATGCAATTCTAGGAAATCATAGAATCATGGCAAGGGATTTTCTGACCATGAATAAATCTGACGCATAGACTCGAACAAAACTATGGCAACAGCATTGGAAAGATTGATTGATCTAGAATCAGCAGGCATAGGTATCATTAATGTATCTGTCACATGATTAGATTTCATAATTTCTTCAGGTAAACCAGAGGTTTCTCGACCAAAAACTAGAATGTCATCTTTTTCAAACCTAACACTTGCATATACAGTTTTTCCAAACTTGGAGATGAGGAAAATCCTTCTTCCTTTTTTATGGTTGAGAAAATCATTCCAATCTTCAAATCTTTGCAAGTCCAAATGTTGCCAGTAATCTAAACCAGCTCTTCTCGCAGCTTTTTCGGAAAGATCAAAGGAAGGCTGCCCTATAATGCAGAGACTGGCTCCTGCGTTCACACAAAGTCTCCCAATATTTCCTGTATTGGGAGGAATCTCAGGTCTAAATAGGGCAATTTCCAATTTTACTTTTTCTTATCCAAGGATTTCTTCAAGAGTAAGCCAAAGGATGAGGTAGAATGAGATTCTTTCTCGGGAGTGAGGTATTCTTGGTATTCCAATCTCTCTTCTGTTTCCTTAGCTCGGGATATAGAAAGAGCAATTTGTCTTTTTTCTGGATTGATCTCAAGAACCAAAACACGAACCTTTTGACCATGGCTGTATTCATTGGCTGGATTTGCTTTATTTCCAAGACCATTTTCGCGATTGGGAACTAAACCATGAAACTCATCTGTTAATTTAACAAAGATTCCAAAAGTTTTCACAGATTCTATTGAACCTTCCACAATTTGTCCCTCTCGAAAAGGCATTCTTGCTGACCATGGGTCTTTCAAAAAATCTTTTGCAGACAGGATGATCCTATTTGAAGTCCAATCCAGTTCTATGATTTTTGCCTTGAGTGCTTGCCCTAATTTAAATTCCTTTTCTAGATTTGGACTTTTAGAATAAGATGCTTCACTGGATGGAACAAAGGCACTGAGCCCTTCTATTTGAACTTGAAGCCCTGATTTATTGATAGAAACAATGGAGGCAGTTACGAAGGATCCAGGCTTCCACTGAGACTTTAAGACATCTACAACAGCTTCTCTTTCACGATCTGCAATTTTTCTTTGGGAAAGAACTATCCTTTTTTTATCCAGGTCGGTAACAACGAATTTTAACTTTCTACCTTGAAGTTCTTCTGATTTAAGATTGGATTCAAATTGGGAAAATGGACAAAAGCCTGAGAACTCTCCCAGTTTGATCTCATAGCCACCATTTACAGAATTCATAACCTGCCCCATCAAAGGCAAATCATTCTCCAAGGAAAGATTTAATCTTTCAGCTGTTATATCATCAGCATGGAGAACAGTTGTAAAAAGATAATCACCTGATTGCTCTTCAAGAAAATAAACTTTCAGATTATGACCTGGTTTAATTTCCTCTTCTAGGTCTGAGAATTCTTCAGCAGAAACAATTCCTTTTATTTTTTCGGGAATAGTCTGAATGAATACAAAGTCTTTAGCCTTTCGGGTAACACTTGCTTGGTGAAGTGAGCCAGGCTCTATACTTTTCCTTTTCTTATAACTTTCTTCTAATAAACTTGCAAAATCTTCCATACTTTCTCCTTTTTATTTAACTGGCTTTCCAGACACCAAATTCCCTCTTTGATAGACAGAATCGGGAAATAATAACAAATCTTTTAAGGCTAAGGGATTTCGTTTATAGAAATTGAAATTGGCATCCAATCCTACAGCTATCCTTCCTTGGTGACTAGCTTGAACAAATTCGCAACTATTTTTGGTTAATGCTTTAACGAGAATTTTACGCGATTGAGGAATTTTTCCTATATCTTTGCGAATGGGTGCAATTTCTAGCATCTGTTCTGAACCAAAAAGATTATTCCAGAATGCGAAAGGTGAATTCTCCTTTTCGCTTTGTTCTTCTATTGGACTCTTGTTATCTTCCTTTAAGTCACTTAGAAATTCTTCCCAGATCTGCACTTCCTTCCAAGCACCCATTCCTGGATAGACTAAGGGATAGCCTGATCCCGAAGCAAAAAGCATACGCTCATACAAAATTGGTCTAGAACGAAATTCCGACCTATATTCTTGAAAATCTTGCTTAGCTAGGGATAAATCTTCCTCTGAATAGGAAAAAGATTCTGGAAAAGTTTTAGAAATTTCCTCATAAGATATTTGAAAAAATGGGCTTTTCTTAATAAACTCATTTCTCTGTTCTAGCCAAAGTTTTTCCTTTCTTATCGTCTGAAAAAAGTATACAGAAAGGAGAGGAGCCCAGCGAATTTTCTTCAATTGAAAATTAGAAGCTTCGGAATGTATAGGATGAAAAATAGTCTGCCATTCTGTTGCAAGAGCTTCTCTGGAAGAAAAGGGATCTGCAAAAGTATGTAGTACCCAATGGTAGGATCTTGCTTGGTCTGCTCTAAGTTTGTAAAGCGTTCTTAGATCTGGGATATAACCTTCTTCATTTCTATGAAAAATATGAAGTCTACGACCCAGATTTAAACTTAGGTAGTTTTCTAATTCCTGATCGGATGAAATACTTTTGTAAAGTGAAGAGGAAATTTCCTGTTTCTGCTTAGTTATAATGGGAGCAGCTGTTTGGTGTATCAAGGGACCTTTCCATTGATTTTTTTCAATATAGCCCTGGACCTTTTGGATCCAAGGTCCATCCCCAATAGATTCTATATTCGTAAAACCATGAACCAAAAAAGACTGTAAAGCAACCTTTAATCCATCTACGCCAGCTTCCCCACCCCAGGGATTAACACCGAGAGTGACATAAGCATCACAAAATCCTGGCAAAACATAACCTGCTTGGGATTTATCATTTGATGATGGTTGTATTTTGAATATTTTACCTCTTTCTACCCAAATATCTTTGCTTTCGGAAAATTCCATAAGCTCGGAATCCCAAATATAGACATTAGAAAATAGAACAGGTTTTGCTAGCAGACTTGTAATGGAAAAAAAATACAAGAGAAGTAAAAAAAGGTTTTTTTTCCAAGATTTAAATGAACAGTTGAAGGAATTGAAGCGATAAATGGGCAAAGTGGAAACCAAAGAAATCTCAGACCATATCAAATTAACGATAGAAAATGGAAAAATTCTATCTTTGAAGACCCATAAAGTTTCAAAAGGTGTTGAAGAAAATATACAAAAAGCCATAGAGCTCATTTTGGACAGGTTAACACACCCAACCCTAGTGCCAACTCTATATACCATAATAAAAGAACTTGCTATCAATGCTTGTAAAGCAAACCAAAAAAGAATATTTTTTGAAGAAAGAGGTTTTGATATTTCGAACCCAGACGATTACACCAAGGGTCTCCAAGAATACAAGGCATCTTTTAGCGAGGCTATGTCCGACGAGTTCGGTAATAAAGCCAAAAAGAAGGGTTATTATTGCCTCATTAATTTTAACTACAATGAAGATGGAATCACTGTTGAAGTTGTCAATAATACTCCTATAGCCAAGCAAGAAGAAAAGTCTATACGAGAAAAATTGGAAAAAGGCATGGCTTACGATGACATTGCACAATTTTATATGGACAATACCGATAATGCCGAAGGTGCTGGTCTAGGACTCGCTTTAATTTTAATCATGCTCAAAGGGGAAGGAATTGATCCAAATTTTTTTCGTATTGTTATTGGAGATGAAACCACCACTGCTCGATTGGAAATTCCTCTGAGTCTGGATTTCAAAAGTAAAAGAACTAACTAATTCAATGCACATTCCGCTCTCAGTCTGTATTATCACATTTAACGAAGAAGACAATCTTGAAAACTGTTTATCTCAATTAGAATTTGCTGACGAAATCATATTAGTTGATTCAGGTTCCACCGATAAAACACTTACTATTGCAAAACAATACAATGCCAAAATTTCATACCGAAAATTCGATAATTATATTAAGCAAAAAAACCATGCGATTTCTCTTGCAAAAAATGATTGGATACTTGCCTTAGATGCGGATGAAGTTATAAGCCCAGCTTTAAAAGAAGAATTGCATTCCTTGAAAGTTGAAGATTTTGAATCCAATTCAGCATTTGCAATTCCTCGCCTAACTTACTATTTAAAGAAATGGATACGCCATAGTGGATGGTATCCCAATTACCAAGTTCGACTCTTTCATAAAAAGAAAGGAAATTTTGCTGGAATACTAGTTCATGAAACCGTGGAAATTAAGGGAAATTCCAAAAAATTAAAAAACCCACTCTTTCATTATTCTTATAAATCCATATCAGATCATTTAGCGTTTATAGATCGTTATTCTACACTTTTTGCAATTGAAAAATTTAAATCAGGAAAGAGATCTACAATAGGAAAAGCGATTTTAAAATCATATTATAAGTTCTTCTGGATGTATTTTATTCGATGCGGATTCTTAGATGGATCAGTAGGTATAGCAATAGCGATACTAGGATCGTATTATAATTTTCTAAAGTATCTTAAATTGTACGAATTAGGTAAAGACGAGAAGTCAATCTCGCCTCTCTTTGTTGTGGTTGATTCTATTCATGAGGTAGAGAGCAATAAAGCCACCCAAGAAAATAGCGATCAAGTTTACATTCGATAATTGAGTAGAACCAATCTTAGGTGACATTAGCCACATGATAACTTCTCGAATGAAGTTCTGCAATAAAGCAAAAACAATCAAGGCACCAATTGCAGATACCAGCATAGCACCCCAAAATTTACCAAGAAGGTCTTTCCTGAGGTAGTAATAGTAATACCACGCAACCAAGGCATTCGCACCTAGGAAGAAAATTATATCAACAATAGAAGTCCAAGGTGAGGACGGGGCACCTAAAGGGGGAAAAATGTAGTAATTTGCCATGTTTCTCTTTTTTTTTACTATTCTATACCAAAACCTTTTACAGTCTATCCTTTTAAACAATGAAAGCTCATGTTCCATCAAATGTAACTAAAATTCTTGGAATTTTGGGAAACCCGCTCTCTCATACCCTATCTCCTGCCATTCACAATCAATTTTACCAAGATCTAAATCTGGATTGTATTTATTTAGTGTTTGATCATAAAAATCCAACTAAACAAGATCTGCTGACTCTGCATTCTTATGGATTAAGAGGCTTATCTGTCACTATACCTTATAAAGAATGGGCTTATGAAATTGCAGACGAAAGGGATTCATATAGCAAGCTCATGAAAGCTTCGAATACCTTGGTCTTCGAGGAAGGTAAGATATTCAGTTATAACACTGATGGAATTGGAGCCGTCTCAGCCATTCGTAGAGACCACCCTCAATTTCTCGAGTCACAAGGGGAACATTCTATTTTGATTTGTGGAAGTGGAGGAAGTGCAAGAGGTATCAGTTTTGCAATTATTGAGGAATGGGCTGAAGCAAGAAAATCTGGAAAAGGCTTCCAAGCTAAGCAAATTTATATACTCTCTAGGAATGAAGATACTAGCAATCAATTGAAGCATGATCTCAATTCTAGGCTAAATGAATCGGCTGAGTTAATTTCGATTTCCAATCTCTCTTCTATACAAAATAAAATACAATTGATCATACATACAACCCCCCTAGGCATGATGGGAAAACAACAAATATCCTATCTGCCTTCTGATTTTATTTTACCCTCTATGACAGTTTTTGATATTGTATACAATCCTAAAGAAACTATACTGATCCAAGAATCTAAATCAAAGGGTGCATCTATTATCTATGGAATTGAAATGCTATTGTACCAAGCAATACGACAGCATGAACTTTTTACTAATACTTCACCCACTGATGAAGTGATAGACAAAGTTAGAAATAATCTTTATTCAAAGTTAAATTCTTAAATTGTTAAGACTATGTTAAATCCGAAAATAAATTTCCTAGAATTTATTGAGTCTTTGCCTAATATGGAGAAGACTAGAAATTTTTACTCCTTAAAAGGTTATAGTCTCAAACCATTCGAAGAGCTACTTAGTAATTTTAAATTGTCATATAGACCCAAGCTAAGATTTTCAATTGTAGGAACAAATGGAAAAGGTAGTCTTGCCCATTACCTTAATACAGTTTTACAATCTAAATACTCTGTTGGTCTTTACACCTCACCTCATTTAATTCATCCTTACGAAAGAATACGAATCAACGGACAAAATGTTCAAGATTTTATTTTAGATGAAATTCTAAATGGCATGAGTATTGAAACTCAAACGAAACTAAAAAATTATTCCTACTTTGAGATATTTACTTTGTTTTGTCTGCTTTCCTTCCAAGAATTAAAATTAGATTATGAAATATTCGAGGCAGGTTTAGGAGGAAGATTGGATGCAACCAAATTGGTTCAATCTGAGGTTGTCATCCTCACCAAGATTGATTTAGATCATATGCAGATTCTTGGATCTACCAAAGAAAAAATTTTACTTGAGAAGCTAGGGATATGCAATTCATCCACTAAAAAAATCTATGCTTTGGATCCATTGAACGATAAATTGAAAAATATAATCCAAGAATTCGCCAAACAGAATTCTTTTGAATTAGAAATTTTTAAACAAGATGATAGTTCATCAAATTATTTAGATATATCCTACCAACTTGCCAATTTCATTCTCAGAAAAGAAGGCATTTCCCTAGATACCTCGATATTAAATAAGAATTGGAAAGATTTTCCAAGACCACCAGGTAGATTAGAACTTATCAATAATATTCCGCTAATCGTCTACGATACGGGTCATAATCCAGGAGCTTGTGAGAACCTATTGAAAGATCTAAATAAAATTTATCCAAATAAATCTTGGGATTGCATGCTATCCATACTCCCTGATAAAGATGTTTTGGGAATTTACAAGATTTTTCAAAATGCAAAAAATGTAGAAACGGTTTATGTTTCTCACTTCCCTCCTTTCAGTCTGGATTTGATACCAAATGGAATTTCTATTGCTAACGAAAATCATTGGGTAAAGACCTTAAAATCAAATATTAAAAGTGAAAGACCTACTTTGGTTTGTGGAAGCTTTAGAGTGTATAGGCTTTTGAAAGAAATGTTCGCAAATGAGTAAAAATTTTATTTACAATTCAAATAGAAAGGATTGGATACGTTAAGGAACGGCGTTCAGAATCCATGCAGACACCAAAAGAATCAACCAAATTAAGCATACTCAATTCTGCTAAGGAAGAATTTCTTGAAGTTGGTTTTGATAAAGCATCCATGCGTAAAATCGCAAAAAAGGCGAACGTTTCCACAAGTAATATTTATAACTATTTCACAAACAAAGAAGGAATCTTAGAGCAATTAGTTCAATCAATAATTTCTTCTATTGAAAGCGGATTGAATCATATCTCAAGCGATGACCATGTAGAAAAGAGGTTAAACTTTAGTTATGAAACTCTGAAAAACAGATTCAATGTCATTCTTTTCTTTGTAGATGAAAATCGAGATATACTGGATTTATTGTTATTTCACTCAAACGGATCTGTTTTTAGTAATTTTCTAGAGGATTTCACTGAGCGAATTACCCAGTTGAACATTCGACAAATCAATTACTACAAAGAACACAAAGGCATGCAATCCTTGGTAACACATGATTTTTTTATTCGAAATCTTGTTTCCTTCTTCTTGAATATTTTTGTTGAAATGATCAAAAATAAAAAATCAAAAGAAGAGATTCTTGAGATGGAAGATAATTTTCTTAAATTCATGCACTATGGAAGTAAGGCAATTCTTCTCGACGTAAACGAATCCTAATTCCACCTTGTTGGTATGTATAAGAGCATCCTTGGTCATAAGACTTATACTTTCTCAAATCTTAAAGAGCTATTAGCCAAAGCAAGCCCTACAAAATCAGGTGATGCTTTAGCTGGGCTTATAGCCTCTAGTCTTGAAGAAAGAGTTGCTGCAAAAATGGCTCTGGCTGAATTGCCTCTCAAGAAGTTTCTTGAGGATCTTGTCATTCCTTATGAGGAAGATGAAGTCACAAGACTCATCATAGACTTCCATGATAAATCAAGCTTCCTTACCATATCTCATATGACTGTAGGAGATTTAAGAGATTATCTTCTAATAGATGAATGTGATTCCCATGTAATTCATGCCCTAAAGTATGCTCTCACTCCTGAAATGGTTTCTGCAGTTTCCAAGCTTATGCGAAACCAAGATCTAATTCAAGTAGCATCAAAGATACAAATAGTAACTCAGTTTAGAACTACTGTTGGTTTAAAGGATAGATTCTCAACTCGCCTTCAACCCAATCATCCCAGCGATAATCCTAAAGGCATATTAGCCTCAACCATAGATGGTTTATCTTATGCGAATGGGGATGCAATGATAGGAATTAATCCTGCAACAGATAATATTGAAACAGCAAGAAGATTATTAAACCTAACGGATGAATTAAGAAATAAGTATAACATTCCTACCCAATCTTGCATACTAACTCATATAACCAACACTATCGAATTGATTCAATTGGGTGAGCCTGTAGATTTAGTTTTTCAATCTATAGGCGGAACAGAAAAGGTGAATAAATCATTTGGAGTGAATCTTTCCTTACTCCAAGAAGGCTGGGATGCTGGTTTAAGTTTAAAAAGAAATCAAACCTCAAAGCAGCTAATGTATTTTGAAACAGGACAGGGATCAGCCCTTTCTGCAAATGCCCACCATGGAGTAGATCAACAAACCTGTGAAGTGAGAGCTTATGCTGTTGCAAGAAACTTCGATCCATTTTTAGTAAATACCGTGGTTGGTTTCATTGGTCCTGAGTATCTTTACAATGGTAAACAGATTACAAGAGCTGGCTTAGAAGATCATTTCTGTGCCAAAATTTTAGGCCTTCCTATGGGATGTGATATTTGTTACACCAACCATGCCGATGCTGACCAGGATGATATGGATAATTTATTAAGTCTATTGGGTCTTGCTGGTTGCAATTTTATAATGGGGATTCCAGGTGCTGATGATATTATGCTCAACTACCAATCTACCTCTTTTCATGATGCACTCTATCTTAGAAAAATTTTGAACAAAAAACCAGCACCAGAATTTGAATTGTGGTTAGAAAAGATGGGAATTTATAATCAAGAAAATGGGATTCTATCCAATGCCAAATCACCCTTACTTGTGGAAGAACTTTCTTAAGGAAATATAAAAGTATATGAGCCTTCACCCAAGAGATGCCTGGAACCATTGGAAGAAGTATACAGATGCTAGGATAGGTCTAGGTCGATCAGGAAGGTCTCAACGAACACAGGACCTACTTGCATTTGAATTAGCATTTGCTAAAGCTAAGGACTCTTTACTCAAAGAAATCGATTGGAACATTTTCCAAAAAGATTTGGATTTAAAACTGAGCAATTTTTTGAAAAGTCCATCCATCTTCCTTGAATCACAAGCGAAAGATTTAAATGAATACTTAACTCGTCCAGATTTAGGTAGAAAATTATCCGAGACATCAATAACCATCCAACAAGACACAAGAAAGTTACAAATAGGCATAGCAATTACCAATGGACTTAGCTCAGAGGCTATCAGCAAACATGCTAAGTATTTCTTAGAAGAGTTTCTATCTTTAGTCTTACTAAAAGATGGACTACCTGGAATTGAATTGCATCTTTTTTGCATAAAAAATGGAAGAGTTGCTATCGTAGACGACTTGGGTTCAAAATTCAATTTAGATCTAGCAATTCTCTTAGTCGGCGAACGACCAGGTCTCTCTTCCCCTGATTCAATGGGAGTTTATCTAACCTACAAACCAAGAATTGGTCTAACAGATGATTCACGAAACTGCATCTCAAATATTCGACCCGCAGGTCTATCGCTTGGCTTAGCTGCTGAAAAATTAT
>PEQN01000033.1 GCA_002786225.1 Leptospira sp. | reverse complement strand
CTGAATGATTTCTTCCCAGTCTAATGGTTCCAATTTCTTCATGATTTAGACTATATCATAAATATGAATCTAAAGCAAGATGGCTTCATTGAGCGGATACGGTCTTTCATAAGATATATTGGGTTTAAACACCCAATCCAATTGCCCATCTCCAATATTCGGAGTGATAGAAGCAATTCTATTTGTATCGACTAGCATTGCTTTGTAAGGATTGGGTCCCGCAGGTCTATTGGCATCAGCGTTGCATCTTGCATCTGCTGTAGCTGCGGAAGTATATGAGGTTCCAGGTTTATATGCAATTGCAGTTACAAATATTCTTTTTCCATTCAATACTTGGATGGCTACAACCACGCTCACAGATCCAAAAGAATTCGTAGCAGTTACAGTATAATTTGTGGATGCGGATAATACTGTTGGAGTCCCTGAGATAACACCTGTTGTTGTATTGAAAGCAAGACCAGTTGGCAAAGTGGGAGAGATTGAATAGGATGCAACAGTACCTGTTACAGTTGGAGAAAGGTTTGTTATCGCAATGTTAATTATAAAAATTGAACTTGCAGGTGAATAGCTGAGACCTGAGGGAGATTGATTTCCTGTTCCTGTTGTAGTTACTGTTGTTGGAGATCTCAAATTTGCATTGCAGGCATTTCCAGAAAGACATGCGAGGGTTTCTAGTATAAGAAGTTGGTGAGCTGGAACTTTTTCTAAAGATGGAATGCAATTGGAAAAGAACGCACAAGAGATTCCAAGAGAAACTTGAATCAATAAAGATAATTTGAAATTTAATTTCATAAGGCTACTCTTGTTTAGACAATTGAGAAATAAGTTATTTCATCTAACTAGCTTAATCTTAAAAGAGGCACCTGAGTTGCAAGCAGTAAAGAAGAATTCTCGTATTCCTAATTTTTTTAAATTCAAAGTTCCATAACCAAGCTTTCAAGGCTTAAAAACCTTCCCAAGATTCCTTTACAACCTAGTTTTAATTTTATCTCTATATCCAACTATCATTCTATATCGGTTTCGATTTTCCTTTAAATTAAGACTGAATCTAAAAATATCAATAGACTGCAAATGGGTGAATTTCAAAATAGGTGCATGTTCTTTCAGACGGATGATATTCACATTAAAGCACTCAAACCCTTGATCCCTCCTGCCATTTTGATTGAGGAGATTCCTATTAGTGAGTCTGGTTCTGAGCTTGTATCCAAATCTAGAAAAGCAATAGAGGACATAATCAGTGACAAAGACGATCGTTTGCTCGTTGTAGTTGGACCATGCTCTATCCATGATCCTAAGTCAGCACTTGAGTATGCGGGCAAATTAAAGAAGCTAGCGGACTCTGTTAGCAATGATATACTTATTGTTATGCGTGTTTATTTTGAAAAGCCAAGAACAAGAACTGGCTGGAAGGGTCTGATCAATGATCCATTTATCAATAATTCATTTGAAATTAATAAAGGTCTTAGAATAGCTAGACAAGTTCTAGTAGATCTGATCGGTTTAGGACTTCCTGTGGGTTGTGAATTTTTAGATACCATTTCTCCCCAGTTCACTGGTGATTGCGTATCCTGGGGTGCAATTGGAGCAAGAACTACAGAAAGCCAAATCCACAGAGAGCTTGCCTCAGGTTTATCTATGCCAGTTGGTTTTAAAAATGGTACAGATGGCAATGCTCAGATTGCAATTGACGCAATTCATGCGGCAATGCTTCCCCATCATTTTTTATCAATCACCAAACAAGGTGTAGCTGCCATAGTATCCACTACGGGCAATCCTTTCTGCCATGTGATACTGAGAGGTTCTACTAAGGGACCGAATTTTGATTCCCAGGCTATAGAGGAAACAGAGAAGGCGATTCGGGAAGCAGGACTCGTTGAGAAGATCATGATTGATTGTAGCCATGGGAATTCTAAGAAAAATCCTAAAAACCAACCATTGGTGGCTGAGGATATAGCCAAGCAAATAGAATCAGGAAATCGTTCAATATTTGGAATCATGATGGAATCCCACCTGAAAGAAGGAAACCAAAAGGAAGCTCCATTAGACAAGATTGAATACGGAAAGTCCATCACGGATGCCTGTCTTGCTTGGGAAGATACTGTTCCTGTAATCGAAAGACTTGCTGCAGCTATTCGCAAAAGAAGAAATTCCTAAATCAACAATTCTGCCTCTGCCAGGCTAGAGACTTTCTGTGATTTTCTCCTTTCCAAATGAATTTTCATGCAAATACTGGCATTCATGAAAGTATGCGTGATTGGAACAGGGTATGTAGGATTAGTAGCAGGCACTTGCTTTGCTGAATATGGCAATGATGTTATCTGCGTTGATAAAGATGCAAAGAAAATCGAAAACCTAAAATCAGGGATTATTCCCATTTACGAACCTGGTCTTTCTGAACTTGTATTGAATAATACCAAAGAGAAGAGATTGAACTTCACGACCTTACTTGCCGAAGGTGTGCAAGCCTCAGAATTTGTTTTTATAGCTGTTGGAACTCCTACAAAACCTGATGGCACATCTGACCTATCTATGGTACACGGTGTAGCAGAAGAAATCGGTAAGGCTATGAACGGTTATAAGATCGTAGTTGATAAGTCAACAGTTCCAGTTGGAACGGCAGATGATGTCAAAAGAATTCTTTCCGAGAACACATCACATCCGTTTGACGTAGTATCCAATCCAGAATTCCTGAAAGAAGGCGCCGCCATAGACGACTTTATGAAACCAGAAAGAGTTGTGATTGGAGCAGATTCAACCAAGGCCTTGGATATGATGTCGGAACTTTACAATCCTTTTGTTCTCAATGGCAATCCCATTCTAAGAATGAGCATACGATCTGCAGAGCTCACAAAATATGCATGCAATGCCTTCCTTGCAACTAAGATATCCTTCTCAAATGAAATTGCTAATCTCTGTGATGCGGTAGGAGCTAATTACGAAGATGTTCGTAAGGGAATGGGAACGGATTCAAGAATCGGTAGACAATTTCTTTATGCAGGAATAGGTTATGGTGGCTCTTGTTTCCCAAAAGATGTACAAGCACTTATCAGTACATCCAAAGAAGCAGGTTCACCAGTTCGCATAATAGAAATGGTTGAAGAAGTTAATGAAGCACAGAAGGTGCGTCTACTTCATAAAATTATTTCCTATTATAAGAAAGAAGATTTTTCAGGAATGACCTTTGGCGTCTGGGGACTTGCCTTCAAGCCTGGGACTGATGATATGAGAGAGGCTCCCTCCATTCCATTGATTTTAGAATTAATAAAACGTGGTGCTAAGGTTCAAGCCTTTGATCCAGTTGCCAAGGAGACATCCAATTACTACTTCCAAGGAAGAGTGGACTACAAGGATAATCCGTATGAGGCAATTAAGGGTGTAGATGCCATGCTTCTTGTAACTGAGTGGAGAGAATTTAGAGAGCCTGATTTCAATAAGGTGAAATCTTTAATGAAAGCTCCTGTTATCTTTGATGGTAGAAACCAATATAGACCACAAAATATGGAAAAATTGGGAATCACTTATTTCTCTATAGGAACTCGTTGAAATAAGGGAATAATTTATTTCCCTTTCTATCCAAGCTATTGAACCTGGCGTCAAGTTTCATTTGATAAACCGTTCCTATCTTCCGAACTATATGTTCGGACCGAATGATTTGATTCTTACCTTAGGACAAGATGGACTAGTCGTAAATGCAGCAAAGTACTTGAATGGGCAACCAATTTTTGCAGTGAATCCCGATCCAGCAAGATTTGATGGAGTTCTTATGCCCTTCCAAGTGGTCAGGAGCAAGTCTTGTAGCAGGAAACATACAAGAAGGCATGGAGCTTATCTTAGAATCCCATATGCCTGAGAATGGGATAATCTTTTCTGATGGTATGGAATCTGATTATTTAGATTTTTCATCAGGAACTACAGCTAAGATACAATTAGCACAGAAGACTACAAATTTGGTTTCAGCCTTTATTGATAAAAATTCCGAGTCTAATGATTCCAAAGTGAAATCACCCAAGAAGAAAATTATTTCCAAGCAAAACCAAGAAAACAATACTCAAACAAAATCTAAAAGGTAGAAACTATGAAGAAGGCAATACTCATAACCCAATGTCTGCAAAATGATTTTGTAGAACCAATTCAGAAATATGATCCTATACCGAATCTTCTCCATGTTGGATATTCTGAATCTAAGCGACTGATGGGCGAGAATCCAGCAGAGGGTGCTGTCATTGCATTTATGGAATGGGCACTAGAGCAGAAGGAAGATTTAGATATCATTCATATTAGAGACTGGCATAATCCAAAAGATGATGAGCAAGTAGAACATTTGAAACAGTTTGGAGCTCATTGCATTGCCGGCTCCCATGGAGCCAAATTTGTGTATGAATCTTTACTCTTTAAAGATAAATCCAACAAACATAATATTGTTGATGCAAGTGGTTTGAATGATTTTCATAAAACAGATTTAGAAGATAAATTAAAATCCTATGAAAAATCTAAAGAAAGAATTCGAGTTGGATTAGTTGGAGTTTGGACCGAGGCTAAGATTTCCTTCTTAAGTTATGAATTGTCTACAAGATATCCAAATTTTGAAATTGGAATATGTTCTGCATTAACTGCAAGCTCATCTCGCCATATGCACTTTATTTCTCTGGATCACTTAAAAAATATTCTGGGTATTAAAATCTTTCCATCTATTGGAGGATTTAGTGAATTCTTGTCGGGAGAAAAAATTCAACTGCTTCCAGGTGGAACTAAGAATAGGGATAGAGTTGCTATGAGCTTCAACCAAGAAATGAAGCTTCTCTCTTCAGATGAAGATATATTGTACTATTTGTATAGAGATTGCAAGTCAGTTGAGTTTATATGTTTGGATGGAGGTTTTTCAGGAAATGTAGTTCTTCGTGCCAAAAGTATAGACTCCATAGGTCATAACCAGGTGCCAACTGTAATCAAGATTGGACCAAGAGATTTAATCGCCAAAGAGAGAACATCTTTTGAAAGAATCGAAGAAGTCTTAGGTAATAATGCGCCAAGGATAGTTGATTTTGCTGAGCTTGGTGAAAGAGGAGGAATTAAATATCGTTATGCGGCAATGATAGATGGTAAGACCGAAGTCTTCCAAGATAGATATGAAAGTGGAGAATCACTTGAGAGAATTTTCCCTATTCTTGAAACAGTCTTCACCAAACAATTAGGTAGACTCTATGACGCCAAGGATCTTGAGAAACTCAATCTTCTAGATTATTATGACTTTCAAGCTAAGTATTCCAAATCAGTACGATCCAAGGTAGAAGCCTTGGTTGGGGTGCAATTGGAAGAGAGGGAATTTTTCCCTGAGAGGGAATTAGGGATAGATTCTTCATCAAATTTTGAGCTTTACAATGTTTGTTTATTCTACGAAAAGGATCTACTCGAACTTAAAGAACTTTCCTCTAGTTCTCACTATGTTTCTTACATACATGGAGATTTGAATGGTAAGAACATGATCTTAGATGCACAAAATAATGTTTGGTTGATAGATTTTTTCCATACCCACCGTGGGCATGTCATCAAAGACTTACTGAAATTAGAAAACGACCTTTTGTATATCTTCACTAAAATTGTTGAAACGGATTGGAGGGATGCGTGCAAGCTAACGGAGCTTTTGATCCACCAATCGGATCTTGGAATTCCTATGGATGCATCCTTAGTCTCAGAATTTAATTCTACCAAGATACAACGTGCCTATTTGACAGCTTGTAAATTACGATCCTTTTATCCTAAACTCATAGACTTAGATAGAGATCCTTACCAAATGCAGGTTGGGCTCTTGCGTTATGCTATGCATACGCTATCCTTTGATGAATGCAGTGAACTCCAGAAAAAGTGGGCACTTCGTACGGGATGTTTGCTTGCTAAAAAAATTCAAACTAACCTAAGACTATCTCAAAGATTGAGAGTCGACTATATCCCCATTCCCAATAATAAGGGAAGACTGGGATTAACCATCTTACCTGGTCGTATGGATAGAGGCCGTAGTATGGACAAAGACATAGCCAGTCTTAAACAAGATGGTGCTACTGCCATAGTCAGTCTTATCACTGAACAGGAATATACAGAATATGGAGTGAAGGGACTTAAACAAGCCTACAAAGATGCTGGTTTAGAACTTATTTCCTATCCTATCCTAGACCAAGGTATTCCAGATTCGGCAACACTGCCTAATCTATTAAAAGCTATTGATGAAGAACTTAGCAAAGATGGTTCTGTCATCTTACATTGTGTTGGTGGACTGGGACGATCTGGTACAGTCGCCGCTGCCTATTTGATGGATAAATTTCAATTGCAAGCTGAGCAAGCTATAGCAACAGTTAGAGAGCATAGATCACAAAGAGCTGTTGAATCCAAGGAGCAGCTTGCTTTTTTAAGAAACAAGTCATGGTGATTTAAGGAGTTTATTTTCCTTAAGTTCAGCATAAAATGTTCTAGTTCCTATTGTATAAGTAATTTAGCTTAATAATTTTCCCAGAGCGAACATTTCTATTCCTATCTCTATTAATTTATTAGAATAGACTTGCTTCTCATCTGGGTTTCCATCGCTAGCCTTAGGGTCTGTGTAGTTTAAATTAATTTTTGAACTTGCTCCAAATACCACAGGACAATTTTCAGAAGCATGATCGCAGGTCATGATTGCAAGGAAATCAGATTTAGGATTGGGATCATCTTGGTATTTTTTGGAAAATGCAAGAATAGGCTTGGTAATAGTCGAGAGATGAATTTCATAGACTGGATTTTCTTGAAAATTGTGAGATTGATTGAATTGATTTGGTTGAACTTTCTGTATACGGTAACCAAAATCTTCTAAGGCTAGCACTACTCTATCATTGAGTGCCGTTGCTTCTGTTCCACCACTGTAAGTTGAAATATGATAAACTTGAAAAAATTCCAAGGCAGTATGGAATAGAATCTGAGATAGATGAGATCTTCTTGAATTGTGGGTGCAGATAAAATTGATTTTAGCTACACCATGTTTGGTAATTAAATTTTTTAATTCAAAGCCTATGCCATTTAGAATAGAATATCGATCTTTCGAAATGGCATTTAGATTAGGTAGAATCTTTTGTATTATCGATTTATGCAATTTAGGTAGAATGGTACTTTGAATGTCTAGATTGGGTTCTGGTTTCATTTATTCATCTTCCCTTGGGATCAAGTAGTATAATATTTTTTCTTTAGATAAAGACTGAAGTTTACTAAGAGAATGAGTGCTGGAACTTCTACTAAGGGTCCAATCACTCCTACAAAAGCCTGTCCGGAATTGATTCCGAAGGATGCTATGGCAACAGCAATCGCTAATTCAAAATTATTTCCAGAGGCAGTAAATGAGATACTAACATTGTTTTCATAACTAGCTCCCAGATATTTGGCTAGATAGAAGCTTAATAGAAACATAATCCCGAAATAAATGATCAAGGGAATGGATATTTTCATCACATCCATCGGTAAGGAAAAAATTAGATCACCCTTGAAGCTAAACATTAAAACTATGGTTAGCAAGAGAGCAATCAAAGTTATAGGACTTATTTTCGGAAGGAACTTTTGTTCATACCATTCCAAAGAAAAGATTTTTGTAAGGAAAGTGCGAGATAAAAAACCTAGTAGAAATGGAATACCCAAATAGATCAAAACACTTTCCGCAATTTGAAGGAAGGATATATCCACTTCAAAGAAACTTAAATTGAAATAGTGAGGAAGTAGGTATAGATAAAAGTATGCCAGCATCGAATAAAAGAATATTTGAAATAATGAATTTAAGGCAACTAAGCCTGCTGCATACTCTTTGTTGCCCAAGGCAAGATCATTCCAAACCAATACCATAGCTATGCATCTTGCAATTCCTATTAAGATCAATCCTGCAAAGTATTCTGGTTGGTCTCTTAGAAAAATTACTGCTAACAGAAACATAAGCATGGGCCCTATGAGCCAATTCAATACCAATGATAAAAGAATTTGCTTTTTATTATCTACAACTTTTGCCATCTCCTTGTACTTAACCTTAGCTAAAGGCGGATACATCATCAAGATCAATCCGATTGCAAGAGGGATATTTGTATTACCTGAATTCAGTTTTAGAAAATGACTAGGAAAACTTGGAAAAAATTTTCCAATACAAATTCCTAATGCCATTGCAAGAAATATCCAAATTGTTAAGTATCTATCTAAAAATTTCAAATTAAGGTTCTTCATTCTAATTTCTATCCTTGGTATGGTTTATTAATTCGTGGAAAGCTAACATTTCGTTGAGCATGCGTTCAACTTATCTGCAATTTTCATAAATTGATTTAGGCTAGACCTCATCTCATCCCAGATGATAGGATTGATACAATAATTCATCTTAGGGCCATCGATTTCACCTTGTATGAGTCCTATACTTTTCAATTCTTTGAGGTGCTGCGAAATTGTACTTTGGGAAAGGGGTAGTTCCAATACTAAGTCTCCACAAATACAGGCACGTTTATCGGCTATGCACTTTAGTATCGCAATTCGAGAAGGCGAGCTTAGGACTCTACAGAATTCTGCCGTTCGAACTTCGTCCAAAGTAAACTCTTGCGTTTTAGAAATTCCCATACTTATATATCGCTATATACCGATTTGATACGATTAGAATCAAACCTTTTTTCCTGTACTTGGAATTTTTCTTTTCCTTGCCAAATCAATCTAGTTTACCAAGCTATAATTAGGCTCAACTATGAAATTAAGAGAATCCAATATTGAAAAACTAAAAAAAGAAACCTTTGATGTTCTCATCTTAGGAGGTGGAATCAATGGGGCTGTATCTGCTGCATCCTTATCTGCCAAGGGTGCCAAAGTAGGCTTGATAGACATGGGAGATTTTGCATCTGGAACTAGTCAAGAATCTTCCAATCTTGCCTGGGGTGGAATTAAATACTTAGAAAGTTTAGAATTTTTTCTGGTTCGTAAGCTTTGTATGTCGCGTAACCACCTAATACGGAACTATCCTTCTACTGTTCAAGAGATACGTTTTTTCACAACAATAGAGAAAGGATTTCGATTTCCTTCCTGGTTTATCTATATAGGAACTTGGATCTATTGGTTTATTGGAAATTGCTTCACTAAGTCTCCGAGATTTTTAACTAAGGGTCGTATCGCAAGAGAAGAACCAGTTGTTAAAACTACAAATGCTGAAGGTGGGTTCGAGTATTCCGATTCTTATCTGCATGACAATGATGCAAGATTTGTTTTCAATTTTATACGCATGTCCCTGAATTATGGATGTATAGCAGCCAACTATGTAGAATCACTGGGCTCTAAGCAAGAAGGTGATTTTTGGATAACATCCGTTAAAGATAATATTTCAGGCAAAAAATTCGAGATCAGAAGTAAGGTCCTAATCAACACCTGCGGTCCTTGGGCTGATGATATGAATACTAAGGCTAAGATTAATACTGAGCATAGGCATGTATTTTCTAAGGGGATTCATTTAATTGTAGATCGTATAACTCCTCACAAACGAGTATTGGCTTTTTTTGCTGATGATGGTAGATTGTTCTTTGTTCTTCCTATGGGCAACAAAACTTGCATAGGAACTACCGACAATAAAGTAGATACTCCCACTCCTCAGGTAACGGAAGAAGATAGAGACTTTGTTCTATCGAATATCAATAAACGTCTAAATTTGGACAAGCCTATCACTCGAGATGATATCATCTCAGAAAGATGCGGGGTTCGACCTCTTGTTGTTAAGGGCTCAAAAGGTTCTAATAAAGATTGGATGCAATTATCTCGTAAGCATGAGGTAGAGGTTATCAAAGAATCCAAACAACTAACAGTTTTTGGTGGTAAGCTTACGGATTGTATCAATGTTGGGGAAGAAGTTGCCTCTTTTGTGAAAAATTTTGGAATAGAATTTCCGTATCCTAACAAACGTTGGTATGGAGAGCCAGATCCAGCAATTCGAGATGAATACTTCCACCAAGCAAAACTCATGAATGTAGATAGTTACACAGAAGAAAATGCTTCTGAACCAATCTCCCAAAGATTGTGGAGAAGATATGGTGCTCAGGCTATAGGCTTACTTGAAAATATTAGGGAAGATCCCCGCCAAGCAGAAGTTCTTATCAAAGGAACAGAATACATTCGTTGCGAAATTCACCAAGCAGCGCGTAGGGAAATGATAGAAAAATTAGAAGATTTCCTTCGTAGAAGATCAAAGATTGCTTTGATAGAAAGAAAAGAAACCATTCGTAGATCTCCAGGTATTGCAGAGGCTTGTGAAATTCTTTTTGGCAAAGAATCCAAACTAAGAATGGATGAGTATTTTGAAAATTCTTCTGTTAGCAAGACTAAGGCTGCAAGGACAAATAGTAAGAATTCTGAATCCAAATCTAAGACCATTAAGAAAAAATAAAATGAATAAAATTCTAAACGTATTTTACCCCATCCTTGCCGTAGCTTATCTTGTTAGCTTATCCTTTTTACCTTATACAGGTTCACCATTCTTCAAGGCATTGCCTATCATACTCTTGGCAGGCTCTGTTTTGTATTTATACAAAGCAGAATTTTCAACACTTATTTTTGGACTAGGATTAATTTTTTCTTTCTTGGGTGATATAGTCTTGGCATTGCCTATGGAAAAATCTTTTATGATAGGGCTAGGCTTATTTTTAATAGCTCACCTTTTTTACATCTATTCCTTTTTTATCTCGGCAAGAGTGGATCCTATGAGCCGAAGAAATTGGATAGGCATGATCATCTTTTTTGCAATATTTATGGCTTTACTTATCTTGCCTAAGGCTGGTGCTCTTGCGATCCCTGTGGGAATTTATCTAACTGTGATAGCTGTAATGGCTGGTTTTGCCTCACTTCAGAAACAGAATGGAGGTCTATTCTTTACTGCTGCCTTTATTTTTATGGTATCCGATGGTTTGATTGCTTGGAATAAGTTTATTCAAGCTATTCCAAATTCTGCTCTTTTCATAATGACTACGTATTATATAGCTCAAGGGCTTCTGACAAGAGCTAAGACAAGAATAACAGTTAAATAAAATAATTAAATGTCAATTGATAAAAGTGAAAAGAAAGAATATGAATTGCATTCTTTGCAGAATATTTTTGGGACTAGCTTAGAAAAAATTAGCTATCTCAATAAATTAAATTCTGAGGATTTACTTTCCTTAAAGAACTTAATACTTGAAACAATTCAAAATGGGCAAAAGGATATTTTCGTTACTATAGCAAAGGTCAGTCGATTTATGCCAAATTTCCTAAATGCTAAAGTATCTCATGATATTCTTGGTCCACAAATTACTGCAAATTTATCTTATTATTTGAGCGCCAAAGAAGCTATTGCTATAGCTTCGCATTTTACAACAAGCTTCTTTGCAGATGTTGTTGAACATCTTGTCCCCGAAAAAATCTCTGAAATGATAGCCATAACTCCTTTTGAACAAATGAGGAAGGTGGTAAATGAACTCATTCTAAGAAAAAATTTCTTTATCATAGGCTCACTCATAGATTACACTCCTCTCAGTTCAGTTGAAAAAATTGCAAAAGGAATTCCTGACCCTGGTCATTTAATCTTAATTACATACAATTGCCAAGACAAATTACGAGTATTAAAGCTGTTTCAGAATTTTGGTGAACAAAGAGTGCGCGAAGTTATCCAAGCTGGACTAGAGAATGATTATTATATGCAGTTAAAGTCAATCTATGAACATGCCGACTCATCTTTACTTGAATTTAGTATAACTTCGCTTGCCAAAGAAGAATCCGTATTATTGAAATTCAAGCAGATGATTAAGTCTTAATATTTCTTAGGCTTTCTATATTCTCTTATGTAAAATTTTTATATTCTTCTAAGCACTCAGGGTTTGCAAGTGCATTGCTGTTCTTAACAGCTTTACCTTCCATTGTATTTTTAACTGCAAGCTCTACCTTCTTACCATTGACAGTGTAAGGAATATCTTTGACTGCAAAGATTAGGGAAGGAACATGTCTGGGTGATACCTGATTTTTGATATTTGATTTAATTTTAAGTATTAATTCTTCGTTCAATTCATACTGGTAATTCATCTTAACAAAGAGAACAATTCGGACATCATTCTCATAATCTTGGCCAATGATCACAGAATCTTGAATTTCTGGAAAGGTCTCAATAATCGTGTAGATATCTGATGTTCCAATTCGTACTCCACCAGGATTCAAGGTTGCATCTGATCTTCCGTATATTATAATTCCGTTATTTTGAGTAATTTCTGCGAAATCTCCATGGCACCAGATATCATGAAATTTAGAAAAGTATGCATCCTTATATTTTTCACCAAGAGAATCATTCCAAAAGTACAAAGGCATAGATGGAAAAGGCTCCTCACAGACTAGTTCTCCTTTTTCGCAAAGGATTCTTCCTCCCTCATCATCAAAGATTGATACTGCCATAGCTAGACCCCTAGATTGCAATTCACCTGGATAGACTGGTAGCATAGGATTTCCTAACGCAAAGCAACCATTCAAATCAGTTCCTCCTGAAATGGAACAAAGCAAAACATCCTTCTTAATTTTAGAATATACAAATTCAAATCCTGAACTGAGCAGTGGGGAACCAGTCGATAAAATACACCTTAGATTGCTTAAATCAATATTAGCAAAAGGACTGAATGTTGAATCATCTGAATTTTCTTTTAGATTGGATGTCTCAGTCTCAAGAACGGCTAAGTATTTTGCAGAAGTACCAAATACGGAAATCTTTTCTTTACTAATCCAATGCCAGAGGAATTTCCAATCTGGGTAGAATGGGTTGCCATCGTAAATACAAAGTTTTGAGCCAACAAACAAAGATGAGGCGACCCAGTTCCACATCATCCAACCGCAGGTTGTGTAATAAGAAATACTTTCATACTCTCTTAAGTCAGTGTGTAGGATTAATTCTTTTGTATGATTGATTAAGACTCCAGCACCCTGGACTATGCATTTAGGAAGTCCAGTAGTTCCAGATGAATACATTATGTACACAGGATCTTGGAAAGTAATTGGAGTGAATTGTATATCATCTAATTGAACACTCTTGTCTGTTGATGCTAGATCCTTAGATAGAATTGCATCATAAGAAAGACATTTTTTATTCTTTATCTCACACCAAGATTTTAAGATATCAAAGGAGGATGAATTTTTTGGATTAAGGAAATTCCAAACTACAATAGTCTCAACACTAGGGAGAGCTGAAAGTATTTCTATCCATTTATCTGTACAATTTATTGCTTTTCCTTTGAAAAAGTATCCATCAGCAACTAAAAGAACCTTGGGTTCTATTTGTTGAAAACGATCTAAAATTCCTTTTGCACCAAAATCTGGTGAAGCAGAAGACCAAATGCCACCAAGGGAAGTAGTTGCTAGCATTCCAAGGATTGATGTATGGGAATTTGGCAGAACAGCCGCTAGTCGGTCTCCTTTGATGAATCCTAGTTCTATTAGATGCTTCTGCAGCAAGAAGACTTTTTGGACAACTTCATGTCTAGTTAAATGGATAGGAGAACTAGTCTCTGATTCTGGTTGAAAGTGAATGGCAACACGATCTAAATCTTGGTCAAATTTTCGTAGTAGATTTTCTGCAAAATTGATTTCAAAACCAGGGAACCATTCAGTCTCAGAAAAGTGTTCCTTTCTATTCCAAATCGATTTCCCTTTTTTCTGGAAGAGAATTCCTATTTCTGCTATCCACTCCGACCAAAAAGTAGGAATATTTCTCACTGACCAAGACCAGAAACTTTCATAATCTTTGAGTTCTACGGAATATTTCTTTTCAATTTTTGATTTAAATTGAAAGATCTGAGTTTCTTCCAATTGAGAGGATAGCGGAGTCCAGATAGGTTTCATGTTTCACTATGCTATTGGTTTTTTTCCTAGGATGCAAGAAAAAAGTATTACTAAGAAATAAGAATTATGGAAGAGGATCCTTAAGGTCTGTTTCGATAAGAACTAGTAAAAATGAACTCTGTCAGAGCCGATGCAATTTCGTGTATGTTGAAATTTCTCTTGGGGCAAGATTAACAAAATACTAAAATAGGATTTTAAATATTTTAGGTTGTATTCTTGGTGTATTTAAAAGGAAGGTAATTTATATTATTCTAGTTTTCTAAAATTAACTGTTGAGCACAAGAAGTAGATTTTTGTAGATTGTCCTTTATATGATAATAAAAAGACACGAGCTTAGGTTTTCTAAACTCGTGTCTTCGCTTTAAGAAATGTATCTTGCTTTAGATTATCTCATCAACAAAATTACACAATAAAGATAGACTACTGGATCTGAACACTAGCCCCAGTAACACTAACAGTGAAGATATAATCACCTGCCGTTACCACTGTGAAAGTAGTCGTTCCACCAGCATTTGCACTGGTTATATTGCTAGCACCTGCGTTAGAATCTGTAGATAAGTTAATGTTACATTCTGACTTTCTAAAAACTCCTGGGATAGAAGTTCCTATGTTAGTGAATACTACTTTTTGTCCAGCTGTTAGGCCTCTAGCAATAACAGCACCAAGGCTAATATTGCCTGTTGTAGTTACCGCTACTGGAGTTACAGTTGTGGATGCGGTATTGGATGCTAAACTTGCAGTGGCTCCTGCAGATGAAATCGTACAACCCCCGCCTGATTGGCTAGCAGCCAAAAGAAGCAGAGCCAGAGTTTCATCGTCATTGTCTTCTTCTTTTTTGCAATTAAATCCTAAAGTCAGTGCTAGAATTAGGCTAGCAGTAATAAGTTTTTTATTCATTAAAATCTCCTATTTATGTTAGGACTAAACTTTAACAATAACACTAATTTGCAAGAAAAAAACAAAATTTGGCTAAAAAAACATTCTGTTAAGCAAACAATCTTGGTCCATAGATACGATTCTATTGGATTTGAAATAATCTAATGTTCCATAACAGAAGAGCTTTAATTCGTAATTGGTGCGATGTACAATAAATTCCAAGCATTTTTCAACCTGGAATAGTATAAAGTGATTTTATTCTAATTTACAAATATAGAATTTATGAAGTGGAAATGACTAAAGACGATTTACATTGGTAGAAGGCGAACAAGCAGACTACAACTAATAAGGTGTAGCTCGCAATAACACTAGTTTCCTGAGTGAAGAAACCGAGTGCTATTATCCCAAGTATTAGGCGAAACGGTTCCCAAATTAAAGATATTCTTCGACCTTCAAAGATCCATCCAAAACTTAAGAGGGAGGCTGAGACCCAGATCGTGAGTGCTAGGAGCTGATTTGTGTTCATTTTTCCAAGGAATAAGAGCCCAGCAAAAGACAAGACCAAGACTATCACAAACCAACTAAATCCATAGAACTTTAGTCCTTTTGAAATTTGAGGATCATACTTTTTGTACTTTGTTGGGTCTACTGGAGGAGGACTTAAGAATACCGCTGTCTCGCCTTCTTTCATAGGAGGAATCCAACCTGGTGGTTTGAAAAATACTTTGATTTTATTGATCACTCCATGTGCTTTCCAAGATAGCCTTAGTATCTCAAGTAAATATTGGAAATTAGCCCAGATTGGATTGAAGCTAGCTAGAGGTTTAACGGTTCCGTAAACGCATTCTTCTTCTTCTTTTTGAAAGGTTCCAAAGATTCTGTCCCAAATGATAAAGATTCCTCCATGGTTCTTATCAATATACTTTGGATTGATGGCATGATGGACACGATGGTGGGCTGGTGTAGAGAGAATAAATTCTCCTACTGTTCCTATCGATTTTACTGCTTTGGTATGAACCCAGAATTGATAGATGAGATTCAATTGTCCAGCAGCGAGAAATACCCAAGGATGAAAGCCTATCAAGGCAAGGGGTAGATAGAATACCCAGGAAATAAATCCACCAATTCCAGATTGTCGTAAAGCAACGATTAGGTTGTATTCTTCAGAAGTATGATGGATGACATGTCCCGCCCAGAAAATATTTACTTCATGAGATACTCTGTGAAACCAATAGTAACAGAAATCCCAAAGAATGATACAAGCAGCCCAGCCGAGAACTGATTCTATGGGAATGGTCGCTAGTCTGTAATTTTCATAGAGATAGAAGTACCCAAATAAACTAATGCCTTTGAGAAAAATTCCCCAAAGTTGGGATAAGATTCCTAAGGAAAGGTCTGAGATAGAATCATTCAGTCTGTAGTATTCTTTCTTACGAAAATAACCAACTCCCATTTCGATAAAAATCAATAGAAAGAAAAACGGTATAGCAAATGTCACATAAGGGGGAGCTTTGAAATTTTCTAACATAATGCTAAACTGTGGCAAAATGCTCCATTTATGTCAATTGGAAAAATGAATTAATCGAAGGTACTTCGAACCTTTTGGTAGAAATGGTAGAAATCATTGGGCATTAAAGAATCAGGTCGCCTGTCTTGCCAGACTAAAACTTCTAAATGATCTATACATTTTGTTTGGAAGCTCTGAATTCTAGAAATTAAAACCTCTCTAGGAATAAGAGCCACAATTTCATCGCTCAGAAAACTTTCCCAAGGAGCCTCTCGAAAGGCAGTAGAAAGTTTTTTCCTTTTCCCCCAGAAGCTAACACGTAATAATAAAGAATACAAAGCAAGGTCCAAAGGATTTCTACCAAGTCTTTCTATTTTAGATTCAAAATAGAGTAGGCTTGAATCAATTTTTGGCTTTGGATAAAAGCAAGCCGAACGAATTGTACGAAATTTTTTTATATCACCAAATCCATAAATTAGAGCTGATAAAGATGAGGATTCAAGAGTGATACGATCGGCAAATTCTTTCTGAGCCATAAAAAGAAAACCAGTGAGTTTTGGAAATTGCAGTAAGCAAAGTAGTATAATTTCGGATGTGATATAATAGGGTAGATTGCCAAAAAGAAAGACAGACTCGTTCTGAATGGGGGTAAATTTTTTTAAAAAATCGCCTTCATAGAGTTTAGCTTGGGGATAGTATGATCCCAAGCCTTGTCTATATATTTCACAGGAAATAGGATCAATCTCAAAGAGGGTAGTTGGAAGATTCCAAGATAAGATTTTATGAGTGAATGCTCCCAGTCCAATTCCAATTTCAGAGATATGATTGGTTCCTTGTGGAAGTAGTTTTGGAAAATCTACAAATACTTGGTCTATGGTATTCTTATCAATGAGGTAGTTCTGCCCCCAAGATTTCCTTGGGCTTGCTCCGTGAGTCTCTAGAACTTCTTGGATTCTTTTGGGGCTGAAGTAAGGAAAATCTTGCAAATTCACTTTTGTCAAGAATCATCCAGTCGGAGGCTAGCCCAAGCGATTTTTTTCTTTGGAAGGGTTCCAAAGAATTCCAGTTTGTTTTAGGTTCATTCAGTAGAACTAAAATCCCCTTACGTTTCTTTTTTGAAATTGCCTTAGGCAACCAATTGGGATCGAAACCATAATTGTACAATAATACTGGTTGATCATTGATTTGAAAAAGGGAATTCTTTTTTGCCATCTGAACTTTACCATCTTGGAAATAAGGAGTCCAATCTTTCAGACGTTTACTCGCTAAGGTTACCAATAAATCTTTATTATGCGAAAAACACTTTCTGAGTAAAGGCATACAAGTCTCATGATCAATTCTTATGGATTTTGCTTTTTCACAAAGATTGAAAGTAAGTTTTTTTTTGAGTTGATTCAATTCAGTCTTACAATAGCCTCCTATAAATAATTCTTCGTCAAGAAAAAGTATAGAAGCCTTATCCGAGATAGAGACTAAAGAGTAATTCGAATTCAAATCTAACATTTCATTGTTGCTTTTATTGCTGAGGTAGCTCAAACAAAAGAATGCTGTAATTATTAAAGTTGAAGAGAATGTATAAAGCCATCTACCTTTCTTCCAATACGGAAAGATAAAAAGACAAAATAAAATAATGAAATAGAAGTATAAGCAAAAAGATTTCATCGAACTCCATTCTGAGTAGAAGCTAATTGTCTGACTAAAATATTCTGTTAGTATAACGAGTATTCTAAGAAATAAATCTGTCCATACCCAAAGAAAAGAAGATAAGAATTGTAATTTTAAAAAGGAAATCATTACATTCGTATATAATAACGGAAGTAAGATTCCAGTAAAAGGAACTAAAATCAGATTCGCAAGAACACCGCCAAAACTAAATCCAGGAAAGAAATACCAACATGAAAAAAATGTCCCTAGTGTAGCCGAAAGACTCACTGTCAAATTTTCCGTCCAAATGTTCTTCTTTTCAAAGAATAAGAATTGATCAAGTTTAGGTTTTATAAAAAAAATTCCAGCAACAGCTGAGAAGGAAAGATTAAAGCCTATAGATAAAAAGCTTTCTGGTTTAATGAGCAAAATGAAAAAGCAAGTCGCAACTAACAGATCCATATGCCGAATCGTTTTGAATAAAAGCTTACCAAGCACCAGAGCAATAGCAAAATAATAGGCTCTAGTTAAGGAAATAGGGTAATTTAGAATTTTTAAATAATAAAACCCTATAAGTAAGGGTAATAAAAGCGAGAAATAGAAATTCAATCTTAGTATATTTTTGCAAAGGAAAAAAAGGGCAGCTAGCAATATACCGAGATGTAAGCCTGAAGCAGCAAATAAGTGTAAGGTGCCTGATTCTTTGGCGGATTCATAAATATCTGAATTCAAGCTTTTGCTTTCTCCAAATAAAAGACCTATTGCTATTCCTTGGTAGAGAGTTTGGATTTTGTTCTCTTCCATAAATCTTCGAATGGAATTTTTTGCAATTTGATGATCAAAAGTATGATTTCTAATCATATTACAATTTTTTTTATAAACTTTAAGATAGCTACTACCAAAGTCTAAGAGATTTCTATACTGAGAATGTTTCTTCTCTAAGGAAATGAAAGAAATTGCTGTTGATGGACAAATCATCTCTATTCTTAGCTCATCATAGGATACCATAGCGAGGTTAAATGGAGAATATTGAATAGGAGAGTCTTGAATCGGTTCTATTCGCACCATATAATAATTTCCAATAATAGGTTTTATAGGAATAATTCTATGTTGAGTGTTTCCTTGCTTTGGATCTAAGGAAATTATTTTAGAAAAGTTCTCCTTCATAACAATTCGTTTGGTAAAGCACACATCTATATAATATAAAGAATACATGATTCCCAAAAGAATACCCATAGAGAATAGTAAGAAATTTCTAAGTTGAATTCTTCTTCTATGCTTAAGGTAATAGTAGATAATTAGAATATTGAGAATCAAAAAACCTATACTGGTAAATTGAATAAGAGTTGGTCTCTCTTTTGTGATGTAATTTATTAAGTCTTCTAATTTATAAAATGTTTTATTGAATAAAACAAGATTGAAATTTGCTTCAGAACCTATTTGACAAATTAGAATAAAGGCAAGAATAAACCCAAGGCTAAAAACCGCAAATTGGGATCTTGGTAGAAGATTACTCACATAAAATGATTTCTAGGTTAACTGATTTAAAGAATAAGATACTAAAAAAAATTGCTTAAAGGATTAAGCCAAGTTTAGTTCTAAGTTTTTCTAAGGTTGGTGCAATTGCTGCTTTTGCTTTAGTCTTACCAGATTCTAATACTTCATGAACATAATCAGGTTTGGAAGCTAATTCTTCTCGCTTGCTTCGAAAGGTAGAAAAATGTTCCATAACCTTTTCGAGTAGCTCCTTTTTCACATCGCCATAGCGTAGACCTGGAGTTCTAAATCTTGCCTTTAATTCTTCCTGCTGTGTTTTATCCAAGAATAAAGAATAGATAGAATATATTACACTAGCATCTGGATCTTTTGCTTCCTCTACACCAGCGGAATCACTCACTATAGACATGATAGATTTCTTAAGATCTTTTTCGGAATCAAAGAAATTAATTGTGTTCCCATAGGATTTGGACATTTTAGCTCCATCCACACCTGGAATGATTGCTGTGCTTTCATCTATATCTGGTTCAGGAATTTTAAAAACTTCACCAAACTCTGTATTGAAACGAATCGCCATGTCGCGTGCAAATTCTAAATGTTGCTTCTGATCCTTACCTACTGGAACTTTATCGGATTGAAAGGACAAAATGTCCGCAGCCATAAGGATAGGATAATTATATAAACCTGCCGAAGGTGTAAATCCTTTTGCTGTCTTATCCTTGAAAGAATGTGCCAAGGAAAGTTGGCTGGTTGTAATTGCCATACTTAAATACCAGGTAACCTCCGTTACTTCAGGCACCTCAGATTGTACCCAAAAAACGGAACGATTTGGGTCTATGCCTAAGGCTAATAGGTCAAGAACAGCATCATAGGTGTTAGACTTTTGAAGGTTGGGATCTTTAATCGTAGTTAAGGAGTGTAAGTTGGCAACGAAGAGAAAGAGTTCATTGTTTGCTTGGTATTCAAGCATCTTTTTGATTGCAGAAAAATAATTACCAAGATGAAGCTTACCTGAGGGCTGAAGACCAGTTAAGATTCTCAAATTACAAATCCCCTACATCGGAGGAATCTTCCACTTGTTCATTTGGATTTTTTTCTATCATTGCATTATCAAAGGGCTTTCCTGTTAATCTTTCGTATTCTGAATTAAGAGCTTGGAGATCAGCTTCAATTTTACGATTTAGGGTTAATTTGTTAGTTGTTAATTTATCCTTAAAGATAATTGCATAATTATATAGTAATTTTGCCATAGAAACAAAGACATCGGAAACCATAAGACCATTCATTCTATCTCTTGTAACTACTCTAGAATCATAATGAGGTATGAACCTATGAAGGATTTTTATTTCTTCAATGATCTTTTCTTTGGTAGAATATATTTTCTCATTAAGGTTTCCATCCGCTTCGTATTGTTTGGCTAATAAATGATTTTCTACGATAACATTTATTTTATTGGCAAAGGTTCCAAAAAATTCAGCAGCCTCCGTAAGAACGGAAAGAATATTGGATGCAATTTGGTCACTCGCACCATTGGTAAAATCTTTCGAAAATTGTTGGAAATTATACTGAAAGCTTGGGTATTTACGATTAAAGGCATCTAGTGAACGGACAATAAGATTGATCGCTTCTAATTCAGGTTTGAATAGCCCTGGAGTTACTAGCAAAACTTCATTCTGTTGGTTCTTATCTCCAACTTTGATATAGCCTTCAATAAAATTAGCAAATACAGATTGGAAATCACGAAGAAGAAGGTAGAGCAATTTGTGTGGAATCGTCTTAAACTGAGACTTTACACCTTCAATATTCATATTTTCTGGATAATGGTGAGCAAAATAATCTTCAATCACAAGACCTAAGAAATCAAAAGAGATTTTCCCTTTTTCATCTATCTTGAAGTATCTATTCTTGAGCTGGTTTAATTCATTTCTTTTATGAATTTTAGTTGAAATTTCATCTGTAAGTCTAGCAACCGTTAGTTCCACTTCTTTGGTAATTTCTGGTCCAGCTTGGTACTTAGATTCTGTTAAAGCAGGTACAGAAAGTATTTTGGTAATGTCTTCCCAAGTTGTCATTTTTTTGTGAACGACTATGTAAAAAGCAGAGATTGCTTCTGATAGCTTAGGGCGGGTTGATTCTAATGATAAACCATAATTCAGACCAGAAAGAATTTGAGGTAATTTTGAAGATAATTTTTCATCTTGTTTTACCATTTCAGGAACATTATTGATAATTACTTCTTTAGAGTCCTCTCTAGAAAGTAGTCTAGCATAAAACATTTGCATCTTCATAGATCTGTCTAAGAAGACTTCAGGAGAAATTCTATCTAAAAACAAACTATCCAAGGAGATAAAGGCATTAAAAAAACGATTAAAGTTATTAATAATATTATAAATTAATGGATTCCACATCCTCCAACCTTGTTGTTCACAGAGACGAAGAGCTTGAATGGTATAAATGATCTGATCCTCTTTGAGATACTTGAATATCTTCTCTACAGAATTGGAGATAGTAGGATTTCTACCAAAAATTCCTATATCAATTGCATCACTTTCTTTCGCAAATTTTACAATGTTAGGGTTTACTCCAAATAAGGCAGAAAGAAAACCTCCCCCTCCACTTGGAGTTGGTTCTTTTTTCTTCTTCCTAGGATCTGGATCTTGCTTCTGTCTCGAAGTTTCTTTGGGAGTAGATTCTTGTTCACGCCTTGGTTCTCTTCGTTTCGGTTTTTCTTCAGGAGTATCGTTTAACTTCGCTCTTGCGGCTGCTTGTTGGTCCTCATCTACTTTTTTAATTAGATCAATTCGAATAAAGACATCATTGGATCTAAGAATTGCTTCATCGATAAGTTTTTGGTGTTCAGGCGATCTTGTTTTTCTATATAGATCGGCAAAAACTTTATGTGCTTCTGTTCGACTTATAGAATTCAAAATTATTCCTTTTGGTTGAGTGGATTTTCCACAATGAGGGAACTGCTAGGAGGCTGAAAATTAAACAAGCTGGAAGTTAATCCAATATTTGTTGCTATACCACTGAAGATAATCTCAGTAGATTCTGTACTGCCAGATGGTTTCATGCGTATGGATTTGGGTAGATTGGATTCAGAAAGAGCTATAGAGATTTCACTGTATCTTTTGGATTCGGATTTTAATTTTACCGATCGTCCAGCAGAGATATCCTCGTAGCCAGAGAGAAGTCCTGAAAGTCCTGAACTGCTTCCTTTTAAATCTTGTTTGGCGGCGATTCCACGATCTGGAGAATAGAACCAAAGTGTTTTCCCATTAGCTGAGATAACACGACCATCAGAAAATTTGATATGAAGATTGCCTGGTCTTTTGTAGGAGAGAGTTCCAGTGAGAGATCCATTCAAGGTTATATTTGCTCGAAATGAATCAAAGGAATTCATAGCAGCGAGTAGGGAGGAGAGATTTGAATTGGACTGGGAATGGATATCCCGCAGACTTCCTCCCACAATGAGGAATAACCCTATCCATAGCAGGATTCGAGGTCTACGGGACATGTAAATTTAACCTAAAACTTTTTTGAATTCAGCAGTTAAGGCTGGAACTACTTCAAATAAATCAGCAACTACACCATAAGTTGCTACTTTGAAAATAGGAGCATCCCCATCTTTGTTGATAGCGACTATGTATTTCGATGAGCCCATACCAGCTAAGTGTTGGATGGCTCCTGAAATTCCACAGGCAATGTAACAATTTGGAGACACAGTCTTACCAGTCTGTCCTACTTGGTGAGAGTGAGGAATCCAACCTGCATCCACAGTTGCTCTGGATGCGCCAAGTGCTGCACCCAAGGTATCTGCTAGATCTTGTAGGATAGGCCAGTTTTCCGGTCCTTTGATTCCACGACCACCTGATACAATGATGGATGCTTCTGTTAGTTGAACTTTAGAGCCACCAGATGCATCTGTAGAAACAGTCTTCACTTTCACATCACCAAATCCTTCGCTAGAAGCCTCTACTGCTCCTTCCCCCGCTTTCTCAACAACTTCTTGAGAGTTAGGTCTTACTGTAAAGATTTGAACATCAGAGGTTAATTTAAAATTGCCGTATGCTTTACCAGAGTAAATTGGCTTCTTACCGACCACTTTACCACCATCAACACTGAGACCTACAGTATCAGCAATGATACCTGCATTGCATTTAATGGCAACTCGTGGAGAATAGTCTTTTCCTTGTGGAGTGTGTGGCATTAGAATGATGGTAGCAGATTTTGCCTTTGCAACAGCACTTACTATGTTCGCAAATCCTTCTGGATTGAACTCACTTGCTTTGGCATTAACGATAACATCAGCACCAACTGCTTTTAATTCACCAGAAATTGCATCAGCCTTATCATCGATAACAAGGGCTATCACTTTACCACCTAATGCATCTGCAATCTTACGACCAGCAGTAGTTAGTTCTTTGGAGATCTTTTTTAGTTCTCCGTTTTTAGTTTCACCTACGATTAATACATTACTCATTTGGATTCTCCTTAGATTACCTTAGCTTCTTCTCTGAGAGCTTTTACTAATTGGCTTGCAAATCCGGCTGCATCACCAGCATCCAATTTTCTACCAGCAATACGTGGTGGAGGGGGCTCAAGAGATACAACTTCAATTTTACCTGCAGTAACACCTAGATCAGCAGGAGTTTTTGTTTCGATAGGCTTCTTCTTAGCAGTCATGATACCTTTTAAAGAAGGATATCTTGGTTCGTTTAGACCTTTCTGAGCTGTAACAACCGCTGGAGTAGAAGCTTCTACATTCGCAGTTCCACCATCGATTTCTTTGGTTGCTTTAATTGTGTTTCCACTGATTTCTAATTTTAATGCCATAGCGATATGTGCGGCTGACATACGTTCTGCGATTTGAATAGCTACTTGGGAGCTGTCGGTATCTATGGATTGTCTTCCACCGATTACTAGATCAGCATTTTCAGCTTTCGCAAAATTTGCTAGTACCTCTGAGGTGTATGCGCTATCAAAAGTATTGTAATCATCTACCTTAATTTGAACAGCACGATCAACACCCATTGCATAAGCAGTTCGCAGTGCTTCTACAACACGGTCTGGTCCTACGGAGACTGCTACAACTTCTCCACCATTTTTCTCACGAATACGAATTCCTTCCTCGATTGCAAATTCATCGTAGGGGGAAATAATCCACTTTACACCGGCTTCGTTGATGGCCTTGTCACCAACCTTGATATTGGTTTCCGTATCAGGAACCTGTTTGACTAGAACTACGATTTTCATTCATTAACCCCGTTGGTTTTATTACAATTTCCAGATTTCAATACTAAGTATAGGAGGGAAGACTTTTTTTCATTCAGTTTCTAAGCTTGAGTTCCAGATTGCCTTAATCCATTGGTAGGTCCAGATCAAAAAAGCCAAAACCACAACTACATTTGCATCCGATTGAAGATAAAAGGTAAACCCAATTACCAGTGGTGCAAAAATTAGAAAAACAAGAAATAAAATCCCTAACCAATCTTCCTTAGCACTATGGCGAACCATAGCTAAACGCAATACTTCTATAAATCGTAATTGGTGGGATTTAGAATTTTGGTAACAAAGGTATGCCAAAATCAATGCAGCCATTCCCCATACAAAACTTAAAATCATGAATTTATTTTCCAAGTTTAGCTTGATTCTAGCAAGAAGAAAATACTTATAATTCAGTTTTCCAAAGCCAATTGTTGTCACTGTATTTCTGGAGCATGAGAGTTTTGCGCAGCCTAAGGGATTCTTTCAGGAAGGCAAATTGCCTAGTATTTGGTGTATTTTTGGAAGTTAAGGATGAATTCTTTTCTTGGGGAAGATCTGCAAGCTTGCTTTGCGATAGTAGATTGAGCAAATCTAATCCAAATTGATTCTCGTCGAGGGGCGATTCAATGGCTGCAAGAAAATCTCTGTGGGTTCTTCTTGCCCGGTACTCTGGTTCTTCTGGTGGATGTAACTGGTATTTTTCAATTTCTTGGAAAAGAGATTCATCCAAAATCAGAGTTCCATGTTGAACTATCATATCTTTCTTTCTAAATTGGGCATTGCCCGAAATTTTTCTAAGGCTGCCATTGGGCATTTTAATACTCAAATCTGATTTGCCTGCACTTACTGCTGTTATATCTTGCATGGCGAGTGCTTGGATAACTACACCAAGCAAGAAATTGTATGAATTTTGAACAGGATAGAGTTCCTGCTTATCTGCAATATCCAAGAATAAGCTAAAGTTTAAATTGCTGGTTGAATTTTGAAAAACAGTCCCACCTCCAGAAGCTCGTCTCACTATCCAAGCAGATGATAGATTTGGAAATTTTTTATTGCACGGAGTGGACTGCAATTTACTTTGATAGGATTTTCTAAATTCAAACTTAAATCCATTAAGATAAGAATTCTCTATTGTCTCATTTTCTTTTTCACTGATTCCAAGAACCAGTGTGGGAAGATTGCGCCATAAGCGAATGCCATATTTGATCCCAAATTTTCTCATGGTCAGAGCAAGAGCTTCTTCCCAGGCTATTTGCGTGTAAGGGTCACGAATACTTCTTTGGTTGAATAGAAAAAATCCCAAGTGATGATTAATTCTTGTCGTTGAAATACTTGGTAGATGCTTCGTTGAGAAACTTCTTTTCCTTACGAGTGAGTGAATTCATACCTTGCTTAGAAATTTTATCTAAGAGTTCATCCACTCGAGTCTTAGCGTTCACTCTCATATCCATTTCTTCTTGGTACTGTCGCATTTTTCTTCTTTGGATGCTTCTACTTATTGAAAAATTCCAATTCCCAAAGTTTCGAAAGAATTCAAAATACCTCACAAATAAATATCCACCCAAGGCTCCACCTGCATGAGCAAAGTGTGCAATGTGTCCACCTCCACCAGAGAAGGCAAGCATGAGCATGATGATTATAACAAAATACTTAGCCTTGAGAGGAAAGATTGCCATAAACAAAATTTCTCGATTGGGCCAAATCATTGCGAAGGCAACTAATAAACCATAGATGCCTCCTGAAGCTCCCAAAACAATTCCTTGTGGCAACCAAAAGTGTGCCAGGTAAGTCAGAACTCCGCCTAGGCTTGCCGCAAATAGGTAGGCTTTGAGAAAGATATCCGAACCCCAAGTGCTTTCTAGTTCTGAACCAAACATCCAAAGGGAAAACATATTGAAAAGAATGTGGAAGAAATCAGCATGCAAAAAGCTATACGTAAGCAATTGCCAGATCCAAAAATCAGAAACTTTTTCTGGATTTAGTGCAAAAATAGCCTCTAGAAAAGATCGTTGCAGTAAGGTTCCAGAAATAAATTGCAAAAGAAAGATTGCAACATTGATAATAATAAGATTGCGAACAAGGGGAGTGAGTTCTGGTCCAAAACGAGTTTGGTAGCCATAATTTGAAGCCATAATACCAGAATTTGAAGTATTTCTGGATTCTGCAAATCCATTTTCTGAGTGACTTTAGAAGCATGTTGGATTTACCTTGTAGTTAGTGAAAGTCACGCTACATGGTGTAAGGGGTTCCATTCCATCTCCTTTAAAAAATAAAGAATATAAGGAAAAAGCCTTAGAAATCCTGCACCATTTCTCCCATTCTAGTTTTTCCAATACAGGGGATTTGAAATCTTTCTGGCAGACACTTCCGCCGCATCTTCGCTATACGGCAGGGGGTGATACAACCTGTGTCTCCGTTGTGTCTGACTCTGGCAAAACCTACGTTATAGATTTTGGTACAGGGGCAAGGTCTCTTGGGGATGACTTAGTTCCTAAGATTTTAAGCAGTAAAGAAAACTTCATTCTCGATGTCTTTATCACTCATACACACTGGGATCACATTCAAGCGATTCCATTTTTCAAACCCATTTACTTTCCAAATGTTACGATACGTTTCCATTCCCCCTACCAAGATTTAGAAGATAGATTGATTCGACAAATGGATAAGGAATATTTCCCTATCACATTTCATTCTACCTCATCTAAGAAAGAATTTCATCTTTTTCAACCAGGAGATGTTTTAGAATTAGAGGATGGTAGAGTGCAAGTAGAGGTTCATCCTTTAAAGCATCCAGGAAATTCCTATGCCTATAAATTTATAGAGAATAACAAACGATTTATTTTTGCAACAGATGCTGAATTCACAGGAGAAGATTTAGAATACATTCGAGGGATTTCTACATTTTTTGAGAAGGTTGAGCTCTTGGTTCTAGATTCTCAATATACTCTAGATGAATCCTTTGCCAAGTTCGATTGGGGACATACAGCCTATACTATGGCTGTAAATATTGCTACTCAATGGAAGGTGAAGAATCTTGTTTTAACTCACCATGAACCAGCTTATGATGATAAGAAAGTCTTTGGTATTTGGGAAGAAGCACTAGAGCACAAGAGTCATCTGCATAGCAGCAAAGTTAAAATCCATCTTGCAAGAGAAGGAATGAGTTTTAAAATTTAAGTTTTATTAGGTATTTATGAACGATAGTAAGAAACTTTCTATTACTTTAGGAATATTTTTCACAATTGCAGTATTAGGTGGCTTGTTCTTCGGTTATATTATTGCTGAGGTATCTGAAGGTAAGGAGCTCACCAAGCTTGCAACCTACCAACCAACAACACCAACTAAATTGTATGACATCAATGGAATCATGTATGCCGAGCTCTATCGCCACAAGCAAGAGCTCTTGAAATTTGAGGATATCCCTCCCCATGTAGTGAATGCATTTCTTTCAGTTGAAGACGATAATTTTTACAATCATTTTGGAATTGATTTTAAAGCGATTATTCGAGCAAGTCTTGTGAACCTGGTTAATTTGAGAATAGTTCAAGGTGGTTCAACACTAACCCAGCAGCTTGCCAAAACAATCTTACAAGATCGCAAGAAAACCTTCGCACGAAAATTTATTGAAGCACTTCTGACTTTACAAATCGAGCAAGAATATGCAAAAGACGAAATTTTAGAAGTGTATTTCAATCTCATCTATCTTGGTCATGGAACAACAGGACTCTCTTCTGCTGCCTCGGTATACTTTCAGAAGGATGTTCGAGACTTAGATATAGCTGAGGCAGCCTTACTAGCAAGACTTCCCAAGGCACCTGTTAAATATTCACCCTTTAAAAATCCTGACATAGCAATGTCGGCACATAAAGATGTGCTCCGACTTATGGCCAAGTATGGCTACATATCTGAGGATAGTGTAAATATTCTTCACAAGGATTTCTGGAAAAGGTATTGGCCTGTTGTTATTACCCAATCTCCCTCAAGGTCAACTAGAGGAACTAGATTAAACAGAGCACCGTATTTTACAGAATGGGTTCGCTACAATTTAGAAAAGGAACTTGGTGATGAGCTTGTTTATTCTGGTGGTTTAAAAGTATATACGACTGTAGATATCAAGAAACAAGAAATTGCCGAAGAAGAATTACGAATCGCATTGAAAGAACAAGATAAGGTTTCTTTTGGTATGAGCAACCGATATGTTGGTGGTGCTGACAAATCTTTGGTTGGTTTGTACAATTTGTTCGGATCAATTTTTCCTGTTGGTGTACCTTTCATTACTAGCCTAGATGAGAAACAATTGTTTCGCCAAGCTTTAGAGGGGAATCTCTCTGATTCCATGGAATTATTGAGTATTTTAACTCCAACAGAAAATGTGCATTCTGGTATCAAAGAATTCAAGAAGCTATCCGCTGTTTTCTCTCGTAATCTTCATGTAGAAGGTGCTTTTATAACTATTGATCATAGAACCGGTTACATCACGACCATGGTGGGTGGTTCTAAATTTACTCCTAAGAACCAATTCAATCGCGCTATGCAAGCTAGGCGCCAGACGGGTTCTGCATTCAAACCTTTTGTCTATGCAGCAGGAATCAACGAACGCGCAGTAGGATCAGGAACAGGTCTTATGGATGCTCCTTTAACAACGATTACAGAAGAGGGTGAGGGTTGGTCACCCCAAGATATTTCGGGTGACTTTCGTGGAATGGTTCCATTGAACCGAGCTCTGAGTTTGTCTTTGAATATAGTTTCGGTTCAAGTTCTTCTTAGAGCTGGAGTTGATGCTGTGATTGATTTTTCAAGTAAAGTAACTAAGGTTCCCAAGCAGCGTTTCCCAACAGGTCCAGCCCTAGCCTTGGGTGTAGCAGAGTTAACACCCTATGAAATGGCAACGGGATATTCTATACTTGCCAATCGTGGGAAAAATGTAATCCCATTTACTGTTCGTTATGTGGTTGATCAAAGTGGGAACATACTATTAAACAAAGAACAAGAAATTCGTGTAGAACTAGCAAGACAGACGGAAGATGGAAGCATACAAATTATTCCAGAAGGAACAGCTTACATCATTAAGCAGATGTTAATAGGGGTTGCCAATGGTGGAACACCTACAGCAGCACTTCGCGGAGACCAATTTGGTGCAAGATACAAAGGGGAATCTGGTGGGAAGACAGGATCTACCTCTTCTTATACCAATGCTTGGTATTGCGGATTTGATCCTGAATTGACATCAGTTGTATACATGGGATTCGATAAGAGTTCGCTCTCTTTGGGAAAGGGTCAGACAGCAGCCGCACTTTCTGCTCCTATCTGGGGAAGGGTCTACCGACGATTTTATGAGGGTAAGAACTATCCATCTTTCAAAGATAATCCAGACCCTATCCCTGAGGATGTTGTCAAAGGTGGTGTTTGTGCATTCAATGGACTTGCACCAAATGTAAATTGCCCAGGAGGCAGTAATTTGTATTTGAAGCCCATAACTATCGGTGGCAGAACCTTAGCAGTTCCAGGGAATCGTCAATGTGACGGTGACAGAGACCACTACCGATCTATGGATATTATGGATTTCTTGAAGAATGAATACGAATTCACCGAAGAGGAAATAGGCAAAGACTAAGAGAAAGTTCTCAGATAGGCACTATTTTCTTTCTTAGTTTCTCTTCTTAGTTTCCTTATTATAACTTTCTTTTTCCTATAATTTACATCAATGGTTTCCTTTGTTGTGGTAATCCTCTTAGAAATATGTATAAGTTCTAAGCATTTTGCCTTTTATATCAGGCAAATGTTTTTGTGTCTCCTGAATGAAAATCATTCCAAGGTTCTAAAATCTACGTTTAAGGCCTTCCATCTCTAAAAGCAGAAAATCGAAACTGGCATAGATCTTGCAATTCAATAGCAAGAGGAAAGCCAATGAAATCACTACAAACCACTCTATTTACCTTATCCCTTATCTTGGCAGTATTTTTAACTACACCTCATGCCTACGCTAGTCTTATGGCAGACGATGATTTCGATAGTATTGAGGATGAAGTGAATTCCTTGATGGAAAGATTTGATAAGGAGAGTCTAGTTGAGCTTTCCAATCGATTGGTTAAAATGGCTCACGAGGAAGAACTGGATAGAGATTATTACAATGCAATCAAGCACTATAGACAAGGTCTACGTATCAGAGAACGCCTGAATCTTCACTCTACCAAAAGTTATGCGAATATCCTTCTGCTCACTTCAATGACAGAACATAGTTTTGGAGCATCTTGTGACGCCAAAGAGCATGCCGAGAAAGCAAAAAGTTTGTATCTTAAGTTGAACCATGATAAAGAAGCTAAAATGGCAGACAATGGTATCCATCAATACAAAAATGCATGTTTAGTGATGGTTGTTAACGGATAATTATTTCAAAATTATTTTTTTTTAGGACGGGAGATACTAAACCATTTCCCACCCTTTACAGTATAGTGTTCCCCTTCATATACTTTCATGCATCCATTACACACTTTTGCTTCACCATTTTCAAAAGGCTCCACCCAGTCATAGATGGCTGGAATAAGAACCTCTCCTTTTAGGTTAGCAAAGCCCATTTTCTCTCCTACAATCATTCTATAGCATCCTTCCATGATAGGATCGGGTCCATTGTCATAATTAAAAACCTCATGCAAGACACCCTTATCATTTCTATAAGCTACCCAGCCAATTTTACTCAGTAGAAAGCTGACTTGGTTTTTTGAAGTCTTAGGATTCGAATCAAAAATAGATTTATGATAAGCAAATATTTCTTTTTTGGGGATACGACATCTTATGTCGAGGAACTTGAAACCTCCACTTGGAAAAGATTCCATATTGCTTTTAGGATTTTCTATTCGAGATTTTTCAGAAACAACCTCGCATTCAAACACTTCATCTGAATTTGGATTCTTTCCATACACAGATTGAAATTCTAAGCTAGAGTAGATATAGTTTTTATAGATTGCTGATTTTACATTTCTATTTGGTTTGAGAATGATCTCAGGCTCAGAAATTGATATTTCTGGATTCTTAATAGATACAATAGATTCTTTGCCATAAAATGGAATAGTAAGAATACAGAATAAATAAAAGATAGTAAATCGTTTTCTAATGAGCATAAGAATGCCGCCTTTTGTTAGGAAATATTTGCTTATAATCAGAGCATAAACAAGATTCTATTGTTCATCAGTTCATCAGTTCATCATTAGAATTGGAAATAGATAAAATCCTTCCCATTCTCACCAAAGATTCCTAGTAACAAAAGAATCACAACACCGAAAATCGGTAAGAGAATATCCTGGAATCTTTTTAATTTCTGATAAAAATAGGGATACTTCTGTAAAACATTAAAGATCATTGTGAGTACTAAAAAACTAAGTATCTCATCTATCCTATCTAAGGTGATACCCTTCACTGGAAAGCGGAAAAGTCCTACAAAATAATCTAAAGCCGCAGGAACAGATTCCGTACCATTGACCGCACATCGAAAAAAAATCCCCGATAGGGCAAAAATAGTGAAAGTAAGAAAAATTTTTGGAAGGATAAGAAATTTATTATCTAAAAATGTCTGCTTGCCTAAAAATCTCTGCACAGTACGTTCTGTAGCGATGGAAAAGCCTAGAAAGGCTCCCCATAAAATGAAATTTATATTCGCCCCATGCCAGAGTCCACCTAAGGTATTTGTGATTATTAAATTCCAATTCGATTTTGAAAAACTTGTTTTCCCTCCACCCAAAGGTATATAAATATAATCTCTGAGCCATGTGGAAAGTGTAACATGCCACCTAGTAAAAAGATCTCTCATAGAAGTTGCTAAATATGGCCCGTAAAAATTCTCAGGGATCTCGTAGCCTAAAAGGTTGGCAGAACCTCTAGCGATATCTGTGTATCCACTAAAATCGCAGTAGACTTGGCAGAGAAATCCAAATGCTGTAATCCAGAGAGAATAAGGGTCATATTGGGAAGGAGAAAGATAGAGTGGGGAAATAATGGTGGCAACATTCTCAGCTATCACGACTTTCTTGAAAAGCCCACCAATAATAAGGAATAATCCTTTTTTCATTCGGTCTGGATCTATGCTGGGACTATTCAGTTGAGGTAAGAAGTTATCTGTCCTCATAATGGGTCCCGCAATTAGCTGAGGAAAAAAGAAAATAAAAATGAAGTAATCATAAAAAGAAATTCTATCTTTTGCTTGGTCACGGTGGATATCAACTTGAAGAGCTATCAATTGAAATGTATAAAAGCTAATCGCAAGTGGTAGAAGGATATCCCACTCCATAGAAAAGCTTTTAACAGATTCACTTCTTGTTAGATAGTAAAGAGAATCAGTAAAAAAATAAAAATATTTAAACACTGCAAGATTGATTAGGTTCAAACCTACAATAATTTTAAGAAATTTAGCTGTATCTTCTTGTTTAGCCTTTTTCTTCCAGAGATAATCAGAATACCAATAGTTCACCACAACAACAGCCATAAAATGAAAAAGAAATGGTATGCTAAAATAAGCATAAAATAAAATAGATGCAATTACAATTGTTATCTTTTTGCCTGTTTGGTTTACATTCCAATAAATCAGATAGGTAAATGCAAACAGGAAGAAGTAAGGAAGAGAATTAAATAGCAATTATAAACTCCAAAGATAGAAAAATTTGGCAGTAGAACTTGGGGCAACTATCTTCTCTAAAAGATTTTCTTTGGATGGGTCAATATTTGCTTGGTAGATATTCTCAACTTTACCAGATCCTCTGGTGTAAGTAATGATTTTTGGTTGGTCATTGTTTGGTCGTTTAACATAATTTCCATGCTTGATTAACTCGGGAACCAATTCTTCAAAATAACCCACATAGTCTATAAGACCCAATTTCTTTGCTTGCACGCCTGTAAAGATTCTTCCATCACAAAGAGGCTTCAATTCAGCTTCAGTCATTTTTGGTCTTCCTTTTTTCACAACAGCAAAGAATCTATCATACATACTATTTACAATTCCTTGCAGTATGGATCTTTGTTCAGGGCTTAACTCTTGGAAGGGTGAACCTATTGCCTTATTGCTTCCAGAAGTAATGGATTGGTCTTTTACTCCTATCTTGTCTAAACCATCTTTCACATTAAAACCTTGTAATACCACCCCTATCGATCCTGTAACACTTGTT
>PEQN01000032.1 GCA_002786225.1 Leptospira sp. | reverse complement strand
TCGTTTGCGCATATTCACCTCTTGCTTTTTTTCAGCTAAAAAGGTGTCCGGTTTCATGTCATAGGGCTAGGAGAAGACAATGGCAAAAAAGAAATTTTAAGAAGGGCTGAAAATTAAGGTATAGAAATACATTTTATTGATAAAGGAAAGCCGACTCAGAATGCATTTATAGAAAGCTTATATGGTTAGCTGAGAGATGAGTGTTTAAATCTTAACTCATTTAAAAACCAAAATGAATTATGCAAAGCCTTAGAAATATATCAAAAGGATTATAATGAGGAAAGACTTCATTCTTCATTAAACTACTTAACCCCATTGGAATATAAGTTGAAGTTTGGATAAGTTTTTATTGAAAACTAACTTAATTATTGGTACTGAAAATGGGCGCAGATCAATAGTGACATTGCATAAATTGATCATTTTGATATCCCAAATCAAAAAACAGGAAAATCTAATAGCAATTATTCGCACCTGGATGTCATAACTCTATTTACCCCATTTTCTGAAACAGCAACAAAAAGTCCGTTTCCAAATGCAACTGACCTCCATGTATTCGCTTCAGGCACCAATCGAGGGCTCCAACTTAGAAGCGATCCCGAACAATTTGTAACTGTTGTTGTATTTTCTGGAACTTTTGGGATTGGTGTTCTCGATGATAGTAGAAGAATTCTTGACAACTCAAGTGTATTTCTATCCAATGCGGGAATATTACAATTAATAGTTGTGAGCAATATAAAGAATAGAATACAAAAATGCGAAGTATTCGAAATTATAATTTTCGAAAATTTTAATTCTACTTTCATAGTTTGTTTATACACATTGGAAAATTCATTACTATTAGGAAATCTTAAAAAAATAAAAAATATATTAAGTTTAAATAGATTCAAACAATAATTACAAGTCCTCGAAATACCATCTGAGTTTTTAGATCATGTTTAGCTAAAAATTTAGAAAAAAGCCTACAAAAAATTAATATAAAATAAGAAAGTATAAACCTTAAATGAGAAGTTGCAAAAACATTTAGAATTTGTACAACTGATTCCAATCATAGTTTTTCTATTTTTCCGAATAAATTTAACCAAAATTCCGCCATTGGAAAGCTTGGTAAAACGTATGTTTCTGATATTACTTATATAGAAATCGTAGGTGGATTTTCTTATCTAACTACCGCTCAAGAATTATTTTTCGGAATAATAATAAAGGAATCTATCTATAGACTTCCTAAATAAGTAAGTTTTAGTGAACTCGAATATATTTTATTTGACTCTATAGAAAATTTTACAATCATAAGAGGAGACATTCTACCTAAGGATATAACAGTCCTATAAATTATAATAAACTAATTGCTTAATGAGTCTTCAGTTTTTTGGGAGAAGTTCATGTACTATTTTATTGTAAATGAGATATTTAAAATACTAGGAATTTTTTTGGAAAAACATCATCTACTGTGAAATGATTTTATTTAGAAATCTGGGTAATAAGTATAATGGAAGTTGTTAAAGATTATGGCAAATGAATCAACTCCCTCAATTAAGAATCACGTAAATCAAATTTTGAAAGCTTTACAATCTGGATCTATTTTAAAGGTGTCTGGTGAAGATGGAACTCTGACAGATTGTAAGACTGGAACTGCTGGGATAATTCAGTAAGTGAATCTTTCTTTTCTACTCTAAAAAGAGAAATGCCATATAATGTATTTCATGATCTAGAAAATGCGTCAGTTCATATTTTTAGTTTTATCGATCAATTTTATAATTGTAAAAGAATTCATTCCTATTTAGGTTATGTTAATCCTTAGAGATTTGCATATGAAAATAGTGTGACCTAATTCGGGATCAGGGAAATAAACATGAAACTAATAGCTTCTTCAATACTAAATTTAATAATCCACCCAATCGGATTTTTGTTACTTAAAGATCTTCGACTTTTTCTTGTCTTTTTAATTTTACCAATAGCTCCCTTGTTGTATATTATTGTTTATTTCCTATCTTTCTTCGATAACCATTGGCTTATTATTTTATTTTTACTTTTATTTCTTATTTTATTTAAAAGTATAATAATTTTCTATACCATACGATCCTATCGTTCTATAAATAATCGCAAAAAATTTAGTAAATATGGAACAGTCACAAACATAATTCTAATATTGATAATTTTTATATTCTATATCATGGCAGAAGAATTTTGTCTTAATATCATAAAGGATAACTTAATTTCTGCAAATAATATTCTCAGTCGATCTACAGAACCTTCCCTCCAGACAGGAGATTATGTTTTTATAAGACGTCAATTTTTAAAAATTGAGAGAGGAGATTTTGTAACTTATAACCAGGACAATGGTTATGAAGAAAAACCAGTTCAAATGATAAAACGAGTTATTGGATTACCTGGAGATAGAATTAAAGTAGAAAAATTTACTTCAAAATATAAATATGAAACTTACAAGATTCTTTTAAATGGAAAATTAATAGAAACCGAAGTATCAAATGAATTTATTAATCAAGATTTATTCGATTTCCAATTGCAAGGAAAATATTTTTATAAAGAAACAATAGGAAATCGTTATTATTATACAATGTATTCCAATTCGCTTCCAGACTCGAGAATAAATCGTTTTCTCAATAAGGAAATATTATTGGAAAAAAATCAATATTTTGTACTTGGAGATAATAGATCTGACTCATATGATTCTCTATCATTCGGACCAATTCAATTAGATGATATAACAGGAGAATTATTCTTTGTTTATTTTTCTGTTAATTTTCGAGATTTTACATGTAATCCGAATACAATGATAATCGATGAAAATTTTCCTAATAATAAAATCTGTCCAAAAGACTGGTTTACTCATTTGTTCCGATCTAAAATTCGATTTACAAACATTGGAAATAGAGGGTTTTTTGAGATTTAAATCAACAGATAAGAACGACTTTCCGCTTATCACCCATAGACAGGCCACATTCATGTATCCAAATCCAATCTCTGGAATGGCATTTGGAAAATGGATGTAGGTGTAATTTTTCTGCCAAAGAATTAGGAATACCATAATCTAACCATAGAAGCTGTAGAACGAAATATATGGCTAAAGAAGGTTACAAGAACCAATCCCCGCGCCCCGGACCCAGCACCATTTTCAACGCTCAGCTTTGCATCGCTAAATGGTGCTGGGGAGCCGGAAAAGGCGCCCAAACTAATTAAAATTAGGTTTTAAACAACATAACAATAAGTATAAATATACTTTAAGTATTTAGAAACAGCTATTAGTAATATTGTGGGAAGAAGTAATAAGATATGCTCGAAGGGGGACTCGCGTTCTATCCTTCACCATCCTGGTTCTCGGATCTCCGCCCGTCTCGAACATCGCTCGCAAGCTTCCTGCCTGCTCGACTGTTAGCTGACGCTTCCGAGTGGTCGCTACTAACAGTTTGATGTTCGATCGTTCTCGTCCTAAACTAAATATGCTCGAAGGGGGACTCGAACCCCCACACCTTTCGGAACTACCACCTCAAAGTAGCGTGTCTACCAATTCCACCATCCGAGCTTGAACAAGTAAATCCAGATTAGGAAGTGGACTTGCTGGGTCAAGTTTTTTGGTTTTTATGTTGTCAGTATGCCTCATTTTAAAAACTCTACTGCTTAGATGAATGGTTCAGTAAAATCCATGCCTGTAGGAGATCTTTTCGGTAAGATTCGATTGCTTTTTTGGGGATTTTTGCTACCGACTCTTCTTCTGATGATAGGAATTCTTACAGCACCTATTTATTTACGGTACAGTGGAATATGGAAGAAGGCAGAAGTTCTGGTTGTAGAAATAAACGATCAGTCAACTGCTAAGCAATGGAAGTCTATTGGAAATCTGTATAAGAAAGAAATTTTTTCCCAATTATGGATCATTCTTCCTTGGGAGAAGACTCTTGAGAAAAGAATTCTAGAATCTAGCGATCCCCTTGAGAGTATCAAAGCCAATCTCTTGCCTTATGCAATTCCAGAAGACAAAATCAAGATTCTAAAAATGGAAGAGTCTGAACCACATTCAACATATTTTATTTCCAAGAGTTTAATTAAAAATCTTGTAAATAATGAAATAAAATCACTTCTCATCTTCTGTGATGAATATGAATCCAATCGAGTTCTATCCACTTATAGAAAGAACCTAGCTCCTATTGGTATTGAAGTGACAGTCTACCCAGCCAAATCGGAATGGGAAACAGGAAACTGGTTCATGAAAGAACAAGGTGTCCGCAGAATCTCTGAAGAATTATTTTTATATGTATATTACAAAATTCGAGGCTATCAATAAAGAATGGAAGATAAAGAAACAAACGAGCTCATCAAACAAAGAATCCAAAAGATCAATGATCTAAAAAGCCAAGGTGTAAATCCTTATCCTCTTAGATTTTTTCCTTCTGCTAAATCCCAAGACCTCATTGATTCCTTCCAGGAAGACTCAGAAGGCCCAAGCAAAACCTATAAACTTGGTGGTAGATTGCAATCAAAAAGAGTGATGGGTAAGGCTTCTTTTGGTCACCTCAAAGATGTCCAAGGGCTAATTCAAATTTATGCTGCTCGTGATGATATGGGTGAAGAGAATTACAAAATTTTCAAAACTTTAGACCTTGGTGATCAGATAGGAATTGAAGGATATTTGTTTAAGACCCAAAAAGGGGAGATCACTCTTCATCTTACGAGCGTTACTTTACTTGCAAAATGCATACGTCCCCTTCCCGCTGTAAAAGAGAAAGACGGTGTTGTTTATGATGCTTTTTCTGACGTTGAACAAAGATATAGAATGCGCTATGTAGATTTGGTTGTTAATGACCATGTTCGCAAAACCTTTCAAATGCGATCTAGAATTGTCCAAGAGATTCGAAATTTCTTAGTCCAGGAAGGCTTTCTGGAAGTAGAAACTCCTATGATGCAAGTCATAGCTGGTGGTGCGGCTGCAAAACCTTTCATCACCCACCACAATACTTTAGATATGGATTTATTTCTTAGAATAGCTCCCGAGCTCTATCTAAAAAGATTGATTGTAGGCGGAATGGATAGAGTGTTTGAACTCAATCGAAATTTTCGCAATGAAGGAATTTCCACCAAACATAATCCAGAGTTTACCATGATGGAAGCCTATATGGCATATGGTGATATGGAGTCTATGCTTCAGCTAACTGAAAAGATGATAACAACCGTAGCTCAAAATATAGGCCTTGGCATGAAGTTTGCTTATGGTAAAGAAATGATAGATATTTCACCACCTTGGAAAAGACAATCCTATGTTGGTATCATCAAAGAATATTCTGGAATAGATTTTGCCAGTATTTCCTCTCTTGAAGAAGCTAAAACTAAGGCAAGAGAAGCTAAAGTAGATTCAAGTTCAGCGACAACTATTTGGAAGGTAGCGGATGATGTCTTTAGCGAACTGGTTGAACCTCATTTGATACAGCCTATCTTCATAGTAGATTTTCCAAAAGAAATATCTCCTTTAGCCAAAGCGAGAGACGACGATCCGAATTATGTAGAACGATTTGAACCCTATGTGGCAGGTCGCGAAATTGGTAACGCATTTAGTGAGTTAAATGATCCTTTTGACCAAAAAGAACGCTTCGAAGATCAAGTCAAACAAAGAGAAGCTGGAGATGATGAAGCCTTCATGATGGACGAAGATTATGTTCGTGCCTTAGAATATGGAATGCCACCAACTGGTGGACTAGGGATAGGAATTGATCGCTTGGTAATGCTTTTTACAAACAGCCATTCAATACGAGATACTATCCTGTTTCCTTTGATGAGACCTGAGTGAGAATATATCTCAAAGCCGTAGGATTGAATCCTACACTTCAGCTTTTATCAACCTTGAAAAGTTAAATTTAGATATTTGATTTTTTTAATGGCAACTTTTCTGTAGATTAATAAAAATTGTTGGAACTACAGAAAAGTTCAGAAAGGACAATCTAAGATTCTTTTGCTCGAAAGTTTCTACTCTTACTAAGAATCTTATGTTCTTGTTACTTTTGAATCTTTAGTTTGGGCTCAGCCTTGATCAAAGAACTTAATTTAGCTAAGTAGTTTTTAAGATCAGAGACTTCCCCAGAACTTAGATTGTAGTTTCTTGTTTCCTTACGGTTAGTATAGCTTAAGCTTACCTTATTTGACTTAGAGATTGCTAGAGCTACAGGTTCAGGCAAATCAGAAACAAGTTGTAATTGTGAACCATACTCCGTACCTAACTTCAATAGATTGAAATAGGTTCCATCAATTTCCAGGGAAAGTCCCAGCGGAAATTCTACATCAAAACTGCTTAGATTGTATACCAAACTGGTTCTAGTCTTTGCGTTCGTATTGTCCTTTTCTGCTTTCAACCAAAAGCAAGGATTGGATGGAAAAATCCACAGAAAAGAATCCAAACAAATCTCTGGAGAAATTGCAGAAACTTGGTCGACTACAGGTTCAGGAACTATGACTAAGGTTTGGGATTTCCCGCAATTGATAGAAAGAAAGAAACCGAGAGCCAATATTTGTAAAAATTTCGAATTCAAAAAAATACCCCACTTCTAGAATCCACCTTAAGGAATCTTTTGAAATTGGGAAGAAAATTTCATTTTCTTGGAAACTCTCTAGGAAAAGCTTGTTCTTAGAAATGCAAGTATCCTACCCTAAGAAAAAAATCAATGTTCTTCTCTTAGAAAACATCCACGAAGATGCTTTTCAATTGTTCCAAAATGATGGATTCAATGTTACCTCAGAGAAATCTGCCCTTTCCGAAGAAGAGCTTTTAGAGAGAATTCCTTTTGTTCATATACTTGGAATTCGTTCCAAAACCAATGTTCCTGCCTCTGTGATAAGCCAAGCAAAACGCCTTCTCTCCATTGGATGTTTCTGCATAGGAACCAACCAAGTTGATACTGAAGCAGCCGAAAAGAAAGGAATACCAGTCTTTAACGCACCTTATTCGAATACAAGATCCGTTGCTGAACTTGTTATAGGTGAAATTATTGTTCTTGCTAGAAAAATTGGAGACCAAATCCGAAATAACCACGAAGGCAAATGGACTAAAGAATCCGATGGATGTCATGAAATCCGTGGTAAAGTTCTTGGTATAGTTGGTTATGGTCATATCGGTTCACAGGTGAGTGTGCTTGCAGAAGCTATGGGCATGAAAGTATTGTTTTATGATATTCAGACCAAGCTTCCTTTAGGAAATGCGATCTCCATGCCAACTTATAATGATTTGTTGAAAGAGGTAGACTTTTTAACCTTACATGTTCCTGAAACAGAAGAAACAATGAATCTTTTCACTAAACAGCAAATTCAACTTATGAAAAAAGGTTCTTACCTTATCAATGCTTCCAGGGGAAAAGTGGTTCAAATTGATGATCTTGCAGAAGCTTTAAAATCTGGTCATCTTGTAGGTGCGGCAGTTGATGTTTTCCCTGAAGAACCCAAATCGAACAAAGAACCCTTCACTTCTCCCCTACAAAATCTAAAGAATGTAGTTCTAACCTCACATATCGGTGGTTCTACAGAAGAAGCCCAAAGGAATATTGGAACAGAAGTCGCATTAAAATTGCTTAAGTTTATCAATAATGGCTCTACAACTTTTGCGGTAAATTTTCCAAATATCGAACTTGGATCCATTAAAGCTGGCTACCATAGAATCTTAAATATCCACAAGAATCAATCTGGTTTTCTGAGAGATATCAATAGCATAGTAAGTGACTTAGGCGGAAATATTTTGACCCAACACCTTAGCACATCTATGAATATAGGTTATCTTGCCATGGAAATTGATAAGAATTTGGGTGATGAACTTAAGAATCGAATCAAAGAACATCCCTTCTCCATTCGCACTCGTATCTTATACTAGGTTATCCCTTGGATCAAGAGCAAGAATCTCAACTTCCTTATTCGAATTATCTGGGCAATGAATATGGAAGATTTGCCCAGTGCTTGATGTTTCTTACTAGACTACCCAAACTGCCCCACCATTACCACCCCCTATTGCTTTCTACCTGCCATCACTATTTTCCCTTAGTGGGCTTAGTGATTGGGGTCATTCTTTCTTTAATTTACTACTATAGTTTTTCTTTTTTGGGGAATTGGTTAGCTGTTTGGTTTGTTCTTGGATTTTCCATTTTATTAACGGGTGCTTTTCATGAGGATGGTTTTGCTGACACCTGTGATGGCTTAGGTGGAGGCTGGACTCTTGAAAGAAAATTAGAAATCATGAAAGATTCAAGACTAGGGACGTATGGAACCCTAGGACTTATCTTTTTGATTGGTTTCAAATATTTGATTCTATCTAGCTATGATAAAGAATTTGGCTGGAAAGCTATTCTAATAGGTAGTATACTTTCTAGAACCATCATTGTTCCCTTATCCTTTACTCTCAAATATATGGGACAAACTGGAATAGATAAGCCTATGCCTAGTCAGGTAACTAAATGGAAAGCCTTGACTACTGTTTGTATTGGTTGGGTACTTGTAAGTTTCGTTTTAGGAAGAGAACCTTTTCTTTGGTTTACATTGATTGCAATATTTATTCTTTTACTTTTCCTTTCCCATTTCTTTTTAAAATCACAAATCAAAGGTTATACGGGTGATACCTTGGGTGCGGTGAATCAGGTCATGGAAGTGCTGGTTTATTTTTCCTTCTTTCTTTATACCTACGCCCAGTCATCTGGCTATCTATAGTGAAACTTTCTTGCCTGCGTCATCCCGCCCTACCTTCCTTGTGGACGGGAAGATTCCTGGGTCAAATGGACCCTAGATCTGTACCAATTGAACTTACAAAATCATTTGAACTTCAGCTCAAACAAGAAATGTATACTAAGATCTTTTCATCGGATCTTGTTCGCTGTTCCGAACTTGCACATTTAGTCCAAGGAAATTTCTTACCTGAACTAAATGTACTAGAAGATTCTAGGCTTAGAGAAATTTCTTTCGGAATTTGGGAGGGTAAAACTTACCAAGAAATTTCTGAAATGGATGAGTGGAAAGAGGATTATAAAAAATTCATAAAAGAGTTTCCAAGACACCCTGCACCTCAGGCAGAATCGAATGAGGAATTCAAGTTGAGGATTTCATCCTTTATAGAAGAAATACGTGCTAATTCAAATCAGAATGATAAATTCCTTCTTGTTACACACGCTGGAGTAATTCGACAAATTGCATCACTTGTTCTGGGGATTGATTTATCAACAACCTTTCTTATGCAATTGAATTACTTAAGCATGAATCAATTTCAATTCGAAAAAGACTTTACAAGTATGCTCTCTTGGAATGAAAATTGGAATCTAGGAGTGAGCTAAATATGGGCACCGCAAAGAAAAAGAAATCCAAACTGCATAAATCAAAACCTACCAAGAAAACCATGTCTATAAAAGATGATCTAAAGACCATTCTATTAAGAAATAAAGAGCTCCAAAAAGAAATCAATACTACAAACAAAAAAATTGTTCAACTTGAAAAAGAATCTTTACGATTAACAAAGCTTCTTATTGAAAAAGGTTATAAGCATTAATATTATGTTATATTCAGAAAAGAAAAGAAAAGAAAAGAAAAGAAAAGAAAAGAAAAGAAAAGAAAGAAAAGAAAAGAAAAGTAATGTAATGTAAAGTTCCGAATTTAAAATACAACAACTTTAGTTTCTAAGTCTCATGCCAATCATACAACAATTTACTAATTCTCCGCTTAGAAATTTCCAATATATAATTTGGGATAGATTAAGCAAAGAAGCAATCTGTGTAGATCCTTATGATGTCACTCTCATTCATTCGGAATTTGAGAGAAATAATTTAACACTCAAAGCAATTTTTAATACACATGAACACAAGGACCATACGCATGGAAATGAGTTGCTTGCACCCCTAGCCAAAGAAGGAGTCTGGACTCATCCACTTGCTCTTCCAAGGGTTCCTTATGCAAGTCGACCAATTATCAACCGAGAGAGATTTCAAATGGATGGAATGATTTTGGAGTTTATCCATACTCCTGGACATACTCCAAGTTCTATTACTTTAGTAGGTCGAATAGAAAAAGAAATTCTCTTCCTCATTACAGGTGATACAATTTTTAATGCAGGAGTTGGAAATTGCTACCGAGGGGGAGATCCTTCCATTCTTTATGAAACCATAGCTAAAATCTACAATACCTTTCCAGATTCAACCAAACTCTACCCTGGGCATGATTATTTGGAGAATAATATTCAGTTCACTTTGAATATTATGCCAAACAACCAAGCAGCCTTAGATATTTTATATGAATACAAAGAATTGATTGTTAAAGGAGAGTACCTACAATCCAACCTTGGACTTGAGAGAAAACTTTCCACCTTTTTCCAATTAAACCATCCAGATATTCGAAAGAAATTCAATGATTCCAATCTTCGTAAAACGGAAAAAGAAATCTTTCTTGAGTTACGAAAATTAAGAGATACCTTTTAGATTCTAAAGAAAATATCTCAATTTTCTTGACACGGCATTCACTGAGCCTCATCATTTACCTATGAGCCTAGCCTTAGTTTCTGTTTTATTTTCTTTTATCTTAATCTACGTAGCTAAAATCCCATTAAGCTATGCTATGTACAAATTAGACAATCAATTTAATAACCAATACCCTAGAGACCAACAAGCAAGATTAACTGGTTTCGGTAAGAGGGCTCTTGGTGCTCATCTCAATAGTTTTGAAAGCTTTCCAGCTTTTGGAATTGCAGTTCTTTTTGCACTGTATTTTCATGCTACTGAATCTTATTTAGATATTTTATGTATTAGCTTTGTAATCTTACGAATTCTTTATTTAATTTTTTATTGGACCAATCATCATATTCTAAGATCAACTGTATGGTTGCTTGGTTTTTTCGTAATTCTTGGAATCTTTGTGCTTGCTCTAACCCCTTGAATTTTCGTAGAGTTTTCGTTATACTATTTGTATGCTTGCAACTTCAATACTGCCAGGATACGTCTCAGCTCAAAAAGGAAGCTCACTCCAAAGAAGTTCCTAAATTAGAAGAGCTGGATATTAAGCTTGAAGAATTGAATCACGATAACTCTACTAACCAAAATCAAAATTCCTTAGTATACCATAAAATAAGCAATTTTCGAAAAGCAAAGAAACTACTAACAAAAATTTATACAGATAAGCAAAAAGATTTTTACTGCAACTGTAACTTTTTACGTTCCAAAAAAGAAGGATATACTGTAACTCAAATTCAAAAGGATTGTGGACTTAAGGCAAGGCTAAACCAGGAAAGAGCCTTTCGCTTGGAATGGGAACATATAATGCCTGCTCATACATTTGGTCAAAATCTTTCTTGTTGGAAACAAGAAGTTTGCGAAAAGAATGGAATAAGTTTCAAAGGTAGAAAATGCTGCAGAAGGATAGATCCACTTTTCCAACAAATGGAATCTGATCTGCATAATATTCATCCATCTCCAGGGGAAATCAATGCCGACAGAAGTTCTTTCCCTTACGGTATAGTGGTGGGTGAAGCAAGAAAGTATGGAAGCTGTGATTTTGAGGTAGATTTTCACAATAAACTTGCGGAGCCTAGAGAAGAGATTCGAGGTGATATTGCAAGAACCTACTTTTACATGAACTATAGATACCAAATACAAATTGATCCTAAGCAATGGAAATTATTTCAATCTTGGGCAGAAGAAGATCCACCTGATGAATGGGAAATGGAAAGAAATAATCGAATCAAAAAAATCCAAGGAAACTCTAATCCCTTTATAGATAGGTAAAAATGAAACATTATGATACAATCGTTATTGGAACTGGAGGCGGAACTAAACTAGTTCGTCCAGTAGCAGATTTAGGTAGAAAAGTAGCTGTCGCAGAAATGGAATCACCTGGTGGCACCTGTTTGAATCGAGGGTGTATTCCATCTAAAATGCTGATCTACCCAGCAGATATCATTCACCTAACACAAGACTTAAGTCGGCTGCAATTGTCTAAAGACTCAGATTGGAAGGTTGACTTTAGTAAATTGGTAGAAAGAATTTCCAAAACTGTGGATGCCGATTCAGCAAGTATAGCACCAGCTTATAACAAAAACCCAAATATAGATTTTTATCCTTACAAAGCAAAGTTTGTTGGTAAAAGGGAAATATCCCTTGGTTCAGAAATAATAACTGGTGATAGAATATTCATTGCTGTAGGGTGTAGACCTAAGATACCTCATATTGAAGGCTTGGAAGGAACTCCTTTTTGGACAAGTAGAGAAGCTCTCCGAAATACGAAACTACCCAAAAGATTAGTAATTCTTGGTGCAGGTTTCATAGCCTTAGAACTTGGTCTTGCTTACCGTGCATTCGGTACGGAAGTAATCTTCATAGCTCGTTCCAAAATCTTAAAAGAAGAAGATATAGATATTCGCGAGGCATTTCACGAAAGCATATCTAAGAAAGTTACCCTGCATGAGAATTGCAATATCCATAAGGTCTCCTATGTGAATGGTCAGTTCAAGATAGTATTAGATGATAAGGCACACTCGGTTCTTGAGGCAGATGCTCTAATGGTAGCAACAGGGACTGTACCCAATACGGATGATCTTGGATTAGAACATACTGATATTCGATTGAATGCAGATGGATATATTGAAACCAATGATTACCTTGAGACGAGAGCTAAAAGTATTTATGCATTAGGTGATGTGATAGGTCGCTACTTTTATCGTCATTCTGTAAATTTTGAAGGAGAATATCTTTTTGATAATTTGTATCTCAAGAAAAATCCCTCACCTATTCACTATCCGCCTATGCCCCATGCTGTTTTTACCTACCCAGAAATTGCAAGAGTGGGATTAACAGAAGATTCTGTTCGACTTGCTGGTTTTGATTATATAAAAGCAATTCATCCTTATTCTGGTTCAGCCCAAGGTATGGCAAGATTGCCTGAAGTGGGTTTTGTCAAAATCTTGCTCGATAAGAATTCTAGAAAGGTTCTAGGTGCTCACATCATTGGAGATGAGGCATCCAACTTAATCCATATGATAATTTTAGGAATGACAATGGGTCTTAAATTAGAGGACTATCTAAATATGATCTATATCCATCCCTCTCTTCCTGAAATTACCAGGAATGCTTTTCGTAAAGTAAGGGATCAACTAGGAAATACAGTATGAAACGTAAGTTCAATCTTTATGACGATGAGACTTTAAAGCATAAATTAGGATCCGAAACTTTTGCACGCATTAACTTATCCTTCTATCGTTATGTAATTTTGGAGAACCCAAGTCAAACTAGAGATGAACTTTATGAAGCACTAGCATCCATTCAAGTATTAGGAAGAATCTATCTTGCCAAGGAAGGAATCAATGCACAGATTTCTATTCCTGATTTTCAATTAGATAAACTTTCAGAAGTTCTAAATACCTTTAAATTCTTTGAAAATATGTATCTCAATATTGCAGTTGAAAGTAGAGAAGAAGCATTTATCAAATTAGTTATAAAGGTTCGAAGTAAAATTGTAGCTGATGGTTTAGAAGACCAATCTTTCGATGTAACAAATGTGGGAACTCATCTCACAGCAGAAGAATTCAATCATATGTTAGAAGACAAAGATACAATTTGTATTGATATGAGAAATTCTTATGAATCAGAGATAGGACATTTCCAAGATGCAATTCTTCCAGAAGCTGAAACCTTTCGTGAAGAGTTGCCTGAAGTTTTGGATATTTTACAAGAATCTGGTACAAATAAGAAAATTTTATTGTATTGTACAGGTGGAATACGTTGTGAAAAAGCTTCCGCATTTATCAAGCACCATGGTTACAAGGACGTCTACCAACTTAGAGGCGGTATTATCAGCTATGCCCAAGAAATTAAATCTAAGAATCTTCCCTCCAAATTCATAGGTAAGAATTTTGTTTTTGATTCTAGGCTTTCCGAAAAGATCACGGATGATATTCTTGCAAAATGCCATATCTGTGGGACAAGTTGTGACACTCATACGAATTGTAGGAATGCTGGTTGTCATGTTTTGATGATACAATGTCCTACTTGCAGTGAGAAACTCAATGGTTGTTGCAGTGAAGAGTGCAAAGACATCTTGCAACTACCTGAATCCTTGCAGAAAGACCTTCGCCGTAAAGTTCGTATTAAAAGTTCGCTAGTACCTTTTACCAAATCTAGAGCAAAGAAGAGAAGCTATAATAACCTAACAAAGAATGACAATTAATACAGAAAATAATTTTAAACAAACTGAATCTCATCCAAATGATTCATCTAGTTCGATTGCAAATGATGGCAAAAATCCACCTGCACTTGAGATAATAAATCTAAACAAAACCTACAGCAATGGATTCCAAGCACTAAAGGGAATCAATCTAAAAGTTGAGCAAGCAGACTTCTTCGCCTTACTTGGACCGAATGGTGCTGGAAAGTCAACAACAATAGGAATCATTTCATCTTTAGTAAATAAAACTTCTGGTACTGTTAAGATTTTTGGTTATGATATAGACACTGATTTAGAAATGGCAAAATCTCATTTGGGCATAGTCCCCCAAGAATTCAATTTTGGTATTTTTGAAAAACTTTCTTCCATTCTGATGAACCAAGCAGGCTACTACGGAATTCCAAGAAAAGAAGCCAAAGAGAGAGCCGACTATTATCTTAACGCTTTAGGACTCTATGAAAAAAGAGAGAACCAAGCAGGCAAGCTCTCTGGTGGAATGAAAAGAAGACTTATGATAGCAAGAGCTTTAATCCACCAACCAAAACTTCTGATTCTCGATGAACCAACAGCGGGTGTTGATATCGAGCTTAGACGTTCTATGTGGGATTTTCTAGTTAATATTAACAAATCAGGCACCTCGATTATCCTTACGACTCATTATCTTGAAGAAGCTGAGACCCTATGTAGAAATATTGCAATTATAGACCAAGGCAATATTGCAGAAAACACTTCGATTAAAAAGCTATTGGATAGAATGGATTCTGAAACCTTTATTTTTGATCTTAAAGAATCTATTACTGAAATCGAAAGTATAGAAGGTATGAAATTCCAAATTATAGATCCTCAAACATTGGAAGTATCTATTGCAAGAAGTAGAACCATCAATGAATTGTTCGATTTTTTCAAAGACAAAAAAATTACCATAATGAGTTTGCGAAACAAATCCAATCGATTGGAAGAACTCTTTTTAAATCTGGTGGAGAAAACTTTAAAATGAATTATTCAACTAATTGGATTGCCTTCAAAACTATCATCATAAAAGAATATATCCGCATAACTAGGATTTGGGTTCAAACCTTAATTCCTCCGATAATTACTATGGCTTTGTATTTTGTCATTTTTGGTAGACTCGTTGGATCGAGGATAGGAGATATGGGTGGTTTCGATTATATCCAATTCATAGTTCCTGGTTTAGTAATGATGAGTGTAATTACAAACTCTTACAATAATGTTGTTTCTTCTTTTTACTCAGCCAAATACCAAAAAAATATAGAAGAAATTCTTACTGCTCCAGTTCATCCAGCCATCATCGTTCTAGGTTTTACTATGGGAGGTGTTATACGAGGTCTTTTAGTGGGCTTTTTAGTCACAATTACTTCACTTTTTTTCACACCCTTACCTATCCACAATGGTTTCGTTTTGGTAATTGTGGTTTTTCTTACCAGTTTTCTTTTTTCTTTAGCTGGCTTTTACAATGCCCTCTTTGCTAGAAATTTTGATGAGGTAACCATAATACCAACCTTCGTATTGACTCCATTGACTTATTTAGGTGGAGTTTTCTATTCGATTACTATGCTTCCTGAATTTTGGCAACTTGTTTCTAAGATTAATCCTATCCTTTATATGGTGAATGCTTTTCGGTATGGCTTTTTAGGTGTATCTGACATCAATGTTGTTTTTGCACTTTCTTTGATAACAGGCTTCTCCCTTGCCTTTTTTATCTTAAATGTTCGTCTAATGATTCGAGGTTATGGAATCAGAAATTGAAGAATTGATTTCCAAGCATACAAAAAAATCAGGATGAATTATGAGAACAACAAGAATTAAAAATCTGCTTACAGATAATTTTTCACCTAGCAAAATGGAAATCATAGATTTCACCAATGAGCATAGAGGTCATTCTGGACAAGATGGAAGTGATGAAACCCATATTAGACTTCATATTGGTGGAGAAGTATTTGAAGACCTAACTCTTCTTGAATCTCACCGAAGAATCCAAGATTGCCTCAAGGCTGAGTTTGCCTCTGGTTTGCATGCCTTAGAAATTCATATTTTAAAATGATTCTAAATTTTATTGACTCAAAGAAATGCTCCCAAAGTATTGAAGTTAAAAAGGTATTGAGTAATGACACTGGATCAGATTAAAGAAAAAATTGAAATGGGTTTACCTGGTTCTCAAGTTGAGATTCTCGATCCCTTTAGAGATGGTGTTCATATCAAGGCGATTGTAAAGTATACAGGATTTCAAAAGAAATCCATCTTAGAACAACACCGTATGGTATATGATACACTCAAAGAAGAATTGAAAGAAGAAATACATGCTCTAGGTTTAGAGACATTAGCAATATAAGGAGTACAATTATGGATGCAAATTTAAAGAATCAAATAGAAGAAATGATAAATGGCAGTGAAGTTTTTTTATTTATGAAAGGAACTCCAGAACAACCAATGTGTGGTTTCTCAGCTGGTGTGATCTCTGCCTTAAACCAAGTAAAAGCAAAATACAATACATTCAATGTTCTTTCTGACCAATCCATTCGTGAAGGTATCAAAGAATATACAAACTGGCCGACTATTCCTCAACTTTACATCAATGGTCAATTTGTAGGTGGACACGATATCGTAATCCAAATGCTCCAGTCCGGTGATTTGGCGAATCAAACGAATAAATCTTAGTTTAAAGACCCAAGGAAACGACAATGATTAAACTTTTCCAATTTGATTCCTGTCCCTATTGTGCACGAGTCATAAATCGCTTAAAATCTTTAGGACTCAAAGAAAATAAAGATTATAAACTTATTGAAGCATCCCGTGGAACTCCTGGCAGAGAAGAAGTTTTGAAGCTGGGTGGTATGAATCAAGTTCCATTCTTAGTGGATGATGAAGTTCAAATGTATGAAAGTGCTGACATTATTGATTACCTAGAAAAGAAATTCGAACAGGTTAAGTTAAAATCCTAATAAATCCAAAACTTTTGATCCAACTTTACGATTTACGCCTTCGTAGGGAAAATCATGAATGTAAAGAACTGGATTGAAATTAATTTCTAAGATACCGTAGTGCCCTGGGTTAGGTGCTTCTTCTATTCTTTCTGATATTATATCGACTCCACAAATTTTTGCACCCACAGAAGCTGCTGCCCTAGAAGCTATATTTAAATAATCAGGATGCACCTTATCTGTATAATCTAGAGAATCACCTCCCGTTGAAATATTGGAGTTTCTTCTTAAATAAACTATGATTCCAGCTTCTGGAATGGAGTTCCAATTGTAACCCTGCTGGGCAAGAACATCTTCTTCAACCTGAGACTTTTGAATTTTTTCCAAAGGGGTGGTATGCCCCAGACCTCGACGGGGGTCTTTGTTTTTGGTGTCTACTAAGTCACTGATAGTATGCTTCCCATCTGAGAGAACATTAGCTGGAACTCTATTGCAAACAGCAACAGTCTTGTCACCTAAGACGAGAAATCTATATTCTGGTCCAGGTAAAAACTCTTCGATTAAGATAGATTTTGCAAATTGAAAGGTAGATTCCACTTTATTTTTATAAATCTCATAGCTCTCCTTGGGCTCAAGTATAGAAATACCCAAACCAAAATTAGTCGTAGAGGGTTTCATAACCTTTTTAATATTATTGTATTTATTAAAATCTGAAAGCGCAGCAGTAACAGTTTCATAAGAAGATCCTATGGGAACCTTCAGACCAGCTTCTTGTAAGCAAAGTTTAGAAACTGTTTTATTTTCCATAACCAAGAAAGTCATATAATTATCTAATCGAGTTTTAGATGCTTCTTTGATAAATTCAGAATGATTGCCTTTTTTTATACGAATGAAGTTTTCAGATCTATCAAGAATTTCTATTTCTAAGTTCCTTGCTTTCGCCTCATTTAAGATAATTTGAGTAGATATCTCTAAATCTTCATAGCCTGGATATACAAAGGAGTCCATAATCATTGATCTCCCACACAGACTTCTGCCTTTTCTAATTTGGTAAATTTTTTAACAACTGTATTATCTTCAATGGACTTAAGCTCTATAAGAGATTGATCCCTCATAGTATCAAGTTTCATTCGAACCTTATCCTCAAGACCCCTTTGCATAAAATATTTTTTATATTTTGAAGCAAGTTTAATTCCCAAATCCAGAAAACCAATACCATCTCTTTCAAATATTTTTAAAATAGCACCACTAGGAGTTTCCTCAGGATGCTCAAGTTTAAACATTTGATTTTTAATCACTTCAGTGAACTTATTCGTTTTGGAATTCTGATCCCAAAATTCTGCAATCCCCTGCATTTGCTTTAACAAATAGTTCCCCGCTTCGACTATTGTTTTCTTTTCACCTAGAATTGTATAATTGGTTGATAGATTGCGACCTTGCCAACAAACTTCGTATTGATTATTATCCCAGTCTTGTTTTTCTTTCTGTGAAGTTTTAGGGGATTCAATAAGAAGACAATGCATAAGATAAATCTGTGTAAATAATATCGCTTCTTCAGATACTCCTATAGGACTAAAGGGGTCAACGTCAATACATCGAACTTCTAGATAACGAATTCCTCTTCGATTTAAAGAATCTATAGGTCTTTCATCACCCTTGGGAATTTGTTTGGGTCGTACAAGTGCATAGTATTCATTTTCAATTTGAAGGTAATGATCATTCAATTGGAGTTTTTTACTATTCCCTTCTTTGTTGTATTTAGAATAAGGAGCAAATTTTGTATTAATAGCTGAACAAAGATCTGCTATATATTCCTTCATAGAATTGGTCGAAATAAATAAAGAATTCTGAACCTGAGAGGTATAACCAAGCTCACTCAATCGTAAGGTTGTAGCATGCTTGCCGTAGTATGTGTTTTCATTAAATTGTTCCAGATTAGGAATCTTCTTAGTGAAAGTTTTATCCATGGCAGGAGATGCACCAAAAAAGTAGAGTATTAAGAAAGAATATCTATTAAAGTTACGAATTGTATCTAAATAAATTTCGGACTGTATATCCTGTGTTAGCTTAGAATTATATCTATGCTTGGCTACCCATTCCATAAGTGGCTTAGAGAAACTCACATTGACATGAACACCTGAAATGGTCTGCATCTTCCTACCATATCTAAGCCCTAGTCCACGCCTATAGATAGTTTTCTTTTCAGCGTCTGGAGTTTTACCATAGAGAGCGAGTGGAATTTTTTCATCGTCTTCTGGCAGTATGGGAGGCATACTAAAAGGCCAAAGCATTTCGGCTTGGATTGCTTCTTGTGTATATGCGTGTAAGTCAGAGAGATTCTTGAGAACTATTCTTGTTTGAATAGAAGGCTTGGTTGCATATTCAACTTGGGACTCAGAAAAATCTGTCTTAATGACAGGATGGGTGTAAGCAGAACCTAGTTTAGTTGGGTGGCTGGTAAGAGCGATATTTCCTAGATTGGTTGTGCGTATTGTCTCCCTTTCTAATCCCAGGATTGTTCTAGAAAGTAATTTAACATTTTTTTTGTTTTTTAAAAAAAGTTCTAACATAGATTAATAAGCTGAAGGTGTGCCTTGTCCTCTTGGATCTGAAACTGCATGTAAATGTCCATTCTTCTCTCTCTCTACCATAAAAACCTTAGCTCGATTCTCAGTGAACTTGAATTTGTAACCAAATTCTTCCAAAGCCTTAAGTTTATTGCTTAAGTTCTGCTCAGCAAAAACAAAATTCGGTTGGTTTTGGTGGTGAACTCTTGGACTTGCTACAGCCTCGTATGGACTCATGGCAAACTCTAAACGGTTTAAAATTGTCTGCAAAATGGCAGTTGGAATAAATGAACCACCTGGTGCTCCAATTGCTATGAGCATCTGCCCGTTCTCTTGGATGAATGTAGGAGACATGCTAGAAAGAGGTGTCTTATTTGCCTCGATGAGATTTTTACTTCCACCAACCAAGCCATAGGCGTTGCTGGATCCAACTGAAGTAGCAAAATCATCCATGGTATCATTCATGATCAATCCAGTTCCAGGTATTACAATTCTTGATCCGAAAATATAATTCACTGAATGGGTTGAACTAACTGCATTTCCCATAGAATCCATCACAGAAATATGAGTTGTATTATAGGATTCTAATGTTTTGGGAATTTCCCCTGAAGATTTGACATCTGCGCGAGATTTACGCAATACTTCTATCGTCCTATCAGCCAGGTAATCCCTAGATAATAAGGCTTCCACAGGAACAAAAGAAAAATCAGGATCTCCACCATGAATAGATCTATCTTCATATCCCTGCTTCATTGCTTCGATTAACAGTCTATAATAGGCTGTTGGGTCATCGGTAAACAAAGATTGGATATTTTGGTGTTCCAGAAACTTCAATATTTCAAATAAAAATACTCCTGAAGAAGGCGGTGGAAAAGAAATAATTTCATATTGTTTATAAGTAATTTTTAGAGGCTTGCGTTCAATAACTTTATAATCTTTTAAATCTTTAAGAGAGATTAAGCCCTTATTCAATTGCATTGATCTAACGATTGAATTAGCTGTTTCTAATTCATAAAATTCTTTCTCTCCATTTAAAATAATTTTTTGAATCGTATTCCCTAAATCTTTTTGGACAAGTACAGAACCTGTTTTCAAAGCATTTCCATTTCTAAGGAAGATACTACGGGCAGCATCATTCATTTCTTCTTTGGATTTATCTATTGCTATGTGTAAATCTTCATAAACACTGAAACCTTCATTGGCAAGCCTTAATGCTGGCTCTAGAACTTGTTCCAAAGAGAGGTATCCATATCTTTTATGAATGCTTAGAAGACCTTTTACGTTTCCAGGAACACCTACCGCCTTATACCCAAACAAAGATTGATTCTCAATGATTTCACCTTTGCTATCAAGATACATATTCTCTGATGCAAGTTGGGGTGCCCTCTCTCGAAAATCATATGCCTCAATACTTCCTGACTTGGCTGATTTCACTAAGGCGAATCCGCCTCCCGCAAGACCAGTAGATTGGGGACGCAGCACAGAGATTGCAAAGGAAGCGGCAACATAGGCATCAAAAACATTTCCACCTTTTTGAAACACGATTTTTCCAGCTTCTGAAGCAAGTGCATGGTCAGTAGCTATTGCAAAAGTATTTCCACTTGCATAGGAAGAAGAATCCTTTGCTTTACATAAGGTAAGAAAAGAAAAAGAACATATAACTAAAATTATATGAAAGAAAATAAAATTTTCCTTACTTGTGCATGAGCATTGCTTTAAAAACATAAAGAACTTAGAATATGCCCAGGGTATCTTTGGCAAATTCCGAAGCCATATCTTTAGGATTCCATTTAGGTGACCAAACGATTTCAACTTCAACGGCGTCAATCCCATCTACTCGCAGACAAGCCTCTTCCACTTCAGCTTTCATCTGAGCCCCAGCAGGACAAGCCATACTAGTATACGTCATTTTGATGAGTGCCCTAGATTCTAGCGCTTTGACTTCATAGATCAAACCGAGCTCCGTAATAGGCAGTCCTATTTCTGGGTCTTGGACATTCTCAATTTGGGTATAAATAGCTTTTTCTAGGTCAGTTTCTAAATGGATCATCTATCTATTAGTCTAGCTCCATGCTTTATTTTTCCAGGAAAAAAACAAATCTACTTGGTTTAAACTTTTGCAAACTTAGAAAATAGTTTATGCACTTTTTTCAAGGATTCCACAAAAATATCAATATCTTCATAGGTATTATACAGATAAAAGCTAGCTCTACATGTTCCTGGAATACCATAGTTTTTCATGAAAGGCTGGCAACAATGATGACCCACTCGTATCGCTATCCCCTCTTCATCTAATACTGTTCCAACATCACTGGGATGAATCCCATCCATATTAAAGGATAAGACTCCTGATCTTTGCTCCCGATTGGAAGAAAGGTAGGTTGTGATTCCTGGAACTTCGGCAATTTTCTCTAGGGTATAATCCATAAGGTTCATTTCATGATTGTGGATATTGGCAAGACCGAGTTCTGTTAAATAATCTAGAGCTGAGGAAAGTCCTATTACCCCAGCAATATTAGGAGTTCCTGCCTCAAGTTTGGCAGGAAGTGAGGCATAGGTTGAAGACTCTAATCCCACAGTTTCTATCATATCACCACCGCCCATCCAAGGAGGCATGGATTCAAGAATTTCTTCTTTGCCATAGAGAATTCCTATACCCGTTGGACCAAGCATCTTGTGCCCACTAAAAGCATAAAAATCAACATCCAATTTCTTGAGATGAATAGGCAGATGACAAGCACCCTGAGCACCATCTAACATCACCTTGGCGCCTACTTCGTGTGCTCTCTTGATAATTCTGTCAACCTCGTAGATACTTCCTGTAACATTGGACATTTGAGAGACTGAAACAATTTTAGTTCGTTCCGTTATCAATTCATTTAAGTTGCTAAGCTCATATTGAAAATTCTCATCTAAAGTTATGAATTTTAATTTTGCTGATTTTTCCTTAGCAAGAATCTGCCAGGGAACTAAGTTAGAATGGTGTTCGGCAATAGACAAAACAATTTCATCACCCTCTTGTATATTCTTTCGACCCCAACTTTGCGCAACAAGATTGATAGATTCTGTAGTCCCTCTTGTAAAGATGATTGCTTTGGCACATTGAGCATTGTAAAAATTGGAAATCTTGATTCTTGTCTTTTCAAATTTTTCAGTAGCTTTCTGAGAAAGATAATAAATGCCTCTATGAATATTAGCATTTTCATATTCATAATAATGCTTTAAGGTCTCTATTACTTGCTTAGGCTTTTGTGAACTTGCAGCTGAATCCAAGTATACTAGAGGCTTACCATTCATAGTTGACTGAAGAATGGGAAAGTCAGCCTTAATGTCATTTGCATCAAACATTATTCATCCTCCAAAAGCACTTCTAAAATACCTTCGTTAATTCTAGTTGGGAAAATTTTAAGTCCTTCTGTTGCCGGCATACAAAGAACTTCTCCTGTCTTCATATCAAAGGCAGCGAAATGCCTAGGACATATAACACGATTCTCTTCAATTTCCCCATCCGAAATGGAACCACCGTCATGCGAGCATACATCCTCGAATGCAAAAAACTCATCCGATTTTCTAACAATTGCTATTTCAAAGTATCTTGTTGAGAAGCTATAGATTTTCCCTTCCGAGATTTGATCTATAGGACTTAGTTTTTGGTAGGCCATATCTTAACCTTCATTTCAGAAAGAATTTTCTCAGCTTCTATAGTATCGGAAAATTGATCAATAATTTCAGATAGAAAGCCTTCAATAAGAAGTTGTTTCGCAGAAATTTCATCTAGTCCTCTGGCTTGCAGATAGAAGAGCTGTTCTGGATCTATTTCACCCATAGTGGAACCATGCGAGGTTTGAACATCTTCCGAAAAAATTTCCAGCTTAGGAATGGATTCTGCTCTAGCTGACTTTGTTAGTGATATATTATGATTTACTTGGCTAGCTCTTACCTTCTTCAAACCACTTGGGATATGAAGATTACCTGTAAAAATATGGTGGGCTTTGTCTTTCACAATTGTCTTCTGAAGTATAGAACTTGCTGTATGATCACTATTGTGTATAACTTCCGTCTCTGAATCAACAAACTCTCTTCCTGATGAAACAGAGATAGCCAGACCATTAAACTCAGCCCCCTTACCATTCAGCAAATGCGTGTTTCGAATTTTTCCTCTAAATCCACCCGTGTAGTATTGATTGTTCTTTAAATTTGAGTTAGACATGGACTCAGTAATTAAGTTACGGAAGTGAAAACTAGAACTAGGGATATTTTGTTTGCTTAGAAATTCTAATTGGGCACTCTCACCCAAGTAAATATATGTGAAAGAGTTAATCCAACTAAACTCTTCGTTTTCAGAATTGGACAAATTGTCCTCAATTTCAGTAACCTTAGCTTGAGAATTATTCCCAATTCGAATGATAGTTAATGGGAAGAAGGAATAAGAATTCCCCTTGGCTTCCATTCTAGCAGAACGAGCAATTCGTATAACATCTGAAAGAACTACATTTGGCTTAATGTCAACAAATATAGCAGACTGAGATTCAACAATATTTGTTAAAGAAAAGAAATCATTCTTAATAATGTCTTTATTGAATAATTGAGTGATAAAATCTAAATCTTTGCCATCTAAGTCGGCTAGGGATTTTATATTGTATTCATTTGTTTGAATTGTCTTAAATTCAGGGTATTGAAATTTCTGAAAATCACTTGGATTGAAATTTTTAAAGTTGAATTTACGCCAAGATTCACTTGTGCTTGACTGAGGCAGAGAAACTTTATGCAATCGCTCTTGAAAATCTTTTATCAATTCCAGTTTCACTAGCTTTTGATTCCCGCTTTCTCCAATATCCAATCATAGCCATGTTCTTCTAATTTCAAAGCTAGGTCTTTATTTCCAGTTTCTAGAATTTTTCCTTGTGCAAAAATATGAACGAAATCTGGAACCACATAATTCAACATTCTTTGGTAGTGGGTAATAAGTAGAATGGAATTCTCTTTAGTTCTACACCTTGTTATGCCCTCAGAAACTATCCTAAGTGCATCTATATCCAAGCCCGAATCTGTTTCATCTAGGATAGAAAGTATGGGCTTCATCATAGACATTTGCAAGATCTCATTTCTCTTCTTCTCTCCACCAGAGAAACCATGATTGACATACCTTTGAAGAAATGTATCTGGCATTTCCAAATCCTTCATTCCTTGCTTTAACTCTTGTTTGAATTCCTTCATGGGAATTTCTTTGCCACGGATATTTTTAAGAACTGTTCGAAAGAAACTAGGAATTGTAATTCCTGGTAAGGAAGTTGGGTATTGAAAGCTTAGAAAGATTCCTAGCCTTGCTCTCTCATCTGTTGTCTTGTTTAGGATAGAATTCCCTTGGAAAAGAATATCTCCCTTGGTAACCTTATAGGCTGGATGTCCTAGCAAAATATTGGATAGAGTTGATTTTCCTGAGCCATTAGGCCCCATGATGGCATGGACTTCTCCTGGATTGATGGTAAGATCAACCCCTTGGAGTATAGACTTCCCTTCTATTTCTGCATGTAGATCTTTGATCTCGAGAATGGATGACATTCAAACCTCAAATTAGAATTATTCTATTTTTTAGACAGATTTGCATGAGACCTTGTTGAACCAAGTAGAAAATTATGATTTCCAGTCTACTTGAGAAACGAGTATAATTTCATCTGTTAACCAATAGGTAAATACAACATATTCTTTTTGCTTCTTGATGTCAAAAAGAGGTTCAGTCATATGCCATCTTTTCTTCTCATGTATGGATAAGGCTTTGTGCTGGATAAAGTATGGCTTCCAAGCATAATTATTTCCAAGACCAGAAAGTCTCTCTTCCAGCTTCCCATATTCATTGCGAAGATAGGTAGCTGTTATCTGGTAACCGTGTATGTCACATAAAAACACTTTGGAAATAAATTGAGGAAAAGCATCTTGAGCTTCGGAAAGCTTCTTAATGATGTAATTCTTATCTTTTTGTTCAAAATCGTGAAAGATTTCTTCGAGTCTTTGTACTATGCTGTTTTCTTTCTCAAGCTCCTGCAAGAGTTCAATAAACCTTAGCCCAGCAAATTTTTCCAAAATTGCCTTAAGATCTTTGGCAAAATAGTTCTTATTCAAAAAGTTTTGTTGAGGCTTAGCAAAGTAGTAACCCTGCAATAGATTTGCTCCCATAGATAGAGCAAGATTCAATTCTTCTTCAGTCTCTATTCCTTCAAATAACAAATGGGATCCGAGTTTTTGAGACATTTCTGAGACAGCGGATAGTACTTGGCGAAAGGAATTTAAATTCAAACTCTCACGCATGATTTTGATATCGATTTTGATTATATCGGGATGCAGGTATCCTATCCTTTCTAAATTGGAAAAACCAACACCCAAATCATCAATGGCTATCTTCAGTCCATAATCGCGGAAGACATTTACCATTTGTATGAGGTTTTCTATGGAACCCTCAAACTCATCTTCTGTAATTTCGAGAATGATATCAGATTTATTGATCTCATATTTCTCAATCAACTGTATAATATGAAAACGATCTGCCTTAAGATCTGATTTATGAACTCTGGAAAGATAATGAGGCATGATATTGAAGAAAAGCTTGGTTTTAGAATAAGATTCCTTTAAATAACGAACTGCCTTCTCGCGAATAATTCTATCCACATTGTATACAGAAAGAATATCATCCTGGTTGGAATGGAAAAGTGCACCTAAAGAGTGGTATTTATTTTCGATGGGAGAATACTGTCTTCCCAAAACTTCATACCCTGAGACATTTCTAGTTATAACATTTACAATAGGTTGAAAGTGTGGTACGTAGTATGACTCATTCACAAAATTCGTAGTATTGCTTGTGTTGCTGTTGCTAGGAGTCATAATTAAAGATCCATTTGACATAAACCTGACACAGAGTCAGATAAAATGCCCTTAAGTATCATGATCCCAGCTAGGCTAGTATTTTGGCAATTAAATTTCGTAACCTGGCGGAATTACCTTTCTTCTGGGAACGATGATAATTCCATCTCGAATATAAACATAGTCATCCTCATACTCATCCAGATTCTCTTTATTCAGAAGTTTAACTCCATCGCCAATAGTACAGTCCTTATCTATGATGGTTTTATGAATTTCGCAATTTTTTCCGATTCCTTTGGGAATATTCTCTGTACTATCATCCTTGTATTCATATTTGTCCATTCCCATAACCACACTCTCAGAGATCTTAGTACCTTTATCTACGAATTGGCGAATTCCAATTAGAGATCTATAGATGTCTGCGTCGTTGATAATTGCTCCCTCTGAAATCAAAGCTTGTTGAACTCTAGCATTATTCAATTTTGTAGGAGGAAGTGATCTCGCTCTTGTATAGAGTGGAGTTTCTGGATCGTATAGGTTAAAAGCAGGAACTTCATCTGTGAGCATAAGATTCGCATCATAGAATGCTTTGATGGTTCCTATATCTTCCCAATAACCCTTGTATTCATATGCCTTGACTTTTCTTGTTTTTAAAGATTGGGGTAGAATTTCTTTACCAAAATCAGTTCTAGACTTATCAGAAAGGACATCGATCAAGGTCTTGGTATTGAATATATAAATTCCCATATTCGCAAGAAAATTTCCATCTTCCATTCTACAAGAAGTGACTTGTTCTATATCAGTGGGTTTTTCAATAAACTCATCTATGCTACCTTTTGAATTGGTTTTAACAATACCAAGACCAGTAATCCTATCCTCGGATACTGAATTGCAAGCAACACTGATTTCAGTTTCTGGATTGATAATATGGTTCTGCATAAATTCAGTGAGATTCATATTATAGAGTTGGTCTCCAGATAGAATCATTACATATTTGGGTCTATATTCTTGGATGTGAGGCAAGACCTTACGTACAGCATCAGCAGTTCCTTCGAACCAATTCACAGAGAGATTGGTTTGCTCCGCTGCGATAATTTCAACAAAGGCTTTGTTATTGATAGAGTTCAAGGCATAGGTTCTTGAAATATGGCGATTTAGAGAGTACGAATTGAACTGTGTTAGTACGAAGATTTGATCAAAACCAGAGTTAAGTGAATTTGAAATTGGAATATCTATTAAACGATATTTTCCACCAAAACTCACAGCAGGCTTGGAACGCCTATCGGTAAGAGGCATGAGTCTAGTTCCCTTGCCACCTCCTAAGATTAATGTGATAACTTCATTTTTTCTTAAAACAAAATCTACACAATCGATAACTGATGAACTGTTCATGATAATTCTCGCATAGGCTTTCTACTAAAAGTATAATACTTGTAAGAAAACTTTACAACAAATTAATCAATTTGCAAGAAAATAATCAAAGAAAATCTTTCCATCACTTAAACCAGTATATGGATTCATTGCTCTTTCTGGGTGAGGCATCATTCCAACAATTTTTCCATTGGAAGAAGCAATCCCTGCAATATCTGCAACTGATCCGTTCGGATTATCCTTATATTTTAAAACGATTCTACCTTCAGACTCTAATTCATGAATTGTTTCTGGGTCTGCATGGTATCTTCCTTCACCATGAGCAATGGGAAAAGATATACTACCAGTTGTTTGCTTGAAGTTCTTCCAAAAACCTTTAGAATCATTCTTAGGAATCATCAGTTCTTGGTCCTTGCAGATGTATTTTAAACCAATATTATTCACTAAGGCTCCTGGGAGTAATCCTGCCTCAGTGAGGATTTGGAAACCATTGCAAATGCCAAGAACTTTACCACCCTGCTTCGCAAAGGAAACCACAGACTCCATAGCGGGAGAAAATTTAGCCATAGCTCCGCATCTCAGATAGTCACCATAAGAAAAACCACCTGGAATAATGACAAGGTCTAGACCATGTGGAATAGAATCTTTATGCCAAATGTAAGAAACCTTTGCCTTATAAGATTCTTCAAGTACAGTTCCTATGTCCTTATCACAATTGGATCCAGGAAAAGTTACAACTGCAACTTTCATATCTTTGCTATCTCTAAATGGTAGGTCTCAATCACAGAATTCACAAGAAGCTTATCACAAATTCTTGTCGCAATTTCTTTTGCAGCATCATTTGAATCAGCTTGTAATTTCATCTCAACATATTTCCCAACTCTTACATCTTGAACAGTTTGCTCAGACATTCCTTGCAGTGTGCGGAGAACAGTTTGTCCTTGGGGATCTAGTACTGATTCTTTTAAGGTAATATTTATTTTTGCGAGATACATTTTGTAATTCTCTTCTCCAGTATTTTGTATTTTTCTAATATTTCATCTTGGATATTCTGTGGTAGTCTCGGAGCTGGCGGATTCTTGTCCCAGGTCAGAGTTTCTAAATAATTCCGAAGTATTTGCTTGTCTAGACTTGGAGGACTAGATCCTTCTTTATAGGTTTCCTTCTCCCAATACCGAGAAGAATCAGGTGTAAGAAGCTCGTCTATTAAGACTAATTTGCCATCATCGAGTCCAAATTCAAATTTGGTATCACAGAGAATTAGACCTTCACTCTCTATCAGGCGGCTTGCTTCAGAATAAATCTGAATTGAAGTTTGCTTCAATTGAGTAAATAATTCATTTCCTATTTCGGATCGCAGAGTATCTTCTGAAATATTTTCATCATGCCCACTATCATTCTTTCTTGCTGGTGTAAAAATTGGTTCAGCTAACTTAGATGATTCTTTGAATCCACTTGGATATTTCTTAAAGGCGATCTGTCCAGTCTTCGCATATTCTTTATAAGCAGATCCGCTTAAATACCCTCTAACAACACATTCATAATCGATACGCTTGCATTTCTTAACAAGAACAGATCTATCTTTTAACCATGGTTCTTGGTTATAGGGCTCAGGAAATTTTGTAGAATCTGATTCAATTATATGGTTGGGAATATCTTTAAAAAAATCAAACCAAGCTAAAGATACTTGATTCAATACCAAACCTTTACCTTGAATCACTTCCGAAAAAACAACATCGAAGGCAGATATTCTATCCGTTGATACGAGAATTAAATTCTCTTCAATTTCGAATACATCTCTAACTTTTCCGATGTAGTTTGGTTTTGATTTTAGAACTTGATACATATCATTGCCATATCATCCTCAGGACTAGTGCTGCCACAATATTTTAATATATCTTGGAAAATATTTTGAAACATTTTATAGGGTTCTAGGTTTACATTATTGAGAAAAATTTGAGTTAAGCCTTCCTCAGCTAGCATATGTAATGAAGAATTTGTAACTTCTATAAGACCATCCGTGTAAAGCAATAAACTTGATCCTTTTTGTAATTTCATGTGGCAAATGCTATCGTTTAATTTTAAATCCAAATCTACTATCATAGGACTTAGTCCTGGGAGTGGGACAATCTTTGTTCCATCGAATAACAAGGGTTCAGGATGTCCGCATTTTATATATTCCATTTCCCCATTGGAATCTAAAATAAGATAGACAAAGGTTATAAAATAATCTTCAGGAAGGATTCCTTTTAAATTTTTCCTAAGGAATTCGATTTTAATAGCTAAATCATTGGTCTTGGGGCAATTCATTAACTGCATTTTAAACATAACAGCAACAAGAGCTGCTGAGGGACCATGGCCAGAACAATCGGCAATCACACAGTGCAATCTGTTCTCTTCTTCCCAAACATCAACAAAGTCTCCACCTATTTGGAACATAGGTTGCAGAAAAGATTCAGCTTCAATATTATTCCAATGTAAAGATTTATTTGGAATCAGTTGTTCTTGAACTCTCCTGGCAGCGCGAAGTTCTTTTTCATACTTTGTTTTTTCTAACAAAATTTGATCCTGTAGAACTTTGATTCTTAGGAAGGCTTTGATCTTAGCTATTAATTCTTTTTTATGGAAGGGCTTACTGATAAAATCATCCCCTCCGTTGGCGATAGCTTCTTGGAAGCCAATCTCTCTATCAACAGCGGTTATAAATAGAATAGGAACTAATTTGAAGCTTTCTATCTCTCTTAATTCTTTGCAGAAAGAGTAACCATCTTGGACAGGCATATTGACATCTAACAAGAGAATGTCAACTTTTTCAGAAAGTAAAATTTTGCGAGCCTCGTCCGCTGAAAAAGACTTAATAACTTTATAATTTTCAGAAGTTAGAAGCTTAGCCAATAATTCGACATTTTCCTTAGCATCGTCTATAATCAGAATAGAATATTGTTTACTCTCTGGTTCGGGCATTGATTAGTCCATATTCTGTTTAAGACGATTTAGTTCATTGGTAAGAGATACATACCGTATTGTCAATCTAAGCAAGACTAAAAATAGGATATGAAAAGCAAAAACACTTAGATAAAATCCAAACTTCATATCAGCATCCATTCCACCCTTCCCTAGAACAGAACTTGGGTGATTGCCTGGATTATCAATCCAACGTATGGCTCCCCAAGTGAGAATGGAATTCACTCCGCAAAGCAAGGTTAAATAAGAAGAAAGCAACATCTTCTTTTGGTAAGAAGTAACTAAACTACGAAAAATAAAATATCCTATCAAAGATAAGAAGAGTATAAAAAAGGATTGAAGCCTTGCATCAGTCCAATCCCAAGACACACCCCAAGCACTTAAAGCCCAAATAGGTCCTGAGAACAATACACCAAATGAAAATACCAAAGAAATAATATTTAAGGAATAGGAATACATGTCCCACTTTTTATTTAGAGTAATTAAATAAGTTATAGAAGCTACACAGGAAAAAAGTGGTCCATACAAAGCAACCCATGCAACTGGAACATGAAAATAAAATATTCTATGAGCAAGTCCTTGTTCCAAGATTACATTAGGTACAGTCTGGACATAATACAATGAATAATTCATCACAATTAGAAGGATAAAGAAAAGTAAACAATCTACTATCCAAGAACTCCATTGATTTATTTTAACTTTATCCATCTAAATTCTCCGATTGCAATTCCTGAAACAAGGCTCCTAGAGCACCATAAAAGAAACAGAAAAAAATCATTAAAAATACGGATTGATTCAAGCTGGATGCATCGCTTATATATCGAAATTCAGATTTTAAGCCGAATAAAAAAATGGGAATACTAAAAGGAATCAAAAGCAAGGGTAAAATTACTTCTTTCATTCTGGTAGAAGCTGCTATTGAACCAAGGCTAACTCCAAGAAAGGCAAGAGATAGGGAGCCTGGAATTATAAATAAGAAATGGTTTAGAAGAGGAATCACTGAAAAATTCGAAAACATAAGGTTCATTCCCAAAGCAACCAAACTATCAACAAATACTAAAAAAATCCATACGACCATAGACTTAATTAAGAATATCAACCAATTTGGGACAAAAATTTGGACAATCTGTCCAGCTCCAGACTCTCTTTCTTCCCAAGTAGATTGACCTATGAGTACATAGGAAGTTATAAAGAGTATAGACCATTTTATTCCTACCAAGGAAATGATTGGCAAGGAAACATCCTTTTCGAATGAAAAATGAAACAAGAAGAGCAAGGTAAAGGATAAAACAAACATAGACAGAATTCCATGCAATCCTCTTCCTATCAGTTGTAGTTCTTTCTTAAGTAAGGAATAAATCATTTTCCACCCGGTCTCTGTAAATGAATGGTTTCTTCCCAAAAATCATCTTCGACTTCATGGATCACAGCTAGTATAGATGTTGATTCAGATATTGATTTTAAAATCTCTCGAATTTCTATATTGGATTTATGGTCTAAGCCTGTAAATGGTTCATCTAACAAAAGTAAACTAGCGTTTGGTATTAAGGCACGCACTAAGGCTACTTTCTGTTTCATTCCTCTAGAGAGTGAGTATATTGGATCATCCCATCGAAGTTGCATTTGAAAGTTATTCACCCATTTTTCAATAGTATTCCATGAGATAGGAGATTGTGCTATGGAATGGAAGAATTTTAAATTTTCATATAGACTTAAAGAATTGTAAAGACCTAATTCATGTCCTAGGTAGGAAATAGTTTTCTGAGAAACTGGGATTTCCTTGTTCCAAACTATGAAATCTTTATAATGAGCATACTGTAAAATACATCTCAATAAAGTGGATTTTCCCGCTCCGTTCTCACCACGAAGTGCAGTTCGTTTCTTGTGAGAAAGTTTCAGATTGACCTTTTCTAAAATCGATTTAAACCCGATACTATAACTGAAATTCTGAACCTGAAGCAAGTGCAATTCGTTTACCTTCTTGTCCAGGATGGAAAACTTTCTCTGAAATACGAGTTTTTCTTTTTTAAAATGATGAATTCAAGTAAAACCCAAATAAAAACTTTTTGTTCAGGAATCTGCCTTCTGATCATATTGATGGGAGGCTACCAAGGCATGCATAGCCAAGTAATGGTGGATGGGAAGCTTTATCCTGATTTACTTTGGGGAGAGGCTGAAGAGGATCCAAGCGATTTCAATAAGGGTGGGTTTAAAAGAATTCCCGAAGACTTTATTGTCGCAACAGGTAAATTATGGGAAGGCGAGCCACCTGAATCCATGGGAAGCTTTGTATATGATGGCAGAAAGATTTCTAATTGTGGGACTTTTAACAATCAAATAATTGCTCTAATATTAACCGGGAAGGAAGAGGATAGAAAGACAGCAACTGCTATGTTCAAAGCAGGCATACGATTCGATCCGAGATTTTTTCCATTTCGATACAACTTTGGAAGACTACTGCATATCCAAAATAAATTCGATGATGCTTTGATTCATTTTGAATTAGCCAAGGCAGAAATCCCCGAATTTTATAAGACTTATATTCATATTGGAATACTGAGTGAATTGAAAAATGAAACATATTATGCTATAGAATCTTACAAAAAAGCAGCAGCCTTGAATAAATATAAAACAGAAGCTTTGGTCTTACTTGCTGAGTATTACCTAAAGAGTGGTATACGAAATAGAGCAAGCATCTATTTGAATGAAGCATTGAAAATTGATGAAGAAAGCCCTGATGCGCGAGTGGGTTTTGCAAGACTTGAAATCAATGCTGGAAATTACTACCAAGCCTATAAAATTTTAAATGAAACCAAGCTTAGTACACCAGAAGGCAGAGAAAAAGATTATAGCAAAAGATTTCACTACTACTTTGCTGAAACTGCATCAAGAGTTTTAGACTACCAGACCTCAGAAGATCAGTATAATATTCTATTAAAGTATCCCAATGATCCCT
>PEQN01000031.1 GCA_002786225.1 Leptospira sp. | reverse complement strand
GTAAAACTCTAATGCCTTTCCTGAAAGATTATCAGAGCTCGCAGACGCAGCAGCTAGACCCAAAAGAAGAAACAAGTTTTGTTCCTCTTTTTTTCTATCACTTTCACATTCACTCTTTAAGGAAATAGTATCTATCGGGCATTTTGCAAGATTTTGAATACAGCTAGAGTTCAGAAGAAAAATAAGCAATAAAATGAAAGCAATAAATATTTTATTCATATATACTAAGATAAATCTTTGATAATATTCATCAAGCCTTTGATTTTTAAATTATTACAATTTCTTTCCTTCAAGTTTGAATTTTAAAAAAGTTTAGAAATATATAATTATTTTAGTTTATCATAAATTATTGTTATTTCATTTTATGCTATTTATATATTATATTATAAATAATTATAAATCATTAAAATTTATATTATTTCATACTAATTTAAATTTATTTATTGTATTTTAATATTCTATAATGTACATATCTTTTTAATTCCCAATAATTTATACTTAAAAAAAGAAAGATGGATTAGCTACTTCTTGAATAGAAATAAATTAACGGCCACAAGAACTTTTCTGTGAATGACAACCAAGAATTAGACTTGTAATTTCATATTTGCTTAAATGAATAAGTGTGAACCTATCTTACTTATTTTGATAAGAAAACCTGCTCATTTTCGTAAATTTCTAGACAAGAAATTTCCCATAGTTATTTTCAGTATGGATTCACTTGAATGAGAAACAAAAAAAGCAATATTTGGATAGAAGGAGGCTACCAAGTTTTTGGAACGGAAGGTTTGAAGGGGCTCAAGGTGGAAAGATTGTCTGCAAAAATTGGAGTCAGTAAATCTTCTTTTTACTACAGCTTTATAGATTTTGAGAAATATTTCCAAGAACTCATACAAGTTCATAGAGAAAGGATGAGTATTTTGGCAGATCAAGAAAGTAAATGCCAAAGCATTGATCCAGAACTCATAGAAATATTTATAGAACACAAGTGGGATCTTTTATTTAATAAACAACTCCGTTTTTCAGGCTTGTATTCCCAGTATAGTCAGATCTTGGAAGAAGCTGATACTCTTGCGAAAAATCATTTTGTAAAACTATGGAAAAAAGATCTCGCTCTTAACATCAGCGACTCCCAGTTAGAGAGTCTCTTCCATCTTGCTTTAGAAAATTTCTATTTCCGATTGAATGAAGAAACGATAGAATATTCTTATCTCTCGCAATACTTCCAACATATGAGAAGTCTTATTCAAAATATCATAATACCACACTATTAATTACTCCATCGATCTTCTGATCTAACTTATTTAGCATCCATTCTTGTACGCATGCGTACATACTTTTTCATACATCTGATTAGTTTGAATTTGCAGATTAAAGATCCTAAATTAGAATTCGAAAGAAAGGATACAATATGACACAAGCTTTTCAGAAAAAATATTTGATCTTTACTTCTTTCGTTATAGGTTCCTTCGGACCTATTTTCTTTTTAGGATCTATGTTCGAAACATCTGCTCTTGCTAGTTGGTCACTTGATTTATTAAGTTGGCCTATTGATGGAAATATGAACTATTCGGCACCTACAACAAGATTTTTATCTGCACTGACTGGTGGTTTTCTTTTCGGATGGGGTATGACAGTTTTTTGCCTGAGTCGTTGGGTTTTCGATTTAGCACCTAATGAATGTAGAAAAGTTGTGATAGTTGGAATCATGTCTTGGTTTTGCTTAGATTCTTTGGGTTCCGTTCTTTCGGGAAATACTTATAACCTAATCTTCAACATACTAGTTGCTTGTCTTGCTATCGGTCCATTGGTTCGAAAAGCAAAAGAACTTGATTAGGAATCATTCATTAAAGCCACCCCCTTAAGGAGGTGGCTAAAATCCAAATTCATTTCAAATACCAAATCATGAAATTCATTTTAATTTCTAAAAATTAGGTTTGTATTTAAATTTCGATTCAAACAAATAAAACTTTAAACGATTTTCAATCTATAAAGGCTAGAGAAACTACATGAGTAAATATTCATCAGATGAACTTCATGAATTAAGAGATAAAGCGGAAGAGCTTAGACGAGACTTGGATTTAGATGCTGCAATTGAAACCATGAATGAATTTCTGGATAATGTCCATCCATCCTTTACCCAGGCTCAACGCTTTTTTCTTGCCGAAATTTTATTTGAACAAAATAAACTTTCTGAAGCCCTAGACCAATGCAATCTTGCGATTCAGGTCATGAAAGATTTCATTCCTGCCTTGGAACTTAGGAGCAAGATTTATCAACTCACAAATCATTTCCAACTCTCGGAGCAAGATAAGAAAACAATTGATCAAATCAAGGCAGCAGAACAAGCAAAATGGGATGATCCAGACCATTACTATCATTATAAATAAATTTTCTTTTAGTTTAAAGCAAAAATTAAAAATTTTTCTTTCTTGCCGAATTGTTACGTTTTGTATCATTAGATTCGTTGTGTTTCAAAAGGAAGGATTTTGATGTTATCATATTATGTTCTCTATTGCTATCTCATCCCATTATTAGCGATTTATTTCATACCTGGTTTATTTATATCTTATCTTTTCAAACTTATCAAATTAAACAAAGCAGCTTATATCCTTATCAATTTCCTTGCCTATTCTTGGATGAAAATCTTTCTATGGACTACAGGACGCAAATTAACCTACCTTCCCAATGGATACAATCTAGATAATCGCAACAGATTTATTATCTGCAATCATACCAATAGTTTAGAAGTTCCTTTTGTAGTAGCTATACCAGGATTGTCTAAGGACTTAAGTTTCAAATTATCCTACTTAGGTGGCGATATAATTTTTAGGTATTGGATTCTTCCCTTAATGATGCATGCTCATGTTGTCGATGCAGTGAAATATTCTGATAAAAATCCCAACTTTCGCAATTTTAAGAAAGAAGTTTTAGACAATCTTAAAGAAAAATCTATCTTTCTCTTTCCAGAAGGGAAAAGAACATATTCAGAAGAAATACAAGCTCTCGCAACAGGAGTTCTCAAGCTCGCATTCAAATTTAAAGTAGATTTGGATGTGTTCGTCATCAGTGGAATGATGGGTTATAGTTCAGATTCAGAATTCGAAAGCTTACGCAAATCAAAACTACTGTATTTCAAATACTGTGGCTCAGTCTTTTCAAAGGATTACACAAACTTTGAGTCCATGAGAGAGGTTACTGAAAGAATGATGGTTCAGGGAAAGAAGGAATTAGATCAAAAATATAAATAGAAATCTGGTATTGATCAAAGAATTCATTTTATAAACCGAAAGAATAAGAATATCAGCAACTTCTCTTTTTTTTACTGAGACAATTCGTCCGCGAATTCATGAAATATTGAGATAAATTTATAAGAGCTTACTATTTATCTCTTATTTTTTTGTTTCAATGAATTTCAATTGATTGAGCAAATAAAGACGATCAGATTGCCAAGAAGCTAAATCAATGGCTTTTTGGTAGGCCAATATAGACTGTTCCCATTCTTCTAGATGACTTAGAATACTTGCTTTTGCCGCATAAAAAGGCTGGTAGTTCTTCAATTCTTGTTCCAATTCACACAAGATTTTTCTTGCATAAATCGCTCTACCAGATTCGGAAAGAGCAACTGCTTGGTTCAATCGAATGATGGAAGTTGGTTCCATAGTATATAAAATTGTGTACAACTCAAGAATTTGTTGCCAATCTGGAAGAGGATCAGCCATCTGACAGGCGCTAATTGCTGCTTTAATTTGAAAAGGTCCTATTTTTTTTCTTTTCAATGCTATCTCAAGTATTTCTTTTCCTCGTTCCAATTTATGTTTATCCCAAAGATTTCGATTTTGTTCACTGGGAGGGACAGTCTCGCCACGATGATTCATTCTTGCTTTTCTACGAGAGTCTGTTAAAAGCATCAAAGCCAATGCACCTTCCACTTCGGGATCATTGGGACTAAGGTTTAATAAAATATTTGTGAGAAAAATAGCTTCCGTACATAAATCTGTATTAAAGGAACCGGAGGATGGGGATGGCTCAAAGGAATCCATCTTGTTTATATAACCACTAGTAAACACTAAATATATAGTAGTTAAAACGGCTTGCATGCGATCGTACCATTGACTCGGATCTGGGATCGAAAAAGGAATTCGTGCTTTAGTAATTTTACTTTTCGCTCTACTTAATCGCTGCCCCATAGTCGATTCCGAATCCAAAAATAACTTAGCTATATCAAAAGTAGAGATTCCACAAACAACACGCAAAGTTAATGCAACTCTTGATTTGATATCTAAGGCAGGATGGCAACAAGTAAAAATTAATCTCAATCTTTCATCTGGTATATCTTCTGAATTCTCTTTAGCAAAAATTTCACGGAAGCTAAATGAGGATTTCTCTCTTTGTGCGGATCGAATCTCACTTCGAATCATATTAAGTGCCTTACGATGTGCGACTCGAAGTAACCACCCTTGTGGAGATTCTGGCAATCCAATCTGACTCCATTTATCAAAGGCAGCAATGCAAGCTTCTTGTAAAGCATCCTCAGCTAATTGTAGAGAATTTAACTGCTTTGTTAGAGCAGCCATTAGCCTCCCCCAATCCTTCCTGAGAATCTTTTCGAATTCTTGGGTTAAATTTTTATCCTTAGGAGAGGCTATTTTCATAAAATTCTAGTTAGCTGGATTATAATCCATTAAAGGTCTTATTTCGATAGTTCCAAATCTCGCAACTGGAATCATTGATGCATATTTTAAGGCAGAATCCAGATCGGAAACATCCAAGATATAATAACCGCCTAAATGTTCTTTTGTCTCAGCAAAAGGTCCATCCATAGTTTCAACTTTTCCATTTCTCAATCGTATCGAGGTAGCAGTCTCCACAGCTTGCAGTCCTTCGCCCCCCACTAAAACTCCATCTTGTTTAGTTTTATCATTGAATGTGGAAAATTCTGCCATCATAGCTTGAAATTCAGGAGATCCATAAACTGGCTCCAAATCCGGAGAACTGTAAATTAGTAGCATGTATTGCATTTTCAGGATTCTCTCACTATAATTTAGCTGATGTTATAATAATACAAATCATAACATTCAACAAAGCAATCAAACTCGAGATGTTTCCTACATATCTAAGTGGATGCGATGCCTTGTCAATTTTTAAACCAAATGGATGAGCAAACCTACCAATTACAATAAAAGCCCCAGAGATATGAACCCAGGCACCAGCGCCATTCCCCTCTGCTATCATCATCAAAACAAGCATCAAAGGAACCCATTCGATGAAATTTGCATGTTGCCTAATTTTCAATAAAAGATTTTGATCTCCTTTCTCGCCAATGGATACATTTAAATTCGATCGCATAATGGTAACTCGGAACCAAAGTACAAGTCCAAGTAGCGCCAAGGGAAGTGCGTACAACGCAGTTATCTGAAAAACCATAAAAAACTCCTTTTTCCATTTTGTTGGTATATAAAGACACCTCCGAGATCTGATTTTTCGACAAGATTTTATTTTTTTTCAATATTTGGGAATTTTCACATCTTGCTCTTTGCAAGAATTTTCTCCCAAGTAAAGAAAATACCAAGTTTAAGATAGATGTAAAATCCATCTTATCATAGCAAAGGAAGAGGGAATCGGGAACCCCCAATTATCTAAACTAACATTTTTTATCACTCTGGCAGAATTTGAAAAAATTTCGCATCTTGCATAATTTTTCAGCACTTTGATCAATGAATTAGCTCATAGAACTAAAAATTGATTCGTGTTATACTAGCGTTTTATATATCACGCATCTATTTTTGCGTATTTTGATACCTGTACTATGATTCGTTAATCTTAATACACGTTTTTTTGTACATTTTATTAAAAAATATAAATTTTTCCAACTATCAAAAGTATTGAGCCCAAAAGGTGGTACACATTTTGCAAAATATCTACAGAATCGTATTTCAATAAGGAGAAACGAAATGAAAAAGATTTTTATAATAAGTTTAACTTCTATTATTCTATCTTTTCCTGTGTTAGCACAAGAAAAAAAGACTGAAGCAAAGAAGTATTCTACATCAATCGCTATCAACAGTGATTCATTTTTTGGCCTAACACCAATAGCAACTGTTGGTGTTCCGTTAACAGATAATATTGATTTAACTGGATACGCAATCTTCTGGTCAGGAATAGGGAACAGCCATGCTTTTGGTCATTGGACAGAATTCGGTGGTGGTGTTAACATAACAGCCTTAGATGGAGCTTTAAAAGTTAACCCTCAGTTAGGTATCCTAAATGGAACTCTGCTTTCAAGAGGTAATTTGGGCGCAGGTGGTGGACCAATGTTTATGGAAGGTATAGTTCCAAACGCAACATTATTCTTTGAGAAGGCTGGCTTCGAGTTGGAATTTTACGGCGGTTACTATCTTGGAACCAGAGCAGCTTCTGGAACTTCAACAACAAACTCAGGTGTATCGAGATTTGCTATGGTAGATCCAGATGTTGCCTTACTAGCATCGTCTTCAGAAGGTGCAGCGGCATTGGGTAGTGCAAGGCTTCAAGCAAACCAATTCCCCAATAGAAATGCCCGTAACAACTATACACACTTCTGGGCCTTCCCTGGTTACAAAGTAACTGAATGGTTGAGTGCTGGTGTTCATTGGGAAGAATTAAGATTTCGCCCTTCTGGTGGAGATGGAGATTATGATTCAACAGTGTATAGCTGGAGAGGTCTTTATACAACGATCAAAGCAGGCAGTGGATCTTTAAGAATTGCATTTGGGGACTCTAGCTCTAATGAGCCTTCAGGAATTACAGGAACACAGCTTCGCAATGATGTATCCACCATTCGCACGGCAAACAGCAGCCTAAGCAATGAACAAGCAGTCAATCTTGCTCTTACAAATTGGCTAAATGCGAATCGCCCAAATACTGCAATGAATGGTACTTACTACAGAGTGACATACACTCATCAGTTTTAAAAAAAGAATTATTTATTAAATCCTATTCAAATCACTTTACATCTTCAGTCCTAAGAGGCTGAGGATGTTTTCTTTTTTCCTTAATATAAATCCTGCAACATCCTAGATTAAATTTTAGAAAAGTAAATTAATTTACTGCAATCAAAATGAATTAGTATATAAAATATACATGTTTTGGAAATAAATTTTTAATAAATATAAAATTTTTTATTTTAAAAGTTGAATTTTAGAATTTTTTGCATCTAATCTTCTTAACAGAATTCCATTATGAAGAATGATATTTTTAATTTAAATTTCTGGGAGAAAAGCTCCATTTATCAAATTCAATACCAACTTGAGAATTTATTTGAATTTGAGAACTTGGGCTTGTTCTTAGATTGCCTAGAAAAAAATCAAAAAATTAATGATTATTTTATTTATTATTGTTGGTTCTTTAGTGATTCAAGCATTTTAGATAAATATCTAAATAGAAAAGATCTTCCCTTAGAACATCTATTAAAGATTATCCTGGCAGGTTTATCTATCAAGGAAGCGAAAATGAATCCCCTTGATTATTTTGGATTTTGGTCCGAGAAACTTGACTCTGACCAATCTTTACGTATTTTAATTCATTCTTCCAAAAATGAATTACATCCCATTTTTATTGCTTCTCTTCTTACAAATCTTAATGCAAAATCTTGGGAGGACTTTTTCCAATCCTTATTAGTAGAAGAGCAAGATATATATGACTTTTTAAAACTTTATAAGCATTTTTCCATCAATGAAAGAGAATTTATTTTAGCATCAAATCCAATTTTGTGTAAATACTTGAATCTTCTTGTCGGTCTATTAATCTCGACTAGCGAAGATTTGTTTTTAATATCCTTAAGAAATTCTATCGAAAAAATTTTGAAATGGGAAGAATATTCGAATAACATGAAATCTGTATTTTTCATAGAAAATGAAATGGAGCTTTCAATTCGAGAAAGAAATAGCAATAGAATTTCCTGTATCATTCATGATGCTAGAAATTTGCAAAATGAAGACGTGGAAATTTTTTTAGTCTACTTAAAGAGTAATTCTGTTATTCTTGATGAGTATGAATTCAAACTTATAGAAAGAGTTATGTCGAAAGATTTCTCTAAAATTCTCGAACTTGTCTAATGATTGGTTCAGACTTTCCAACAAAATTTTAACCTAGTTTTTAGTTTCTTTTTTATTCGACAATTATATACAAATCGTACGAATTGGTCGTAGTATGAAACAATTGATCCCTCTTTTGATACTTTCTCAAGTAGCACTTTCTTGTATATTCTTCAAGGAGTCAGAAGTTGATCCAGAATCAGAACTAGGCAAATTATTAACCCTTTATAAGATCTACGAATACAACCGAGGCTATGAATGGAGATGGAATTATAAATTTATAGATCCAGTCAATGTCGGAAACACAACCATACATAGAGTGACTAAATTAAATAGAGCTAATGAAATCCCAAATACTCTAACTGAGATACAAGATGGTCAACATATAGGAACCTTTACATCCAACTATGATGCAATCTCAGAAATATATTTCCCTGAGTTGGGAAGATTTCAAATTGATAATTATAATACAAATCAAACATATGTTTCATCTATAGTTGTAGAAATTTTTTCTTCTAATGATAGATCGGTGAATATCTTAAGATCAACTATTCCCTCCAATTATTCTGAAGAAGCTTTATCCGTTCAAAGAATTCCAAAGAGAACTCATGAACCGTTTATTTATTTTGAAGGAGGCGAATTGCACCCAGGACTTGTAAATGGAAGGTATTTCTTTTTTTATATTGTTTCCTTCAATCGTGATATTTTCCTTTCCTCCTCAGAATTTAAAATTCGCTATTATCCTATCCTAACTTCCACAGTCGATGGTGAGACATGGGAAACAATAGAACTAACAGAGCTTATTGTAGATAGAAGCAATGCAAGCCCCAAGCAAATATCCCTTGGAAGACCTTTCTTGGTTGCAGATACTATCTATCTTCCGAGTTCTATTAATGATCCCCCTGCACTCAAACAGTTTAATTTAGTAAAAATCCCAACATCAAATCCAAAGAATCTAGAATATTTGAAGATAGCACCAAGAAACGCTGACTTCCGAGAAATAAATTTGAATAAGATGTTTTTTATTCAAAATCAGCTGGTCTATGAAGAATTTAACTCGCCCACTTCAGTACCGAATAATTTTTACAGAGATTCCAACTTTCTACAAGCAGGTAGCAGCAATGCCTCACTGCCTACAGGCAATGCCCTTACTTATAGCAACTTTCCTATTTTCTTCGATACTTTTACCTTAGCCTCAGATGGAACATCAACCTACAACACTTTGGACTCCTCTTTCAATAACTATACCAACTCATATACACACACCTCGAGTTTAGGTGGAGCAGGTAGCAATGGAATTTTCGGAGAAAAAAATAGACAATTGTTATTTGAAAGTAATAATACTACTGCCTATCGTGTTTCCACTTTAACCAATTCAATCAATTCTGTTGCTAGCAATGCTCTATCTTTCTCCGGCAATTTAGTATCGGGAACTATACCACCATCTAGTTCAGCAAACTTACAAGGTTTTGTTAATGATGGCAATAAATTCTATTTCTCAATAAGAGTGGATAACAATGCTTTTCAATATGAACTAGACAATCAAACTTTGACTTTAAGAACACTGAATGATCCCCCTGCAATTTTTCCAAATCCATCATTCATCGAAGATCCTTGTTTATTAGGAAAACAATATAACAAAAACCAAATGGTATTGGGAAATGGAAGATACATTTGTATAAGATCTCCCAAAAGAAGATTGATTTCACCACCTAATACAACTTATAGTGATAATAGAAAATTCATAAGTATTTCTTCTGATGGAATCAATTGGAGGGAATGGAAAGAATTTCCTTTAAATCCTCAGATAAGAAAATAAGTTTATACAAAGATTACTATGGTATTTTCTCTTCCAAAAATCTTGTTATCTCGATTTGACCTTCAATAAAGTACAAATTGTATCTTGTCTCATAAAATAAGAAAAAACTTGCAAAAAATAACACAATAACTCCAAGTATGGCTAGTATTTCTGGAGCCATTAATAATTTTCCATGGAAGAATACATTTAGAGCTGAGGCAAGACTACATAAAATGAATAGGCAAGTTGCAGAATATAAACATTTCATAGCTAGTTGGATATATCTTGCTCTCTTCTTCTGAACAATTAGTTGCTTTCGTATCATGGAACGTCTTTCCTCAATAAAGCGAGATTTTCCATTTAAGATAGTTTCTACCTCTATTTTAAGTTGGTTCACTCTATCAAAGATTCTCCCTAATCTATTTGCAGTAGAAAGGATTAGGCTAGCACAGGCTGTAATTAAAACAGCTGGTGTTATCATAGCTCCGAGTACTCCTGGATGAAATAATTGCTCTAACATCATTTAAAATAAAATCCTGTCTACTTCAAACTCATAGTAAAGGATTTTACTGGACTAACTTCTAAGGGAAAAGGATCCGCTGCAATTTGATTCGCAAGATCAAGGGCAGAGAAACCAGGGTCGGATTCAACTATATAAAGCTTGCTTCCTGGAAATATTGCTTGCCCTCTTAGACCCTTACTCAATAACCATGTCTCAATGTTAGATTGAGTCACATGATCAGGAAAAAGAACTTCAATTCCTCCAGCTAATACAAATTTTGCGCTACTTACAGAGTGCTGAAAAACAGGGCTTAGATTTGCACCTTCCGCATTCTTTCTGATAGAATTTCTATTCTTCAATGAGTTTATAAGACTTTTATCACTATTAGAGACAATTCGTACTCTGCCTGAAGTTTGCAGAGAAGAATCCGCTAAGCCTTTAGAATCGATGCTATGATTATTCGATTCAAGGGAATTCGATACGAGGTTTTGTTGTGATTTGGATTTCAAATTCTTTGACTTAGAGGACAACTTTGGATAAATTTCCGCTATTGAGGTTTCATCAACAAAATACATTTGGATTCCCTGTTTTCCTTCTATTGTATAATCTGCAGTTTGCTTTTGATATAGTGAATTTTGTTTAGGTATCTTTGCTTTTTCTTGAGTAAAGGTTGGATAATTCCACAATAATAAGACTAAACATGTTAAAATGTTTTGCTTTGAAAATATTTTATATTCTATACCATTCATATTGTACATTAGAATCCTGCCCTTGGTCTGGTTAACACTATAAATAAATTTAAATTTTTGTAGAACGATTGATTCATACAATCTTCACTAACGAAGAACTACCTTCCATAAATGGTTAGCTTCATTGAACCTATGGTTGCAACATCTCCAGCTGCTCCATCAATAAATCTCACAACCCAGGTTCCGTCGGCTAACTCTCCCAGATGCCGAGAAGAGCCAAATGTAAATGTGGATAATCCAGTTTGTGACAAAATAGATGCATTTCCTGCGGCACAGGCTGTAGCAGGATTTAAATTCGTAAAACAAGTATGGTTCTCAGCTAAAATACTTTTGGTTCCACCAGATCCTAGGGGAGAAGTTAATTCTATTGTTAATTCAGGAAAATACGTATGGTTAGTACCAGTGGTAAATTCAACATGTTCTATTTTCGAGATTCCGGATCCTGCAACCACAATATTAGCCGTGACTCCTGTGGGATTGTTATCTGTAATGGTAGTAGCTGAAGATGTAGTGACTTCGAACTTCTTCCAAGTTCCTGGTATAGTTGTCCAAGAAGCTGCAAGGGATAAGGCTGCTGAAGCATCTACAGTTCCGAAACCAAATTTATGATTTATATTATACCCAGCCCCATTCACTAGCCAGTCACTATCCCCTGGATCATTCTTGCGTGCTGATTTTGCAAGAATTTCTCGTACATCTCGTACTGTTAAGTTAGGGTATTTATCTAGTAATAAGGCTACCACTCCAGACACCAAAGGTGTTGCTGATGAGGTTCCATTAAAATTTTTCGTATAATTCGCATTAGTCAAATTATTACTTGAGGTTCCTGTATTGAATCCAAATCGTCCCATAGCATCTGTTGTAGTTATCGCTGTTGTATAACTTGTAGCATTGTTTCCTTGGGAGTGTCCACAAACCCAGAGATTGGCACCATTTTCAGAATAGGCTGCCTTCTTACCATTCGTTCCCACTGCGCAGACAGTTAGGACATGGGGATTATTCGCATAACCATCATAATTCGAATTATCCGTCTTCAGAGCGCTTGTTACCCCACCAGGCGCACCACCATTTCCAGCAGCCCAAGTGACTACCTTTCCTAGTCCATTCCTACCCGAAGTAAAGCTATTCTGAACGGCTGACTTCCAAGAAGCACTTGAATTCGATAATCTACCGAAATTATCCGGAGGGCCCCAACTATTGTTTGATATATGAGATTCAAGATTTGCATGTGTCTGGGATTCTGCCTCATCAGCTGCTGAAATACTATTTTGTTCTAAGAGATTGATCCCTATTACCTCAGCACAGGGAGCTACGCCTCTACCACCTTTTCCATTCTGATCTCGAGCGCTAGCCACACCAGAGACTGAAGTTCCATGTCCACTATTAGAAAAAGAGTGAGAAGGATCGGGCACATTGAAAATAAGATCAATACCAGGCACAGAAGACATTCTTAAATCTTCATGACCTGTATCTACACCATCATCTACCACAGCAATTCGAATTCCTGAGCCTTTGATCCTTTGCGACCATACTGATTGTACTCTTGCATCTTCACCAGCAAGAGAGCTTGGCAGAAAGCCATTGTTACTCAAGTGCCATTGATCAGAAAAAAGTGGATCACTGCCTGATTCTTCCAGCTTACAAGCATTATCTGAATTCATTAGGTATCCTAGGATCAATAGATTGAGAAGTGTGTCATCCTTCTTAGCCTTATTACAATTTTGAAAGAAAATAGAAATGAGTAAGATGACCGAAATTGTAATTTTTTTCATAATCTACCCTAGTTTATGTATAATATCAATTTAGTTCAATTGATATTCGTAGACAATATCTATTTTTATTGAAACATTTAAAGGAATAAACTTGTATCTAGTGAATCCTATAAAGATAAATTTCAATCAGGGTAAAAATTTAACTGATTTGTAATAATTTTTAGGAATTTGCACTTGTGGACAAGCGCTTTACTTCCAGAATTAGATCAATTATGAAAAAAATATTTCTCACTCCAATTTTTCTCACTTTATTTTTCAACAATCTTGCTTTATTCTCTGATTCTGTTAAGATTAATAAAACAGGAACTGTATTTGAAAATGTAAAAACAACGACTGATAAGGGAGTTGTCAGTGTTGATTTTGAAGACAAGACCAACAAAAAGTTCCGAACAAAAGATGTAACGGTCACTCCAGGAGAAACTGTTTGGCTTGCTGACAAACCGGCAGAAGAACCTGGTTTCTTTGCCAAATTATTCAAAGGTGATTCAAAAGAAGATGAGAAAAAAGACTCTTCCTCTTCTGAAGTAAAAGCCGCTCAAGTCTCTGGTGAAACCAAAACGGAAACTGATCCAGAATCTGGCGAGAAATCATATTTAGCAGAAGGAATTTTTGGTGGAGTTGCACTACTCTGGTTGCTACTGCCATAATTAGCGAAATCTTTAACCCTTAATTTTCAAATTTTCCTTCATCCACCCCTGAGAAATTAGGGGTTCTTTTTTTTCTGAAACTTAGTACCTAATTCTTTCAATTGTTGTGGAAGAATTTCAGTTTTTGCAGCTTGCTTGTTTTCATCTTGGATTTCTTGGTATACTTCTGTTCTGTGAACAGATACATTCTTAGGAGCCTGAACTCCAATCTTTACTTGGTCACCCTTGATATCCACAATGACAATTTCTATGTCATCCCCAATCATGATGGATTGATTGATACGTCTTGCAAGAACTAACATGATTAGGCTTGACCTTCAATCATTTTATATCTAACAGGATGCTTGTCATCTCTTGAAATAAATTGTTTCGCCTTAGAGTTTTTCTTATTAATTAAGATTGGACCTTGAAGATTTGCAGTCATCTCGTTTGGATTCTCTAATGGAATTGTAACTATCACAAAGACCAATGCTTCTTCAAATTTCTCTAATCCTATCTCAGATAATTCTTCATTAGGAATGCTAGGTTTGTAATCATCAATGAATAGATAAGGTTGGATAACAATAAATGCTAAACCTTGTTCCTGAACAGATTGTAACCATTTGAATGGAGATTCTTCATTTTCTTCTATCAACGCAAACTTATTATATGTTTCAAATCCAAGAAGTCCATCTTCAAAATTCAAAATTTGTTCAGGGTAAATTTCTATTTTACCAAATGGCTTTGTAAGTAATTCTACCAAATCTTAGTTTCCTTGTTTATAAATTAAATTTTTTCGCATACTTTTCGCTAAATTAACGTAAGAAGTCCATTAAAGTAGGTTTAATAACCTTAGAACCAACATTCAATGCGTATTGGTGGATAGTTTCTAACCACTTGAGATTCATGATGGTCTCAGGGAAATCAATTCCCTCATTCTTAGCTAAAAGTTCAGTCATATAAGATTTGTCTTGTGATACTCTTTGTTCATGTTGTTCCAGACGATTCATTTTGGCACCAACATCAGATCTATATCTTAGAATATTCTCTAAGGCGAGATCCAAATCACCTAAATCCCTTCCTCCAATTCTTTCTTGGTCTTTCTGAAGAAGATCATTTCTAAATTGAATCAGAACATCAAATACGGATAAACCAGTAACCGTTGCCGACTTAGAATAGTTATTAGGTGGCTCAGATCCAGTTGGATCAATCAAACCTATATCTTTGAGGACTGTTCCATCCCCCATGTCTTCTACCCAAATTTGGTGAGGAGATGTACTGGTTAGGGAAATATTGTCTTGTGCTAGTTTATTCGCCTTCACTTCTAAGGGTGAATTATTGATTTTGTCTATAACATCATCAATTGTGTCACCAACGGATACTTGAATTTCTACACCATCGATTTTAAACTTCTGATCTGAGGTAGCCGTATAACCAGAGTTATCAACTTTTGAAGTCAAGCTCATGTTGGTTCCCCAGAATACCTTATTCCCCGGAATTGAAACCTGAACATACTCGCCTTTTTCAATTTCGCGAATCTGCTCTCCAATATCACCTCTGTATTGAACTCCTATGTATTGATTTTTTAATTCTAAACCCTCTAGACCTTTGATCTTGGATTCTATGGGTTCAAAAGGAGGACGTTCAATTACATACCCTCCGAATACAGGTTGTCCGGTTGCATCTCTTGAATTAGCAAGATCAACTATAGCTCGCAAATGTTGGTCAATTTCTTTACCAATTGCAACCTCAAGTTCAAATCCCTTGTCACCTTGGTAGATACCATTTGCCGCCTGGACCGCGAGTACTCTTACTCTCTGGAAAATGTCTCCCATTCTATCCAAGACTCCATCTACATGCTTCAGTCTTTGGTATCCATCTGTAATATTTTCTTCGAACTGATTGAGTTCATTGATTCTGGATCGAAAAAACATTTGGTTGGTAGCAACGGAAGGATCATCGGAAGGTCTTCGGATTTTAAGCCCAGTTGCTAACTGGTTTTGAGTCTCATCAAAACTTACTTGTTGTCGGTTTAAGTTTCGGATGAGAGTATTATTCTGCATCATGTTTGTTATACGAATCATAGAATTAAGCTCCTAATCTGTTGATAACGGTATCAAGTAATTCACTCATGGTCTGGATTAATCTAGCGCTCGCATTGTAAGCATGTTGGAATTGTACCATGTTTGCCATTTCTTCATCAAGATTTACACCCATTACGGACTGTCTCATATTTTCTAGCTCTAGCATTAGATCAGTTTGAGTTGTGTGTTCTTGCCTTGCTTCACTTGTTTGGGTTCCCAATTTGGATATCAATGAATTGTAAAAATCATCCGTAGTCTTGGAATAATCAAACATAACTGGTTTTTCTCTTAGAGCCGATGCAATTAAGAGTGCATTTCGTCCATCTTTGTGTCCACTTGGCGAATTAAAATCTCCAAGTCCACCTACATCCTTACCACGTCCTGCCGCAATATTGGCAGGATTGTTTTGAATTTCAGCTGTCAATTTGAAGAAGGAAGATGGATGGTAATGAGGGGTGAGTGCTATGTCTTCAGAAGAAGTTTGAAGTTTTCCAATTTCGCCTAACCTCCTAGAATCGAAAGATCCAGCAGTTCCGGAAGCGAAAAGAATACCCGTCATTCCAACAAGAAGTTGTCCCGAGTCTTCCAAATGTCTTATTTGAAAGCTTTCTTTTGGATTCTCTGGAGAGGTCGTTGCTTTGATAGTCAATTGGTTGTCCTGGTTCATATAAGCAACCACACCAGCTTCAGAACGATTGATGCGCTTAATAACATCATTCATAGTGTCATCTACACTATATGGAACGATAACTTCTTGTTCTTTGTCACCAGGCTTAATTAATTTAATGGCACCTGAGATACCTATCGGTTTATCAGCATCTAAACTCGTCTTACCAGATACACGGAAGATAGCAGTGCGATCTAATTGGCCATCACCATCTGTATCCACCTCTCCAAAGGTATTATTTGAAAGTGGTCTAGACTCAAAGAAATTTAAATTAGTGGATCCATTTAGTCCAAATCCATCTCTGTGAATTTGATTCACAACATCCATAGTATTGATAGCAAGAGAATCTACTTGGGCAATTTTTTCAACAATGATGCTATCTCTAACTTCCATTAGAGCTTGGAGGCTACCTGTTTTAAGAAGAATATCCTTCCCCGATTTTTCCCATTGAAGATCAAATAAACCATCTTTAGTTGGATTTCCAGTGATTAAGATGTGCTCTCTTTTCTGACCTTGAACAAGTATTTGTTGCCCAATAAAAACCATCAGTTCATCTTCATCATTTCTTCCGATATTAATGTCGACCATACCCGAAAGTTCTTGCAAAAGTTGATCTCGCCTATCATACAAATCATTGGGTTGATCACCAAGCGCTTCTGCTTTTCCAATTCTCTCGTTGAGAGTTCTAACGCTTTCAGCAATTCCATTCAATTTATTAGCAAGAGTTTCTACTTCACGATTGGCTTGGTTTTGAAGTTGAGAAAGTTTGCGATGCACATCCTCCATTCGAGAGCCAAGTCCAGCCGCTTTTTCTTGGACTACAGATCTATGCGCATTATCCTCTGGATAATTGGAAAGATCTTCCCATGAATTCCAAAAAGAATCCATAAGCGTACGAAGTGTATTCCCAGTAGGCTCATTGAATACAACTTCCATTTGCCCGAGGTAGGCTTCTTTTTTGGCCCAATATTCTTTCTGGCTAGATGTATCTATGATTCTATCATCAATAAAATTATCTCGAATTCTTTCAATGCTACTTACTACAGATCCTTGGCCGATCTGCCCTGCTACTTGGGCACGGTTAAGAGATGGTTCATAAATTGGATCGGAAGCATTGATATTAACTCTTTGTCTTGCATAGTGTTTATTGTCCGCATTAGAGATGTTATGTCCCGCAGTTTGTAATGCCTGTTGGTGAGAAGAAAGTCCGCGCTTCCCTAATTCTATACCTGAAAATGTTGATCCCATAATAACCTCTCTATACTGCCGTATTCAAAACTAAAGCTCGTACTTTAGAATTCGTTTTCTTCTTATTTTCTGCTGAAGTGTATGTAGGCTCTTTGTCTAGCTTTCTCATTTCACTTACAGTCTTTTGAAGTAAATCTTGTCTGGTTTGGATTAATTTTTCATTTATAATAATTGCATCTTTAAGTTTGTGAACCGTAGTTTTTAATTCAGTTGCATATCCTTTCAATTGAAAGTTAGAATCTCTATCCACTTTGTTTAGAAAATCTGTTAGAGTAATTGCATCTATACTTGGTTCTAAATTTTGAGTTTTATAAATTTCTTCAATTGTCTTCATTCTAAGTCTTTCAAGTTCAGAGGCTTCAACCATAAAATGATATGACTTCTGAGTAATTTCTTGCAAGGCTCTGCCATCAGCTGAATTGATGGCATTTCTTTTCTCGAGTTCTAATGTTAATAAATTTCCATACAACTCAATTTCTTTCTGAAATAAATTGCAAATGCCCTCTAGCCAATCACCCATACAACCTCCAAATTAAAGAAAAAATAAATTTCCATATATGATTCCATTTTAATCATCGACGGATTTGAAAAAATGATTAGTCACAAATATTTTGCTTTTTGCTTGTAGTATTCCCAAGATGTAGAATGCTAATCACTAGTGGACATCCAGGATCTAAAAACTCGCAAATCACTCCCTAAGAGTTACTTAAGGAAACTGATGAGTCTCACTCATGTAAGTGGAATACTCAATTCACACCTAGACATCTATCAACTTATGTCCCTTATTATGCTTTACGCGAAAGATCTTCTGGAAGCGGAAGCGAGTTCCCTTTTTCTTCTCGAAAAGGAAGACAATTTCCTCTACTGCGAGGTAGCCATTGGGGAAAAAGGGGAATCCATACAACAATATGCGAGATTGGAAATAGGATCAGGAATTGCAGGCTGGGTAGCAAAAGAACGAAAGTCTGTTATTTTAGAAGATGCCTACACGGATGATCGCTTCGACAAGGCTTGGGATACGAAAAGTGGATTTAGAACCAAGTCTATTATTTGCGTACCCTTATTTGTCAAAGATCAAATGATAGGAACTCTGGAAGTTATGAATAAGGTGGGCAATCGCACCTTTAATAAATTTGATTTGGATCTGTTGCTAACCCTTGCTGAAAATGCTGCTGTAGCTATTACTAACGCTCAGCAACAAGATAACTTAAACAAACGCTTACTCGAATTATCTTTGTTATATGAATTTGAAAAGAAAATCACTTCCGAGAAGGACCACCGTAAATTAGGCTACTGGGTATTGGATAAAATCCTTGAGTATTTAGAAGCCAAATCTGGAACTATCTATCTTTTAGATGATAAACTAGAAAATTTAACAGTTCTTGCTGCCCGCGGTGTGCCTGATAATGCACTAGATAATCTAAATCTAAAAGTGGGCGAAGGAATAGCTGGTTGGGTTGCAAAAGAACGTAAGAAATTATTGATCCAAAATCTTGAATCTGATTTCCGATACAAACAAGATTTAGGATTTAAATTTGAGGCAAATTCATTGATTACTGTTCCCTTGATTTCCGACAAGGAAATGTTAGGTGTTATAAGCATAAACAATAAAAATAGTGGCTTTGCTTTCAATCACAATGATCTTCATATGCTAGAAGCCATCTCATATAGGCTTGCTATTTCCTTTCAGAACTACTTCCTATTTAAGAAAATTAAAGAATCTGAAAAAGAAAAAGAAAGAGCATTCCGTGTCATGCGCGAAGTCCTCCCTGCCAAGAATCCTGAAATCAATGGACTTTCGATTGCAACGGAATATATTCCTTATGATCAGTTAGGCGGAGATTTCTACCAATTCTATCCAATTGAAGACAACAAAATTGGAATCTTCATAGCTGATATATCGGGACATGGACTTTCCGCATCCTTGCTTGCTTTAATGGCACATTCCATGCTCAGCACTTTTGATAATCTAGTTTATACTTCACCTGGAGTATTGCTCTCTGGACTCAATTCTTTTCTTTACAATCGCATGGCTGGCAATTTCCTAACAGCTTTTTATGCCTGCATTGATACTGAGAAAAACACTATTACCTATTCCAATGCTGGACATCCTTTTCCCTATTTTAAGAAGAAAAATGAAGACCATTTTACAGAACTGAATACTAAAGGCAAGTTAATAGGCGTTATGCCACAATTGATTTACGAAGAAAATACAATTCCTTTTAATGAGGGAGACAAGCTGATTCTATACACTGACGGCTTACTCGAAACAAGTATGAATGGTTATAAGATTGAACAAGAAGAGAATCGCTTTATGGACAATCTGATTGAAATTTGCAAGACTAGCTCTAGCCCTAAGCAGATCATTCAGTCAACAATCAAATCAATCAAATCCTTTCCTGGATTCCAAGGATTCCAGGATGATGTTACTTATTTAATCATAGAAAGAAAATAACTTTTAGACTAAGCTAACTCTTCCAAATGATTGTTGATGTGAAAGGTATGCGCTGAGTCGTATCCAGATTTATCGAGATTCCCATAAGCAAAATGAGGTTTTAAACTTTCAGTTTCTGTCAAAAGAAAATCATCTATAGCCTTTGTTAGTCGAAGGATTCCTGTCTCTACACTAGTATTATCTGCTATTGCCTCTGCTCCAGGTATGGGTTCACTAAGTCCATGTGACATCTTGCCACGAAGAGAAAAAACCAAAAATGCAATTGAACCTATTGTCCACTGAAACAATTTCGATTTATTATCAGGGTAGCCAGTTAAGGAATATTCTATGGACTGAGCACAGTGGCTTAGTATTTTGCCAAGCTTCCATTCTCCTTTTGGTTCAGATTTCCGTAGTAAGTCCGAGTTGGTTTTTAGGAAGTCTCTAACCTGCTTTAAATCTGCAAAACTTTTCTGACCTTGTATCATCACTCTCTCCTCAGCAGAAAGATCTGGAATCGATAGCAACAAGCTTACTATGCCCAGCTTTTGGATAAAATTTCTACGACTCAGTCTTTCATTCATATCACCCTTCCTGCCCTTCCCTGTAGTTTTTATATAAACCAAATAGAAAATTCTTTCAAATCTTTTTCTATGAATAAAATTTTTATCTTGTACTTTAAAAATTCATAGCTATTCTCAAAGCTAGTTCTGTCTACATAAAGATTTTTTGGAGTAAGAAATTGAAACATAAGAAAAAGAAAATTGGTCTTGCCCTGGGATCTGGATCAGCACGAGGCTGGTCTCACATTGGAGTCATAAGAGCCTTAGAAGCCAGAGGAATATTTCCAGAAGTGGTATGTGGAACATCTGTTGGATCAATAGTAGCTGCTGCTTATGCATCCAATCAATTGGATGATTTGGAAGCATGGGTCAAAACCCTGGAATGGAAGGATGTAGTTGGTTTCATGGATTTTAATTTCAAAGGTGGAGGTGGTCTCTTCAAAGGGAAGAAACTTTTCGACTATATGAAAGAACGATTTGGTGAATCGGAGATATCCACTCTTCCCAAAAAATTTGGAGCAGTTGCGACTGATGTGGAAACTGGTCTAGAAGTATGGCTTCGTTCCGGACAGCTACTTTCAGCGGCAAGAGCATCCATCTCTTTACCTGCTATCTTTACGCCTGTGCTAAGAGACGGTAGATGGCTTGTTGATGGAGGTTTGGTGAACCCAGTTCCTGTTTCTCTCTGTCGTGCTATGGGTGCTGAGTATATTATTGCTATAGATTTGAATACAGATTTGTTAGATTCTACAGCACCACCTAGCCAGACACCATCGGAAGATAGTTCACAAAGTACTGTGCCAGAAGATAATTCCAATCATTCTCCCTCTAAGGAACCTTCGTTTTGGACTGCGACTAAGGAAAGAATCACGAGTAATTTCTGGGGTAAAGATCTCAAGGACAGTCTTGATATAGAAAAAGATGAACGTCCCTCTATGATTGAAGTGATCAGTAAGTCGATCAATATCATGCAAATTCGTATAACAAGGTCACGTATGGCTGGTGATCCCCCCGATGTTTTAATTTCACCTAAGCTTGGCTATATGGGATTAATGGAATTCCATAGAGCCAAAGAAGCTATTGAAGAAGGAATAGCTGCCGTTGAACGAATTGAATCTATGTTGAAGTAGAAAAGGAAATATTTAAATACTTCTATCTTTAATTTGTATATTTATTACGAATTACTTCTGGCAACTTCCAAGGTCGATTTTTTGTAAAATCAAAGAACAAAGCATCGAAGGTAGCCTCACATACTTTTTCATTATCTGATTTTCTTCTTATAGTTTGGTGTACTTTTCCACGAAATCCCTTTATTTCAGAAAAGGTAGTTTCAATCAAGACTGTCTCTGGGTGTTGAACTGGTTTTGAATATTTTATTTCAACCTTCTGAATTACTGGACCAATATTTGCATCACGCATAAGTGATATTGAAAAACCCTCTTCTTCTAGAGCTTGCATTCTTGCTTCATCAAGATAGAATTGATACGTTCCATTGTTCACATGCCCATTTGCATCTAACTGACTCCATAAAACAGGTATCTCTGTTGTATGGTTGGTTTTTGCATTCTTAGCTATCTCAGGATTGAATAATAATTTTGTGTCCAGTTGTTGTGTGTGATTTTGAGTTTGTTCCATTTTTCCATAAACAGACAGATCGGTCTGTCTGTAAATAAAATTTCGAATTCTCATATACTTTTTCAGACAGAATTGTCTGTTTTTTCCCTTGACTACGATTTATACAGGAATTACATTTATAGGGAAGTATGGATCAAACTAAGAATAATCGAAAGAGCCCAATAGACCCTTCTCCCAAACAGAGAATTCTTAATAAGGCATCTGAATTATTTTACTTCCAAGGATTCAATGCTACTGGGATAAACCAAATAATCCAAGAATCCAAAACCGCTAAGGCTAGTTTTTATGATCATTTTCCATCCAAAGAAGATTTAGGAAAAAAAGTAATTCATCGTTATGCGGTAGAAATTCTGCTTTGGTTTCGAGCTATCTTAAAATCTAGCGATAGTCCAGAAGCTTTCTTAGATAATCTAGAAAAAGCAATTCTCCTCCAGACTAAATCTAAGGAAGAAATCTACCAAGGCTGTCCTATAGCCCTCTTTTCAGCTCAATTCCCAAAAGATGATAGTAAGTTCTCAAATCAATTCGAGGACGCTGTTAAAAGTTGGGAGAAATTATTTTTAGCTTTCTTCAAAAAAATGAAAGAAAAAAAACGAATAGCATCTAACTTTAACTCTATAGGTTTAACAAGAGATTGGATCAATATATATGAAGGTTGCTTGATTACTTGGAGAATGTCTAATAACAAAAGTTATATAAAATCTATGAAACCCACTATGCTTACTATTTACAAATCATATAAGGAATAGAAATATCTAAAAATGAATAAAATGAATTCTCTATTGCATGGTTTTCTTTGTATCTTGTTCGTTGTTTCAAGCAGTATAAGCTCTGAACCAAAAGCTTTCCGCCCTATATCTGGACCTATGGTTGGCTATACCGGAATGAGAGAAGTCCAGATCTGGACTGAATGGCCCAAATCAAAACAACCAATATCAGTTCAAATTCAATATCGCGACAAAGAAAAATCTAAGAATCCATCTTCAAGCTACCACTTGAGCCAAGTATTTGAACCCAAACATAAGTCAGGAACTCTTACGATTCCCCTTACTCTTCTTGAACCGAGTAAAACCTATGAATATAAAATTCTCGTTAACCAAAAAGAAATAGCATTTGACTACGCTTTGGAATTTAAGACTAAACCACTTTGGCAGTGGAGAAAAGACCCACCCGATGTAAGATTCGCTATAGGATCCTGCAATTACATCAATGATCCAGCCTATGATAGACTTGGAAAGATCTATGGATCAGGCTATGAAATTTTTGCAAGCATCCAAAAAGATCAACCTGAGTTTTTTGTCTGGATGGGAGACAATGTGTACCTTCGAGAAGCTGACTGGGATTCTGAATCGGGAATCTACTATCGATATTCTCATACTCGCCGTAACCGAGAGATGCAATCTATGCTTGCTTCCATGTTTCATATTGCAACTTGGGATGATCATGATTTTGGTCCTAATGATGCAAGCTCTTCGTATGGATTCAGAGATTCTGTTGAAAGAATTTTTAAGGAGTACTGGCCAGATCCTAGCTATCCTAAGAAAGGTTTGTATAGATCTTATACTTGGTCAGATATTGAGTTCTTTCTTTTAGATAACCGAACTTTTCGTACAGCAAATACCAATTTTTACGATCTAGAAAAACCTAAAAGCTTTCAGAAATCCAAAGGAAGATCAGCACTGGGAAGAAAACAAAAAGAATGGTTATTCAATGCACTCAGTGATAGTCAGTCAAAAATTAAGTTTATAGTCTTAGGTGGTCAGTTTATCAATTCTGCTCAAGTATATGAAAATCTTTCCAATTACGAAGAAGATAGAAATGAAATTTTAGATTTCATTCATAAAATGAAAATCTCTGGTGTAATATTTCTCTCTGGAGATAGGCACCATTCTGAAATCAGCCGTTTGGACAGAGGAAACTTGTATCCGATTTATGAATGGACCATTTCTCCTCTAACGGCTGGTCTCTCCTCTACTACACAATCAGAACCAAACCAGTACAGAATTCCCGATTCATACATACTGGATAGAGTGTATGGCTTAATTGAAATCACTGGAATAGGAAAGGATCGCATGATACGCCTAAGCACAAAAAATACATATGGGAAAGAATTGTATAAATTTGAAATTCCATTAGCCGATTTGAAAAAGACCGAATAGTTCCCTCTATTTTTTGTTCTTAAATTGAATCATGAACAACTGTTCTCCTTCCATGACGAGCGCTAATCCAAATGGGAACTTAGAACCTGAAACATTATTTTCTTGCATACAATTGAATTGTTTGGATGCAATCAATTGATCCAATCCCCTCCTAGTATATCTCGCTAAGGATAGGGGAAGTCTTGGAGAATTTGGTTGTTCTCAATATCTGCTATAAAGAAATGGGGTTTCTCTTCCTCATTTTCACTAATTACAGCTTCCCAAATTGCTAAATTTTCTGTACGATCATAAACGAATAGTTTTGTGATGGTTTCCGATGACTTAGAGGAAAAAGTCTTAACAGAGGATGGAATAACTGAACTGATATTGCAAACTGATTATAATTAACTCTCTTCAATATACCTTGGCAGGAAGAAAGTAATCACTCAAATTTAAAAGCTTCAGAATTCTTTGTAAATAATTTGAAACATTCATCAAATTGATCTCAATACCTTTTTTCTTTAACTTCATTTTCTTAGCTAAAAGAATACCGAGAATTGCTGAGGATATTTCTTCTACTTCTGTAAAATCCAGCGAAACTGAATCAGAGGTAGCAATTAAAGCAAGGTCTAGTTCTGATTCAAATGTTGACATGGAAAGTATATCCAAGTCTTTTTCATTCACTTTAAATACTCTCGGATTTTCTGTCTTAGTAATCATTACAATCATTCCTATCTTATCATAGAACGGAGTTTGAATAAAAAAATGAATAGTAATCTTAAAAAAAGACTTTCCATACATTTCATCATATGATGAAATGTATTTATGATCGAAATAGCCGCTTGCGAAAGCCACGAACATAGAAACGAGCCCATCATTCCTATGGTTTTCTCCGCCCTAGCCTTAGAAAAAGCAGCTAGACTTTTCCGAGCCTTGGGCGATGAATCTAGACTTTCTCTACTTGTGCGCTTGTCCAATAGGGAGGCCTGTGTCACCGAGATTGCTGAATCATTCGGAGAAGGTGCATCTACCATTTCCCAGAGGCTCAGGCTTCTGCGAAGCGAGGGTTTGGTAAAAAGAAGAAGAGATGGTAAGCATCTTTATTACTCTCTAGTGGATGAACACATACACAATCTACTTGCCAACGCTATTGATCATTCTCAGGAACACAAAGGAGCCAAACTATGAGCCATCACACCCACGAAAACCACAACCACCAACATGGACCCAACTGCGGTCATACAGCAATCCAACACGGTAACCATGTTGATTATTTACACGATGGACATTTGCACCATAGCCACGAAGGACATTATGACGAATGCAAAATCGAAGTAAGTAGTAGCAATCCAGAGGCATGTACTTCGGGCCATAGCTGCTCAAGCCATGATGCATCTCATATCCATGGACCAGGCTGTGGACATGAGGCTGTTCCCCATGGAGATCATATTGATTATCTTGTGGATGGGCACCTCCATCATCCACACAAGGGTCACTGTGATTCTCACGGCAAACTTGAGTTAGTTGGAGCATAAATAAACTAGCCTCTCTTTATCTGGTCCTCCTGTTGCAGAAGAGTCTACAGCAGGAAAGCACAAGAAATTGATTTAGAAAAAAATCCTAAGAATACTTTTTTTTCTTTGGGAAATAGATGCAAAATGTCTAAAACTCGGAGGATAAAAACATGATACTCAATCACTTCAATCGCTTCCGAGAAATTGGAATTCTCGTTATGAGAATCGGAATGGGAATTGCATTCGTAATCCACGGTTTACCGAAAATAGTTGGTGGAGTTCCCGTCTGGGAAGAATTAGGAAGAGCTATGGGTTTCATAGGAATCACTTCTTTTCCAGCCTTCTGGGGTTTTATGGCTGGACTTGCTGAGTTTGGTGGGGGAATTCTATTGATTCTTGGAGTTCTATTCCGACCAGCTTGTATGGCACTCGCATTTACCATGTTAACTGCAATGATGTACCACATAGGTAAAGGACAGGGCTTCTCGGATTTTTCTCACGCTATGGAGGATGGAATTATCTTTCTTGCATTGCTATTGATAGGACCAGGAAAGTATTCCTTGGACGAAAAGTTTGATGCCAAAAGATAAAGTTGTGAAGACTTGAAACGGTTTACTGCTTTAATTTGGTTTGATCTTACAATACAACGAATTAAATATCAAAATGACTCTAAGGGAACGATGAATTCCCTATGAGTCCTCTAACACTTATTAATGATGGTGGTGCCCATCTGGACCATGAGAGTGCCCATGTTCCATTTCATCCTTACTGGCTTCTCGGATGGTATGAATTTCAATTTCAAAATTCAAAGTCTCTCCAGCTAGGGGATGATTGCCATTCATGATTACATTTTCACCAACAATTTCTTGGACAAAAAGTGCAACAGGTCCGTTCTCTGTATCTGCTCGAAACTGCGATCCAGGAACTAATTCCTCATCGGGAGGGAAGTTGGTTCTAGGTATCTCATAGACCAACTTCTCATCGTACTCACCGTAGCCTTCAGCAGGGGGAACTACAACAGATTTCTTATCGCCAATCTTCAATCCTTCCATTTCCTTTTCAAGACCAGGGATAATATTATGATATCCGTGAAGGTATTCCATTGGATCGGAGGATTCATCGAGGGTCTCGCCTTGGGAATTTCTAAGATGGTAGGCAAATCCTACGACCTTGCCTTTAGTTACATTACTCATACTGTCAAATTGAACACTTTTAGAGATATTACAAGCCAAGTTTTAAGAAAATAATTCATTTCCATGATAATTTTATCTAGAAGAATCATCTTCCCTTGTCTAATTATGGATATATGGAAGAATCCAAAACCAACCTCCTTACCCTACCGATGAAGCAAATTTCTAATAGAGATAAAATTATTCAGTCGGCCATGCATCATTTTTTCACTAAGGGTTATGCACTGACATCTATCGATGATATTCTAAAAGATGTTAAGATTGCGAAGGGAACTTTTTATCATTATTTTGTTTCCAAAGAAGCTGTATTGGAATCAGTTTCAGATACTTTTGCTGACAAATGCTTTCAGGATATCTACCAAAGATTTGAGAATTCGCAGTCTATGAATCCTCTGTCCAGGTTGAACTTTTTGTTCCGATTGATTATGGAGTGGAAGGAAGAGAACATAGAATCCTTTGCAACTGTTCTTGAATCAATGTTCAAAGAATCGAATCAATCCATGCATGTCAATTTCAAGAAAAAAATCCAAAAGCAGATACTGCCTCTTTTAGCAAATTGTCTTTACCTAGGTAAAAAATCTGGGGATTTCCATATTCACGATGAAAACATAACAGCTGCTATCTTAATTCAAATGATAGAAGGCCTAAATGAGTACATTAAAGAAGATCTACTCTATGGCAACAACCGTCATATTGAAGAGGCAAAAGAAACATACCAAAGATCTATGGAAAAAGTTTTAGGTGTAGAAACTTACTCCATTCGAATTATCGATTGGGCATCTTATGATTCTATTCGTGAAAAGTTTCGTCAGAGATCCAAGTCCAAAGCCAAAAACAACGATAGAGTCAAAGAATTGATTCATTCTCAACCATAAACTAAAAGTAGTTTTACCAGCTTCCACTGGAACCACCTCCTCCAAAACTTCCACCGCCACCGCGGTACGAACTTCCACTGCTGCTACTACTTGAACTAGAAGAACGATAAGAGGAACTACTTGAATAAGAACTGCCTCCGCCTCCCGAAGAATATCCTCCCGAGTCTGAATCAGCTAGGAACTTTAAGAATCTAAAAAAGTAAACACTTGCTAAATTGAGTGGAAATACCATGAGACTAGGCCATTCTCCGTAGGAAAGCAATGTATAAAGGTAAGGTATTATAGTCCAAAGTAGTGCAAGGAATCCAAACTTAAGCAATCGACTGAAATGGTTTTTTGATTCAATGAATCGAATCACAATCATAGTAGATGCGTAAATATGAAAGATTGAATAGTAAGTCAGAGCATCATTTAAAGTAAAAATTGTTAAATCATTTGCTTCATTGATAATATTAAACTTTTTATAGAAAAAAACTAAAAATGAAATGATAAATATCGAATATACTAATGCAAAATAAATCAGATACTTGCCTGTCTTTACCCAGAAACCTACATAAATAGCAAGACCAATTAAAATATAAAGATAGAGGGCAGAAATTATTGGAAACCCACTCAGAATCAAAACTAGAAAGGAACAAAATAATATGAAAGAATAAAAATATTTTTGAGTCGCAGCGAAACTTCTGTCTTCGAATCCTAGTTTTTTAAATATTGATTCATAAGTATTTTGAATATAACTATCTAGTGAAAGCCTAAATATTAAAGTAAATAAGAATAAACTGATTACTATCCACAAGTAGTCTTCCATCATTAAATCATTATCTAATATATTAAAACCAAAGAAAAGAATCAAATGAGCCAAAACAATTACTAAGTACGGAAATAACTTTTTGGAGAGTTTCTTAAGAATTGGCTTCTGATTATCAGGAATATAGATTAAACTATAAAAAAATAATACGATATAAATAAAAAATGGAATAAGAATAAAACCTCTTGGTCCAAAGAACAATCCAAGACATAAAGATGTGAATCCAAAAAGAAATCTAAAAGATTTGTTAGCTATCCAAGGAAACGTCTTATTCAATAATTTTGTAACTAAAAAATAGATAAGCAGTATTCCAAATAAAATAAGAAACTGAAAAAAGGATTCTTCACCCACTTTATTCCATCTATCCAACTGGGATGCCTTTGATGCTATAGAAGCTTCGGAAATAATTTCATCCGATGAAAGGTTGGGATTTTTATCTGCCTCACCATCCAAGATTTGCTGTATAGCTTTCATTCCATCAAGGATACCCTTGTTATAATCACCCAACTTAAAGTTTGGAATAAAAATATTTCGAATGATGCGATTGCAATAAATATCCGTAAGTGTATCTTCTAATCCATATCCAACTTCAATTCGCATCTTACGGTCTTCTGTTACTATAAGAACAAGAATTCCATTATCTTTCTTCGCCTGACCTACACCATTTGACTCAGCAACACGTAAGGAATATTCTTCAAGGACTTCCCCCTCTAAGCTAGGAGTTGTATATAGAATTAATTGAGCTGATGTTCGATTCTCTAAGTCCTGAGAAAGAGATTCTAGGGCTTCTTTAGTCTCAAGATTGAGAATCTGTGCTTCATCTACTACCCGGGTTGCAAAAACAGGAATTTCTTTTGCAGCTAAAAAATCAGTAAATAAAAGAAAAATACATGAGAGAATCAATTTCATCATAATGGTTTGTTTCCTCTGAACTTACATATACAGTATAAAATTGAAACAATTAAATTATATTTATTCAACGGAATCAATGGTATCCTTAAAGTTTTAGTTATCACTAATGATTCTTATGAACAGGATTCAGTATTAAATTTCTAGTTCATAATACTTTTTTTAAGAAATTTCTTTGTACTTACAATGAATTCTATAAAATATTATTCCTTTTGAGTATTTTATTTTTGTAAATTATATATTTAACAATTTTTTTAGATTATTCTAATACAATAACTATATAAAACTTATCTATACTGGCAATCCAGAAAGTGAAGCATTCCTCTTTACCGATATCCCTCGATGTCGAATAGGTGATCCTTTATGATTATGAAGAAGTTCAAGTTCAACCACAGTCTCTGGTTCCTCAAATTCGACAAGCACTTCAATCAGCCCAGCCATGATTCGCATCTATACCTTCATCGATGATTGTATCCTCTTATAATACTACAATCATTTGCCTGCACTGGAATTAACTCGGTCTGATTTACAAAATCACCTACTTCCAATTTTTCGAACGTCGTTTATTTGGTAGTATTTTTTTTATAAATTATTTATTAATTTTTAAAAATATTAATAATCGACAAATAAATTACTTCAAATTTAAATTACTTGAAACCATTTTTTTGAAATGTATGCAGCAGCAAAAAGTTAGTAGGAATTATAATCAAGCTATCATGATCTTATTAAAAAATTACATTCAACTTAGCCTGCTTTTTAATACCATATTTTTATTTTCTTGTATCCCATCCAAATTAGAGAATCCTTGTGACCCAACATCCAAATCTTTTGTAGATACATTTATCATGAAAGCCTTCCTTAAAGATGAAACGGCACAATGTGGTTTTAAAATTTCATTGCCTACCTGTGCCTCATTGACTGCCTCTGACAGCTTAGCAATGGTCTGCATACCAGCGAATACGGCGGGCTTTCATCGGGGTTCAGCCGCCATAGGTGGCACGGCAATACCAGTTCATACTGTTGCATCTATTTCTGCTTTTGCAATGGCTAAGTTTGAGGTACAATTCGGCGATTGGGTAAGGGTCAGATCTTGGGCAATAGCGAATGGTTATACTTTTGCCAACCCTGGCGTTGAGGGTGACAATGGTTCCCGTACTAACCAGCACCCTGTGACGACGGTGAATTGGCGTGATGCTATTGTTTGGTGCAATGCCGCCTCAGAGAAACAAGGCTTAGCACCTGTTTATTTCACCGATGCAGGTTTCAAGACACCATTAAAAATTTCAACTAACACTGCTTCGGCTAATAGTACAGCAGGTAGCGAAGATACGCCCTATATAAATTGGTCAGCCAAGGGGTACCGTCTACCCACCGAAGCCGAGTGGGAATATGCGGCACGGTATATCGATGGTACGAACTTCGTACCGGGTGATTATGCTAGCGGAGCAACGGCTGCCTCTACGGATTTTACCGCAACCGCATCAGTTGCCTGGTTTGGTAATTCCTTAACGATAAATATTGGAAATTCAACTTCAACCCAGCCCATTGGCACAAAACTTGGCAATGCTTTAGGTCTTTTCGATATGAGCGGAAACGTTAGGGAGTGGGTCTCGGACTGGGATGGTACCTATACACAAACCACACCCTATACTGATGCTGATAGCTTAGGTTCTGCAACCGGTACGTTTCGGGTGAATCGCGGTGGCGGCTGGCTCAACCCAGCCAACTTACTGCAGGGCTCGTTCCGCAACGCCAACTTCCCGTGGCTGACGACCCCTGCCCTGGGTTTTCGCCCAGTTAGGCGACCTTAGTTTAAAACAAGGCATTTAAGCATTAGCTTGTAAATGAATATTTCATTAAAGTTATATTACCTGCTTAAAATGAAATTAACGACTAAAATTCCTGCTTCTCTAGGAAGGCATCTAATTCAAGCTTTCCATCAACCATGATCTTTTGGATATGATCTCTTAACTTTTCCCAACTTTCAAATTGAGTGGGTTGAACTACTCCAAAGTATTTGTAAGCTATTTTGTTGCCTTTCAAGTTTTTCTGAAAGGAAGTTATACCGGATTTCAGTACAATCGCTATGGGTAGCTTGTGATCAAATGCTAGTTTAAGCATTCCTTTTTTCAAAGGTTGGATAACTTCGCTATAAGTGTTTCTTCCCTCTGGGTACACAATGTACGAATTATCCTTACTTCCTTTTATCAAATTACGAACAGATATTGAGATGGACATTGTGTTTCGGTTATCAAAAACTTCTGAACCCATTGCCTTCATCCACCAATATGCAAACAAAGTGGATTTAATGACTTGATTGGCAAGATAGGGCTTTTGTATAAAGTAACAGTCAAAAGGAAAGTCCATTTCATTCACATGATTAGAAAATACTAAATGTCCACTCTTAGGAATACTAATTTCATTTGCAGAAAATAAATTGGTTTTGGTATTTCTTCGAACCGTATCTCCCCATATTTTGCTTCCAGCAAGGAAGGCAGCAATTCGATTCTCCTTATCTCCTTTTGCGCTATAATAAACACCTTTAACTAACTTAGGCAAGGCTCCAGTAAGCATTAAAGGTAGTGTCTTGAGGTAGGTATTTGCAATAAAGATTTTATAACGAAATGACTGTGCTTCCCAAGTTCTTTCGGGAGGATTTGTATCCTGAGATGTATTTTTCATATTTCCAAGTTTGAAAATCTATTAGATTCTATAAACTTGTTTTTAGATTTTATTTTATTTGAATACTGAAAATATCAAAGATTCCATAAAGAGAATTGTTTATGGACTTGGATCAGGATACAAAGGATGAGTCCAAAGATCATGAAGGTTGCATTTCACAAAGGCTTTAATCTTATTATTTTCAACTGGGGATTCCATTTGAAATTCTGCCATGATAAGCTCGGTAGAATTTAGTGTCATCTCAGGAAAAATTTTAACAGCAATATCTTCCTTATTCTCATTCATAATCCCTATCTTCTCTATATAGTGATTAAGATTGAATTGCTTTGTTTCTTTGATAGTGATTGTAATTTTTTGTAGACCTCTTCCCTTTCTATCTAACTGAATGATAGGCAAGTGGCTTTCTTCTAATCCAGACCATATCCCAGGGGCTTCAAGAGTGTATTCATCCTGAGGCGTAAGTGGTTCTCTCTGACCATCATCAGCCCCGCATTGGATGAGGATTCCCACACCTAATGTTACAATTCCAATTCTCTTTCTAAGGGAAAGATAATTATTCCAGGTAACTCTAATTAATGTCATATTGCCTTGAAACTTTGATAGAACCATTTAATAAACCATCACCAATAATTACATACAAGTAATATCTACCAACTGCTGAATCATAGACAGATACGCTACTAATAATATAATCCGAACCCGAACCCAATCCGAATGTTCCTTGCTTAACCCAACCCCCATTAGTTACTAGACTTTGAGAAGATGTAGTAGCATTAGGCTTAGAACCAGACGAAGATCTATATCTAAAGACCTGTGCCCCATTCGTCGAGTTTCCATCAAAACCTATATAAAGTGTATTACTTCCGTTAGTTGTCAAAGCAGATATTGCCTTATGCGTTGGTATAATTCCACCTAATTCTGATTCCATCCCAGAAATCACCCGGGTCCATGATGCCGCAGAACAAGATCCCGTTCCATCTGGAGTACACTTCCAGAGCTCCCCTCTTAGATTTGTAGAATTGGCACCTGTCGCAACATTTCTAGCAAGATAGAGATCTCCTTGGAATTGAATAATGAATGGATAAGCTTTCTCACCTGGGCGAACCTTTCCTAGTCCACCACCAGTAGTTGCATTAGAATTAGGCCAGTACAAACTGGTTCCTGTGAAATCTGCACTCGTTGGAGTTACTAGTGTAGGTGCAAAATTGTCGATAACTTTACCGGTATTAGCTGGACTAGCACCATTGATAAAGTTAGCCTTACTAACACGAAGAACTCCTCCGTTATTCGCAATATAAACTAAACTTCCTATTAGTCTTATGAAGTCAATACTTACAACTCCTGAACTATTTGGATTAGCAGTTGATCCAGCTTTTCCAATATGAGGCCATAATCTAAAGGCTAAATCTTCAGGACTCCCAATAGTTATGATTCCACTAGATACTGTAGCGGGCATTCTATTGCCTATGGGTGCAAAAGTACCATGTTGGGAAGCTAAACCAGTAAAAACTTTATCTTCGATTCCATATAATTCGATAGTACTTTTAGAGTTATTACCGTTCGTTCCAGTAACTCCAAATGATTTCATATCTAGGACTGTATCTTTATCTTGAGTATAGTATACAGTATTAATATTATCTTTTAAAACACCAGCTAACAATAATTCATAAGCCGTTCCGCCTACGGTAAGATTGATCGAAGAAAAGCTTGCCGAACCCACTTCTCCATTGGGCCCACTGTTTGTGCCACAACTTGATGTAAAACCCGAAGAGATAAAACCAAATCCTGTAGCCGCAATACAACTAAGGGATTGAGAAGCATTTTGCAAAAAGCTGAATGTAACAAGAATGGAATTCGCACCCGATGGCTCAAAACGGAAGGCTCCATCGTTTTTATCATTTGTGCCCAGATAAACTTTTTTATCATACTCGAAGGCAAAAGAGAATGTAGATCCATCCTGGAAAGGATCGTCAAAGAATGATCCACAAACCAAGGTATCGCATGCTGTTCCAGAACCGATAAAGGTCGCACGGTCACTTGGTGCAGCTTGCATAGAATTCAATCCACCAGTAACACCAGCTATCTTCACAGATCCATTCGTAAATCCATCATTGTCTCTCGCATTCGCAGCAATAACTGTATAAGCAACTCCAGCTTGTATTCCGTTGTGAGTAAGTGTGACCGAGGATTGATCACCCGAAAGAATAGCAGAAGTAACTGTCCCATCACCAATTTGAGGACTGATCTTGTAGCGAAGACCGCACTCAGTACTTGTATTGCATTCAGCAGAGTCAGTAGCATTTAAACCACCTAAGGCAGGCTTATTGAATGAAATTCTAAAAGTATTGGAAGTAAGTGCAGCAGCAACAACAACTCGAATCGGCTCCAATCCAATAAAAGTTAATAAATTAGGGGAACCCATTGGATTTGGAGTGACAGCAGCATCTGAGACAGTAGTTGCAACTGTAAGTCTATACTTGATATTGCAAAAAGGTGTTGCACCATTGAGAGTCAATCGAACGGCACTCGTTGAGAGAACAGTTAAACTACTAACTACAACATCGGTGCAACCATTAGCTGGATCTTCAGTTAAAGTATAATTGGCAACGCAATTGTATGCTTTAGTGCGATCTGGATCAGTTCCGCAGTTTGCAATACTTGAAATAGCAAACATAGGTTCTGAAAATTGAACCATCAATGTAGATTCAGTTATATCTGAAGCATATAATAAATAAGGTGGAGTAGTATCGATTCCAAAAGAACCTGAAATTGGGTTTACAGACGGAATATTAAAGGATTCATTTGCGGAAGCAGAAGTGTCTCTTACACCAGAAGCTATTGTGATAGTGTCCCCTGTAGCAATTTTTGAGCCCGAACCTGAAAATACCACTGTCATCACATCTCCAGC
>PEQN01000030.1 GCA_002786225.1 Leptospira sp. | reverse complement strand
TTCACTTTTTGCCTTGGGCTTGGTGCTGAAAACCGTATGACTGAGGTACTTGAGGGTAAGCCTCTCGAAGTACAGATTGCCATTACCCAACCCAATCTTTCTTCCCAATCCATCATTTATGAAAATATGGATCCTGGATTCTCAAGATCAATTATGGATCGATACGCTAGCTATGGTTATACGAAACAAACTGTATGGATCAAATTAGATATTGTAAACGATAGTAAGGATAAAGAATTTATAGTAAATTTGGGGAACAGTCATATTGATAGAATTGAAATGAGTAGAAAATCCCAAAGCAAGGATCAATCTCAAATAGGAGGAGATCTGCTCGCATTTAAGGATTGGCCAGTTAAGGAGTATAGAATTGCTTTTCCAATAAAGATGAATGAAGGAGAAAGAGATACCTTCTTCTTTCGCATTGATACAACTTCTACTGTGAATTTTTACGCAACCATTCATACTCCTGAAAAGTTCTACCAATCCTTCTCCTCTACGAAATTGCTACTTGGGTTTTTCTATGGAGCCATTTCCATTATGGTTCTTTATAATTTTATAATTTATCTCATGCTATGGGATAGAACCTATCTTTATTATTCTCTAGCCATCTTTTCGAATTTACTCTTGCAGATTTATTTAAATGGAATGGATTATCCTTATTTTTTAGGAAATCATCCTGAACTAAGAAATAGGCTTTCTATATTAATAGTTGGTTCTAGCTGTGTTTTTGGTGTACAATTTGCACGTCATTACCTTCAGACTAAAAACAGTATGTCGCTTATGGATCGTTATATGGTCATGCTTCGTAATACAGTTTTGGTTGCAGCCCCCTTAATTTTTTACTTAGCTGAAATTCGACATTTGATAGTATCATCCAATATTGTCGCACAATTGTTCTCAATATCCATACTTGCAATTATCATTCGAGGAATGATGAGCAGGAATAAAGATGCAAAGTTGTATCTGCTTGCCTGGTCTCTACTTTTGGTCGGAATAGTCACATGGACACTGCTCGAAATCGGTGTAGTTCCTTATAATTTTTTCACAGTGTATTCTAATCAATTGGGTTCTATCATTGAAGCTTCCATCTTATCACTTGCCTTGGCAGAAAGAATCAATACTCTCAAGCAAGAAAAGCAGGAATTACAAGCGGCAGCTCTTGTGGATCTGGAAGAAAAAGTTCAAGAGAGAACCTCCGCTCTCAATTTGAGCTTAGATACCATTCGAAAAGATATCTACATGGCAAAGAGAATCCAAGAGGATTCCATTCCCACTAAGACTATCCAATATGCTCATGTTAAATTTTCACGTCTCTACGAACCTATGTCTATAGTGGGTGGAGATTATTTTGATATTTTCCAAAGGGAAAAGAAGAAATACCGAGTCTTTTTAGCTGATGCAACTGGACATGGTGTTCAAGCTGCTTTGATAACAATGGCTATACGGTCAGAATATGAGGGCCTCAAGCATAAGATCTCGAATCCGAACGAAATCCTTCATGAGTTGAATGAAATTTTCATTAAAGATTATTATAGTCTTCATATTATATTTTCCTGTGTTGTTGCTGATATCTTAATTTCTCATGATGAGATACAATTTGCTTCCGCTGGACATCCAGATCAATTGCTTGCAGCAGGACATACTATTAAGCGTCTACCAAGAACGGGTCGTATTATTGGTTTATCCAAGGATTCTAAATACACAAAATCGAAGTTTCATTATTCTGTAGGAGATAGACTGTATCTTTTTTCTGATGGCATTGTTGAACAAAAAAATAAAGAGGAGCAATCTTATGGTGAAGATCGTTTGATTGAATCCTTAAAATTTATGCATGAGTATCCCTTGGTAGATGTTCCAGGTAAATTGCATGAAAGTCTAAATCTTTATAGAGACCGCAGGGAACAAGAAGACGATTTAACCTTCCTTGCCATGGAAAGAATAGAAGAACAAGATGATTGAAGATTTATACTATTATTGCCGCGAGCTAGAAGCATTTATTCATAAGAACCAAATCCAAGAACTGCAAATGGAATCTATGGATACCTTATTTATAGAGAATCTTTTGACAGAAATCCAAAAAGAATCTCAAAAAATTCCAGAGCATTACAAACAAATTCATTCGCAGATTCCCTGGCAAGATATGGACAATTACTGGCAAGACAAACTGACTCGTGCCTATGAGTATGTAGATTTGAAAATGCTGTATGCTATAGCAGCTCATACTGTTCCAAAGATTGCTTCAGAGCTACATATTTTAATCAAAAGAAACTAAAGATATCTTCTAATAAATTTTTCTTGCTAATTTAGATTTTCTAAGCAATACAAATCCTACCACTTTACTTATGCTTCCTACTTGAGCTTTCTATGAAAAAATGCTTTTATCTAGGGATTTAATTCCCAATCTGGTAAAAAACTACCGTTCCCCCTCGTGGAATACCAAGGAAAACTAGAATGGCTCAATTGTATTATGACGACTCATGTGATCTTAACACTCTCAAAGGAAAGACTATTGCTGTCATTGGTTATGGTAGCCAAGGTCATGCACAAGCTCAGAACATGAAGGATTCTGGCTTAAAAGTAATTATTGGACTAAAAGATGGTTCTAAGTCAGCAGCCCAAGCAAAGCAAGATGGTTTTGAAGTATATAACGTAGCTGAGGCATCTAAGAAAGCTGATATTATCCAAATTCTTGCACCTGACACAATTCAGGCGGACATGTATGAGAAGGACATCAAGCCAGGGCTTTCGGCTGGAAAGGCTCTTGTATTCTCTCATGGATTTAACATTCATTATGATTTAATTTCACCCCCTAAAGATATTGATGTTTACATGGTTGCTCCCAAAGGACCAGGACATTTAGTACGAAGAGTTTATGTAGAGGGTGGTGGAGTTCCATGCTTGATTGCAATCTACCAAGATGCATCTGGAGAAGCTAAGAAAAGAGCACTTGCTCATGCAGGTGGTGTAGGTGGTGGAAGAGCTGGAATTCTGGAAACATCTTTTAGAGAAGAAACAGAGACTGATCTTTTTGGAGAACAAGCTGTACTTTGTGGTGGAATTTCTAATTTGATTATGGCTGGTTTTGAAACTCTAACAGAAGCAGGTTATGATCCTGAAATCGCATATTTCGAATGTCTTCATGAGGCCAAATTGATTACGGATCTAATTTATGAGGGTGGTCTTGCTAGAATGAGATTCTCAATTTCTGATACTGCAGAATATGGAGACTATGTTTCTGGACCAAGAGTGATAGATGCAGGCGTGAAAGCTAGAATGAAAGAAGTATTGAATGATATTCAGAAAGACAAGGGTGCTGCCTTTGCAAAAAGATGGGTTGCTGATACTAAAGCTGGTTATCCTGAATTTCATAAACTAAGAGATAAGAATGCAGCTCATCCTATCGAAGGTGTTGGTAGAACTCTTCGTGGAATGATGAAGTGGTTAGCAAAATAATCTTTAAGTAGAAATATTCCTTCAATTTATTAGAAGAAATATTAATCTTGGTGAGTAATTCTTTAATGATTATTCACCTTAAAATTGAGCATGCAAATTGAGTTGCATGCTTTTTTTATGTAAAAATTTTAAAATGAAAACTCAAAGAAAATTACAAATTACTCACCAATACGAAAGAAGAAAGTAGCAGAAGAATAGAAAGAATATAAGGAAGACTAGGAATGTTTCTTAGATAAAGTTGGTGCTTGGATTCTATCTAAGGGATTAAATCATTGTTCGGTTTTGCTATAGGTAAATAAACTTTAAATTCAGTTTTACCTGGTTCTGAATCAACCTTGATTGTTCCTTTGTGTTTTTCAATGATTCCTTTAACGATACCAAGACCAAGTCCTGAACCTTCCCCTTGGTCTTTGGTTGTGAAAAATGGATCCCAGATTCTATCTTTTATTTCCTTAGTAATTCCTGTTCCATTATCAGAAAAAGTTATTAAGGCATAGGGATTTCCAGCAAGCTCTTTGGTGCTAGTTGAAATTATAATCCTTGGAGATTTTGCTTTCTTAAGTGCATGAATTGCATTATTTAACAAATTCGTCCAAACTTGATTCAATTCATCAATATTGCAATATACCTTAGGAATAGGATTGTATTCTCTTTGGATATCTATGCCCTGTTTGATTTGATTGTGTAATATAATAAGAGTGTTTTCGATTCCTTCTGTAATATCAGCTTCACCGTAAGAAGATTGGTCGAGATGGGAATAGTATTTTAAAGCTTTTACGATTCTAACTACGTTTTGAATGGAATATTTAATATTTTTAATATTTCGAGCTGCTCCCACTCCATTCTTCAAAATCTCCATAACAGTATGCGCTTTATTCTTATATAAAACTGCTACATCTTCCATTAAATCTAAAATATTATTATCTACTATAAATTGGGAACCGTCATTTGCATCAGAGTCACTTACTCCAAGCTTGAGCATATTTTCTTTGATTTCTCTTTTAAGCTTAAACTTTTGGGATGGATCAATGCGAGTCCTTTGCGTATCTCTTAAAAGTTTCACTAATAACTTTCGAAAACTTCGTCTAACAACTATATTATTTAAATAAGGCTGAAGATCATTCACATGTAGATATGTGTAGAGCATATTTCCTTCTAAATTATCAGAAGCAGCATTAATGACTCCTGCTGGAGTATTTATCTCATGAGCGATTCCAGCTACCATGACCCCTAAGGATGCCATTTTCTCAGACATAACTAATTGGGATTGTGTTTCTTCCAATTCACGAGTTCTTTCTTTGACTTTTGCTTCTAGAGTCTCTGTCATTGCTATAAGTTGATTATAGAAGCTTGCATTGGATAAACTCAAGGTAGACACTTCAACTATTTCACTTAGCCTTTCGATATCATCTAAGGTATAAGTTCCATCTTCGCTATTCTTCCTAGAAATAGTAAGTATTCCTAATAAGCCACTGTTCAGAACTAAAGGAACAACGATGTGAGCATTTGTTTTCTCGAAAAATTCTTTGGCTTTGTTTAATGTAAGCGGAAGATGATTTAGTATCATTTCTAGATCACTCGGAATAACCAAGCGAGGGTTATCGGAAAGCCAAAGGACAAAGGGATCGTAAACGTAAAAGAAAAAATGATTTGAATCATTTTTGGGTAGGGGTTTTGGATGGAAGGCTCCTGAAGATTCTTCCCAAAGATAAACTATAGCTTCTTCGGAATTCAAAGACTGCTTAATGTAACTGGTAATTTTTTGGCAGACAGCTATGGGTTCGTTGATTGAGATCAGGGCACTTTTGAACTCATCCAAGGATGTGAGATACTCCATGATATCGGCTTTCCTGTAACTTCGTTGCAAGAGTTTATCAACTTGGACTATTTTTTTCAGATTGCGAAATTTGATAATACCATAGGCAAAGATTACAGTAAGTAATGAACCTAAGATTAGGAAAAGAGTGGAATGAATTTGGAAATAAATAGCTAAATTCATCAAAGAAAATAAACTTAGCATAAGGGCAAGGAATTCTGCCTCATAAGCAAAGGTAATTTTTTTGAGTTTGGAAAACATAAGAAATTGGTTCAACTGAATCAAGAGATTCTATTTAGGGCAATCTATTTTGGATGCTTCCAATAAAAAGTTTACTCTGTACAGCTAGAAAGGATTCCTATAATAGAGACTTTTTCATTATGAGCAATACAAAACAACTCTTTCGTATCTCTAAAATTTTTGGAGCTTATTATGAAATATTTTCTTATGAGAATGGATCGAATCTAGCTACCCTTCGTGGTAAACTGCGCCTAGAATCCAAGAAAGACCGCCATCCTTTCGTTGTAGGCGATTTAGTCTATGCTACATTGAATGATACGACATGGATTATTGATTCTCTCGTAGAGAGAAAATCCATTTTACATCGAAAATCAAGTGCTAAGGATGCCCATGCTCTGTGTGCTAATGCGGATTATGCAGTCTTAATTGCTTCCTTAAAAGAACCAGAAACGAAACCAGGATTTATAGATAGATTTCTTGCTGCTGTTTCGGTCTCTGGAATGGAACCAATTTTAGTATTCAATAAAACGGATTTAGTCACAGAGCTTGAAATGAACACGGCAACGAGTTACTATCACTTTTTAGGATATAAAATTTTTACTGTATCGATTCATAAGAAAGATTCTATTCAGGAATTAAAAAATTTCTTACAAGGAAAGGTTAGTTTTCTTTCTGGCAATTCCGGTGTGGGAAAATCTTCTATAGTTAACATACTCGCAGAATCAAAGATCCAATCCACCCAGGAGATCAGTGGTTCGACATCTAAAGGCAAACACACAACAACAAATTCAACAGCAATTTTTCTTCCTGATGATACCGTTTACATTGATTCTCCAGGTATTAAAGAGTGGGGCATTCTTCACTTAGAAAGGGAGGATTTATTACTCAGCTTTCCAGAACTTTCTAAGGCTAGAGAGGAATGTTCCTCTGAGTTTTGTTGTGAGTTTGGAGAGCATTGCAAGATCCAAGAAATTTTTCAAGAGCTTCCAGCTGAGAGGTCTAAGAGTATGGAATCTATGTTAGAAAGTCTAGAGACTCCTTTTCGAACTACAAGGCGAGACCATTGGAACCGAGCAGAAAGAGGTCGATAGAAACATTTTACTATTTCCAACAACAATTCAAAACTAGTTTAGCGGAGTCTTTTCATGAGAGATCAGTGGAAGTTTTACATAACCATACTTAGCATTTTTTTATTCATCCTATCTTGTGGTGCAACCAATCCTTATTTTAATCCTGAGAAAATGCACCATACTACTTCAGGTTTTAAGAATCCGAGCAAAGACTTCGAATCACACGGATTAGGTGGATTGATTAGGTGGACTTCTTCGCGTTGGATGAATGAAGAAGATAATAATCCTGAACATTTTGATTATAAGAAAACAGAGAACGATGGAAGTCAGATCAGAAACTTCAAAGGACTCTGGTCAGTCACTTGGATAGGGCACGCAAGTAGTTTGATACAATGGGAAGGATTGAATATCTTGACTGATCCTATTTGGTCAGAGAGATGTTCTCCTGTTAGTTGGGCAGGACCCAAGAGATATACTCAACCGGGAATTGATATGGATAATCTACCAAAAATCGATTTGGTAGTAATTAGTCACAACCACTACGATCATATGGATTTGGATACTTTGCTAGAGTTAGAGAAAAGATTTTCCCCTACCTTTATTGCTGGATTAGGAAATAAAAAGTTTCTACAAGACGCAGGTTTAACTCATGTATTGGAAATGGACTGGTGGGATGAAGTTTTAGTCCAAGGCAAACGAGTCATTTTTACACCCACTCAGCATTTTTCGGCAAGAGGTATCTTCGATAGAGATGAGACTCTTTGGGGAAGCTATGCTTTTATAGGTTCTAAATCCAAAATCTATTTTGCAGGTGATACGGGCTACTTCAAGGGGTTTAAAGAAATAGGGGAAAAATTCGGAGGCTTTGATCTTGCGATTCTACCTATAGGTGCCTACAATCCGCGTTGGTTCATGGAGCCTGTTCATGTTGATCCCAGCCAATCGGTACAGGCGTTTATGGATCTTAAGGCAAATTATATGATGCCCATGCATTATAAAACCTTTGTTCTTTCCGATGAGGCCTTGGACCAACCTTTAAAATCTACAATGGACAACTTTCAAAGAAAAGGGATAGATAAGAAAAGGCTCTTAGCTTTGAATATTGGAGAAAGTTTTTTTAGGAACTAATTGCAAACTTTTGAATGGGTTTCTAAAATGACTAAAAAAGAAGGGGAATAAATGCGTCATCTATCTTCAACATTGTTACTTACTGTTCTATTGACTTTTGCGGGAACAAGCTTTAGCCTAGTTGCCCAAGAAACTTCGGAATCTCCAGAAATTCAAATGGAGCAGCCAAACGGGGCTACAGCTGGAAGCGAAGAAAATCATAAGGGCGAGGATTTGCCTTATTGGACAGTAATTCCTTTTATTCTAATCCTTTTATCCATTGCAGTCCTCCCAGTAGCTACTCATGCAACCATGCATTGGTGGGAAGATAATAATAATAAACTAATTGTTGCTATCGCTTTGGGTGCTTGTTCCTTCTTTCCTTTAGTTTATTTTGGTTGGTTCCATTCCATTGTTCATACAATAGTCTTTGAATATATTCCATTTATTGTCTTATTGGGATCTTTGTATTATATCTCAGGTGGTATCGTTCTAAGAGGTGATATTGAAGCGACTCCTTTGAACAATACCTTGTTCTTAATTGTTGGAACATTTCTTTCCTCCTTTATAGGTACCACAGGAGCTTCTATGCTTTTGATTCGACCAATATTGAACACCAATTCAGAACGCAAGCATGTTGTGCACACTGTAATCTTTTTTATCTTTTTGGTTTCCAATATAGGTGGGTCTCTTACTCCTCTTGGTGATCCTCCTCTCTTCCTTGGGTATTTACAAGGAGTTCCTTTTACTTGGACATTTAAATTATTTCCAGAGATGCTGCTTGCTTCAGTTATCTTACTTATCCTCTATTTCATTTGGGATTCCATCAAATACAAATCAGAGACTGTTAAGGATATCAAGAAAGATAAATCTCAGATAGTTCCCATTTCACTCAGCGGACAAGTAAATTTCATTTGGTTACTCGGTGTTATATTTTCTGTAGCCTTTATCAATAAGAATTACTTTCCAGAGATTGAAGAAAATCACCTTTTGGGTTTCAGTAGAGAACTAGTAATGCTAATTATGGTTGTACTCTCTATTTACACTTCTAAGAAAAGAGATAGAGAGGCGAACAAATTCACCCTGCATCCTATTGCAGAAGTTGCTTACCTCTTTATAGGGATTTTTATCTGTATGATACCAGCCTTGATTCTTTTGGAATCCAATGGTAAATCCCTAGGCATAACAGAACCTTGGCAGTTTTTCTGGGCAACTGGATTATTTTCTTCCGTCCTTGACAATGCTCCTACCTATCTAACTTTCTTAAGCTTGGCAAAAGGATTCTTGGGTTATACTACCATCCAACAAATTCTTGCTAACCCAGCGGCTGAAGCCTTATTGAAGGCTATTTCAGTTGGTTCAGTGTTTATGGGAGCAAATTCTTACATAGGAAATGCACCTAACTTCATGGTTAAGTCCGTAGCTGAAGAAAATAAAATTAAGATGCCATCTTTTGGTGCCTACATGCTATTTTCCTTTGGTATACTCTTTCCGATTTTTATCTTATTAACTTTTGTGTTTTTCCTATAATTCGAAAAGCAATTTTTGGGCTAGTAGAAATACTAGCCTAAAGACATGAATCTTTCTTATCTTCAATTCCTAAGTATCGTCTACGAGAAGGAAACTTATTCTGAAAAATTTTGGAATACTTCCCTGATTCAAGAATCTCATTCATCTTTACAAACCTATCTCTCTCAAACTTCAGGCAATAAGCTTCTTTATGGTGTTGATACTTCATTTGGACCTCATGCATTCTCTAGCAATGAAGCCAAGTTAGACTTGCAAAAGTCCTTAATCTATCATTTATCCGTACAGAATGAATCTTCTCAAATTTTAGATCCCCTTGAATCAAGAGCAGTCCTTTTGGCTAGACTTCATGTCTTAACAAGAGGATATTCTGGAGTAGACGAAAGCCTTTTGAGCATTTTGCAAGAGATGGTCAACAAAGATGTTATTCCTATCTTTCCTTTGAGGGGTTCCTTGGGTGCAAGTGGAGACTTGATCCCCTTATCCTCTATTGGTCTCTTACTTATGGGTGAGTCTATTAGCCAAGGAAAGGGGGATTTGAAATCCATACTAGGTCTTCCAAGGAATTTAAAAGTAAAGGAAGGAATTGCTCTGACGAATGGAACTTCCTTTATGGTTGGAAGTTCTGCAATACATCTTCACCAATGTAAGGTCATGGTAGAACATGCCCTTGGTCTTATTAAGAAATTATTTACTAAGCTTCCTGTTTTTCCAGATGCTTTTCATTTGGATCTTGCTGAATTAAGTTCATCTCGTGGTTTGAAGAGAGTATGTGATACTCTGAGTAAAGCTCTCTTGCCTAGGGATAAAATGGCAAACACCAGAGTCCAAGATTCTTATATACTTAGAGCCATACCTCAGATATTTGGATCTATCTTGGATGAGATAGAAGAATTAGAAATTTGCATTACAAAAGAAATAAATTCTGTTTCTGATAATCCTGTGTATTCTCCTACTGATAAACGATTTATAGAAGCAGCAATGTTCTATGGTTCGAATATAAGTTCTGGAATAGATAGATTGAATCTTTGCTTAGTAAATTTTGCAAACTGGCTAGATAGGATGGTGCAATTCTTACTTGATCCCAATGAAAATGAAAGAAGGTTGCCTTTAATGCTTTCATCCTCTCCTGGCAAATATGCAGGACTTGCTGGTCTTGGCTTGCTTGCGACTCATTTAACGGCAGAAATGCGAAGAGACGCACATCCCGCTTCTGTGCAATCATTACCAACTAACGGTGGTAATCAAAATATTGTACCTATGGGTGGAATTGGAATTGCTCGAAATAAGCGGACTATTCGTGATACAAAAACTTTGCTCGCAATTTTTGACCTTTGTATTCAGCAATCAATAGCGATCTTAGACAGAAGTGATAAGGATTTGATCGTAAAAGAAGATCGTTCCCTTGCTAAAGATCTTCAAATCCTTGAAAAAAGTTTGGAATCCTCCTTTTTTTCCTTAGAATCAGTTTTGACTTGACTTGAGAGTCTACTTTTTCACTGTGGATGGGAATTAGGAGGTTTTATGAGTAAACCATTAATCGTTCAAAGCGATAAAACTATGCTTCTTGAAGTGGATAATTCTGAATTTGAGGCATGCAGGGAGATCATTTCTCGGTTTGCTGAACTTGAAAAGAGTCCAGAATACCTTCATACTTATCGAATCTCTCCCTTATCATTATGGAATGCTGCCTCATCTAAGATGACAGCAGATGAAATTGTAGAAGGAATGCAGAAATATGCACGATATGATGTTCCTAAAAACGTTATCAATGAAATACGTGAGCAAATATCTCGTTATGGTAAAGTTAAATTAGTAAAAGAAGAAACGGGAGACTTGGTGATTGTCTCTCATGAAAAAGGTTTCTTGCAGGAGATAGGTGCACATCGAGCTGTTCAACCTTTTATTGAATCTGTGACACCGGAGAAAATTCTCGTTAAGAAAGAATACCGAGGTCATATCAAACAAGCCTTGATTAAGATTGGTTTTCCTGTGGAGGACTTAGCAGGTTATGATGAAGGAAATAAATACGCATTCAATTTAAAAGCTACAAGCAATACAGGAACTAAATTTGGAATGCGAGATTACCAAAGAGCAAGTGTGGAAGCCTTTCATTCTGGTGGTCGCAATGATGGTGGTTCTGGTGTTGTAGTCCTTCCTTGTGGTGCTGGAAAGACCATAGTTGGCATGGGTGTTATGCAAATCGTAGGAGCAGAGACTCTTATTCTTGTCACGAACACTTTGTCCATCCGCCAATGGAAAAATGAAATCTTAGATAAAACCGATATTCCTGAATCAGACATCGGAGAGTATTCTGGCGAAGTGAAGGATATTAAGCCTATAACAATTGCTACCTATAACATTCTAACCCACCGCAAGAAAAAAGGGGGAGATTTTACTCACTTCCACCTATTCAGTGCTAAGAATTGGGGACTTATCGTTTATGATGAGGTTCACCTTTTGCCAGCACCTGTATTCAGAATGACTTCGGAACTCCAATCCAAAAGAAGACTGGGTCTGACTGCAACCCTAGTTCGAGAAGATGGACTAGAAGAAGATGTATTCTCTTTAATAGGTCCCAAGAAATATGATGTCCCTTGGAAAGAATTAGAAGCAAAATCATGGATAGCGGAAGCAAAGTGTGTGGAAATTCGTATTCCTATGGAAGAAGATCTAAGACTCAAGTATTCCGTAGCAGATGATAGAGAAAAATTTCGACTCGCTTCTGAAAATCCTGAAAAGATGAGAGGGATTCGAGCTATCATCAAAAAGCACCAAAACTCACATCTACTTGTAATCGGTCAGTATATCAATCAATTGGAAGAAATCTCTAGAACTTTTGAAATTCCTTTAATCACTGGTAAGACACCTTTAGGGGAGAGACAAGAACTCTACCAAGCCTTTAGATCGGGTGAAATTCGCCAATTGGTTGTTAGTAAGGTAGCTAACTTTTCCATAGATTTACCCGATGCTAACATTGCTATCCAAGTCTCTGGGACATTTGGTTCTAGACAAGAAGAAGCACAAAGGCTAGGTCGAATCTTGAGACCAAAGTCTAAAGATAATACGGCTATCTTCTATTCATTGATATCTAGGGATACCAATGAAGAAAGATTTGGTCAGAATAGACAATTGTTCTTAACAGAACAAGGTTATGAATACCAAATTTATATCTTGGATCAGTTTATCCAAGATCAAGAAGACAACGCAGAAGCAGTCACTGTATAGTATAACATAGCATTCTAGGGAGAATACGAATGAAATTTGTTGCAAAGAGATTGGATGTAGTTGAGCCTTCACCTACACTCGCAATAACCGCTAAGGCTAATGCTTTAAAGGCTAGCGGAATTGATGTTGTTGGATTCGGAGCAGGGGAGCCTGACTTCGACACACCAGAGCATATTAAAGTTGCCGCTAAGCGTGCAATGGACCAAGGCAAGACGAAATACACTCCTGTTTCTGGGATTCCAACTTTGAAAGATGCTATCATCGCAAAATTTAAAAAGGAAAATAATCTAGATTACGAAAAGAATCAAATCATTGTTGGGACAGGTGGTAAACAAGTTATTTATAATTTCTTTATGGCTACCATCAATCCAGGCGATGAGGTAATTATTCCTGCTCCTTATTGGGTTAGTTATGCGGACATAGTTCGATTGGCTGAAGGAACTCCTGTAATTGTTCCTACAACTTTAGAGAATAATTTTCAAATTACCCCAACCCAATTGAAGAAGGCTATATCACCTAAGACTAAGGTATTTTTGTTCAATTCACCTTCCAATCCGACTGGATCTGCATATTCTAAAAATGATGTTTATGATCTTTGTGAAATACTCGTCAAAGAAAGAATAATCACTTTAAGTGATGATATCTATGAAAAGATAATCTACGATGGTTTAGAATTTATCAATCCTGCTATGGTTAGTCCTGAGATGAAAGAAAAAACCTTCATCATCAATGGAGTCTCTAAGGCTTATTCAATGACTGGTTGGAGAATAGGATATGGTGCAGGAAACGCAGAGATTATAAAAAACATGGATACTATGCAGGGTCAATCGACTTCGAATGCTAGCTCAATATCCCAAGCAGCAGCAGAAGAAGCATTAAAAGGTGATCAATCGGAAGTGGAGGTTATGCGAAAAGCATTTGATGTTAGAAGGAAACTAATTGTTGACTTACTGAATCAAATTCCAGGAGTCAATTGTAGAATGCCCCAAGGTGCTTTTTATGCATTCCCTTACATAGACAAATTGTACAATCTTCCCAAGTTTGATAAAATTTTTTCAGAAGCAAACGAGAAAAGTAGAAGCAAAGTATTCTGTGATATCCTTTTAGAGAAATACAATGTTGCTGCTGTTCCTGGAGTTGCCTTTGGTGATGATAATGCTCTAAGATTATCCTATGCCTTAGGGGAGGCTGATATTCGAAAAGGATTAGAAAGAATTCAGACTATGGTGAAGGATCTTTCATAGTCTTTGGTCAAATTTACTTTAACCTTTGTATGCCTTATTCTATGTTATACGAGTAAGGTATACTCTGAATCTAAAATATTAAATCCCAAGAAAGCTGAATCTAAATTCCATTATTTTGTAAATGGCTTTGAAGCAAAACTTTATCTCTACCCAGATAAGAATTCTGAGATCATCCTTGAATTACCTTATGGGACTATCTTAGAAACTGCACCTCCGAGTATCCTTCTAGATGATCCTAATTGGATTTCTGTTCAAACAGATACAAAGCTTTCAGGTTTTCTACTTTCTGGTGAAGTTATAAAGTTTCTTTCCAAATTTAACTTTAACAATGTCTCAAATGATGTTATAAATAAATTTACTTTAATACATCTAAAGAATGATGTAAATGCTTGGCAACAGATTACCAATTTCCTCTTTCAAGTTTCCGAAAATGGAGATTACACTGGCGAACAATATGTTTTTTTCCGTGTGTTTTCTGGAGAGGCTCTTGCAAATGCCATAGAGGCAATGCAAATTATAGAATCAAATTCTTTTAGTGATAATTCTATTTCAGTTAATCCTATAAAGCAGTTTGAAGGCAATGATTTTCTGAATAGATATAAAAACTATCTTACCAAAGATTCGACAACAAACCAAATCCGATTAGATGAAAATTTCTTCTGGAAATATGCTTCATTGAATTCAAATTCTAAGTATGCAGAAATTGCTGGAAGACTTGCAATGCAACAGACAGCCCTTAAGGATTGCAAAGGTGAACCAATTTGTTTTCTTCTATCACTCAATAATAGAGAATTCAGATACCTTCGATTTTTTCCAGAGACAAAAGAAAGAAAAAAGTTATCTAGATCTATCAGCAATCAATTAGAAAAGTTTACAAAAGAAAGAGATCTCATAGCTTGCTTTCTTCCTCAACCAGATTATAACTACCAAATCTTTAATCAACTTAAAAACAATAGATACTATGTTCATAATTCAGAACTTAAGAATTATGATACATATCTCTCTATAATTACAGAAGAGTGCTTTCCTTGATATGAAGTTGAATTATAAATACTATGCTCATATTCCCCAAACGAGTGTTACTGGGGCAAATATTCCTAACATAGTCATTCTCCATGGTCTCTTCGGTTCCTCCAAGAACTGGGTGTCTGTAGCCAAACAATTGACACAGTATGCCAATGTATATGCCTTAGACCAAAGGAACCATGGAGATTCCCCACATTCATCCTCACACACACTTCATGATATGGTTGCTGACCTAAGCGAATTTTTGCAATCAAATAATCTAAGGGATGTTATTCTACTTGGCCATTCTATGGGTGGCTTGGTTGTAATGCTTTATTGTCTCTCGAATCCACCGATACAAGCTTCAAAAATCATCATCCAAGATATTGCTCCTAGGGATTATCCCTTTGTCTATGATCAAGAAGTTGCTGCTATGAGTCTTCCAGTCTCTGAGGCTAAGTCAAGATCTGAAATTGAAGAGAACATGGCTAAGCTTGTTCCTAATACTTTTATTCGTCAATTTCTGCAAATGAATTTAGAGAGAGACGCAAAAGGCGGATACTTTTGGAAGATTAATGTGGATTCTATAAGTAAGTCTAGGCAAATGTTTGAAAAAGAGTTTGAATCCATCCAAGGAAGCTTCTCTAATGTGAACGCCTTGTTCTTATTGGGTGGTCAATCGGAATATATCAGTCCTAGTGATTTAATTTTAATTCAAAAGTATTTTCCCCATGCAAAGATAGTGGAAATTTCTGAGGGTGGTCATTATATCCAATTTACGCATAACGAAGAATTTATGAAAAAGCTAATTGCCTTTCTTACTTCTTAGCGAAATCAAAGTAATTCCAAAACCTAATATATATAAGCTATAAAAATTTAAGATTCCATAGGCGACTATCCATGTAAAGGGCATGGCGAAATAAACTTTACCTAAGAAGGTTAAAGCTATACTGAATGCTAGGACAAGTGGAAAGAAACTTGAATGAAACTTTTTTCTTTCGGGAAGTGGAAAAACTTCCAAGAAAAATAAGGCAACCATAGGGCCAAAAACATAGGAAGCAAAGCTTAGCCCAAGTTCAACTATAGAATTTTTCGTAGTCTCATCTAGGATAAATGGAATTAAAGAAGAAACTAAGAGCATTATTCCCCAAATTATAGTGATCCAGATTGGACTAGAAGATGATTTGAATCTTAATTTCATATCGACCTGGGTTGTGAGTGTTAAGGAATTCAATGTGCTTGATAATGTTGACATGGAACTTGCAAATACTCCGGCAAGAATTACCCCTTTCCATGGAGTATTGAGAATATTCACTATATAGTCTGAGAACACTCTGTTCGGTGTTGGAACAGAAGGAAGTGCATATACTAAATATGCCCCTATAGTTAAAAATATTACAAACTGTAATAAGACTACAAAGCCTGAGAAAATGAGTGCTAATCTGCTTTCATTTAAATTTTTGCATGCGAGTAATCTTTGGACTAGCATTTGGTCAGTTCCATGGGAACCAAGTGCTAGTAGAATGCCTCCTGGTATGGAAAATAGGAAGTAGTAAGGATCAAGTTCGCCTTTGGTGTTCGTGAATGTGAAATGAAAAATTTTCCATTTATCTGGATTTTTTGAGATTAAATTTGTTATAGATCCAAAATCCAAACTCAACAAGACAATTACAATCACACCGCCTAAACAGTACACTATGAACTGTAAAAAGTCTGTCCAAACTACCGCTCGAAACCCACCGTAAGCTGAGTAAAGAATGGTTGCCGTTGATAGAATAACAAGACTGAGTATGGATATTTCTTGGAAGTTCCAATTAGAAGGAAAGTATTGGACTATCATAAAAGAAAGAGGAAGTGATGCTGCGTAGAGACGGACTCCATCTGATAAAATTCGAATGATGGAAAAGAGTAAGGAGAGGGTAATTTGAGAGCTAGTTCCAAATTTTAAACCTACCCATTGGTAAATACTAAGAAAATTCCCAGTCATGTATTGTGGAAGAATGAATACCGCAGAGATCACTCTGCCAATCACAAGTCCTATTGCTAAAGATAGAAATGAAAAGTCTCCCGAATAAGATAAGGCAGGAATTCCCAAAAACGTTAAGGTAGATGTTTCGGTTGCAACGAGGGATAAGGATAAAGCCCACCAAGGTAGATTCCTTCCCCCTAAGAAATAATCTGATTCAGAATTTGATTTACGATTAGAACTGTAGCCTATATAAAAAGTGAGTGAGAAAAATCCTAAAATGATAAGAGAGTCAATAAGGTTCATAAGTTTTATGCGAAGATATTTATTCTAGGTCTATTGATGATTAAGCGAAGAATATCTGATCTTGTAATTATTCCAATAAGCTTTTGGTTAGAAGATAATACAGGCAAGCATCCAATTCTTTCATTGATCATGACTTTGGCAGATTCTCGAATGGTTGCATCTGAAATCGTGGTTAAGACTCTCATATTCATGAGTTCTTTAATATTAGTGTCCGAATTAATATCTTCAGCAAGAGCTCTGAGAATATCTCTCTCACTAATGATACCAAGAAGAGTGTCTTCAGAATTTACTATGGGAATATGACGAAACTTCTTTCTTGCAAATATTGCTTTAACGGAAGATAAAGTTTCCTCTGCAGAAAGAGTGAATACAGGAGAAGACATGATTTCATAAATAAATGAAACCTTATCTCCAGGTTCTATTGTCTTCTCATTAGCTTTATAAACATCCTGGGGTATAGGATGTATGCCTGGATTTGGTTGGTTTGTTGTATTTTGCTGCTGATCTAAAAGTTCAGAGGATCTTTGGTTGCCATATGTTTTAGGAACTTTTATTTGGGTAGATACCTGTGGGACGTAGGGTTCAATTACTCCTGTATTTACCCAAATAAAAACCATATTACCTAACTACAGTTACAGAACAATGCGCATGGTGAACAACCCTGTCAGAAACAGATCCAACAAGAAACCGACCTACAGCTCCCATACCTCTTGAACCTATCACAATCAGGTCAAATTTCCCATCTTCTGATACCTTCAGAATTTCATCAGCAGCATAACCTTCTTTGATGGTTCTTGTCCATTGAATGGAACTATCATCAAGGATAGTATGAACTTTTTCAAATCTTTGTTCTGAGATCCATTTAACACGATCTTTGCCAGGAGGAGCGGCATCATAGTATCCAGGAAGAGGACCAAAATCTTCTATAACTTCTAATACAGTTACTTTTGCATTAGCTGCCTTAGCTATTGCAATACCAAATTCTAGAGCTCTCTTTGAACTTTCTGAGCCATCTATAGGGATTAAAATTTTTTGAATATACTTATCCATGCTCACAGTTTCTTATTTTGAAAAACATTGTAAAGGTAAAAATCATTCCATCCAATGAAATCAATTTGATACTGTTGGTTTGATTGCAAACTGAGGTTGCTTGCTATCTTCCAAAGTGGATTCAAAAATTTGAATTGGCTCAAAGATAGGCTCAGCACTGTTTCTAGCAAAGCATTCTAGAAAGGTTCCAAATCCTGATTCCTTACCCAATTCCTTTTTAGGTTGCCCATCTTCGACGGCAATTTTCCCATTGACGATAACTGCTTGGATAGCCTTGTCATTTCTTCGAACTAAACGTACGAAATTTTTGAACTCTGGAATTTCAGCTTCCACATCTTCTTCCAATTTTTCATCCAATCCTTCTGGACGAACTATAACTATGTCAGCTCTCTTACCAATAGCAATCTTTCCTGCATCAATTCCAAGCCAATCTGCAATTTCACCTGTTAGGCGCCATACTGCTTTTTCTATACTCATAAATGGTTTCTTGGCTAAATCTGCATCACGAACCATTTTTAAGAGTCTTAATGGAAAATTATAATGTGCCATACCACGCAAATGAGCACCAGCATCACTAAATCCTATCATCACATCGGGATGGCTCACGATAGCCTGAAGTGGTTTTAATCTATCGTTGGCTATGACAGTATACCAACGTATATCATTGCCAAATTCTGCACAAAGATCTAGAAATGTATCAACAACATGCTGTTTTCTTTCTTTGGCTATAGAAGAAAAGGATCTTCCAATTAAATCCTTATTGGGACATTCAACAATTTTAGAATCATTGAAATCTCTATGAAATACTCTGGGTAGAAATATATTGGTCCATTGTCTACGAAACCAGTTTCTATACTTCGTATCTTTTAGTAACTTCTTACGCTCTACCATATCTTGCAGATGAATGGCAGCGGTTCCTGCGCCGAACTCTTCGAATACTACTACATCTACCCCATCTGCATAAAGATCAAATTTTTCAGGAAGAGCTTGGTAACGAAAATCTGCATTGAAAACTTTATTTAAAATACGAGAGAGAACGCCTAGCAGCCTATAGATGAGTCTATTGCTTTTGACATCCATCATGGATATGCTAGTAGTCTTTAGTTTGTTTCTAAAAATTCCAGAGCTCTCAGCCATAAATAAAATAAGATTGTATTTGGAAGATACATTTGGTACGCCTTGGAAAATTCTTCCCCATTTACGAAGTGTCCTATTGAAGAATCTATACTCAGACCATTTTGCAAAGGTGGAAGGGAGAGGTTTGGATCTGAATCTATCACCGTCCATTTTGTCCCAAATCAATGTATTAATACTAAGCCCCATGAATCCTTCTTCAAGTGCTTCTTCAAGAAGTTCATTCATTTGGTTCAATTCTTTTTTGCTAGGTTTTTGTTTGGGATTCAGAGAACGATCCAAGCCCATAACATAGGCTCTTAGGCAGGAATGCCCCAGGAAGGAAGTTACATTTGGTCCTAAAGGAAGGGATTTTAAGTGTGACTTGTAAGTTCGAATGCTATTCCAATTCTTAACTTTTCTTAAGAGTGGGAGAACTTCTTCTCTTGGTATGGCTTCTACTCTGGAAAACATATCAGCAAGATCTTCAGGACTGCCCAGAGCTAGGCTAAGTGAACAACTACCTAGTGAAACAGTTGTTATTCCATGACGTATTGATTCCTTCAAACCTGGAGAAGCTTCGATCTCAGCATCATAGTGTGTGTGAAAATCTATAAACCCAGGCATGACCCAATTGCCTGCAGCGTTGATCACTTTTGTACCTTGGCTCACCTTGATTTCATCCGAAGTAATATCTACAATTTTTCCATTGCGAATTAGAATGTTTTTGTGTTTTGCGGCTTCTTTTTCCCCAGTGAACACTAAGCCATTATTGATCAATATTTCCATCTTAGATAGCCTCCAATCAGGTCTTATATTTTATGAAGCTTGATAAGTTTTGTCAAGGCTTCTAAAATAAATTCTTGCAACAATCTTTGAGATACACTTCTATTGGATGATACAAAAAATTGAGAAGGATGATTTCTGATGAATAAACCTAAGGCTAGATGGTTTTATGATCTTTTGACCAATGTTTCTGAACAGTTTCCAAATAAGGTTTCTTTTCGTAAGCGTGCCAAAGACTCTAAGGATTTTCCTGGATTCACTTTTCTTGATTTAAAAACAAGAGTCGATGAACTTACAGCGGGTTTAATTGCCGAAGGAGTTTCGATAGGAGATAGAATCACTTACCTTTGTGATGCAACGCCTCACTGGATTCAGGCAGATTTGGCGATTATCACTGCAGGAGCAGTTTCTGTGCCAAGAGGTACGGATGTTGTGGATGAAGATATCATTTATATAATTTCTCATTCAGAAAGTAGATTTGCCATAGTCCAAACATCTGTTGAAAAGGAACGCCTGCTCAAGTTAAAGGATAAAAATTTCCCATTTCTTGAGAAAATATTTATTATGGAAGTAGAGAAGGCAGGTGATTTGGCTCAGACAGAGGATAGTATTGAAATACTCCGGGAAAAAGGTAGGAAATATTTAATTTCTAATCCAACTCTAGTCAAAGACAGGCTGAACCAAACAAATCCAGATGCATTGGCAACCTTGATTTATACATCAGGAACTACAGGATCTCCCAAAGGAGTAATGCTCTCTCAGACAGGTTGGATAACCGGAATAACCTCTGTTATAGATAGGCTTTCCTTGAATGCTAATGACAGAGGCGTAAGCTTACTTCCACCCTGGCATGCTTTTGAAAGAGCTGTAGAATATGCAATCCTAGCTTTGGGAATAGAGTTCACAGTATCCAACATGGGATCACTTAAAGAGGATTTAAAAGATTTTAAACCCACTATATTCCCTTCTGTTCCAAGGATTTGGGAATCTGTTTATTCGGGTATCCTCGGAAAGATATCCAAGGCGGGTGGATTTAAAGAAAAATTATTTAAGTTTTGTTTGGCGGTGGGAGTTTTTTGGTCTAAGCAAAAAGCTATACTCTTTGATTATGATCCAAAGATTTTCAAATTGAATTTTTTTATAAGTCTGTTTAGACGAAAGCTCGCCTTTGTTCTCTTGGTTTTAATTTCACCTTTAAAGCTGATTGCAGTTTTGGTTTTTATGCCCATACATAAAGCATTGGGCGGAAGCTTAAGAATTTCTATTTCGGCGGGTTCAGCCTTGCCAAGTATAGTAGATACTTTCTTGTCGGCTATTGGTATAAAAGTATTGGAAGGTTATGGAATGACCGAGACTTCTGCCGTAGTTTCTATAAGAGCAATAGAGAAGCCGACTAAACTAACGGTAGGTATTCCTATAACAGGCTATGATGTTAAGATTAAAGATGATAACAATAATGATGTAACAAGCACAGGTAAGAAAGGAACTCTCTGGGTCAGAAGCAATCAGATTCTGAAAGGATATTATAAGCGTCCTGAACTGAATGACAAAGTCTTTGATAAAGAAGGTTTCTTTGATACAGGTGATATCATGATGATCAATTACCGTGGAGAATTGATGTTTGCAGGAAGAGCGAAGGATACTATAGCACTTGCTGGTGGGGAGAACGTTGAACCCATTCCTATTGAGGACAAATTGCACGAATCTCCATACATTGATCAAGTAATGGTTGTAGGCCATGATAAAAAGACTCTAGGTGCTCTGATTGTTCCAAATTTTGAAAATGTTAAATCGCAGATACCATCTTCACCTTCAGATACCAAACTTTGGAATGATGATAAGGAAATACGAAATTTATTCAAAAAAGAGATCACAAGCCTAGTATCCAAGCATAACGGTTTCAAAAATTTTGAACAGATTCCTGGGAATTGTTTTTATTTGGCGGCTCAACAATTTAATCCTGATACTGAAATGACAAGAACATTGAAGATGAAGCGTAATGTAATCCAAGAAAATTATCAAAAACAAATTGATAATATGTATAAATAAAAAGAATTCAATGGCAAAATGGAATCCATTTTTAACAGAAGAAGATTCTGATTTTTATAATTCAGTCTTCGAATTTTCTAAAGATAAAATCTTTCCAAGTGCAGAGCATAGAGATGAAAAGGAGATTTGGGACCCAGAAATCTGGAAGCAAATAGCTAAGGCTGGGCTTACAGGTCTTCCTATTCCCTCTCAATATGGGGGACAGGATGCGACTTGCTTTCAATGTTGTTTGGCTACTGAAGCCTTCGCCTCTGGGTCTATTGATGGAGGCCTAGGTCTAAGTTGGTCAGCACATATGATCATAGGTTCTATGCCTATCGTTCTGCAAGGCAATGAATCACAGAAAGAAAAATACCTACCAAAACTTGCATCAGGCGAATGGATAGCTGGTCTTGCTTTAACGGAAGCTAGTTCTGGTTCAGATGCTGCCTCACTCTTGACAAAGGCTGAAGAAGTCGATGATGGATACATATTGAACGGATCAAAGATGTATATCACCAATGGACCTGTGGGTCAATTGTTTATAGTCATGGCTCGAACAGGAACTAAGTCTAGAGGACCTATGGGAATCTCTGCCTTTTTGGTTGAAAGTACTTATCCAGGTTTTAAAGTAAGCAAGGTATTGCGTAAATTAGGTCACCACACTTCTATGACTGCTGAATTAGTATTTGAAGATATGTTTGTTCCCAAAGAAAATCTTCTAGGTCCACTAGGGTCTGGTTTTCTAAGAATTGGAAAAGCAACCTTAGAGTGGGAACGAACTGTACTAATTGCAGGTGTGGTTGGGGCTATGGAACATGCACTAGAGGCATGTCTGCATTATACTAATCAAAGAGAACAATTTGGTAAGCCAATAGCCAAGTTTTATGCGATTCAAGAAAAGATCGTTAAACTTTGGTTATATATGAACTCAGCGAGACTACTTATCTATAGAGCAGCCAAAGAAAAAGACAAGGGAGCCTCTTTACCTCTTCTGAGTTCAGTGTGCAAGTTGTACGCTTCTGAAGTAAGTGAAATTGCTGCAAATGATACCATTCAAATTTTTGGAGGGTATGGATTTATGAGAGAATACCAAGTGGAAAGATTCTACCGTGACATTAAGCTTGCAACCATAGGTGGTGGAACCTCTGAAATTCAAAGAAGTATAATTTTTTCTGCATTTAGTTCGGAGAAAGATCCAACTTATTTATTCTCTAATTTGAATGAAGTAGCAAAGAATGAGAGCTTAATAGATGAAATGAATTTAGATATTAATTATTTTTCTTACTTACTAGATGCTTTAAATGAACTACAATTTAAATCCAAAAGTTTAAAGCATAACTCTCTTGAATTTGCGCTAACAGATATTCTTACATTTGCTCTTGTATTAGATACTTATCTAGCTTGTCTAGGGAATAAAGACACGAAATGGTATTCAAGCGAACAAAAGATATTAGATATTCAAAGCTTGATTCCGATTTTATATGCTAAATACCTTCACTCCTTTCAGAATTTACAATCCTATAGTTCTAAATTGGCTGAATTTAATCAGCTTAGTATGCAATGCAAATTAGATTATCATGCTGTAGAAAGATCTTTTAATTTCTTGGAGTATAGAATATGATTTACAAAAAAGGAAAAACATTCGAAGAAATTCAAATTGGAGAATCGGCTTCCTTTTCTAAAACAATCACCGAAGCGGATATCATACTATTTGCAGGAATTTCAGGAGATTTCAATCCTCTTCATATGAACGAAGAGTATGCGAAGACTACGATTTTTGGCAAAAGAATTGCCCATGGTGGTTTAGCTGCTTCCTTACTTGCTCCAGTTCTAGGCAACCAACTTCCTGGGCTTGGAACAGTTGCTCTTGAAACCGTAACGAAATTTCGAAAGCCAACATACATAGGTGATACGATAACTTGCACAGTTCAAGTGGTATCCAAAAATACCAGAATGCAATCAGTTACAATGAAGATTCTTTGGACTAATCAAAGAGAAGAAGTAATATGCAAAGGGGAATGTAAGGTAATTCCACCTAGTTAGATTTGAAAAGTTTCAAGAATTCTCAACATAAGTTTCTTCTAGAAAATCTTTGATTTCTTCCAGCTCATAATTGTCTACAACCTCATGAAGATGTTCTTCTCCTTCGGTATCTTGTTCCAATCGAAGTACGCAAAATCCGCCAACTTCTGAATGAAAGCCATCGGATTCTAGGTTGATTAAATCGAGATCACCATCTTGTATAGGTGAGGTGAGAAGGTATTCTCTATCTTCAATCGAGAAGGCATAAACAACTTCAACAGAATATTCTCTTCCTAATTCATCTGAGAATTCAATGACTTCTTTATCAGAGGAAAATTCCGAAAACGGATCATTGGGAATTGTCATTATGGTTGAAAATCTTGGGGTAGTGAATATTTTTTCTTATTATTGCAGTCTTTGCATGAGGGTACAAGATTAGCTTTTATAGAAAGTCCGCCTCGAATAATGGGTATTAGATGATCCATAGTTAATTCATTTGGCTGGAAATGATTACGACAATAATGGCAGATTCCACTCGCTTTTTTATTCTTCCACCAAGTTGTATTTTTTAATTCTTTCGCCTTTCTTCTTTCGCGTTGGATAGTTTCTTCCCCAACCATAGGAGCAAATTCTTGCAAATGATTGAGCCCTCCTATTTTCGCAGTTCTTCGTGAGTCTTTAGATACCAACCCGCTAGATCCATTAAGGAAACGATTCCTACAACTCTTCCTTCATCTATAATGGGTATGGAATGGATTTGGTAATCAACAAAAATTTTAAGAGCTTCATTGAGATATGCAGAGGAAGGTAGACTCATAAGATTTTGTTCTTTTACTAATTGTTCTACTGTAGTTCTCAGCATATCTGCATTAGATTCACTAAAGGTATCCTCATAGGATACTTTCATTAAATCATAAGCTGAAATCATATATTTCGGTTTTGTATCTTTCATTACTAGTAAAGCGTGCAATCTGTTCTCTAGCATCAATCTACTTGCCTTGCCAATTAAGTCATCATGGTCTATGGTTATGACCGTTTTGTTCATAACATCGCTAACTTTGACCTTGAGTAATTTTTCTGTACGAGATGATGATTCTGTATTCATGGCTGCTCCTAAAATTTGAAAATACCTTTCTTCACAAGTTCTAATTGAATATTCGATTGGATACGAAACTTGACGTTATCCGTAACTTCTTTCACGAACTTCTCATTTTTTATATCTTTTTTATCGTATTTCTGAAATGAAATAGGCTTGAGGAATTTTATTTTCCACTTAGCTGGTATAGGTAGAAGATTTAAGGGAATGGGAATTTTGGCACCGAATGATTTCTCAAACCAATTGATGGTTCCAAGGTTGATATAATTTTCCTCTGCACCCAAAATACAAACAGGAACTACAGTACAATTTGTCATCATAGCAAGAGCAACAAAACCTGGATTAAATTCTGTTAGCTGATACATCTTAATAGAAGGTTTAAAGTTACCATGTTCAGCTTCTGGAAAAATTATCATTAATTTATTTTTCTTGAGATACTTTATTGCTTTCTTAAAGTCAGGAGGAAAGAAACCAAGCTTCTTAGAACCATTGCGGAAGAATTCATTGGATTCCCAGAATGCATGAGCCATAGTTCTAGGTAGTCGTCTCAATGTTTTAAAAATTTCATAATGCAAAACCGCCGCATCCCAGCCAAGAATTCCACTGTGATTCGGTATGAGCATAACTCTACCAGTCTTTGGAACATTTTCCAGACCTTCTACTTCCAACATTGTAAAATCTCTCAAATATTCTGCGTAGATTCTTGGAAATGCACGAAAGAATATATATTCTGGTGATTTGCCGATTAATTCATGCCATTTGGGAATGGAAAAGATGTCTTTGATAAAAAACCCCTTAGATCAGATTTCCTTATTATGAATTGAAATTCAAAGCATTCTGTAAAGGAAAATTTCTAGGAAAAAACACCATCCTATGAAAATCTGATCTTGTGACCCTAGCAACCAATCGTCTACTCTATTTGGATAACCTTCGCTCCTTTGCCTTATTGCTGGGTTTGGTTTTTCATTCGGCTATAGTGTATACCGAATCTGTTGGTTATGCTATCAAAAGTGTAGAGACTTCTATTTGGTTTGATCATTTCTGTTATTTTATTCATGCATTTCGAATGCCTTTATTTTTCTTCTTATCTGGCTATTTCTCAGAAATGGTTTGGAGTCGAAAAGGTTGGAAGATTTATATAAACACAAGATCCACTCGATTGCTTTTGCCCTTTCTTATTGGTGTTTTGTTTTTGGCACCTATTCAATATTATATTATGTATAGAAACAAAGCAGGACAGGATTCATATTTAGAATTTTATATCCAAAATTGGATTCGTGGCTTTGACGGATTATCCCATCTTTGGTTTTTGCAATATTTGATTTTGTATTGTATCATACTAGTTTTGTTTTCTAATTTGCGAGAAAATTCTTTTTTTCAAAAACTTCCCAATTGGTTGATCTTCTTCAAATACGCTTGTATATCTTTCTTCATCACCTTACTCACGAACTTGTTTTTTTTAAAAGGGACAAAATTCTTACACATAGATCCTTATTTATTTTTCTTTTATTTAAGTTTCTTCTTGGTTGGTATTTTTTCTTACAAAAATCAAATTGTGTTTTCAGGAAAAAGCCTAACCAAATTTCAATTGCTTGTTTTATTCATCGTTTCATTTGTTCTTTTCATAGTATTCGAATCAATAGAAAAGTCAGATCCTCTTTGGATGAGTCCATTTTGGGGAAGGGAGTTAAAGCGAAGCATCCATATCGCTATTGCTTCCTTGGTTGCCTGGAGTTTGATTTATTTATTTATAGAAATATTTCGTAGGATATCTAATTGGGAAAATAAATTCTCTATTTACCTTAGAGAGAGTAGTTTACCAATTTATTTAATCCATCATCCTATTTCATTAGCACTGGCCTTTCTTCTACTGCCAATAGAGATTTCTGTTTTCTATAAATTCTTTATCCATACATCCCTTGTATTTTTATTGAGCTTTTGGATTTATGATGTTTTCATTCTGCCCTCAGCTATGATGAGAAAGCTTATGGGTATGAAATAAAATGATAAAAAGTAAAGCAGATCTTTACATATTCAAATAGATTTTTCTGTGCTTGCTCAAGTATTGAAACAAGCACAGAATTTTTTGTCAGAATAAGAATTTCAAAATCAAGTGGCTAGTTGATTGTTGGGTTTAAATTAAAAAAAGCCACCTCCTTAAGGGGGTGGCTAAGTTATTTTCCTAACCGCAAGAATCGCACTCGAAATTGCAGCCTCCATAGTTCCTGAAACTTCCCCTATGTGTTCCCCTGCAAAATGTATGGGACCAAAGGAGGAACTCAATTCTTCTTTGATGCCATAAGTCGAAGGGTTATAAATCGAAACAGCTCCGTTTCCAAAACCATCTCGACTTTGTCCTAGACTTAGAAAGGATGTTACCATTTTTGCTCCCATAGATTTTGTAAGCAGTCCTTCTGCTATAAGAGAATTAGAATTTTCTAGAGCAATTGCTCTTCCTTCAGATATTGTGATTGTTGCATAATTGTTGTTAGATGGTAGTATCCAATCTATGATTCCTTCTCCTTTTTCTGGACTTAAGAGAGGTGTCTCAAGTTCAATGATTTCTTTATGAATTTTTCCATATCCTAATCTAAGTAGTCCATAGATTTTTTCTCTAGGCAAGCCTGGTTCGAACTTAATTTGAGATACGGCTGGAGCAGGTAGAGTGCAAATCAATTCTTTGGCTTTGAGACGTCGTCCTGATTCAAGTATAACTTCTATTCCTTCTTTAGTCTGACTTACAATTACAGCTTTATCAGAGAGAATTATATCATTGGAATTGAGAATATTCACTAGTTTTGAAATGATTTGGTAGGCACCTCCTTCCACTTTATAAAAATTTTGGAAGAGAGATTTCTTAGATTCTAGGCTAGATAGAAGAGCATAGGAAGAAATATTTTTAGATGACTCACCATAGAATGTTTTCACTACTAGATCCAACTCATCCAATTCCATATCCGAGAAACCCTGGTAACGAAGGTAACGAAAAAGGGATATTTTATCGAGTCCTTCAATTTGGTTGCTTGGAATTTTGGATTGGTATTCAATTAATTTCTCTAGATTTTCCTTGGATTTCAGACTCAATTTATTCATATCCCAAAGAGTAGGTCCAGAAGTCCAATTTGGTCTTACTAGGGTTAAGCCTAGATTAGCAACCAGCTTTCTTGTTAAACTATGAAAATCACCTATCCATTCACCACCTAAATCAAACATACTTTGGTCCTTAGGATTTTGAATACTCATGATCCTACCACCAAGTCTAGGACTGGCTTCTACTACTTGGATTTGGACACCTTTCTTTTTCAGAAGGTTGGCTGCGTAGAGACCAGAAAGTCCGCCTCCTAAAATTAGAACGGAATTTGATTTATTGGAATTGGTAGAAGAGCTAGAATTGCTAGTTTGCCCGAAAAGGTTTTTACTTCGTACACTTAAAGCAGCAAGGGTAGCAAGACCTATGGTTTTAATAAATTTTTTACGGTTAACGATCATAATTTTTCCTTTTTAATAGAAAAAGACACAGAAATCATATTTTTTTCTTTGCCAACATGGATTTCTGACATAGTGTTGTCTCGAAATGAGAATCTTCCTGCTATTTTTTCTATTACTATTTTCGGGTCTTTTGGCAAACTCACAAGTACCTTTTACATTAAAAGCAAATCTTCAAAAGGAAGATCTCACTTCGGCTCTTGCCATCCATGAAGATAAAGTAGGTAAGCTTGAAGTTTCTGATCTCAAACAAGATTTCTTTACACCAATTACTGAGTCAAATATGGGCTATTCCGATTCAACCTTTTGGGTAGAATTACCTGTAAAGAATCCAGATTCTACTTCCAAGAAATGGTATCTTGTTTATGAGTCCTCTGTAATTGATCGAATTGAGCTCTATCGCAAAGGAGAAAAGCAGCCTTTGCTTATTTTAGGAGACCAAGTAGCCTTTGGAAATCGAAGTGTTGATTATCGATTTCCAACTTTTGCATTAGAAGAAAAGCCAAAATCTGAAACTATTTATTATTTAAAAATTAAATCCCAATCTACCATCCCTATCCAAATCTACGCCTATTCTGAGATTGACCTAATTAATTTCATATCTTCCGAACAAATCGTACTTGGATTGTATTATGGATGGATGTTTGTAATGGTTTTATATAATTTGTTTCTTTATATATCAACTCGTTACAAATCTTATATATTTTATGTTTTATTTATTTGGAGTTTTTCTTTCTTCCAATTCATTTTAAATGGTTTAGGTTTTCAATTTTTATGGCCTAACTCTTTCTATTGGGCCAATACCAGCCTTTTGGTATTTATGATTATGGCTACACTCACCGGCTCTATGTTTGCTGCAAATTTTTTGAAATCACGACAAGTATTCTGGCTTTATAGAATTTATGAGAGCATATGGGTTCTGGGTTTTATTCTTTTAGTATTATCCTTTTTTATTTCCTATTCTATTAGTATCAAGATATCAACCTATTACGCAGGTCTTGTTGCCTTACTTTTAATATTCAACGCAATTTATGCTTGGAAGATAGACATCAAGCAAGCTAAAATATTTTCTTTGGCTTTTGGAGTCTTCATCCTTGGTGTTATTCTTTTTAGTTTGAAATCAACAGGCGTTCTCCCGACTAACATTTATACGAGTTGGACTATCCAAATAGGATCAGCCTTAGTTGTTCTACTTTTGTCCCTTGGGCTTGCTGACAAAATCAATGAACTTTCAAGTGATCTAAAGATCCGTGTGGATGAATTGGGTGAACTCAATGCAAAATTAAACCAAAGTGAAAGAAGATTCCGTGAACTCTTTCATGGAGTAGGGGATATCATTTTTGTATTGGATTCAAATTGGAATTTTATAGATGTTAATCGTGCTGTAACTAAGCATATGGGTTTTAAACAAGATGAGGTTAAGGGTAAAAATATTCTAGAGTTCATTTATAAAAATAAAGGGATCAATGATACCTACAATAGAATCTTTGTTATGGAAAAGTTGGAAGAGCTGATGGAGACAGGAACCCCAGTGGAATTCCAGTCTGAATTCCGTCAGAAATACGTTATGGAGCCCAAAGAACTTTATCTTAAGTTGCAATTTGTTGAGTTGGATGAGGCTAAGGAAATCTTAGGAACGGCATCGGTGATCATTGAAGATGTTCTAAACCGATATATAAAATCTGAACGTATCTCCTTCGGAATCAATAACTACTTGCGTAATGCGGAAATCTTCAGTCAGAAACTAACTTCTCATATTTCTAAGTTCTCCGACAATGATACCGCTCTTGCCGTCAAAACTTCCCTTAGGGAAATTATCATCAATGCGATTGAACATGGAAATCTAAATATCACTTTTGATGAAAAAACCAAGGCTATGACTGAGGGAAATTATTTATCATTTATTCAGCAGAGACAAGAAGATCCACGGTATAGAGATAAGACTGTGAATATTGAATATGTCCTCGATACGAAGAAAGTTGCTTTTCGTATAACAGATGAGGGAAATGGTTTTGATCATAAGAAGACCATGGAGACTAAATTAGATAAACTCAACCAGGACAACATACAACATGGACGAGGAATCATGATGACTAAGGATGTATTTGATATAATCGAATATAATGATAAAGGAAATCAAGTTAGTCTTGTAAAATACTTTCGCTAAAAAATTTTGAAAAGAGCGAGCTTGATAAAGTGGAAATCATTTTGGAGCCGTAGATGACGTTTGCTTCTTGCATAATTTCTCCAATACTCCGCTGTTTTTGGCAATCGAAACGAAAAAATCGAGCTCTTATCTAAAGGCAAAGACGAGAACAATTGGACAGACTGAAAGGTTTTGGACTTTGTTTCTTTCCTTGGGTAGGTTTTTGGAACCAACTAAGCTTGGTCTTGCTTAGTTGGTTGCCTTTTGATTTTGGCTATTTATCTTATTTTACATTAAGTAAATTTAAGAATATGCAAGACTATTAATATATCTATGCAGCCTTCTTCTCCTTTTTGCTTCCGGTGAAATCAAATCGGACTTGTTGCGCTGAAATTTTCACCTTAGATCGAAAGCTACCATCCGTACTCTTCCATCTATCTTGCTTCAAGATTCCTAGTACAGTTACCTTGCTTCCCTTTTTCAAATATTCTCCACAGTTCTCAGCCATCTTTTCCCAAGTGTCAATATCGAAGTAGGATACATCGCCTTCCTCATCTTCGCCTTGCTTCATGCTATGGTTGACTGCTATAGTAAAGGTTGTTAGGCTTTTGCCGTTGGATGTTTTCTTGACTTCTGGATCACTTGTTAAGTTTCCATCTGCAAATACATAAGCTAAATTTTGATTTCTCATATTCAATCTCCTAATGGTTTGGATATAAATTTCTTCAAAATTATAATCCAAGCAGAGCAAGAGGAAAAAAAACCTTCCTTGCTAAAAAAAATCAAAACTAAGATCTAAGCTCTGGTCGATATTTAAAGAGTAATCCTATGTTAAATGTAGACTATTCAAGAAGACTCAAAACAACAGGTGTCCATGCCTACCATGATAAGCCCCAGGCTATCAAGATCCCAGCCAAGGGAAAAACAGGATTTCCTCTTTTCATTGGTGCCATTTTGCTTTTTACAGGTGGAATGGTAGTTGGATTGAATTTAAACCAATCTGAACAAAAATTTCAGAACAACCAGTCCGAACTTTCTCTGAATAATGTTTCCAAAGAAAAATTTTCAGTGCCTGATTCTACAGAAGGAGCCATTGCTTCCAAGGCTGAAGAAGAAAAATCCACTCAAGAATCCAACAAGGAAGAGGTTCGTATTTCCGATTCCTCCCAAAAACCCATTCCGAATTCTGCTAGCCCCGCCTTTTACCCAAAAAATTTGAAATTCCCACCTAAGATGGACCAAATCAATTATATTATAGAGATAGGTGGCTATGAACCTGCCGAATCTTCTCGTATTGGAAAGATGGTCTCTGAGCATATGCCTGAATTGCAAGGGAAACTCTTTCGAACCAGTACAGGTAAATTATTTGCAGGCTATTTCTACAGCCAAGAGGAAGCAAAGCAAACCTTAGAACATTTAAGAGCTTTTGAAAAGGATGATTTCACAGATGCTTCTATAAAAACTGTAAGGTTTTAAGGGAAAAAATTGTGATAATAACCAAAAAATCAAGATTTCCCCAAAAACTTACTTGACATTCCCTAGAAAGCGTACAATATATTAGAAGAGTTTTAACGGAAAAAGTACTCATACTTAATTGGCTGCCAAGAAAAAAACAAAATCACCCACTACTTTTAAGGTAGGAGACTTCGTTGTCTACCCTATCCATGGAGTAGGCAAAGTATCCGAAGTCACTAAAAAGAACATCCTCGGAAAGAAGAAGGATTGCTATACCATTGAGATCCATGGGACTAAGATGAAAGTCATGATTCCTGTCGAGAACTCAGACATAGTAGGAATCCGCTCCATCATAGATAAAAAAGAAGTTAAGAAAGTCCTAAATCTTTTGAAAAAGGATGAGATCGACACCGAGGAAGATTGGAAATTACGCTACCAAAATAATTTGAACAAGATTAAATCTGGTTCTATCTATGAGGTCTCGGATGTATGTAGAAATTTATTTAAAAGAGCTTATGGAAAAGAACTCTCTATTATGGAGAGAAAGCTCTATGAGAATGCATACAATCTAGTGAAGATGGAAATTGCACTTAGTAAAGGTGTCCCAGACGAAGAAGCTGGGAACATCGTATCGGATGTATTGGCTAGCTCTCTGGGGGACATAGTCCCAATCATTAAGCCAGAGGAAGAAGAAGTAGAAATTTAAACCCGTTATCACTCAATTAATTTTTGAGGATACACAAATGAAACATATAGGAAATGTTCTGGCTTCTATTTTGGCTGGACTAATGGCTTCTTATCTAATCTTTCTAGAGACTAATGAATACATATTACCTTCTATCATAGGAGCGGTGGTCTTACTTGCTCTTATTATTTTATTTTATGGCGAGAAGAAACTCTTTCCTGAATGGAAGGGAGACTTGCTATTTTGCATAGGAGTGGGAGCACTGCTTGGCATTGGAACTTCCTTTCTCCTAATCAAACTTTTCTTTGATGGTTCTGGAAGAGCTATTTCCTTTCTTTTTACTTTGTTCCTAGGTTTTATTGGAATTCGAGCTGGAATCGCCTTCTACAAGAATCCTGGACTCAGCATATTCGGTGGTGGCGGTGGAACAGGTGAATTAACTTTCGGTGTTGGATCTAAGGACGAGGTTCGTGACAAAATCTTAGATACCTCAGTAGTCATTGATGGACGAATTTTGGACATTGCTGATACCCATTTCATTGATGGTCCTCTGATTCTTCCTAATTTCGTACTCAGAGAAATTCAATTGATTTCTGATTCTTCGGATCCTATCAAAAGAGCTCGCGGTCGTCGTGGTCTTGAGATGTTGAATAAGCTCCAAAGAAAGGGGTCCATTGAAGTGAAGATTACTTACTCCGATTATTCAGATACTAGAGAAGTCGATGCGAAATTGATTAAACTTGCTATTGATACAGGTGGAAAGATTGTTACAAATGATTTTAACTTGAATAAGGTTGCAGAGCTACAAGGTGTGAAGGTTTTGAATTTAAACAATCTTGCAAATGCTCTTAAGCCTGTAGTTCTACCTGGTGAAGAACTCAATATTTCCGTTATCAAAGAAGGAAAGGATGAGAACCAAGGTATAGGTTACTTGGAAGACGGAACCATGGTTGTAATCGAAAATGGTGGACATCTTGTTGGGAAGGAAGTGAAGGTTGTTGTAACTTCCATTATTCAGACCAACGCAGGTAAAATGATCTTTACCAAAGTCAATCGATAGAATTGTATTAAAGGATGAAACCACTCATCCTCATAGTCGATGATACACCCAGAAATCTCCAACTTCTGGGTGGAATTCTATCTGAGGCAGGCTATGAAATTTCCTTTGCTCAGTCAGGAGCATCTGCGTTAAGTATTCTCCAAAATATCTCACCCGACCTCGTACTTCTTGATGTTATGATGCCTGAAATGGATGGCTATGAACTTTGCGAACGAATTTTAAAAGTAGAACGCAATCGTGCTATTCCCGTTCTTTTTCTTTCTGCGAAATTGGAATCCGAAGATGTCTTACGTGGATTTGAAGCGGGAGGTGTAGATTATATTTCTAAGCCTTTCCAAGCCAAGGAACTCTTGGCTAGAATTCACACACATGTTGAGTTAAAAAGATCAAAAGATGATCTTAGAAAATTCCATGACCGAATCTCTGAAGAACTCACAATTGCAAGATCCATCCAAGAGTCCTTAATTAAGATAGAGAATAACAAAGATGCCAAATGCAAAATCTATAACTATTATAAACCTGCTGATGAAATAGGGGGAGATTTCATCTTCACACATTGGAGTGAATTCAATCATAGACTAGATCTTTTCTTTGGGGATGTCTCAGGGCATGGAATTGGTTCCGCTATGGTTGGTGCTATGTCAGTTCTTGCCTTCCAGAATTCGGTTCAAAATTACCAAAGCCCAGCAGATTCACTGTATGCGATCAATGATTCTTTATTGCCCTTGATACAAGATTTTAATATTAGTTGCGTTTATTTTTCTTTATTCCCTGAAGAAAAAAAAATCTTCTATTCCTATGGTGGTCATCCTTCTATTTACTTTATCAAAGGCAAAGAATTGACTGAACTAAAAGGAGTAGGATCATTATTGCTTATACCTCAATTGAAGCATTTTGAAAATTTCGAAGCAAGTCTAAATGATGTAGAAGGCATATTGATGTTCTCAGATGGAATGTATGAATTTTATGACCAAACCAAAAGGCTTGTTGATCTAGATTCCTTTTTAAATTTAATCAAAAATTCCCTACCTGTTTTAAATGGTGAGTCATTTTTGGATACGATAGCAGAGAAAACCCTGCAACTCTCAAATCAAAAAATTCAAGATGATATGAGCATGCTCTATTTGGAGATTCTATGAAATTAAAAGACTGGTTGATTGTTTTGTTTTGTGCACTTTGGATAGCCTTGTTTGCAAATTATGCCTTTGCTCCTACATCACTTTCTTTCCTAGTTTGGTTTGCTCCTTGGGGTTTGTTCTATATAGAAAGAAGATTCCGAAGGCAGTATAAGAAACTTTTTTGGATAGCTTGTCTTCTAGCCATAGTATTTTACAGTGTGTCCTTTGAATGGATACTTTATATGACAGTTACCTTTGGTGGCTTTCCACTTTTTCTTGCCATTCCTATCTTCTTTCTTTCAGCAGTCTTCTTAAATCTTTGGTTTCCTTTCTTCTTGCTCATGTACTCTTTTTTAATTTCGAAACTCAGAAGAGAGTTTGCCTTTGTAGCTGGATTTGTAGCCTTACTTGGTGAATTTCTAACTCCACAAGTATTTCCATGGTATTGGGGTAGTATAGTTGCTGGAAATATTTATCTTGCTCAAACAGCGGAATATATGTCCATCTATGGTTTAACCTTCTTCTTGTTTGTTGGCTCTTATCTTAGCTTTACATTGATTGGCAGATCTTTCTTGGATGGACTCTTTTCCTTGCTTTCTTTCCCTAAAAATTCTAAGCTTGCTAACTTCCCAAAGATCCAATGGAAAAGAATCAAGGGAATTCACTACTATGGTAGAGAGCTTCTTGTAGTTTTGCTTTTTTGGGTGCTTGGATTTTCTTTGTATTGGAAATGGAACAAGGTTCAACCCAGCGAATGGGTAGATACTCTCATAATCCAACCCAATGCTCCTTTGGAATTTCGGGATGGAAGATCTGTTGCTGAAACGATGTTAGACCTTATGGGACGAATTGAAAGATTAACCTTGGAAGGAGCTGCTTCCCATCCAGATCCAGTTGATT
>PEQN01000029.1 GCA_002786225.1 Leptospira sp. | reverse complement strand
AAAAATAGTCATAACTGGTTTGTTGGATACTCGGCGGAATTCCATGATCTCGTGGTAGATGATATCAGAGGCAGTTACTGTTCCTCCGGGTGAATTTACTTTTAAGATTACGGCTTTGACATCTTTGTCAGCCTGGGCTCGTTTCAAGTTTTCTTTGATTACAGAAATAGGAGATTCCGATTTTACTCCAAAAAAGCTTTCTCGAGTCTCATCCGAAATAACCCCGTCTATAGAAATCATAGCGATTTTATCATCATCCTTGCCTTGGATGACCACTTCTTCGAGGTTGGGGAAGCCTGATTTTCCAATAGGAAGAACAGAAAAGAAGGAGATACAAGTGTATAAATTAAGGCTAAAAAAAACAATTAAGGAAAGAGAGAAAATGCGAATTGATGTCATAATTCCGTTTTAAAGGGAGAATGGTAGGCTTCAATCTTTTTTGCAGAGAAATTGAAAAACAGTATTGGTCTTAAGTCCAATCAAGGATGACAAAGGCGACTACACTTAGAACAGAGAATTCCTATTTTTCCTTTCTGCCCGAACTAGGCTGCCAGTGGACAGAACTTGTTCTTCCCATCCCAGATCAAAAACAAGGCGAGAAATCTATTTCAGTCATACAAGGTTATAAGCAAGGTGGGGATTTTTTCTCTTCTGGAAATTTCTGTATGTTTCCTTGGGTGAATCGAATGTGGCCAAATAGTTTTATAGAACAGAATGAACTAAAATTAGCAGCTTCTTCTAAAAATTCCCATCTTGTCTTGGATGGGAATGGTTTTCCACTCCATGGAAGCATATCTAATAGCCCTTGGAGGCGTACGAATAGTTCCAATTCCTACTCTTTAGATTATAAAGACCCAGTTCAACTTCGAAAGTGTCAACTGGAACAAAGTTTTGAACTGAGAGATTCATCTTTGATCGTAGAGACAAAAATCTTAAACCAAGAACCAAATAATTGGGATTATTCTTTAGGATACCATCCGTACTTTCAACTTCCTCATGGGACGGTAGATGATTGGATATTAGAGTTTCATGGAAGAGTGAAAAATATACCCTTAGATCAAAATTGCTTTCCTATCTTGGAAAATTTTGGACAGATTGAAACACTTCCTTATGTTAATGTAAAGACTGTAGCATTGAAATTTCTTTCTTTGGATCATCTTTACTACTTTCCGGAGGGTTTATCCATTTCCTTGTACCATCCTGAACATCCGTACGCTTTAAACATTGAATCATTCTCTAGCAATACGAATAATTTATTTCCATTTTGCCAAATTTATACACCAAGTAACAGAGAATCTATTGCAATAGAGCCTATGTTAACTCCTGGGAACTTTGAAAAGGTGTATTTTAAATATACAGAAAGAAAATTTCGAAAAAATCATTTTTTTTTCCAAATTTCTTTACAGCTAAGGTCAATAAAATAACAAGTATAGTATTAGTATATTACTGAAAGAGAAAGGTAGCAATGAGCACAGAACAAATAACAAAATCAATGAAAGAACTTAGCAAAAATATTTTGGAAATAAAATATTTCGCAGAAAAAAAGAATACAAGCAGAACCTCTGTTTACCGTGCTCTTCAAGAAAAGAAATTGAATGAAGTTACATTAGGCAAGAATTCTCGTTTTGTTGTAATAGACGACTTTGCTAAGAAATGGAAGCCAGGAAGACAAGCTTAGATAAAACTTGATTCATGGAAATCTATAGGATTTAGATCCAGAAGTTTTGGATCTAAATTATAGCTTCCATTTGGTATAAGAAAGAAACTGTTATTTTCTTTTGGTTGAAAGTCTTTAGGCATTAGAATTTTGTTTGTTGTTGATAATCTTGAACCTAGTTTCAAGCTTATCTTACTTTGGCACCAAGACTCAACTGAGTTCTTGTGATTCCTAAATGCTATTTGTGCTAAAGGATTGTCAAATTGTATAGATAGATTCAAGTTTAGTTTCTTTCTATAAAGCTTCATGTTGGAACATTTCTTTTCTATTTCAAGATGAGAATAATCACTTCCAACATAAATGTATGATCTCTTAGATTCTTGTATGCTGTCTCTGCTTTGTACCTCAAGAAAATAATCTCTCAACCATACATCCGAATCAAAATTTTCTTCGTAAATTTGATAGATTGCTTTAGTTAAATGGCAGTGTAGAATTGTTAACTTTACATCCGATTTCTCAAGGCTTGCAGGGATTGCCTCACGAAGAGGAAATTCTTTTGCCATAACGAAAGGTATCTGTGTATTCCAAACAAGACACCAATCAAATCGAAATGCATTGGGAGGAAATAAATTCTTCCTGAAGAGAGGAAATCTAAGGTAGAGATTCCAGGCTCTTGGGTTTTTTACATATTCAGAAAATTCTGAAAGTATTTCATTCCATCTTTCTTCCTCGGAGGCCATATACTTTTGCGAGAGAGAAAAAAGCAGGGCAAGAATCCCTGGCTTACAATTCCACTCATAGCTAACTTCAAGAAAAGAATGTGCTGCAACAGCTTTTTGGAAGCGTATTGTATGAGATTTTAAAAAGACCTTATCCCACCAAACAGGAAGTTGTCTACGTTTGGATGATTTGGGGTAAAATTCTTCCCAAAGACCAGGAATTCTTGCTTGTGGAAGGGGCAAATAGGCTGACTGAACTTTCCAAGTGAAAGATTTTGCTCTAAAGATAAACTGTAATTTTGATTTCCAAAGTATCCTGAGACTTTCCCATTTGGCTGCTAATTGATTCCTCATGTTTTCATGTCTATACTACTTTACGTAAGTCTTACAAGCTAGAAAAAAATAGAATTCTTCATTGGAATCTAGATTTTTCTAATGCTGGAATGAAAAGTAAATTAGATTTTGGAACAAAGATGAAAGACCTAATTTTTGAGAATTCTGAATTTTTAAATTCAAACCAAGCATTTCCCATAAGAGTTCTAAGTGAATGGATTTATCCAAAAGACCAAATACAAAAATGTAAAATTACTGATACTATCGTTCTTTTTGGTTCGGCAAGGATTCCTAGCCCGGAGGACGTAGCCAAAGAAGAGCAGATCACACTAACGAGTTCCTCGCCTGAGGCGGAACGAATTTGGCAGAACAAAAAGTCTCTATTAAATTCTTACAAAGATGCCCAGGAATTTGCCAAGAAAATCAGCGAGTGGGGCGAGAATCTCCCAATCACTGATGTACCTAGGAAGCTTGTTGTTTGTACGGGTGGAGGACCAGGAATCATGGAAGCAGGAAATAGGGGAGCCAAGGAAGCGGGTTTCAAAAGCCTCGCACTCAACATCCAACTTCCTTATGAACAAGATACCAATCCGTATGCAGATCCAGAAATGTCCTTTCGCTTTAAGTATTTTTTTATGAGAAAGTATTGGTTCATTAAGCTTTGTAGGGGCATGGTAGCATTTCCAGGTGGATTTGGAACCATGGATGAACTCTTCGAGGCATTGACTTTGGTTCAAACCCGCAAAATTTCCAAGATTCCCATAGTGCTTTACAATTCAAATTTCTGGAAAAAGATGATTCATTTTGAGATGATGGTAGACTATGGACTCATTCAGAAGGAAGATTTAAAGCTATTTCATTATGCTGATAGCGCCGAAGATGCCTTCCAGTTTCTCAAGGAAAACATTCACTTTTAATTGACCCTATCTTAAGATGGGGAAAATTGGACAAATCGAGGAAAATATGGCTAGAAAGTGTATCGTAACAGGTAAGGGAACCAAAGCAGGAAATAGTGTATCCCATTCTCATAAGAAAACTAGAAGAATTTGGAAAGTAAATGTTGTTTCCAAGAGAATTTTCTTAGAAGATGAGAATCGTTATGTGTCTGTTAAGATTTCTACACGTGCATTGAGAACTCTTAAGAAGAAAGGGCTCAAGGCTGCTATCCTAGACAACGGTGGTAGCTTATCTGCGATTGCGCCTAAGAAGTTTGTAGGTGTTAAGAAAGAAGTCGCAGCGAAATAGCTCTTTCAGAAAATCCTCTAGCAACCCCAAGGCTGATTCAATCACTCAGAAACCTGATTCGATTGGAGAACCTTGGGAGAGAATAAAAGATTACAAATCCCACACTCAATCCATTTATAAAATCCTAACCAAAGAATTCGGTAAGGTTGAAACTCCCCTAACATACAATAATGATTATGAACTCTGCATTGCTGTCATTCTTTCGGCTCAGTGTACAGACGAAAGAGTCAACCAAGTAACTCCAGCCTTATTCTCTGCCTTCCCAAGTTTAGAAAGTTTTGCAAATGCAAGACCGATTGATATAGAGCCTTATATTTTTTCTACAGGATTCTACCATAACAAAGCTAAGTCGATAGTTGGTTTTGCAAAAATGCTTTATCACGAATTTCATTCCATCTTGCCCAAGACCTTAGATGAGATGACTAAGCTCCCAGGCTTCGGCCGTAAAACAGCAAATGTAGTTCTCTCGGAAGTTTATGGTATCGTTGAAGGTTTTGTGGTCGATACGCATGTTAGGCGAATTACTTATCTCTTGGGGCTTACTCAATTTAAGGATCCCATCCGAATAGAAAAAGAGATTATGGAAAAAGTTCCTAAAAGATATTGGGATGCGCTTTCTCTCTATTTAATCTTTCATGGACGGAAAACTTGCATTGCAAATCGACCTAAGTGTGATGAGTGCAAATTATCCAAGCTTTGTCCTAGCAAATTAACATTTTAAAGGAATTATTTATGAAATTATTCCGGATCTATCTTTGGCTAACTAGGATAAGATAATTTCCTTTCCCTAAAATGAGTTCTTCTGATTCATGAAAAGATTTAAGGATTACTGATTCTTCCGAAAGAATTCCGAAGTCTAGATTGATTTCTTGCATATGATTGAAATTAAAATTCCATTCCTCGAGTATAGAAACAAGTTTGGTATCCTTGCTATCGAAATAAAAATTTGGAATTGTATCTCTGAGCTCTCCAACAAATACGGCAAGGTTAAAATCGGGATTTGACAAGAAGCGCTTGGGAATCTGGTTGTAAATTTCTTTCCAATTCTCCTGGCTTGAAGATCCAAATAAAAGTAAATCTGGCTGATACGTCTTGATCTCATCATAGAGAGCTGTCTCAAAGTATTCCGAAAGAGAATATTTAAATTCAATGTTTTTATTTTCGTTTTCAGAAATAAGGCGAAGATTCTCATATAAGACCGCCATTTCATTCTGACCTTTCTCTATATCAAAATTAAAGTTTTGATTTACATGAAAGCATTCTATCATTGAATTAGGAAATAAAGAAAATACCAGCTTAGTTAGATTGATTCCTGTTGAAGGTCTTGCAAATGAGATTAAGATTTTGGGATCTTTCAAATTCGAAGTTTTGTTGAAATTTATTTCCTTGGGTTGAAAAATTTTCTGTATCAACGAAATCAATGGAGATGTCATGAAGGTTGTAACCAAAGCCATAATTACCATCATAGTAAAAAGCTCAGCTCCAATGAATCCAAGTTCATAGCCTATATTAAGAATAACGAGTTCCATGAGTCCTCTCGTATTCATTAATACTCCTATTACCAAAGAGTCCTTCCATGATTCTCCTAAAAGTCTAGCTGTAATGAAACTGCCTCCGAATTTTCCTAGGATAGCAACACTTATTATGAGAACTGTAAGAAGTATTAGGTGGAAGGAGTTTAACAAACCTATCTCTGTCTTAAGACCAGAGTAAGCAAAGAAAATAGGAAGCAAATAAACTGTAGAAAAATCTTCCAATCGTAAGAAAATTCTTTCCCGTATTTTTAAGTGGGGAGAAAGAACAGTCCCAGCAACAAATGCACCGAAGAGAGAATGAATTCCCATCATTTCAGTGAACAAGGATGAAAAAGTAAGCCATATTAAAATACTAAAGAATAAAAATTTAGGTAGAAATTTGTAATCTAGGTATTTTTGAAATGTAGTTAAGAATGTCTTACGAACAATCGTGAAAGATAAAACTAAGAAGATTACTATACTAAGCAGATTCAATAAAACTGAAACTACACTTGTAGATGCTGTGATTCCTATGATCAATGCAAGAAGAAGCCAAGCGGTAACATCATCAGCTGCCGCCGAAGTGATTGCAATTAAACCAGATCTTTCATTCATTAGATTCTTTTCTTGGATGATTCTAGCCAGAACGGGAAAGGCAGTAATAGACATTGCAATTCCAATAAATAAGCTAAAACCTAAAAATGTAACATGATTTAAAGATAACTGCTCGAATAAATATACGGATAGAAAAATTCCTAATAGAAAAGGAACAATAATCGAAGCGTGGCTAATAACAATGGCAGAGTGTAATTTTCCATGCAAATTGTTCCAATTCGTCTCAAGCCCTATGAGAAACATGAAAAGAATCAGACCGATTTGACTAAGTAATTTTAAAGTGATTAAGGAACTTTCAGGAAAAAGAAAATGATAGAATTCAGGAAAGAATAGTCCCAAAAAAGAAGGACCAAGTAAGAGTCCGCTTACCATTTCTCCTATTACAGAGGGAGATTTAAAATAGCTCAGTATATAGCTTAAGGCTTTTGCTGTAGAGAGAATTACAAGAATTTGCAAAAGCAATTTACCTATAGCATCATTGATTGAGTGTTCTATTGCTATAAAGAATCCTTTTGTATCTGTATTTAGATTGAAGAAGATTCCCAAACCATGATTGTTTGGGAAAAGCTCTAAGGCTTGGTTATAAACTAAAATAATGCAAACTATAAAAATTAGGAGAATGGTAATATAAAGATTTCTAGGCTTCATGATTTTTCTGCAAGCATGGATTTGTATACATTTGTATATTCTTTAAATCTATTAGACCAAGACCAATCTAATTTCATGATTCTTGAACGAATATCTATTAATTGTTGAGAATTATTATACAAAGTATTCGCTCTTTCTAAGGCATAATCTAAGGAATGATGGTCGCCCGGCTCAAATAAAAGACCAGTATTCATGGATAAATCATATGGGTCTTCTATAACAGTATCCTTTAAACCTCCAACCCGACTAACAATAGGTATACTACCATAGGCATGAGAATACAATTGGTTTAATCCACAAGGCTCGAAGAGAGAAGGCATTAAGAAAAAATCGGAACTTGCTTCTATTTTTCTAGCAAAAGATTCACTATAACCTTTATAAAAAAACAATCGATCTAGTGAATGGTGAGAATGATAGAATAATTCATTTTCTAATTCAGGGTCACCTGATCCAAGAAAGACATAGAAAAATGGTAATCTTGTTTTATTCTTAAAACTTTCAAGAAAAGTTCGGTATCCTTTTTGCCATGTTAGTCGACCAATAAGCCCAATGAGTGGACGGCTTGGATTGATATCTCTTTTAATTTCTTTGTAAAGAGAAGTTTTATTTTTAATTTTCCCTTGGGATACTGTAAGCAAATCGAAGTTATGATCCAGATTTTTATCACTTGCTGGATTCCACTCTTGAGAATCTATTCCATTTAAGATTCCTAGGAAATCTTTTCCTCTCTGTCTGAGATTATAGGAAAGTCCACAACCATTTGGTTCCCAAAGCACTTCATCTCTGTAGCCAGGTGAAACAGTTGTTATCCGCTTTGAGACAGATACTGCACCTTTTAGATAATTGATCTTTCCATCGTGTTTCAAAATGTCTAGATTTAGATAAAAGGGTTCTCCTTTGAGAAATCCACAAAGATACTCTGGGTGATCCCCTTGGTAGGCTAGGTTATGGATGGTAAAAATAGTTGGAAGTCCTATTGTCGAAGAACTATGAAAGTAAGTGGTAAGTGCTGTATGCCAATCATGGCAATGTACAATATCAACTTCTTTACTTAAACTCAAATGGAAGCAGGCATAGGAAAAAAGAGCAAACCTATAGTGTTCATCTGGGTTTTCATAAATTTTATCCAGAGAGTTGAACAAAGGCGAATCAAAAAAATACAAGGTAACATTCCCAAATTTTGCTTCTCGAAAAATAGAATCACGTAGGATGAAGGATGATTCAGCTCCAAGGATAGAGTTTGGATGAATTGCTGAAAAAGTATTGCCTGTAAAATTTGGTTCGACTTTTAAATTCCGAATCAGAGGCAGAGCCACAGATACTTCATGGGTCTCAGATTGTTGCTTAGATAAAGAAGAGAGCATGTCTGATAAACCACCCATTTTGATGTAAGGAAAAAATTCAGCTGTAGCATGGAATATTTTCATAGTACTTGTAGTAATGCCATTGTATTGGGCTTACTTGGGCTTGGAATTATTTTTCGGTTGTATATTTAGGATAAACTGATATTTTGGAATTAAGATTTCTCCTCCTAATTTGAAGATTCAATTAGAAACATTTTAAAAAAATAGAAGGTATATATGAATTCAAATACTTTAAGCCCAGCCCCTACAAAAAATAAAAAACTAATCTTTTGGGTGGAAGAAGTTTCTGCAATGACCCAACCAGACCAAATCATTTGGTGTGATGGTTCCCAGAGTGAATACAACCGATTGATTCATGAACTTGTAGAGCAAGGTATGGCAATTCCACTTAAAAGAGAGAATAGTTATTTATTTCGAACAGATCCTTCTGATGTGGCTAGAGTTGAAAATCGGACTTATATTTCTTCCTTGAAGAAGGAAGATGCAGGACCAACCAACAATTGGGTTGAGCCTGAAGAATTGAAGTCAACCATGAGAGAATTGTACAATGGTTGTATGAAGGGAAGAACTATGTATGTAATTCCTTTTTCTATGGGACCTATAGGTTCTGATATTGCAAAGATAGGTGTTGAGATTACTGATTCAGCTTATGTTGTTACTAACATGCATATTATGACGAGAGTAGGTTCTAAGGTTCTAGAAACTTTAGGTGAGACAGGGGAATTTATACCATGCTTACATTCAGTTGGCAAGCCTTTAAAAGAAGGTGAATCAGATGATGGGAAATGGCCCTGTGCACCTTTAGATAAGAAATACATCTCTCATTTTCCAGAAGAAAGGTTGATCTGGTCTTATGGCTCTGGTTATGGGGGCAACGCATTATTAGGGAAGAAGTGTTTAGCTCTAAGAATAGCTTCCTCCCTTGCCAAAGAGGAAGGTTGGATGGCGGAACATATGCTTATCCTCAAGCTAACCAATCCAAGTGGCTTAAGAAAATATATAGCGGCTGCCTTTCCTTCTGCTTGCGGTAAGACCAATTTGGCTATGCTTGTCCCAACTATTCCTGGTTGGAAGGTAGAGACAGTTGGTGATGATATCGCATGGATGAAGTTTGGTGCTGATGGAAGGCTGAGAGCGATAAATCCAGAAGCAGGATTTTTTGGAGTAGCACCAGGGACTTCAGAGGATTCTAACCCGAATGCAATGGCATCTATTAAATCTAATACTATTTTTTCAAATGTTGCCTTAACGGCTGATAAAGATATTTGGTGGGAAGGAATGGGAACAGAACCGAAGTTTCCACTTACGGATTGGCATGGAAAGGATTGGAAGCAAGGTTCCGATCAACCAGCAGCCCATCCCAACGCAAGATTCACTGCTCCTGCCTCACAATGCCCAGCTATAGCTTCTGAGTGGGAAGACCCAAATGGTGTTCCTATTGATGCGATTTTATTCGGGGGACGTAGACCAAATACCATTCCGCTAGTAACCCAAGCAAGAGATTGGAACCATGGAGTGTTTATGGGATCTATCGTTGGTTCTGAGATTACTGCGGCCGCCTTAGATCTCAAAGCTGGAACTGTTAGACGAGATCCTTTTGCCATGCTTCCTTTTTGTGGTTATAATATGGGTGATTACTTCCAACATTGGATCAATATAGGAAAGAAGACATCTGCGGACAAATTGCCCAAACTTTTCTTTGTGAACTGGTTTCGTAAGAAGGATGGTAAATTTGTTTGGCCAGGTTATGGTGAGAACTCTAGAGTTCTGAAGTGGATATTTGAGCAATGTGAGGGACTTGGTAAATCCAAGGATACGGCAATTGGAATTATGCCAACTGAGGATGCTATAGACCTTCCCAAAGAAGTAAGCGCGGAACAACTCAAAGATATTCTTGCAGTTGATACAGAAGGCTGGCTTGCTGAATTGAAAGATATACGAGAAAATCACTATCCGATTTTCGGGGATAAATTGCCCTCTGAACTCAAGCATGAATTAGATAAGCTCGAAAAGAACCTAAAATCCTAATCAGAGAATTCGATCTGAATCAATGGTTCGAAGTCTGATTTAAATATTGGACTTTGGACTTTTTGTTTGAGCTTTGCATACCATTAAGAAACCTAAGGCACCAATGCGCTCTATGGAAATTGCGTTTATTAGAATCAAGGCTTCATTCTTGAAAATAATTTATATACTTTTACAATTCACATTCCATTCTCTTTTCCTAAGGTAATTTTTCCTTGGGAAAACCCATTGACTCGTTTCTATAATGGCAAATTTTAGTAATACTATCTGATTTTGGGAGAATATTCATGGATTTATCCGTTCCTTCGTATGTTAAGAACAAGGCCCTAATTGATTGGGTGACTGAAATTGCAGACTTGTGTAAGCCAGACAAGATTCACTGGTGTGATGGAAGCGATGAAGAATACAACAAATTATGCAATGATTTAGTTGCGTCTGGTACCTTTCGCAAACTCAATCCTGAGAAAAAACCCAACTCCTATTTAGCCTTTTCTGATCCATCGGATGTTGCTCGTGTAGAAGATAGAACCTTCATCAATTCTCGTCGCAAAGAAGATGCAGGGCCTACCAACAATTGGGTTGAACCAAGTGAAATGAAACAAACCCTCAATAAATTATTTGATGGATGTATGAAGGGTAGAACTCTCTATGTGATACCTTTTAGTATGGGTCCTCTTGGTTCCCCTATTGCTCACATAGGGATTGAGCTATCAGATTCAGCCTATGTTGCTGTGAATATGAAAATCATGACTCGTATGGGTAAGAAGGTATTTGAAGTGCTTGGAGATGGTGAGTTTGTAAAAGCTTTGCATTCTGTAGGTGCACCACTTGAAAAAGGTCAAAAAGATGTTTCCTGGCCTTGCAATCCAACTGTGAAATACATATGTCATTTTCCTGAAGAAAATTCTATCGTCTCTTATGGATCTGGTTATGGTGGAAATGCCTTACTCGGTAAGAAATGTTTTGCTTTAAGACTTGCTTCAACTATGGGACGAGATCAGGGATGGCTTGCTGAACACATGTTAATACTTGGTGTGGAAGATCCTAAGGGTGAAAAAACCTATGTATCTGCTGCCTTTCCCTCAGCTTGTGGTAAAACCAACTTTGCTATGTTAGTTCCTCCTAAGTCTATGGAAGGTTGGAAGGTTACTACAGTAGGTGATGATATAGCTTGGCTAAAGCCAGATGAAAATGGACAACTTCGTGCTATCAATCCTGAGGCTGGGTACTTTGGTGTAGCCCCAGGTACAAATTTTGAAACGAATTACAACGCTATGGCTACACTCCAGTCAAATTCTATCTTTACCAATGTAGCTTTGACTGCTGATGGTGATGTTTGGTGGGAAGGATTGAGTAAAGATGTTCCCGATGGCATGACAGATTGGACAGGCAAGCCCTATGATAAATCTTCTGGTAAGCCAGCAGCCCATCCAAATGCAAGATTCACCTCCCCAGCATCCCAGTGTCCATCGATTGACCCCAAATGGGAGGATCCAGCGGGAGTTCCTATCTCTGCTATAGTGTTTGGTGGAAGACGCGCATCAACTGTTCCTTTAGTTTACCAATCCTTCAATTGGAATTACGGAGTTTACCTTGCAGCAACTATGGGTTCTGAGACTACTGCTGCGGCTTTTGGCCAACAGGGTGTCGTTAGACGAGATCCATTTGCCATGCTTCCTTTCCTTGGATATCATGCAGGGGATTATTTCAATCATTGGTTAAACTTTGGTCGAAAACTTCCAAACCCACCAAGAATCTTTGGAGTGAACTGGTTTCGTAAAGATGAAAATGGTAAATTCACCTGGCCTGGTTTTGGTGATAATATGCGAGTCCTAAAGTGGATAGTGGACAGAGTCCATGGAAGAGCATTTGCTGTTGAATCTCCTATAGGTTGGGTTCCTAAGTATGAAGATTTAGATTGGAAGGGACTTGATTTTAATCGTGATTCTTTTAACAAAACGATGGAAATAGATCGTGAACTTTGGAAACAAGAAATTTCCTCTCATGATGAACTCTTTTCAAAACTTTATGATAGATTACCAAAAGAATTCACATGGATCAAAGAATTGATTGTATCTAGCTTATGGCGTTCCCCTGAAAAATGGGCCCTAGCCGAAGAAAGGTAATTTCAATTTAGAAAAATTTGGAATGTATGATGTTAAAGGTAGAAGATCTTTTCCTAAAAAATCTCTCTACCTTGTGACAGATTCCTCCCTCTGCCTAGGTCGGTCTTTAGCCTGGGTAGTGGAACAAGCTATTCTCGGTGGAGTTGATATTGTTCAATACCGTGAGAAAAATTACAATCCTATTAAACACAAACAAGAGTTAGCTCTAATTCAAGATATTTGCCGTAATTATGGTACTCTTTTTATTATCAACGATGACCCTTCCCTGACTCTAGAGATAAATGCAGATGGAACACATATAGGTCAATCTGATCTAGAGTTCCTCTCTGCTCGCAAAATCTTAAGTCCATCGAAAATATTAGGATTATCTTTGGAGTCTATGGATGACCTAAAAACTTATTTTGCTAGAATGTCATCTCATCCCTTGGATTTTAAGGATAAGAATTTGGTGGATTATTTTGGGGTGAGCCCTATCTTTCCGACCTCTACAAAATTAGATACTAAGAAACCTTGGGGTCTTGAGGGTCTTCAAGAGCTCCGCCATGCAACAGATATGCCCTTGGTTGCTATTGGTGGAATTCATTTGGAAAATGGTGCCTCTATAATTAAGGCAGGTGCGGATAGTCTAGCTGTCGTTTCTGCAATCTGTTCAGCTAAAGATCCTAGGCTTGCTGCTACAGAATTAAAACAATTGTTGAGATAATTAAATTTTCTTTAAGAATAAAATTTCATGAAACTAAAACTGATTTGATTTGAGAATTATTAACTCGAAGAAAAATTCATAGACCTGGGATTAAAGGTGAATTTTTCTAACGGAAAAATTCTTTAATCCCAAGTATTTTGCTCTGAAAGAATTAGGCTTAGAGACCTAAGGATCTTCCAATAATTTCTTTCATAATTTCGGTTGTTCCCGCATAAATAGTTTGGATTCGAGCATCTATATAAGCTCTAGCTATAGGATACTCCATCATATAACCATAACCACCAAAGAATTGTAGGCATTCATCTGTATGACGCTTTTGCATTTCTGTTGCATACCATTTCGCCATGGATGCTTCCACAGTTGTATTAACTCCTTTCATATGAGTCATAACAGCTTGGTCACAAAACACTTGAGCCATTTCTAATTCGGTTGCCATCTCAGCCATTTTGAATTTCGTATTTTGGAAAGATCCAATTTTCTTGCCGAAAGCTTGTCTCTCTTTGATATACTTGAGAGTAATATTATGAACAAGACGAGTTGCCTCAACAGCTGCTACAGCCAATACCAATCTTTCTTGGGCCAATTTCATCATAAGGTAACGAAAACCCTGTCCTTGCTTACCTAAGAGATTTTCCTTAGGTACTATTACATCATTGAAGTAAAGCTCAGAAGTATCTTGGGCCTTTAATCCAATTTTATCTAGATTTCTGCCTCTTTCGAATCCTTTCATTCCTTCTTCGATCATCACAAGTGATATTGTGCCATTGTCATGTTTAACGGCTGTTACGATTAAATCGGCTAATTGACCATTGGAAATAAATGTTTTCTGACCATTGACGACAAAATGGTCTCCCTTATCAACAGCAGAAGTTCGGATTCCTTTGAGGTCAGATCCAGCTCCTGGCTCAGTCATAGCAACTGCAAGGATACTTTCACCACTGATACATTTTGGAAGCCATTTCTTCTTTTGCTCTTCGTTTCCGTAGGTTGTGATGTAGGGAGCAATAACATCATTGTGCAAGGAGATAAAAAATCCAGAATTCCCAACCTTTGAAGATTCCTCGATAATGATGATATTATATAAAAAGTCAGCACCTGATCCACCATATTCTTCTGGAACATCTGGGCAAAGAAGTCCATTGGCTCCTGCTTTCTTCCAAACTTCTTTGGGAACAATATGAGCCTTTTCCCATTCTTCATGAAATGGCTTCACTTCTGTTTCAAAAAATTTCTTGGCCATTTCTCTAAATTGATTGTGTTCTTCTGTAAATTCTAAAATTCTTTCCATGATCTTTTCCTTGTAAAGTTAGTATTATTAAATCTAATTCTTGTTTTTCGATTGGATGAATTGATAAATTTAATTTTTATAAATTCTTTCATTCATACACAGTATTCATTCTCATATATACACCTGGATTCTTCTTTAGGTATTGAACTAAAAGATCTTGCTCCAGAGTATATACTTCAGCTGAAGTTTTGGTGACAAAGGTGTAAGTTGATGGAAGTTTCTTTGTTAAATGGAAAATCTCACCTACGAAATCGCCAACTCCAAGTTCTTTGACTAAACTTCCATTGTGGAATACTTCTATGCTTCCTTCTCTGATAATATATCCTGAGTTAAAAGTTTCATTTTCTCGAATCAAGGCTGTATGTGCAGGAAATGATTCTGGAAACATAATAAGTTCCAATTGTGTAATCTGATGGCTAGTAGCACCCTTAAAACTTTTGGATGCCATGATTGTCTTCCAGGAATTGGATTCACGAACTTCATTCAATCTTTCTAGGTTTTGCTTGAGATCGGATCCACGTATAAATTGCAAGAAGCGAGACTTTTCTATAGTTAAGGCAACAACATCTGTCTCAGCAATAACATCCGCTTGTCTAGTTGTGTTTAAAATTAGAGATGCTTCCCCAAAGTATTCATAGGTTCCGTATCGCTTGATGGGAGTGTCCTTATCCTCACCCAGTCCTTCAAACTTTACATTTCCTGAAGCTATGATATAAAATTTATCTCCCGGAGTTCCTTTTGCTATTATTTGTTCACCACGTTTGTACTTTTCCTCTTTCACTATCAAGAGAAATTCCTTGGCTTTCTCAATAGGATAGCCTTGGAAGATATCAATTTGAGACATGATATCCAGAAGATTATAAGCCTCTTGGTAGAAGGGTGGGGTGATTTTAGGATATAAGGTATTTTCAATTCCAAATGTTGCCAGTTTCAAATGGGAATCTTTGGGCATATCTTTCTTTGCAATATGGTAGACTGTGATCTTCTTTTGTATTTCTTCTGGTAGGCTTGCCAGATAAGAAATTTTAGTATGGAGTGGGGGTACACCAGCCTCGTGATATATGACAGAAGGTTCCCATGGAAAATTTTTCAAGAATTTCCATCTTGTCTCAGGAAGGACTTTTTGTGCGTACATTTTGTCCAAAACTTCTGGATCATTTAAATGATCAGAAGTATAAAGAAAAGATTGGTCATGGAAGAAAAATTGAAATCCCGTTGAAGGAATTGAATGCAAGGCATAATGAAATAAAAATTCAGCTCCACCGATTAGAGTTGGTTTGCCGATAATGATAGGCATGTAATTAAAGAGTTCCATCAGCTCTTTCTTAGGAATTTTAGTAAGACTAGAGTATTTGCGAAGAAAACTTTCCATAACTGTAGCAGTTGCAAAGATAGTTATCTTACCTTCTTCTAATATCTTTTGGAAGGTTCCAGCATCATGGTCAGCATGACAATGAGTTAAAATTACATTATTGATCAGCTTAGGATTAACATTTGATTCTCTCAGCCATTCTGTAGAATTCACGGGAGGATCTACCATGATACCTTGGTGGTTAATCCAAAGAATGAAGCCAGAAGTATTATCGTCTGGATCAAAGCCATGAGATGGACCTAGGCAGGTGATACCAAGCAAGGGAGCCTGGAAGGGTTCTTCCATTCTCTTTCCAATATCATATTTGATATTGAAGCCGACTTCCCCAGGGATTTTGTAGGAATCGGCTTTGTCTGTTAATAAGAATTCACCAGTATCCAATTTCTTAATATGGACTGAACCAAAATTTACTTGGTTGTTATCAAATAGGATAAATTCTACTACATCTTCTAAGGTTTTATAGCTTCGGAAAAAAGCCATCTCCGCAACCATGTCTGGAAACCCAAATGAATTTTCACCATCAATGTATTCCGAGGCAAGGTCAACATTTTCTGGACCCATTAGCGATTCTTTCAGAACTGTTGTTAGCTGTTCTTTTTGTTCGGGAGTACAGATGATATAGGTTTTCTTTTTACGGAGAAAAAAATTAAAATAAATCGGAAATTCTAACTCAGCTACTGAGATTCCCTTCTCAACATGAAAAAATTTATTAGGCAGCACAAAGACAAGAGGAGTCTTCTTCTCGAAGTCCATAGTATCTTTGATGGTCTCAGGTGGAGAACCGAACTGAATATATCCCTCCGAGGTATCAACTAGATATCCTCCCCGTGGTAGTTCTGTAAAATTCTGTTTCGCTGTTGCAACCATATTGCTACCTAATTGATGTTAATCGGTTATTTATGGTTTTCGATGAATTTTTTGATTTGTGGTTTAGGTAGAGCACCAATCATTTTATCAACTAGTTTGCCATCTTTGAAAAGAAGTAGAGTAGGTATTGATTGTATTCCCATCTTCTGAGCAGTATTTTGATTTTCATCTACATTTAGTTTCTTAATAGAAACATCAGACATTTCACCAGATAATTCATCTAAAACAGGAGCGACCATTCTACAAGGTCCACACCATTCTGCCCAACAATCTACAAGTACAAGTCCTTGGGAAACCTCTGAATCAAAATTTGAGTCGGTTACTGCTTCAAGCGCCATATAAATCTCCTTTCCAAACTCCACATTAGACAAGAAAGGGTTTTAGTCTATTTTTTCTTTTTTTTCTTTTTCTCTTCATCCGAAGTTTCTAGATCTTCTACCTTATTTTTCAAGGATTCAATTAAGGTTTTTGTTTTTTCAAGATCTTCATTCTCGCCAGTAATCTGCATGATTTTTCGGTTGAGATCTAGCATGGCTATGGATGATTTCAAATCAGTTGCATTTTGAGTGGAAAGGTCAAATTTCGATCTATATTCCTGAGCAGCAAAGTTAGCAAGTGAGATGATTAAATTGAAATGCTCTCTTTGGACATAGTAGTCCGGATTATCAAGATCTTTACCTTTTTCAAATTCTCTAAAATCAAAAAGATTCTTTGCTACACCTGCAACTCGGTAGTGAACATCGGGCCAACTGAATTTCCACTTACTGTTGGGACCAAAGGCTGCTATGGTTTTTTTAGTGCATTCTTGCAAAGCCTTAATAAAATTTAATCTTTGTGTATGAGAAAGACGAGTTATTTTATCTAACTTTTCTCTATTATCATTTAAGGAGCCATCTATATCATTGCCAACAGATTGCTCAATGTAGCTAATTGCATTGGAAATTTCTTTCTTAGCTGTCTCCAAATAATTTACTACATTGATACCTTGTATAGATACAGATAAATCGTTCATCAATAGATTTGTATTGATAACTTTCACTGCATTGATAGCCATAGCCACATAGTAGTATGGCGTCATTTCTGGATTTTTCTTTAGTTGGGTTTTGTAAACATTGAGCTCTTTCTTTAGCTCTTCGAGATATACTTTAAATTCAGCAACTTTCTCGCTGAACTCGTGTTTTTGTTCTTTCGTTAAAGCCATGTGTCACCCTTAGCATTATCGGACTAAGGGAAGATGGATTGTAGGAAAATCTATGCCTCGCAAATAAATAGATTAGGCTGTAGTATCGAGCATTCTTCCAGAAGATTTGGTATTGTCCACCTTTGTGTTTGTTTCTGCACTGTAACTAGCTGAAGAAATGGGAGGAACTGAGTCTGGGCCTCTATCTTGGACTTGGTTTTCTGTGCGTATGCTAGACTGAACGGCAACGGGATGCGCTGAGTGGATATTTTGAGTGCCTATTTCCATAAATTTCTCCTGATTTCTTCCTAATACACTCCATTTTCAGGGAATGGCAAGTACTTTTTATAGAAAAAGATGGACGCAACATGAATCCAAGCCAAGACTGAAATATATGCCGAACCATGCTAAAAATTCCGCGTATTTTGTTCTGCCTCAGAAGAGAGATCTCTTAGATATTATGGAATCCTATCGCTATATGAATTCTGCTTTGATGGAAGAATTGCTCAAAGAAACCACTTGGGATCACGGAACAGGCTGGGTTCAATTGAATATTTCACCTTGGGAGTGGAGAACTCGTCTAGAAAAGGAATTGCCTCTTTCTTATCCTAAAGCTTCTGAATAATAAACATCTCAGTTAATAAAAAAGCACCACTAGGGTGCTTTCTTGAAAATATTCTTAAACTATCAAAACTCTCAGCAAGGGGAGAGCTAAGAAAATTTGAACTTTGTATTAGTACGTCATTTTTAAATCACCCACATCTATGATTCTTCGAACTAGAAGATTATTCTTTTCTTTGTTGGGATCAAAGATCAAAATACCAACCTTATTGAATGTTTTAAAATTCGGTCTGTATTGGGTGTAATGGTGGGTAATGATGGTAGATTGGTACTTATTGCTGTACAAGGTATAAGAATGATCCTTTAGAGTTTCATGGCGAAACGCTTTCTTTTCTTCAGGAGTCTGGTTCGTATAATTGTGAACTAGGATTTTGTCCTTAGCTGGTCCTTCTTCACCGTATAAGGTAAAAGGAAGAGCCTTTGCAGGATTTTCAGTAAGGTATCTCATGTATTCATCAAAATTCGGTTCGCCCATTTCCGCTTCAAAACCGCGAAGAATCATTTTATCCACCTCAGCCTGCTTTTTATTGTAAGCTTCTTCGCCCCAAATTTCCTTGGAGTCTACATTAACAGGCATAATGTTGGAAAAAGTTACAATTCTCTTGTCTGCTTGTGGATTCCAAGGTCTCCAAGATGGGTAGGGAACTAATTTTCTTTCATCATCGTTCTGGGCATCTCTTTCGTTTACAGCTATAACATAAATGCTATAATTATGAGGTTTATTGGTTCTTGATTCGAGTTCGATTTGAACATCTAGAAGTTCTCCTTTCCCAGTATCCGCATGTCTTCTTACGAAGGAAACTTTCTTGAGTCTTAGCCTTGGATCGTAGTAAGCAAGAGGATAATACGGCTCTTTGTTATTGACTGAGGCTGTATTTTGTCCTGTTCCCTCCGCTCCAGCTTGGTTCTGAGCCCAAGAATCCTGTGAATAAGGCAGGGAAAATAAGATAGAGGTTAAAAGGATGAGTATCTTCTTCATAGTTGCAATCCCGAGTTGGTCTTACTATTACTTATCGTGATTTAAGTTGGGAAAGATTAGGCTTTCTTTGGAAAAAACTTTTAGTTCGTCTTAACGTTTTTGTCATCCACATGCACTACTTTTGGTTGGTAGGAAGTTGGAATCTGAGATTCTTCTACTTGAGCATAGGTGATAATAATCACCTTGTCGCCCTTCATTCCTAGCCTTGCACAGGCACCATTGAGACAAATTGTTCCAGAACCACGCTTCCCTTCGATGATGTAGGTCTCAAAGCGGGAACCATTGTTGACATTAACAACTTGTACTTTTTCATAGGGAATCATCCCAGCAGCGTCAACTAAATCCATATCTATGGTCAGACTGCCTTCGTAATTTAAATCGGCTTCTGTTACAGTAGCGCGGTGGATTTTGCCTTTGCAGATTGTGATCAACATCTAATTTGTACCAAAAACTACGGTGTCTTCTAGGCTCAAGGGATATTTTTCAGAAACATGATTTTTCACCAATTTACCAAACCCGTATCCTATTTAGACTATATAAATTTCCAAGATACGTCACGAAAAAAAAAGCGTGAATCCACACTTTTCTTGGAGCATGAACCTACTATTACCAGCGGGAGTACGGCAATTTCCTCAAATTTATTGGTAAATCCTGGCATTTTACAGGAAAAAGGGATTCATTTTTATGAAATCCAAAGAGGAGGTGATTTCACTGCTCATGAATTGGGTCAATTGGTTGTTTACTTTCACTTAGACCTAGCAGCAAGAAATCTCAGTATAGGGAATTTTCTTAGGGAAATGCAAGAGATACTCATCTTTTCTGTTTACGAGGTTTGGGGACTTGCATTGATCATGGACAAAGAAAACCCTGGGCTTTATCTCAAGTCTCGCCCTGAGTGGAAGATTGTAAGCCTAGGAATCTATTTTAAGCAATTTTTTACAAGTTTTGGTTTCGCTCTCAATCTATCTAATCAATGTTCCGTGTTTCAATACATCAATCCCTGCGGCCTTAAGTCTGAAAACATGAAAAGTATCTTCATGCTAGGTGCAGATCCAAGTTTAAGGCAAAAATTTATAGACCATTTTTCTGAAGCTTGGATGAATTTTTTATTAAAAAAATATCCTTCTCCTATTTCCAATAAAGTCCGATGGTTAAAATGAGGGAATACTTTGTTTTACTTCCGAACTATAGCATTTTCTATTCTATTATTACTATTAGGCGAAGCTGTAGCTATTTCAGCTGTGACCTGGTCTTTCTTGGAATCTTCTACCTCATCCTTTCAGTTTATAAAAATTGCCTCAGATAATCGTGCTCGCGACACAGTAGTTTCCCTTGCTAAGGCATCGGAAGTTAGAATGAATGCTAGGGGATATTCGGAACTTCAGAAAACTTTTGCAAGATTGAAATCCGTTACGGAAAAAGATCCTGATGAATTTCGCATCTTAGAAATAGTTCTACTCAATCCAGAAGGGATAGTACTTGCTAATTCAGATGAAGTAGAAAATTCGATAGCACTAAAAGACCGAAAGTCTGACGAAAAATACAAATCCAATTTGTATGAAAGTGCCTTGCGTATGAGAAAGTGGCAATACCCTGAACCTGTAATTCTTCCAGAAACTATTCAACCTAGACAGAAATCAAACTGGATAGTCAATCAGTTGGAGTTTCTTGTTTATAAATTTTTTCCTGAAGCCAAAGAACAAAAAGGAATGGTATCTGTTGCTGTTTACCATGAAACCAAATTAGATGTGGTTGGTAGTATTCATCTGATTTATAGCAGAGGAAATATTTCTTTATTTCTTGATAAACAAAAAGACATTTTTCTTTGGATGTTGAGAACCTATGCCATCCTAGCTTTTGTAATTAGTTTAGCACTGATTATACTATTTGTAATCGTATCCATCTTTAACCGACGAAATTCTGATATAAAGAAAAAACATCTTCCCGAAGAATCAAAGAATCCTCCTTTGATTGAGAAGATTGTTGTCAAAGAAGAATTGGTTCATAAAGAAGGACTAGATAAAGCAGAAAGTAAAGAAGTTTCTATTAAAGAATCCTCATCAAAACCAGAACCTTCTATTCTAACTGAGAATCCAAGAGAAACACATCCTATATCTAAGGATGCAAGGGATGAAGAAGAGTCCATAATTACAAAACGAAAGGTTGTAGATGCAATCTACTTAGGAAAAAATGGAAGTTAGAGCATTAGAATCAGAAAGTAGTTTGATCGTCTATCTAAAAGGAATACTAGATACTTCCAATTCTAGAGATTTGGAAGAGTATCTAGAGACCAGAATTTCGGCAGGTTACCAGAAATTTCTATTGGATTGTTCTCACTTAGAATCCCTATCCTCTGGTGGAATTTCCTTCTTACTAAGGCTTTCCGTAAAGATGAAATCCAATTCTAAAATAGTTTATATCCTGACTCAGATGAATACAGAAGTTACAAAATTGCTTCGCCTATTTGGTCTAGAGCATCGTTTGAAAATTACTAATAATCTTGAAGAAGCCAAGGCCTATCTTGCAAGATTGCCTGTTCACCAATCACCAACGAAAATCAAGCAAGAGCTTGCAAATCCATTAGAAAGAAAAGTAAAACAAGCAAATCAAATTCAGTTTTATTACAAAGGACATGCAAAACCATCTTCCAAAATAACTGCTTCTACTTCTTTAACCAGTTCAGAAAACGAAAGAACTTCTTCCTTGGTAAAAAACCAAAAATGGAAGATAGAGAATCCAAGCCCAATATCATCTTGGCAAAAAGCAAGCCAAATCTCCTCTGAAAAAATATCTAGCCTTGAACCTATAGAAGATCAAAATGGTATCCAAGATTCTCCTGGAATCATAGATCCCTTGGAAGGAAAAATCCAAGAAATGAAGTCTCAGCTTAGTAAAGAAATAAAATGGGAGGTGAATGAAGGAATCAATAGAATTCTTTCTGCAATACCTTCTAACATTCGTTCCACTGAAGAATCTTCTGACATTTATAAATTGAAACATACAGAAACTTCTTCATCCAATAAAAATGCACTTTCTATCAATAAGACAAATCTTGAAGATAAATCTGAGTTGGTATTTTGCGAAGCATGTGGAACAAGACTTAGGGTCAGAGCTTTTGGTAGATACAAATGTCCTGCTTGTCAAGTTGAATTTACTTTCAACGAAAATGGCTCTACATCCTTTTTAGAAAAACTTTTGTGAGTAATTCTAGTACCAAGAAGAGTATAGCTCTTTCCTTTTATACGATGTTATCCAGGGTCATGGGCTTACTTCGTGATCATTTTATGGCAACTAGCTTTGGGACTGGAATGGTTGCTTCTGCCTTTTCTGTTGCTTATAGACTTCCCAATATGTTCCGTAATCTTCTAGCTGAGGGCACTCTCTCTCAATCTTTTATGCCTATATTTGCAGAGTACGAAAATCGAAGCAAGGAAGAAGCTCAGGTTATGACTGGCTCGGTTCTTTCTTTTCTATTCTTTTTATTAAGTATATTCATTGCAGGCTTTTTAATTTCTGCACCATACTTTATTCCTGCCTTAGTAGGAGGAACAGAAGAATATTCTAATCTAATAATTGAATTATCTTTTATACTATTCTTTCTAATCATGACTGCGAGTCTCTCTTCCATTTTCATGGCAATTTCTAATTCTCATGAGAATTACTTCATTCCTTCTCTATCACCAATTTTATTAAATCTAAGTTATATTTTTGTATTTATTGTTCTATTCCCTTTTACTAAAACTATACTAGATAAGGTTTTCGTACTTTCTTTTGGAGTAGTTGCTGGAGGTGTTCTACAACTGCTACTGCAAGCTTATTATGTGATATACAAAGGATTCGGTCCAAGTATGAATCTGCATTGGAAGCATCCTGCAATTCGTAAAATATTCAAACTCATGCTACCCGCTGTTCTTGGTGGAGGTTTTTACCAATTAGGTTTATTGGTTGATATTTTTATCGCAAATTATATTCAAAACAACAATCCAGGTTTGGGTGCTGTAGTGAGTCTGGACTACGCTCAAAGATTGGTTCAGCTGCCAACGGGAATTATAGGTGTAGCACTTGCTACAACAATCTTGCCAACAGTTCTTTCTAAGGTCAAGAAAGGAGAACATGACTTAATACCAAAAGAAATTGGGAACAGCTTTGTATTTTCATTATTCCTAACTCTGCCAGCTAGTGTGGGCCTAATTACTGTGGGTAAATTAGTTTTAGATTCTATTTATTTTGGAGGAAAATGGGATGATATTGCTACAGAAACAACGATTGTTCCTTTGGGCTTCTATGCTCTGGCGATTCCATTTTATAGTTTAAATAAAATTATGATATCTTGTTACTATGCTTTTCAAGATACTAAGACTCCCTTGAGAGTTCAGGCATTTACTTTTGTTTTTAGTTTGGTCTTGGCTCTAAGTTTGATGGGAAGCTTAAAGCATGGCAGTATTGCTTTTGCATCAGCTTGTTCTTCTCTTGCAACCAGCCTCATACTTTTTATATCAATGAAACGACACAATATCCATATTCCCCTAAGTGAGATGATTCCTAAAATTGGAAAAATTTTGCTACCACTTGCCTTCTTGTTAGTATGGACCTATCTATTGAATCATTTTTTCTATTTGGATTTGATGGTTGAATTAAAAAGTTTTGGTATTAGTCATGCGAATAGTTCTAGAATTTTACTTGCCTTCGTTTTGAGTTTTGGAATGGTAGGGTACTTCGTAGTTGCCTATTATCTTGGAGTAGAAGAATGCAAAACCATCTTTGGAAAATTTATCAAATAATTCTAATCTTTCTTCTATTCGTTAATCTAAATTGTAAAAAAAGTGAAAAAGTGAATCCAGATGAAGTTGTGAAATTTGGAATTCTATATCCGAAAGTTCTTTGTGAAAAAATTGTAGCCTGTATTCAAGAAGAGCTGAATCAATTATCTCCAAAGGAAAGAGCAGAAGCCTTGCCTTTTCTTCCTAATCAAGAAAAATGCATAGAAGACCAAAGGGAGGCAAAGGTATTGCCTATAGATAAGAAGGATCCTTTGATAAATGAAATCACAAAGGAACGATTAAGTGAAGTCAAATCATGCATCCAAGGAATTGAAAAAGCTAGTTGTGAACTATTGGAAGACCCACAATCTATTGAGGGCTGCAAAGAATTATATAATATAGGTGATTAACAATTATATATTTTATAAAAGTCTTATAGGTAAAAAATAAAAAAGATTATTTAATCTATATATAGAAGTTAAAACTTCCAAGTATATCCCATATCAGATCTAAATTCCCAGGAATTGATACCTGCGGATTCCCATTTAGAATCTATGTTTAATCCTGCTTTGCCATTAGAGAGAAATTCTTCTTCTACCCAATCTTGCCCCATAAAATAAGTATGTGTAAGCTGAGTTATATAAACAATTAGCGCTAGACCTAGAGCTCCATTATATCGGTTAGATAAACCTTTAAATTCATTCCTCTTGCCTTTAACATAATCAGTTGTATAAGTATCAACAAGATAATATGAACCAAAATTGAAGCCGTTAGCTGTTAAAAAATTAATAGGATCAGGTCTAGCAACTTGGTAATAAAGAGAAGCATCTTCATATTCACTTTTCGCACTATTTACCTTACTTCTTATAGCAAGAGCATATAAAAGTGAGCTTGTAAAAAGTCCTGAATACACCGCACCAGTTACTTTTCTATCTGCGTGAAAAAAGCCCCAACCAGGTAATACTGCTGATCTCCAGAGTACATCTGTTACTTTCCGAGTTCCTTCTCGTCTTGCTTTTTCTCTGAGTTCTTCTTTAGATTTCTTTGCCAGCTTGTCTTTCTCTGATTCTAGGAGATTCTTCTCGTCAATTTTTGCTTGTTTTTTAGCCTCTTCTTCTTCTTTTTTTCTACGAGCTTCTTCTTCTTTATTCAATTTTTCAGAAAGCTTCTTTTCTTCTGCTATACGAATCTTCTTTTCTTCTTCTTCTGACACATCTTTATAAACAACTTTTAGAATTTTGTATTTTTCAATAGTTTGTGTTGATCCATCTGCGAGTTTTACAGTGAGACCTTTCTCATTTTGGTTAATGACAGTCCCTTTAATGGTTTTACCAGATTTTAAAATAATGGAGTTGGCAGCAGAAATTTCTATAGTTAGAAACAGGAAAAGAATAAGTATTGCTAAATTAGAAAGAAATTGTTTCATTTTGCTTCTCAAATATATTTTTCAAAAACGACTTTATTTTTAACATTAAATCGAATTTGAACCCAAAGTCAATTGTATTTGGCTTCTTTATGGATTCTAATAAGCACTTTTTCTGATCGAAGCATCAAAAATTAAGAATATCTTTCAAATAATGGAAATTGAGAGCAATTTTGTCAATAAAAAGTCACAAAAAGTTTATCTTCTGATTTATAATTGAATGTTTATCATTTGATGGAAAATAAATTTGTTTATATGAAAGTTCTTTCAACTTTTCACCAAATTCTCCAATAGATGATCTAATTCTTCTTTAATTTGGTAGGGATTTTCTTGGAATAAATTTTTCATATCAATTTGAATCTTATAGCTCAAAGGAATTCTATGTTGATAGAGTATATTTTGTACGCTTTGGGTAAAAGAAGAATTAAATTTTAATTGTTTAGAATTTACTTTGCCTTCTTGGATTAAAACTTTTGTTTTCTTTTTGCAACGACAAGAATTCGATGGATTGATCAAACCGCATCTTCCTGATACAAATTCCAATAAATCTTTCTTAGCCCTATACAATTTGAGTCTATAATTTCCTTTTGTAAGTTGAAACAATGTTGCTCCAATATTGTGATCGATTTCAAATACTTCACCGAGAATATAAAGCAATCTTTGCTCTCTGTTCAAGCACATCAACATAGCAGTTGAACATAAGATGCGAACTTCTTCTATTGTTTCTTCAGGTATCTCATCTTCATTTTCAGCTTGTGATTTAATTTCTGAAATATTTGAGGAACGATCTATCCATTGCTCCATTTTTCTTTTTTCTGAATTTAGAAAATGGTTAACTACTATTCTATAAAGCCAAGTGCGAAATTGGCTTTTTCCTTGAAAACTTTGTAAAGATGTGATTACTTTAATCAAGATATCTTGTGTTGCATCCATAGCATCATCAGGATCTAAAAACATTCTCAATGATAGATTGTAAATAAAATCCTTGTGTCTAGCAAGTAAACTTTCTAATGATTTCTTGTTGCCTTGTAAAGATTCTTGGATGAGTAAAAAATCATTTGGTTCATCTAGGAATTGCTGTTTTGCTATCGTATTCATTTTTTTCCTTCATATTTTATATAATCCTGCAACTTTTAGGCTATTGCAGGATGCTTTCTAAAGCTAATTTTTTAATAAAACTGGAGTAGAGTAATAATCTACTTTTAGGATTCCAATATTTTTTACAAATTGTTCGGCGAGATACTTACTCTCGAAAAGTAAAACTCCATATTTTGTCTTATCTTTGTTTAGAATATAAGTCCTTACTAAACCTTTTGTTGGAAGTAAAAGTTTTTCGATATCCTTCTCATTCACTTGACTTATAAAGAGAGTGACTGATTGTTCGGCTATTGAATTGTAATCAAAGTCCTCAGATACAAAATCTTTGATCGATTCTACTTCGAAGAGATCTAATTTTGGATCACTTCCTCTTTTTTCTTTAATTCTTTCAAACCAATCTTTATTGTACCAAGAATTTGCTGATTCAAGGTCCTTCCAAAGATAAAACCCTCCAAAATCCTTCTGGGAATCTCTTTGAATGTAATGATAGTATTTGAATAAAAGACCAGGTGCTGCCTTGTATTCAGGTATAGAATTAGTATATCCATTTTTTAATAAGCTATCAAAGTAATACCACTTTGCCTTAACAGATACAATTCCTACTATATTCTTATTCACAGTTTTCTCCTTGGAAATCATTGGGCTTGTTGCTTGTAGTCCAAAGAAAAGTAAGATACTTATCAATTGGCTCTTTTGATGTATGATCATGTTTAAACCTCTTAGTTCAGAAAGTTTGACCAGAAAGAATAAATGTGTTACAAAATTTGCAGGAAAATTAAGAAAAGATCTTAATTTTTAAGATTAGCAATTTGAATTGCTGTCTTGCCTTCTTGCATTACGTCGCCATTTAGACGATAAAGATTTTTTAGTAAATTTAAGTTTCTACGGTTGTAAGGATCTCTCAAACGGATTCTCTCTGAATATTGAATTGCATATTGGAAATTTTTTAATTTTCTAAATACTAAAGAAATTAAGTAAAGATATTGAATACTTTCTGTGCTGGATTTATTAGAAAAATCTATATATTTTTTTATCATTAGATTGAAATATTCAGACTTAAATATATTTGGATTGCTTAACAGTATAGAATTTAATAGGGAAGGTGTGCTTTCATTATCTTCTTGCAATGATTCGCTATAGCTAAGTCTTACCAAAGAAATATCATCCATTAAATCGCCTTGTGATTTAATTCTTCGAATAATATCAATTAGGTTACCTTGTGAAGACTCTACATTTTCCAGAAAAAGATTTTCATCTTCATTGATTGTCATATCACCAGAGTTAGAGGTTACAAAAATGTCATCTTTGCCATCTGAACCTATGATAATTACATCTTGGTCCTTAAGTTCAAAAGTATTAATAAAAATTTTTCGATTCGTTTTAAGCATACCTAATTTGGTATAATTAAATTGAGATGGGATGAAACTTGCTTTATTGTCCCTGAATAAAACTGGACTTGGATGCTCGGCTGTAATAAAATATAGTAAGCCAGTCTGCTCATCCAATAAGCCCATGAAAATTGAGACCAACATTGAACCATTGAAAGTAGTAAAGACTGTATGAAGTTCTTTAAATGCATTCTTCAACCATTCTTCTGGAAATAAATTATTAGATGATTTATCGAATTGGTTTCTTTTGACCATAGATTCAAATACAGAACCTAATACTATAGCGCCCCCTGCACCCTGCATAGATTTTCCCATTGCATCGCCATTCATAAGAACTATATAATTTTTATCATGAAGTACTATTCTATCAGCAACGGAAAGATCTCCCCCAATTTCTGAGTTAAAATCTTTAAACTGGAATTTTTTGTTTTGCTCGGTTAGAAATTCAATCTTTACATTTTTTGAATTTGCTTGGTTCTTACTCAAAGGTTCAATAAGTAAGGACGTAAGGTAGTAATCACCATCCTGCTTTTCTTTAAGTTGTTGAACATCGCTTAATGCCTTGTTTAAATTAGTTGTCCGTTCGCTTACTTTTTTTTCTAAATTTGAATAAAGAAGGGAATTTTCTAATGAAATAGAAATTTGTGCAGCCAAAATTTTTAAAAGTTCGAGTCTTCCCGAGTTGAACACATCCGAAGTGAGACTATTCTCAAGATAGACTACTGCATTTAACTTACCATGATTAAAGATGGGATAACAAAGGATAGACTTAGGTTTGGATTTAAGTATATAAGGATCATTCATAAAAGTAGAGTCGTTTGCTCCATCGTGCAGAATAACAATTTTTTCCGAGTGAATTACATAATTGACTACAGTTGAAGCGAATGTATCATCAAATGCTTTATTGTCTCGAATGGAGTTATCCATAAAGAGCAGAGATTGAAGAACTTCTATCTTGACTGGTTGAGATTGACCAGCAGCTTGGATATACCATTTTTCTTTTTCCTTCAGTAAAAAGAAACCTCTATCTGCACCAGCATTCTCTAGAAGAATCGTCATCATTTTCTCCAAGAGGTTACCTAATTTCATACTTCCTGAAAGTGTCCTAGATGCTTTTATGATAGTATCTATATCAAGGAAAGAATTATCAGTTGTACTATTTCTTTTGGTTACAGTAGGTGAGCTAGTGTCTATTTGTTGGAGCTTGATATATCTTTTCGAGTAGGATTTGAAATATGGATTTGTTTCTTCTAATAGAGTAACCTTCGGCTTGGATCCCCAAATTGAATAGATATAATGAGCTTCTAATAAATGCACATTCGCATACTTACTTTGTTGCTTCCTTTCTAGTACTAAAGCCCATAGTTCATTGGCAAGAGCTTCCTCAAGCAAATATTCATTTAGTTTTGCAGAGTCTATAGCTTGTTGAAAATGATTGTAAGCTAACTCAGGTTTATCTTTGCATGCTTGCAAAATCCCTAGTATAATTTGGTATTTATGAAAGTAATTGTAGGGGCTTGAAGATGCCCAAACTTTTAATCTTTTAGCTGAAGTCTTAATAATTTTATGGAAGAAAGATTTTTTGGAATTTTTATTGTACAATTGAAAAGCTATAAGTGCACGAAAAAAAACTGACTCAGGAATAAACATCATGCTAAAAACAGCTGATTCATAAGATGAGCATAAATTAGAATATTCAAATGCTTTATTCATATCTCCAAAAAGGTATTCCAGTCTCATTTTAGAAAGATAGTATTGAAAAAGCCCGTTTTCGTTTTTTGCTTCTATCCATTCTGGAAGGATCTTACTTTCTTGAAAATGTTCACCTTCAATTTGTAGTATACTTTTACTATTCCCAAGTAAGTTGTCAACAAACTGACGATCTAAATTATAAATTTGGATAGCATTGATTTGATTTAAAGAAATTAAAGAAGTATAATAATGATTAAAGCTTTCTTGTAGTTCTAGAAGTTTCTGTCTCCTTAAAGTTCCTTGAAAATGTAGATTATTCAATGCATAGGAAGCATATTGCAACTCTCCTGATTCAAAGCCTGCTTGGAGTGATTCGATAAAAATTTTGGCTGAATCTTTAGCATGATTTTTCCAATGGGAAATCATACATGCAAAGAAAAATAAAGCTCTGCATTTTATTATTTTTGATTCTGTTTTTTGAAGTAATTTTACCCCAATTTCACCTAATTCATAACCTGCGGAAAAATTTCCCAATCCAAAACCTTGGATCATACCCAAGGCTGCAAAAGCCAAAGGGCTAATCGGTGAAAGACCTTTACGCAAGGTTAGGTTAACCATTTTCAGCACTATAACTGGAAAAAGTGCAGGCTGTCCAATAAAGGCTGGTGCAATTAGTGCATTCAAAATACGCATAACAGCTAGATCCACAAGATCAGTCATTTCTGGTAATTGCTCTAATTCTGAAATCGATTTGCCCTTGAGGTAAATTTTATACTTTATTAATTCAGGAAGAGGCGAGACTGCTGTAGGTTTTTGGGGAAGTGAATAACCTAATTCTCTAAGTGCAAGTTTTAGAATCTCTATGATTTCACTCATTTTATTCTGGCTTGCGTACATGGCAGATTTCATTTCATAAATCTGAATTCTATCAAGTATTGATTCCGCTTTATCTATGATAAAATTGAAAGTTGATTCTGCTTTTGTAAAATCCTTGATTAAATATTCAGATTTTGCTAGACCAATATATATCTTTAAGTTTCTCGAATAATTGTCTTCCCATGAATTTGCAGGAAGCAATGATTGTGCCTTTTCAAAGAAGAGGTTTGCTTGCTCATAAGCATTTGAACTGAGGGCCTTCTCTCCTGCACTATAGTTTAAATCAATTAATCGAGTGACTTCGAGTTTATCTTTAGAATCTAGATCACCTAAGTTTAGTTGGTTGACAATGGTAAAAATATGTTCATCCAATTTAAACTTATCAAGCATCGAAAGATATCTCAAACCTATGTGCTTGTGATTTTTCGCTTTCTCGGATGGAGTTAGGAATGTATAAACCGCTTCATGTATTTTATCATGAACAAAGTTTACATTATTTTCACCTAGAATAATATATTCTTCGTTAGAAAGAAAAATTAATTCTTCCATAACTTTGTTTTCATCTTCACCAACTATATCTAAGAAAACATCCAGTCTAAACCAATTTCCAATACAGGCTGCTATTTTTAATAGATGTAGTCGGTAGTCTGTTAAAGAACTAATTTTTTTGATAATTAAATCAATTACATTTTCAGTTATAGTCAAAGAATTAATTTTTTCTAAATTCCAAGCCCACTTTTCTTTTTGAAAATAGATTAATTTATTTTCATATAAATTTTTGAGAAATTCATTCACAAAAAATGGATTTCCTTTAGTCTTAGCGAAAACAACTTGGGAAAGTGAATGTACTTCTTCAGGACTGGTTTTGAGTGTATCGGCAATTAAATGATCTATGCTGTTTACTTCGATAGGATTCAGTTCTATTTTATTGAATTCACGACCTTTTTTCTTTATATTAGCCATGAAATGATAAAATGACATAGCTGGATTGATTTCGTTATCGCGGTAAGCCATTATTATGAATAAATACTTTATTTCTGGATCGGCTATAATATTGGATAATAGTTTAATACTAGAATTATCTGCCCATTGCATATCATCCAAAAATATAGTGATAGGATGAGATTCTTTGGATAAGGCTTTTACAAAATTTAAGAAAGAAAGTCGAAATCTATTTTCTGTTTCAGCAGGATCAAGTTGGATGGAATCAGGTTGTATTCCAATTAACTTTTCTAATTCTGGAATAACTTGAGTGACGATTTGTCCATTTTCACCTAGCGCGAGTTGGATTTTATCTCTAAAGCTTTGGATAGAATCTTGGCTTTGGCTTAAAATCTGTTGAATAATCTTCTGAAAAGCCCTTGATATAGCTCTGTAGGGAATAGATTTTTTGTAATTATCATACTTTCCCGATGCAAAAAACCCTTTTGATTCCGAAATCGCTCGATTCAATTCATGAATTAAAGCAGATTTTCCAATTCCAGATCTACCTGAGACGAATAAAATCTCAAAGCTACCGTTAGATGATGATTCGAATTTTTCTTTAATTTTTTTAAATTCGTTATCTCTACCAAATAATCTTTTTGATATTATAAATTTTCTTGAAAAATCTTTCGTAGCAATATCAAATTTATATCTTTTAAGATAATCGATACCATACTTTTCTAAGGAAGCTTTGCATTTCTCTAAGTCCCAAACTAAACCTTCTACAGTTTGATAGCGCTCTTCTGGATTTTTTTCCATTAATTTAAGAACTATATTAGAAAGAGCTAGAGGTGTTTTATTTAATTCAAAAGGCGGGATAGGTTTCTTGGCTATATGCGCATGAACTAAAGATATAGAATCCTTATATTCAAAAGGTAGCTGATTGGTTAATAAATTATAATAGGTAACACCCAATGAATAAAAATCAGTTCTATAATCTACACTTCGATTGATACGGCCTGTTTGTTCAGGTGAAATGTGTGCAAGAGTTCCTTCTATTGATGTGTTGTTAGGTGTGATCAGGTATTGCTTGTTCAAAAAGCTTACAGAGCCTAAATCAATAATATTTAATATTCCCGTTTTATGATTGTAAATAATGTTCTGAGATTTAATATCATTGTGTACTGCATTTTTACTATGTATATTTCCTAAAGCTTGTGCAATCTTAATCATAATTTCAATAATTTCTTGAATTGAAAAATTATGATCTTTCTTAAAAAGATTATAGATAGTCTCACCATCTATATCTTTGAAAACTATAGCATAAGTATTATTGTATCGTATGAACTCTTCAGCTTCGACCAATCCCGGACTTTTTAATTTATTGATATTATTGAATTCATTGCGGAATCGGTTGATCAGGGCTGCATCTGGGTATTCGTTATTTAATAATTTGATTATAAACGGTTTACCATTCTTCCAGGCACGGAAAACCAAGCTATTTTTGCCAGAATGAATTTCCTTTATATCTTGGTAATTTTCTATATTTATCATGAAAATTTAGTCTTCATAGGAAGTTTCCATTAAACTAAGCATATTGTTTATAAATAAAAACTAGGATGCAAGAAAATAAATTCCCCAAGAATTAAAATATTGTAAAATCTCCTATGAAATAATTATTTTCCATATTTTTTCCCTAAAAATCATGCCAACTGAGAAATTATTACCATTTGCCTGCTGAAAAGCCGCCATCAACCATTATTACAGTACCGGTTATATAAGAAGCTGCACTTGAGCTCAACCAAATTACTGTTTTTGCAATTTCTTCTGGTTCCGCAAATCTATGCATAGCTGTTAAATCAAATTTCTTTTGTGTTCTGGCTGGATTGGCTTGTAATCTTTCTGGAGTATTCATGCCTCCCATTACAGGACCTGGTGCAATCACATTGATTCGAATTCCTGATTGAGCATAATCAATAGCGGCAGATTTGGAAAGTGCAATGACACCAGCTTTACTCGCTGAGTAGGCAGCTTGCATAGGCATGGATACAACTCCAGCCACAGAACTGTTATTAATGATAGAGCAAGATTTCCCAGATTGTAACATGGCTTTGATTTGGTACTTCATAGAATAAAAAATTCCATTTAAGTTTATTTGGAGAATAGAATTCCATTCATCAATAGGGAAGGCATCAAGAGGGCTATGGGACTTAGATGTAATCCCTGCATTATTGAATGCAATTTCTAAATTGCCAGACTCCCGGACAATTTGTTCAACCATGGCTTCTACTTGCTTGGGATCAGACACATCACAAGGTATAAAAAAAATTTTGCCGCCTTTCTTTGCAATTTGATCGCAAGCTTCCTTTCCCTTGATTGCATCTCTTCCTGAGATATAAACCTTGGCACCTTGGGCAGCAAACATTTCAGCAGTTACCAGTCCCATGCCATCTGTTCCACCTGTTATTAGTAATGTCTTACCATTGAATTCACTCATGATTTCTTCCTAGCCTCTTTCAATTCTATCAATATTTTGGATTTATCCGATTCAGCGAAGAATCAATTTTCAATAAGAGATCTTCTGTGATTTCGTTCAAAGACGAAACAGAATAATCTAAATTCAAACTCTTTAATTCAAGTGGTTGGAAGCTGTGTGCAAAATTATCTTCAAAACCTATAAATGGAATTTGATTTGAAATCGCAACTCGTCCTACATTCGCTTCCTCATCTATAAAAATTATTTGATGGGAGGAAACATTTAATTGATTCATAATTTCAATTAAGCCTGGCCTAAAATCCCTTGTCTGAATATACCTTGGCTCTAAAAAATAGATTAAATGCTCCGATAAATGTTGATTGAAATATTCTTTAGGAGCTCCTCCATAAGCTATCAGTTTCAGACCTAGAGCTTGTATTCTATTGAGGAAATCGATTAAACCGTTTTGCTTATGAATGACAGTATTACTTTCATATTCTGCTCTGAAAGTTAAGTAAGTTTCAAAGAGTTCATGGTTGCTTAAAGAGATTTTATGTACGCTGCGTAAGTAATTGCCTATTTCTTCCAAGGGTCTAGCTAAAATATTTCTTTCTACTTCTAGGGTGTATTGAATATTGAATGAATTCATCATTGAATACAAGATAGGGCCAAGAATATTCTTTAATAGCACTCCATCGAGATGAACTAATATATATTCTAAGTTTTGAATTTTTCCCATTCTTATAGAATCTCTCTATCCTCAATTAATCTTCCATAACGGGCTATACTTTCTTTTAAATTTTCCATATCAAGATTTGAAATCTCTGTAATCTCATAACCAGAAAAGAAAATATCATCATTTTGGTCATTTTCTCGAATCCACAGAAGTTTACATTTCCCATGGATAAAACCAGCAATATCAAAGTGCATAAAAAATTCTATGGACTCACTTGCCTCAAAATCAACAGGCGGGCTTCCAACTGAGGCGACCATAAATCCATTCAAGGAAAAATTTTCTATTGTACATATGTATTTTAAATTCGCATGTCTCAAAGAAATATTCTTCTTAAATTTTTCTATCAATTTATACCGTGGTTCTATTTCATAAACTTCCTCTTGGCCTTCTTTTAATCTTTTATAAACTTTAAGAGGCAAGATGGTTGCTTCCATAGTAATCATGCTAATTTCGGTATTTTCTTGGTAGATGGTTATTTCTAGTTTGCTTTGATTCCAGCTTCCGTCTTTTGCAAATTTAACGGATTTAAGTACATTTCGTAACTTAATTGGCATGTTCAGCTTTGCATACTGGTAGAATTCTGAATTAAGATTCTGAAGAAGAAAGGTAACGCCATCCAGAGGAACTTTGCCAAATATATGATGACAAGCTATACCAAATTGTCTAGCAGATTCAATGATCTGCATTCCTGATATATGCTTTAAGTTAGGTGGTGAAAAGAATTCATGATCAGGAGGAGTGTAGAGATTAGCAAAAAAAATATCTTTCTTGGGGATTTCTTCAATTTGCTCCATGATCTTTGAAATCATTGCTTTTTCTGAGTTGCCTATATGAAGTGATTTGCGTTTAAACATTTTCAACATCTTGATTTCATCTTTTTCACTTAGGGGCTCTTGAAGAATATATTTCTTCTCGGCTTGATTGAAATGATAGAATTTCAAAAGGTAATTCTTATCTTCTTCGCTGATTGTTACCTCTTGGAGCAACTGGTTCGCTGTTTCTAGGCTGATTTTAGAAGGAATACTTTTTAAATTATAATAATCTCCGTCTATGTCGCTTCTCTTAATATAATAATTTAAAAGAAATTCTTTCTCATCTTCTTTCAAATGTTTCTGAATACTAGCTTCAAATAGTTCGCTCGGTATCCTGCGTTGGAGCGCTCTCCTTACATTGGAAACAAGAGAATCTTTCTGGTAGTAGGTTCTAGTATATTTATTGCTAAGTGGAATGTTCTTGTTTGTATTGCTTGTCATGGCATCGCTCTTCTTTTATTTAAATGGTAATTTCAATGATACCTTCCTAATAAAAAGCAAACAATCAATAAAGTATTGGATTTACTATTTGATGTTATCGTATATAAAATTCACTTAGTATTCGATGAATTATCACCAAACTAAATTGAGAAACTTGTCTCCGACACTATAAGTCTTGCTTTATTTTTCAAACTTCCATGTATCATGTTATTTACGCTATTTTATTTTTCTTAAATAAAATTCAAGAGTAAAAGCATTTTGTTGCAAAATATTTTTGCAAACAAGTGTAATAATAGTCTTTACAAACAAGAATTTAGTGCTATCCAATAGATGCTTCACCTTGTAAAAGCACTCTTTCCTTTTTTGCGTACGATTTTTCCGTCTCTGTGTTGTTGGATTATAGAATGAACCAAGCT
>PEQN01000028.1 GCA_002786225.1 Leptospira sp. | reverse complement strand
ATAGGGCTACCTATCCAATTAAATTTCAAAAAATACAGAAATTACATTTAATCTAAGGATTTTTTCTTTTGGATTCTTGAGAGCAGAACCATGATGATGAACTGTAAGATGCGAAACATTCGAAAGATGCGATAAGGTCTTGCTATAATCCTCCAAAGCCAGGTATAGCCTTTCAATTTAAAAGAGTCGGGGGCTTTCTTATCTTTTCCAGAAAGTATGTCGAAGGCTCCACTAACACCGATTATAACAGAATTGCCAAAGAAGCCGGTGTTGTTCTCTATCCAGATTTCTTGCTCAGGAAAGTCTGAGGCGAAGAGTATGATGTCAGGGCTAGTTTTGCGAATGGCTTCCTTCACCATAAGTTCCCTTTGTTTGTTCATGTGTCCGGAGTGGCGGCCAACTATTCTTAGTTTAGGAAAATGTCTGGTTAAATTGAAGAAGACTCTTTCAATCACATCTTCTTTGGAACCTAGCATAAAGATGGTGTAACCTTTCAGTTCTGCATAACGTACCAAGTCCATGATAAGACCAATTACGGAAACACGTGTCTTTATTTTACCACCAGAAGCCCATCCAAGCCCAGCTCCTTCGGCAAGGATCATGGCTGCCTTATCTGTGATGCGATGCAATTTCTTTCCTGAACGAAGTTTCATCAGTCTGGGTGGATCCATGAAAAGCACGTGCTTGTAGCCTTTCTTTTGGTCTATCCATCTTCCAATTTTTGCGGCAGCTTCGTCCGTATTTGCGTTATCAAACAACACACCAAGTATGTCAATTTTCTCTATCTTATCAGTGTCTATAGCTTGGTATTCGAGAAGTAAATCTCGTTCATCTTTGGAGGAATTGTGTTGTATTTCTTCTGGGGAATTCATAGAATTATGTCGGATATTAACAAGCTGACAAAAAAAACCTATCTGTCAAATTGTTTTTAGATTTTCACGGAAGCTTGTATCCGAAAAATCAAATTACCCTTTATGATTATAAAAATGAATAAATTCCTCCTCATCCTTCTTTTGAGTTTCATGATTCAGTTTCCCCTGTTTGCTGAAAGCATTTCCCTTCGTGTGAAATTATGGAATGGTTCCACAGAATCCCTAGGAAAGGCTGATAGTATCAAAGTAATCCTACTCAGGGATAGCATGATCCCGCTCTATGAACAGAAAGGAATCTCTGGCGAATTTACGATTCCCAAATTGGATCTTCCAGAGGGCAGCCCAGTTCTTCTTCAGGTAAGCTACAAATCAGCAAATTACAACAAAATGATTCCTCCTGTGCCAGCTATGCGAGCCCAGACCCAAGAAGTCGTAGTTTATGAACCTACGGAAAATCTAGATCTACTTAAGACGAGATCTCTCATGCAGGTTGTAAGAGAAAAGAAATCCATTCATGTTTTCAAAATCTATTTGCTACGAAATGAAACAAAACCACCTAAGTCCATTTATGCGGGCGGTTTAGATTTTTATATCCCCGAGGAAGCCTTAGATCTGCAAGGTTCGTGGACCCAAGGAAATTCTAAAATGGCTATTCCCTTACAGTTTATCAAAGAATCCTCAGGCAAGCAAAGAGTTGATAGGGCAGTTCTTCCTGGAAATACTGAGGTGCAAATTTCTTACCGCATTCCTATAGAATCTGAAAGCTTTCAATTTAAGGACAAATTATTTTTTGAATCTAAGTCGGGAGCGAGACCCATTTTTCTTAAGCCAACAGATATGAAGGTGCGTTTTTCTTCGGATGCAAATCCCGAAAGATTGCAAGAGGACATTCCAGAAGGTCTGCAAGCATTTATGGTAAATTATTCAAAGGAATCCTTTGAAACCACAATTCAAATGGAAGGTGGAACTCCTGTACTTCCAGTTATACCGAATGAGGCTCGTGGCATTGTTAATGGGAGTTTGATTCCAGAATGGGATGTTGCTCTAGCAGCCGTTATTGGATTCTTGGGATTCTTTTTTGTCTTAGCTTTAGGATTTGATGCATGGAAAAGGAAACAAAAAAATGACTCAGAAAAAATCAGCACTTAGATTTGTAGGTCTTCAAGATTTAGCACAGCATGGAGCAAGAGGGATTCTTGCTTTTTGGATGATAATCGCCTTGAGTTTTTTTTTATTTGCCGATCAAAATTTGATAGCACCCAATCTTAAAAATATTGGAGCCTCTTTAGGATTGGTAGAGCAAGCAGATATTGATTGGTATTTAGGTGGATTAATTCCCATATTTTTCTTCATCTTAGGTGGCTTAGTCTCTATTAGCATGGGATATTTGTCACAGATTTTTTCTCGCAAAAAATTATTAATCCTAACAGTGATTCTAGGCGAAACAAGTTGTCTACTCACGGCATATGCAAGAGACTATAATGAATTTTTGATTCTAAGAACACTTTGTGGTTTTGGCCTGGGTGGAATTTTTCCTTTGCTTTTCTCCATTATAGGTGACTATTTTTCCAGTACTTCAAGGGCTATAGCAACTGGATTTGTATCTTTATCTATGGGTCTCGGTGTCGGAATAGGGCAGTTAGTTGGTGGTATTTTGGGTGAAGCTGATCCTGCGAATGGATGGAGATTATCCTTTCTTTATCTATCCATTCCTTCCTTCTTTTTTGCAGCAATTTATTATTTCTTTTGTAGTGAACCTAATCGTGGTGCTATGGAAGTTGATTCTCACGGAAATAGCATTGATGAGGCATCCCACAAGATTACCTTCCAAGATTTTAAAATTCTCTTTGCAAATAAGACCAACATTGGTGTCTTCTTACAAGGAATTCCAGGCTGTGTTCCCTGGGGCGTATTCTTTGTATTTTTAGTAGATCATTATGAAAGAGCTTACTCCTTAGGAAAGACAGAAGCTGCGGGCTTGTTAACATTTAGTGCCATTGGTGTCTTTATGGGCTTTTTCTTTGGAGGAGTGATTGGACAATGGCTTTATAATATTAAGAAAGTCTACCAACCCATATTTTGTGGACTAAGTACTTTTTTGGGAATCTTTCCTGCTCTATGGTTATTGTATGCAGGAGATTTCGCTCATTCTGGACTACCTTTTGTATTGCTAAATATTTTTACTGGATTCTTAATTTCCATAACGGGTGCAAATGTGCGCGCAGTTCTAATCAATGTTAATGTTCCCAAAAGAAGGGCAGCAATTTTTTCTTTATACAATCTTACAGATGACCTCGGCAAGGGTCTGGGTCCTGCAATGAGTGCTGCTATTTTACTTCGAACAACAGATCGTCCACTTGCACTTTCCATTTCCATTTTGTTTTGGATACCCTGTAGTTTGTTCTGGTGGATCATTATTAAAAACTATGCAAAGGATGAGATTCTAATGCAAAAGGAATTAGAACATGCCTAAGTCTATTATTTTAGATATTGAAGGAACAATAGGTCCTATATCTTTCGTTCATGAGATTTTATTTCCCTATTCCACTGAGAGACTCTTAGACTACTTACGCAAAGAGCCATTACCTCAAGATCAATTAGAAAGTATTCTATTAGAAAATAAAAAGGATTTTCAGAATTCCGATTTTGCAGAAATAACTGATCCAAGTGATATCCGCCAAATACATGCTTACCTTCACCATCTTATTCGAATCGATAGAAAGTTCGGTGCATTAAAATGGGTCCAAGGAAGAATTTGGAAAGAGGGATTCGAGTTAGGTGATCTGAGAGCTGAGTTATTCGAAGATGTGCCCATTTTTTTGAAGCAATGTAAAGAAAAATCTATTCCAGTCTATATTTATTCTTCAGGCTCTGTAGAAGCTCAGATATTATTTATGCAATATTCAATCTTTGGTGATCTAAGGGAATTTATCCAAGCTTACTTTGATACTACTGTAGGTGGCAAGAGAGAAGCTGAGAGTTATAAAAATATTGCAATTCAGACTTCTTCTTCGAATGATGATTGTACATTTTATACGGATATTTTGGAAGAAGCCCAAGCCGCAAGCCTAGCAGGTTGGAAGGTCTTTCTTATGAATCGACCCGGAAATAAGAAGCAGCCTGAACACAATTTCCCTATACTAGACTCACTTCTTTTTGGATAGTTTAGATCTAATATTGGTAAAAATAGTCTTCAGTTCATCCTTCCAATCTTGCTTGGGTTTATCGCTCTTGGATGTTTTATTCTTGAAAACTTTATTTTTGGTTTCCTTAATAGGAGTTAGTTCCGAGGCTGGTGCTTGAATAGCAGTTAGACCTAGATCAATTCTTAAGTATTTCCTTTTAATGATCTTTAACTCCAGTTTTGCTTCCAGCAAGCGTGCTATTTGTTTAATGATCTGCCATTTTATAGAATTCGTATCTTCTAAGGACATATTGTTCTGTAAGTCGTTATATACCTTTATAGCGATTTTAGGATTCGAGTGAAAGAGTAAGAATCTAAAGTGGACATTGCCTCTAAGATCTTGGGTGATAATTAAATCATTATGAGTAAAATCTTGTATACTCGGAAAATCTATAAGACGAATTACTATCGAATTAATAAGCTCTAAACTATTCTCAATCAAGGTATCAGATTCCACTTTGATTGAATAGGTAATCGAATTAGCTGGAATTACTTCCTTAATGAAATCAACAAAGGGGACAGCAGCTTTAAAAGGTACTTCCTTCATTACTTCCAATCTGGATAATTCTATAATATCATCCATTAAAGGTTGTAAGGTGCTTTGTATATTTTCTATTTCATGAATTTTTTCTTTTTTTAATTTAGCATCCTTAAGTAGATCCATCTCTAACAGAATAGCATGCATATGTTTGAGAGGCTTAGAGATCATCACTTCCATATGTCTAAATATCTTATCCCTCAGTGTATCCGCTTCTCGCAATTGGTCATAGCGTTTTTGAATTTTTCTTTTAACAAATAGGAATTGTAGCCTCAGTGCTATTGTCATGAGAAAGAAGTAAAATAAGACAGATGCCTCAAGGGAAGATTCTAGGTTTGCTATGCCTCTTTCGATGAGAATTTGTTTAATGATAGCATAGAAAATATAAAAAAGACCAATACCTTGGATATAGGCTCCTATTACTTTTTCACGAATTCGAATAAAGGTTAAATAGATGGTATAACCTAAAGTTATAGGCAATTGAAAATCCCAGTATCCAACAAAGGCATACCAGAATTGTGGCTTTTGGATGATTGCAAAAAGAAGAACAAAGGAAGCAGAAAGTAAGAAATACAATTTAGAATATTTGAATTTTTTGAATTTTAGAAATTCTTCCACAAATCGTAAGAATTGGTATGGAATAAAAAACAAAGTTGCATATTCTAAAAATTTAAAGAATAAAAAGTTATTATAAACATTAAATCTATAATCATTTCTTGAGAACTCATAAATACAATAAGTCAATGCAAAGATAGAAAAGCTTCTATATTCTTTCGTATCTTTCATCTTTAAATAGTTTAACAAATAAAATATGCCAATAAAAAAGAAAAAAGATACATAGATAAATTCTTTATTCGCAAATCTCCATTCCTGCTCCCAAGCATAATCAAAGGGAGCTATAGCTATAGGCGATGAAATAACACCAGCACTACCCGAAAGGGAGGAATAGATTCGAATGGCGATTGTGTTCTCACCATTTATTAGCAGTGAATGAGGGATCGGATAGATTCTCTTTCGACCAAAGTTAACTTCTCTTCCACCATTTTCACCGATAAGAACTCCATTGATATAAACATGGTCCTTCTCGTAGATTTTTCCTAAGTAGACAGCAGGATTTCCTTTGAAATTATCAGAATTGAATTCAAAATTTTTTCTAAGCCAAACAGCTCCATCGGATGATTTAACAAAAGAATTGATATTGTTGGGAAGACTAACGGTCTCCCAAGCACTGTGAGATATTTCTGGTAGAGCATACTCCAAATTATCTGATAGAGATATGGACCAGTCCTCTCCTGAAAGATCAATGGTATCTATGTTTTGAGTTTTTGATCCACAGTTGATAGCAAGAAAAACAAGTAGAATCAATGAAGCATAAATGATCTTTCTGAGAAAATTTTTCAAATTAAAAAGCGAAACAGTATTTGGAGCATAAGACAATAGAATTGATTTCAAGATTTCACCTTTTTCTTAGGTAATTTTTTAGGTGAGGAAGGTATTTCTTTAGAATGAGAGCTTGATTCAGTGGGAATCGTTATAACAAAAATGGAACCCATTCCTTCCGCAGATTTCACTTTTAGAGTTCCACCTAACAAAATGGTGCTAGCATTGACTAAGGTAAGACCTATGCCAGCTCCTGGAATAATATTATCCTTAGCACCTCGTATAAATTTCTTAAAGAGGTTTTCTTGTTCGAAATGATTCATACCAAGACCTTCATCAGAAACAGTCAATATATATTGCTGATCTTTCAATTCGAAGTCTACATCTATACGCACGGATTTATCTGTATATAGAAAAGCATTTTCAATCAAGTTTCTACTTATCGCTCTAAAAAGAACCGGATCAGTTTCTACATTTGCATCACTAGGATGGATAGAAACATGAAGATTTTTTCTTTTTTGATCCAGTCTTTGCTCAGAAAGTTGAATGCAGTCCATAATAATTTCGCTAACAATAACATGAGAATGTTGGATCTTGTAATGACCTTCTTCAATATTACTAAGTAAAATTGCCTCATCAATCATAGAAATGGTATTTCGTAATTGCGAGTCCAAAACTTGGCTTGCAGGTTTTTCAGATTTATTTAATTTTTTGGTTTGGTTTAATTTACCAACAACAAGAGCTATCTTCTCAATTCCAGTTTTAAACTCATTTGAAATATTGAGAAGGAAACCAGTTTTAATCTTCTCCATTTGAATCAATTCAGATTCCATGGCTATATATTTCTCAAGGCTTGAGACCATTTCTTCTGATAGTTGAACAGATATTAGTAGTAGAAAGAAAAAGAAGCCAAAATAAATTGTACCTTCCAAAGATAATATTTCCAAAGCAGTGAGTGAATCTATAATTATAGTTGGAAATAATCCTATAAGTCCTATTAGAATAAATCTAAGTTTAGAAAAGTTTGCTTTAAAATTGGAACCAATATAATAAACAACAATTCCAAAGACCACAGGAAGGGCGTAATTAAATGCAGCAATGATTAATGTCCAACCAGACAAAGTTTTGATAAAAGGTATTGTAACAAAGAGTATTCCCAAAAAAACTTCTAAGCCAATTACGAATAAGTTCCTTTTGCCATTCAAATGAAAGATTAAAAAATTTATAAATAAGGCAGGTAAGGGAACAAGAATCATCAATTCAAAAATATAAGAACCTTGGAAGGTTTGAAAAATTTCATATCTATACTGAGTTCTAACTAAAGTATATAAGCCTATGCTGATAGAAAATAACCCAAAAAAAGTATTTTCAGCTCTTAGTCCTCTAATGAATGCTCCAGTTAAGAAATAAATTCCCATAAGAATAAAAATATAACCGAACCCTATTGCTATGCTCTCAGAAGAGAATTGTTTTTGTATGAGTTCAGCTTCGTTATAAATTGTTGGAATAGTTTTTAAGCCCTGTTGCTTACCTACTGCATAAATTCGAACGGAAATTACATTTTCTCCTGGAATCAAAAGATTCGTTGGAATAGAATAAATTCTCTCTCTATGAAAGTCAGGATCTAAATTTGGTAGCAGGGAACCAGTTTTACCAATTAAGCTTCCATTGAGATAAACCTCATCTATATCTCTTATCTTACCAAATTGAATTCCTAAGGGTTGGATAGGTGCTGCAAAATTTTCAGGCAGAATGATTTTACAGCGGTACCAATGGTAGCCAGAAATATTTTCTGTTTTTGAAATTCCGTAATCTGGGATATTTCTTTGGATCCAAAAAGTCTCCTCAACTTGAAGTTCCTTCCAATCTAGATTATCTCCCTTCCTAAATTGCCAAGCTTCAGAGAATTCCCATTTACGATTGAGATCTGAAATAAAACTTCCACAAGGTACAGAATATACCGAGGAAGTTATTATGGTTAAGAAGATAAAAATGAATAAAATATTTCTAAGATAGAAATTTGTCCTTAAATACGAAATCATATTGGTTCGGCATTTCGAATTGCTTCTTCAATTTCTTTCAACTGAGTAGAAATACGTGCATCAATTGCACCTACATCTGTTTCTATGATTACTCCACCTCTATCAACTCTAGAGTCTTCATAGATATTAACTTTTCTCAGAGATTCCATCAATTTAATCAATTCATCCTTATGCTGTGTAGTGAGCTCCAAGTCTTGGAAGTTCACCCGAATGTCCACTCTATCTCTATCCTTGATTCGTTTCAAGGCTTCTCTGATATTATTTAGTACGATTTCTTTTCTTTCTATGATCTCATCTTTGATTACTTTTCTTGCAATAATTAAGATCATTTCGACCATCTGCTTTTCGGATGCTGCTAGGATTTCTTCTCGAATGTCAATTGCCTTACCAACTATGGTTCCGAGACGGTCTATCAATCTTCGAACTTCCCCTTGGCCTTTCTTGAAACCAACTTCACGACCTGCATCATATCCTTTCTGATAGGCTTCATGTTCAATTTCTGCAACCTTCATTTCAGCTTCTTTAATCATCCGTTCCACTTCCATTTTGGCACGGTCAAGAATTTGTTCGGCTTTAGCTTTACCACTGTCCTCTTCGAGTTTAATTTTCTCTTTAGAGTCTTGGATCATTTGGAAGGCTTTGGTTCTACCCTCGTCTTCGATTTCTCGTGATTTTGTTCTGGCGTCGTCTAATAGTTGTTTGACTTGGTCTTCTGTTTCTTGTCTGTAGCGGTTTAGTTCAGCTTCAATTTCTTCTATGGATGGACCTTGGTATTGTTCAATGATATTCCCTTCTTGGTCTACCTCGAATTCTTCCGCATCTTCATCTCTGTGGTACTTTTTGTACTTATCTGGTATAGATATATCTACTTCATCTTGTAAGCCAGCGATTTGAATTGGTTTGAATACGAGTTTTGCCATTCTGAGTTACCTAAACCTCCATAGCTTGATTCTTCCTTCTTCTATCTCTTCCCTGAGTCTATCTAGTATGCCTTTGTGGCATTCTTCGATTTCTGCAAGCGAGACAGGACCCAAAGAATCAGATTCCAATTGAACGGATTTAGCAAGCCATGGATCTAGGCTTGCTAAGATCTCTGACTTGAGATTCTTTTCTACGCCTTTCAGTGCTGTAGCCAAGACCAAGGCATGAAACTCTCCCAAAAATTTAGAGAGAGTCGTCCGTCCCAAAAGAAGTAAATCTTTAAAACTATAGTAATGTTCTATTATATTTTCGGCATAGCCAGGTCGTTTTTTCTGTATTTTCGATAAGATTTCTTGGGATTCTCCCGGATTCAGTGAACTTAAGAGTTCTGCTGCCTTTTTTCCCTGCTTCCATTTTACTTTTTGGGGAGATTGATTTGTGCTAAGAAAGTTTTTTTTGAAATGAATGAATCTTTCGAGCTCATCACGTAAATCCCTAGAGTGAAAATCTAAATTTCCCATCTCTTCGAAAACCAATTCTTTGAGATTTTTGGGAAGGAAGTGAATGGCTTCTTTAGCAAGAGAGGTGGGGCAAAAGGTTAGAATCTGTGCGATTAGAGAGGGATCTTCATCAAAAATCAATCTTCTCAGTTCTTCCAAGTTCATAGATTGTAGAATTTCAATTCCAGAATCTTCCTTGGTTTCTTCTTCTATAACAATATTATTGATTTCTTGGATGAGTTTTTCTAGTTCATTTTGTTCCAGTGATTGATTTTGTTCATACTGAGGCTCTACTCTTTTCTGCCTAGGAACTGGTTCCACCTTCTCATGTTTAGTCTTTGCAAAATGTGCCCCAGAAGCGACTGCAGTTCTTCCTGCACTTAATTTTGCATTGAATTCACTAAGAATAGAGTTCTCCACCTTGGTAGATGGATTCTTGACCTTCTCATATCGAGTGAGTATTTTTTTTGCCTCATCATCCGAAAGATAATTAAAGACCTCCAAGGGGAGGTCTTTGTCAAGTAGCCTATAGATCAGTGCCGCTTTGTCTTTGCTATTCATTAGCCTGCATCTTCTTCAGCTAGCCAAGTTCTTAAAAGCTGAGCAACATCTTCTGGTTTTTCTTTGGCAAGGTTGATCGCATTTTCTAGAAGTTCTCTTCGGAGTTTTTCATCGAGTGAGAGTTCAACCTCAGCACCGCCCTCATCCATAACTCTTAATGCTGCTTCACGCATCATTTGTTGTTGTGCGGCAAGTTCTTCTTCTCTTAGTCTTCTTCTTCTTGCAATTTCTTTCTTAATTGCTCTGTAGATTAGAACAGCAATGATAAGTATGATAAGAATAATGAGGGAAGCTATGATCATCTGACGAACAGCTCTTTGTCTAGCATATTCTTCATCTTCTAATCGAAACTGCTCACTTCTATCCTTGGGTATAGTAATAACGGAGATTTGGTCACCTCTAGATCTAGTAAAGCCAATAGCAGCTTCGAGGTTTTTTCGGATTAAACGTATATCCTCTTCACTTACAGGTATATAGGTTCTATCATAGCCTAGACCATCTTCTCTTTCTTTTCTATCCCAATGACCATCTACAACTACGGAAAGATTGATTTTATCTATTTTCCATGGTTGTTTCTTTACTTCGCGAACCTTCTTATTGAATTCGTAATTATTGATATTTTCTTCTTTGTTGTATTTCGCTTTTTGGTAATCTACATCCTTATAGCCGGGAGGAATGTTAGGTTCTGTTCCTGCTGGACCATCTGGAGTGAAGCCTTTGCCTTCAAATCCTTCTTTGGTTTCTTTGGATGAAACCTTAAGAGAGTATCCATCTACCAATTCTAATTCAGAATAAGGAGTATCAGGATTATCGGCGATAGCAACGACTGGAGATACTTCATTCTCATTGAATTGTTCTTTGTCCCAATTGAAAAGATATTCAAACCTTGTTATATCAACTCTATCTTCGCCGCCTAGATACCATCTTAGAGTATTTCGAATATCAATGAGTCTCTTGACTCTTTGCTCTTCTTCGATTCTTAATTTTTCTTGGACAATTCGTAACTCTAAACGCTCGGTTTCTAAATCTTCTTCGAAGTCTGAAATAATTCTTCCATCTGCATCTGCAACAGAAACATTCTCTGGTTTGAGTTTGGGGACTGCGCGGGAAACTAAGTTAACAATTCCTTTGATCTCTTTCTTAGAGATTCCGTCCACACCTGGAATAAAATGCAAGATGACAGATGCCTTAACAGCTGAGGTAGAAGACTCAAAAAGTTCAGCCTCCGGCATAGCTATATTTACATAGGCCTTATCTATAGGGCGTAGAGTCATTAAGGACTTTTCAATGGCACCCTTGAGGGCTCGGTATTTTTTAATGTCCTTATCAAATTGGGTTTCTGTGAATTTTTCTACATCAAAAAGTTCCCAACCTTGCACACCTGCAGGAATTAGATTCTCCTGGGCAAGTTTCGTAATGATTTCTTGTCTTTGGTCTGGCTCTACTGAGATGATGCTAGTATCTGATCCTGAGTAAGCATAGCCCATGGCTTCTAGTTTTTTCGTAACTTCTGAGTAATCTTTGGCCGCAAGATCTTTGAAGAGGATGACCTTATTGCGGCTAGATGAAACATTCGCAAGTACTACAACTGCAATGATGACAGTGGCAAGCACTCCACCAAGGATTGCTTTTTTTGTAGTATCTAGCTTTTGAAAAAGCTCTTTGGCGCTGTCTAGAATCTTCTGTAGGAACTCAGGCATGGATGTATTTCTCCGGAAAAGTTATGTCTCATATTTCGGAAGATAGATCTTTTGTACAAGAAGATTTTTTTTGAGGATGAAAAAATTATGTCACTTTAGCATTTTTTAGGATGGAAGCCAAAATTTTAGGAAAAAATCGCTTCATAAATAGTGCAAAATGTTCCCGCATGCCACCGATTGCAATTTCTTGTTTGCCAGAGGCCAATGCTTTTAAGATCTTATCTGCAACTAAAGAGGGAGCTAGCCCTTTAGACTGAGCCTCATCCATCTTGCCTTGTGCCACACCCGAACCCACTAAGGCATTGATGGAGACATTGGTCTTTATGAAACCCGGTAGAACCAAGAGCACATTGAGATTCATATCCGCATTTTCAGCACGAAGAGCGTCAAAGAAACCATGAAGGGCATGCTTGGAGGCAGAATACCCTGATCTAAGTGGGGTTCCCACTTTTCCAACTATGCTAGTAATAACCGCATAGGAGCCAGATTTTTGTTTGCGGAAATGAGGGAGAGTAGCAAGGGTTAGAGCAACGCTGCCAGTATAATTGACAGCCATGAGTTTTTCAAAAACTTCTATCTGAGTGTCCTTGGCTAGAGATCTTTGGCTGATTCCCCCATTGTGGATGACTAGATCAAGTCCGCCTAACTTTTGTATGACTTTTTTGGTTTCTGAAGAGAAGTCCCTTTTCTTTTCTAGGTCAAGTGGTAGAACAAGGCTATTTGTTTCACTTAATCCAGCTTCCTTTTGCACACGTTTTAGTTCTTGGGGTCTTCTTGAAGATAAAACAACTTTTGCTCCCGCTTTCGCAAAAGCAAAGACCAAGGCCTCACCAATTCCAGAGGATGCACCTGTGATCCAAACAACTTTATCCTTGAAATACTGGTTCATAGAATTCTCCTCTAAAGCAAATTATAGTGCTATCTTAGTTTATCTCTACAGTTCTAGGCTTCAAGATTAATTTCATAGCGGGCACCTTTTCTTTGTTTGTCAGTGACTCAATTAGCATTCTAAAAGAGGACTCTGTTAAAGAAAAGGAGAGTAAAACTTTTACATTGCTTTGGTTGGGTAGATTTACAAAAGGTGTGTGTGGATAGAGAAGGATAAATTCCTTCTCAGGATGCTTTTGAGCTAAGTTGTCCCAAAATAAAAACTCTTTGGCATCACTTACATTTGCTATGATGTGTTTTAGAGAGGCTTCCTTCAGATCCTTAGGTAGTTCTTTGCGAGAGGAAAGCTTACCTCCACTTTTCTTCCATGCATCAGCAAGAAAAGCTTGGGCAAGATATGCCTTAGAGGAATTTTTTTCTAATTCTGAAAGTCCATTGAAATCGCTTGGATAAGAGCGAATCGTTTGTCTCGTAATTTTATCTACAAAATTAGGCTTAGCTGTTAATCTCTGATAGGTTTCCTTTCTTTTTTGGTTGGCAAGAGCCATGTATTCAAGAAGATTTTCATTTTCTATTTTGGGTTCAAAAGTATTTTTCGTATAGATACCATATTCTAATTTCAAACGAATCTGGCGATAGACTGCTCTATCTAAAATATTTACACCATCAACTTCCAAGTCTCCCTTGTCGGCTGCTTGCAATAGTGTTTTATAGAGAGAAGCAGATGTCTCACCCCAAGAAGTAAGTAGCAATATATCGGCTCCTGCAAGTAGGGCAAGAACACCTGGACGATCCGATTGGTAGTTCTTGGAAATGGCATGCATTTCCATAGCATCTGTAATCACAACTCCATCAAATCCAAGTTTGTCTCGGAGTATTCCTTGTAGAATATTCTTGGAGAGAGTGGCAGGGTATTTTTCATCTAACTTAGGAAAGAGTATATGGGCACTCATAACTACGGGTGCGCCGTCTTGTATGGATTTTTGGAAGGGGATGAGTTCGACTTTTTCCAATTCTGCTAAGGATTTTCGAATGATGGGAAGTCCTATATGGCTGTCCACATCTGTGTCACCATGTCCAGGAAAATGTTTGATCACAGGAATTGCTCCACCTAAGCGAGCTCCTCTTTCGTAGGCTCCAGCTACATTGTACACTCTGTCCACGTCCGAACCAAAAGATCTAGTATTGATCACTGGATTGTTAGGATTGTTATTTACATCCAATGAGGGAGCCAAAAGAAAATTGACACCTACCTGGTCCAAATCATAGGAAGTGATAAATCCTACTTGGTAGCCCAAATCTTCTTGGTTCGTCTGTCCCAGTGCCATAGCACCAGGGAATTGAGCAACTCCATCTCGAACTCGGAAGACTCTTCCACCTTCTTGGTCCGTTGAAATCAATAAGGGAGGCATTTTTAATTTACGAGCTAGATCTTGTAAATCTCGATTGAGCTTAATAACCTCTTCTTTGGTTCCAAAATTTTTACCAAAATGAATGATTCCTCCAGGACGAATTGTACGCATTTCAGAAATAGCAGTTTCATCTAGAGTCTTGCCTGGAATGGCTAGGTGAATCACTTGCCCGATTTTCTCAGGCGTTGTCATTCCATCTACGATTTGTTTGGCGGTTGTGTCTAAATAAACTTTTCGTTCGTTTGCCTTAAGCTCGTCAACATAGACCAAAAGAAATTGGGATGAAACAAGGAGAAAGGCAAGGAGGATGATAAATGCAAAAATTCGCAGAGCTAGTTTCAATTTTGTTACCTAGTATTTACAAATTTGGTAAATCGGATTTAATTTACCAATTGATTGATTTAGAATCTTCAATAAATTTCTGAAGACCAATGTCCGTTAGAGGGTGTTGGAACAATTGAGCAAAAACGGAGTACGGTAGGGTTGAACAATCCGCACCACGTAGAGCAACTTCCTTGAAGTGTATAGGATGACGAATGGATGCTGCTAGAATTTGGGTCTCATAGCCGTAATTATCATACATAGCTCTAATCTCAGAAATTAATTCTAAGCCATCATGACCTATATCATCTAGTCTTCCTAGGAAGGGAGAGATAAAAGAAGCACCTGCTTTTGCAGCAAGTAAGGCTTGGTTAGCTGAAAAACAAAGTGTAACATTGGTAGAAATTCCACGATTCGTAAACTCGTTAACAGCCTTTAGACCTTCCATAGTTAGAGGAACCTTTACAACTACATTTTCTGCTATTTGAGAAAGTTCTACACCTTCTTTGATCATACCATCGTAGTTGGAGGAAATAACTTCCGCACTTACAGGTCCATCCACCAGAGCTGCTATCTCTTTGATTACTTCCGTAAACTTGCGTCCAGCCTTGGAAATAATGGAGGGGTTGGTTGTGATGCCGTCGAGTAATCCGAGGTCTTTTACTTTTTTAATTTCTTCGATGTTTGCTGTGTCCAGGAATAAGTTCATGGACACAAGTTATCTATCGGATCAAATCGCGCAAGGTTTTTGTCTCTTGTACGCTAAAGAATTCTTTGTATTCTTTTTCTATCATATTTCGTATTGTAAGGCTGAAGTAATCCACTCGTCTGGTGTAAGGATTTTTTTTGTATGGTTCTCTCCACATAAGAATGAAGCCTCCACGAGGGGGATCTTCTCTGCGGTCTACCAATTCCCAAATGGCGGCTCCACCGATTTTTTTATCATCTAGGGCTTGCTTCTTGGGTTTGCCATATTTCATTTCCATTTTTTCCAGAATTTTCTCACTCTCTACAAAGTTAAAAATTACACCCACTGAGAACAGAATTCCATTCTCTCTGTATTCTGTCTGGCTTTCTAGGGCAGGATCATTTTCGGGATTATTTGAATTATTCTTTGGTCTTGCATCTTTGACAATTTCAGGAGTTTTGTAAAAACGATACATGTATTGAATTCCGTTCCTTTTGACTAGCAAGAGGGAATCCTTTTTCTCATAGAGGATTTCGATTTCCTCTTCCACACTAGGGTCTGTTGCTAAGGAAAGAAATTTTTCCCGCAAAAGTTCATAGCTCATTCCCCAAGAAGCCTCTGCAAATCCTTCTAGAGGACCAGCTCCATCACTTTGGATGGTATTATTGCCTTGTGCTTGTGCAATTGAATTCATTCCCCAAGGTAGAAGAACGAGCAAGGTAAATAGTTGGGTCGGGAGTATGGATCGGTGGAACTTCATATTTATTTTATCGGTGAAAATCAAAAAAAACTCAGTCAGGTTTTTCTGCAAAATCATCCCATTCTAAGTCGAAATCAGAGCTATCCAAAGAATTTTCTTCCTTCTCCTGACCAAAATCCTCTGAGTCTTCTTGCCAAGCATTCTCTTCCCAATTGCTTTCCCTAGAACTGGGCATAGCAAGTCCCAAGAGGGTTAAACCATTCCAAAGGTAGGTAGATATTATACTTATGAGTACCAAACAAAAGAAATAAAAGAGAAAATACATCTCGTGGTGCATGCCGTAGGATGTAAGGATTTTTGCAAGAGAACCTGTGCCAAGTCCTATGGCTATGGCTTGTCCGTAATTAGTAAGAATGTTGAGTGGATCTTGAGGATTATTCGTATCTGCACTAGACTTTAAAAAAGAATAAGAAAAGATAAAAGCAAAGAAGAATAGGGGAAAATGAAAAAAATAATTTCCAAGTGAATGTGTGTAGTGGGGGCTTCCAATTGCTCCACCTAACATTGCCCAAAGAAATACCAACAAAGATGATACTGTAAAGAAGGCAAGACCTAGGACAGCATTGCCACCAGATTCAAATATTCTAAGTAGTTCTATAGGAATTGCACGACCCAGGGATACAATTTCCTCGCGGTAGTATTCTTCCTTTTTCTCAAAGAAAAGCAATCTCGAAAGATAAGATATACTGGCAAAAAATACCAGGTGTAGAATTAGGAACAAAAGGAATAGGATGAATTCCATAGAGTAAGTATCGGCGGAGCTTTATTTTCTCCGCCATGCTTTTTAGTGGCGGAAATGCCTCATCCCAGTAAATACCATGATAAGACCATGTTCATCCGCTGCCGCTATGACTTCTTCATCTCGAATGGATCCACCTGGTTGTATGATTGCCTTGGCTCCAACTTTTGCGATAGCATCAATTCCATCACGGAAGGGAAAGAAAGCATCAGATCCCACATAGGATCCAACCACACTGAGTCCGACTTTTTGGGATTTGGATGCACCAAGTTCTACTGAATCAACACGAGACATTTGCCCTGCTCCTATTCCTAAGGTTGCATTTTGTTCGGTATAAACAATAGCATTGGATTTAATAAATTTCACACACTGCCATGCAAACCAAAGTCCTTCCATGTCTTCTTCGCTTGGTTTGAGTTTGGATACAACTTTGAGATCTTCTTTCTGTACTAAGTCATAGTCTCTGTTCTGAACTAACATACCATGGTGGATGGGACGAAGGTCTATTTCATCTAAGGCTTCTTGGAATTTGGCTATAGGAACCAATCGAATGTTAGGTTTCTTGGCAAAAATTTCCAAGGCTTCCTCGCTAAATCCCTCGGCTACTATCCCTTCAACGAAATTTTCTGTTATTGATAAAGCTGTTGCCTTGTCTACAACTCCATGAACTCCTATGATTCCACCAAAGGCAGAAATTGGATCTGTTCTTCTCGCCAGTTCAAATGATTCTTGGATATTTCTTCCATAAGCTATTCCACAAGGATTCAAATGTTTTACTATAGAAACCGCATTTTTAGGAAGTAGGCTCGCTATATGAAAGGCTGCGTCTAGATCCAACATATTATTGAAAGAAAGTTCTTTGCCTTGCAGAGGAGTGAAATCTGATTTTACAAAAACAGGTTCATAGTATGCTGCTTCTTGGTGAGGATTTTCTCCATAGCGAAGCTTTTGTTTCTTGGTGAAAGCAAAGGACAAAATGTCCGGAAATCTATCTCCTCTTTGGTCATTCAAATAGGTTGAGATAGCAGTATCATAAAACGCAGTGTAAGAAAAAACTTTGGCACAAAGTCTAAAGGATGTTTCTAGACTTATGCTGCCTTTATTATCTTCCATTTCCTTTTGGATGACTGAGTAATCAGCTGGTTCCAAAACTACAGCTGCATTCTTATAGTTCTTTGCCGCAGAACGAAGCATAGTTGGTCCACCAATATCAATTTTTTCTATTGCTTCTTCTAATTTAACCCCAGGTTGCTTGACTGTCTCTACAAAGGGATAAAGATTTACAACGACCAATTGAATGGGCGGAATCTTATTTGCTTCCATTTCTTTCACATGAGATGGATTTCCTACATCACCTAACAATCCACCATGGATCTTGGGATGCAGAGTCTTGAGTCTGCCACCGAGAATTTCTGGAAATCCAGTGTAATCATCCACGGGAATTGCCTCTATGCCTTCTTTCTTAAGAAGATCAAAGGTTCCACCTGTAGAGAGAATTTCTACACCACTCTTTGCTAAAAATTTGGCAAATTCTACCAAACCTTGTTTGTCACTGACTGAGATGAGAGCTCTTTTGACTTGGATCACGAAATTATTCTAACCTTCCTTCCGGTAATTTGTATTTTATTTTGAATGAATAATTGTATTGCTTCTGGCAAAATTTTATGTTCTTCTTTGAGTATCTTTCTAGACAATTCTTCTTCTGTCATTCCTTCTTCTATCTTTACAACACTTTGTAAGAGAATAGGACCAGTATCCACTCCTTCATCGATAAAATGAACTGTGCAACCTGAAACTTTTGCCCCGTATTCTATCGCTTGCTTCTGGGAATGGATCCCAGGAAAAGCAGGCAGTAGAGAAGGATGGATATTGATAATTTTCATGCGATATTCTCGAACGAAATCCTTAGCTAGAATTCTCATGAAACCAGCCGTGACTATGAGATCGGGATTTAGGGAGCGAATCTTTTCTAGAAGTGCCTTATGAAAGTCTTCCTTGCTTGCAAAATTCTTAAAATCTACAACAAAACTAGGGATCTTAAAGGATTTTGCGACTAAAATTGCCTTAGCCTCAGGCTTATCAACGATCAAACCCACAGGATCACAGGCTAGATGACCCTTGCGAATTTTCTTAGCTACGGCTTCGAAATTGGATCCTCTTCCTGAGGCAAGAAAAATGACTCTCTTTTTAGATTTTTTTGCAAATAGACTTGCCAAACTTTTTTCCTTCCCCACCATAAGGAAGCGGTCTAGTCCATTAAGCAACCATCCTTTTTTGTCGAAAAGTAAGTTAGGAGAGCAAAATGTTACGAGCCAATTCCTATTCCAACCAGAACGCCTATAAGGCAAATGAGATCTCTACTGTTTCTCAGACCAGACTCATTGTAATGCTTTATGAGGGAGCTATGCGTTTCCTTAAGATAGCGACAGAGAGTATGACTCCTCGTAAGTATGATATCGTAAATAACAATATCATCAAGGCACAGGATATTATCACAGAACTCATGCTATCTCTCAATCTAGAAGATGGGAAGGAAATCGCAAGTAATCTGCTCAGTCTCTATGTTTATATGAAGAAACGTCTGCTAGAAGCAAATATGAGAAAGGATACTAAAATTATCGAAGAAGTAATTGAATTATTAACTCAATTGAAGACAGCCTGGGATGATTTGGATCGCAAAGAAGTATCCAATCAATCCAGCTCTCCTACTCGAAATACTGGAATTTCCATCACTGGTTGATATGCTCTCTAAACTAGCCAAATTAAAAATTCAATTATTAGAATCCCTTCTCAGCAACTTAAAAATTCAGGATGATCTGCTCTCCCAAAATGATCCTGACACAGCTGTAGAATGGGAAATTGAAAATGAAAAAATTCTCCATAAATTGATTCAAGTAGATAAGAAAATGGAATATGAAGAAGAATCTCTTCCTTTTTCCGAAATGCAAATACAATCAAGTTCCCTTATTTTTGAACTACTAGAGCAAGCTCGTGAAGTCCAAATTCGAGTGCAATCCAAATTACAAAAATACCGTGACCAAGCAAAATCAGAACTCAATCAAATGGAAATCAAAAGGCAACTTCGTTCTCACCTAACACTACAAGAAGGACTGCATTGGAAGAAGAGGATCTGCTAGAACTCGCTCTTGGATTTTTTAATCTAGAGCTTCCATTTACTGAAGAAGAATTTCACGCCAAATACAGAGAGCTCGCCAAAAAGTACCATCCAGATGCTGGCGAGTATACAAGTTCTATACTTTTTAATGAACTTATGCGCTCTAAAGAAATCTTAGAGCAACATCTCAAAAGAAAAACGGAATTAGCTTCCAAGACTCTCAAACAAGAGTTGCAAACGGGTATGAATGGAAATTTGAAGACTAAAAATACTTCGAGCCTTGAAACAGAAAATCTTGAGAGGCGCCCATCCTCGGATATTTCTTATATGATTTATAAGAAAGCTAAGGATGAGGAAAATATTGCTATATTAGAATATTTTGATAAAACCAAGGGCAATCCTGTTTTTTTAGATCCTGATGAGAATCCACCTTTGAAGAAACTCATATCTGATTTGATTAGCCCACTTAGTGCTTATAATACAATTCTCAAAGAGTATCCAGAAAGTATTTGGGTCAATGATGCAAGGGATTCTATCAAACGCTTAGGGACTTGGATTGGGAAGAACAAAAGTATTAGACGGCCCTGAAATAGAATAACTTCCGCTAGATGATGTGAGGTTAAGTCCGATTGATAAACTTCTGATGGTGACAAAAGTACCTGGGCTAAGAGATGCCTGAAAACGACATGCAGAACCAGAAGAAGCAGATCCACCATCAGGATGAATCTCAAAGGTATAATCTATAGGTTGATTGGGGATAATTGGTTGTGCTACACCACGTAAACAATCAAAGCCTATATTTAAATTTGGTGGGTTTCTGGATTCGTTCACAGAACCTCCAGCATAGAGTCTATAGCCTGTGAAAAGAATCTCAGGATTTTGCGCTCGAATCTGTAAGGTATAAATGCCTGCTACTTTTGAAGAAATAGATATAATAATGGGTGGAGCTGTTCTTGAACGAGATGCAGAATAATTAGTACAGGTAGTGAGAAGAACATAAAAACTTATGAATAAGCTTACTCGATGTAAAATAAGAAAATGTACCTTCATAGCTTCTTTTCAATTTTGCTTTTCATGTAAAAAAATAAAAAAACACCAGCAATGATAACCGCAATGGAAATTAGAACTGTAATTTGGCTCCTGCGAACCCATTCCATCAATTCATCCAAATTCAAAGCGAAGAAGTATCCCAGGTATACCCAGATAGGAACAGAAATAAGAGCAGCCGTTCCATCTGTAATAAAAAAACGTATAAAGCTAATTTTGCCAGAAGTCCCAGCCGTGAAATAAATTGGCATTCTCAGTCCTGGCATAAATCTGCCGAAGAAGACCACCCAAAATCCATATTTGTGGAATTTTTCTTGAACTTGGGCAAATGTCTCTGGACCCAAAAGCCTAGAAATGAAGGGGATCTTGAGTGCTTTCTCCCCGTATCGCTTACCTACAAGGAAGACCAAGCTATCTCCCATCAAAACCCCAGCCATACCAACTAAGAACATAATATGTGGATTGGTAAAACCCAAACCAGAAATCACTCCGCCTGCAACTAAGGAAATATCTTCTGGAACAGGAAGTCCAAATCCACAAGCGATTAAGATTCCAAATACGGCTAGGTAGCCATAGGATGAAAAAAATTCGATTAATTGAGTTAATAATTCCATGAAATTTGAGAGAATTTGTCTTTTTATCCCTTATACTATACTGATAGAGGTCGAATTAAAGGAAAACAGATTTCTTTTCCCTTTTTAACAAATGATTAAAAAATTCGAAGATTTAATACAAGAAGAAGATACCAAACTTGCAGTTTATGCTGTTAAGCACGGAGACCATGGAGGTAGAATCTTTGAGGAGGGTAATCATGAATACAGACTTCCCTTCCAAAGAGATAAGGATAGAATTATCCACTGCCAAGCCTTTCGGCGGCTTGAGTACAAGACACAGGTTTTTATCGCTTCCATTGGAGACAATTACCGCAATCGTCTCACGCATACCTTAGAAGTATCAGCGATTACTAGAACAGTTGCACTAAGTCTAGGATTGAATACATATCTTGCCGAAACGATAGCTCTTGCTCATGATTTAGGGCATGCACCCTTTGGACATGCAGGTCAGGATGTACTGCAAGAATTGATGATAGGGAAGGGTGGTTTCGAACACAATAAGCAGTCTTTACGAATTGTTCAATATCTTGAGAATCGTTATGCGAGCTTTCCTGGTTTGAATCTATGTCGCGAAACCCTCATGGGCATAATGAAACATGGAGGAGATTACCAGGATTCGAATCAATTGGAATCAAGGCAAATCATAGGACCGAGTCTTGAATCTATGATTACTGATGTGTGTGATGGAATAGCATATAACAATCATGATGTGGAAGATGGTTATGAATCCAATCTTCTAGGTCTAAAAGATCTAAAAAAAATCCAAATCTTTGACCAAAATTATCATCAAGTTCAAAAGAAATACCCTCAAGCCTCAGAAAAGCTCTTAGTGCGTGAAACAATTCGTTCTATGTTAAATGCTATGGTTACTGATTTAGTTCATGAAATCGATTCACGGCTTGAAGAAAATAGAATCGTCTCTAGACAAAGTCTTGGTGAGGCTTATCAAAAATCGATACGTCTTGTAGGTTTTTCACAAAATATGCATGAGTCTGTTACAGAACTAAAGAAATATTTGCATGAAAAACTTTATAAACATCCAGTTGTCTTAGAGTTAAGTAATTTTGGAAAAGAAATTATCCAAGTATTATTTCATTACTTCAGTGAAAATGAACAAGAGCTCCCCTCATCCTACTTCCAGAGGATGGAGTTAGATGGAAAATACAGAGTTATCTGTGATTACATAGCAGGTATGACAGATCGTTATGCGGAAGAAATCGCCTTAGATAAAGATCTAATAGATCCATTTCATGATATTTGATAATTATGATAGTTGGTATTGGAAAGGGAATTGCTTTTGCATTGAAGTTGAGAATCTAAGGTACGGAATAATTACTTGTAAACATTTAAATGCAAGTACTAGGAACTATGCTATAGTATTATCCATTTAATCAAACTATTTTATTCGGTAATTTTTTGGGTATTCAACTGAAAGTCAGAGAAGTGTATCTAGGAAAAGAAAATATTCCACCTCCTAGTTCAGATTATTATAAGGGACGTATTAGTAGAACCTTTCTATTGGTTGATTTAATAAGGCATTTAAAATATAAATCTGTTTAATTACAGAAAATTTGAATCGAATTTTTCGATGAAAGTGGAATTTTGTTTGATTTTCAGGATTTTACCCTAACTGTAGGATTCAATCCTACGGCAATGATATCTATTCTCAACATGACCAACAATTACATCAATAATCCAAGAATTTTAAAATGAAAATTCAAATTTCAGAGAAATTCTTATTTGCGAAATAATTTACTCATCTCATGCTTATTTGAATGCCTTAAGTTTTTGAAAAAGATGGAAATAATTTTTTTATTTTTTTTCCGAATAAAGAAAATCCTTTAGAACCACTTCATTTCCAAGTAAAAAAGCGAGAGTAATTTGTTAAGTTAAGGCTGAAACCGATTATAAATCTTTAGAATAATTATGGATTCAATTCTAAAGAACTAAATTGCATGGAAGATTTGAGCGCAGATTTTAGTGTCCAAGTTCTTTTAGTTGCTTACAAGGAATTCGCAACTTCTACCATTAGCCAGCTTGCAAGGGCTAGACGGATAAGATAAAGACCTACAAAGGCGCCCAAGACTTTCAATTGCTATTTTGCTCTCTTATCAAGGCCTCTATCTCAAAATACTTTTCTAATAAGGAAAGAGCTTTTACTTTTTTGAGAAGTGATTTCATATCTTTGAGTTTGGTATGAGAAATTCTCTCATGAATCTCATGAAGGAAGGGAGCAGAGACTGATAATTCTCGAAACCCCATGGCTATCAATAATCCTATCATATCTGGATCGGTAGCAACTTCTCCACAGATACTAATAGGTATTTTTTTCTTCTTGGCTATGATTGCTATATTTTCTAGAGTTTGTAAAAACACTATATGAAATGGATTGTATAAATCGGATATAGAGTAATTGTTTCTTCCAACAGCCATTAGATATTGCAGGAGATCATTGGTTCCTATAGATAGAAAATCAATTCCATGCAAATAATTTTCCAATCCAATCGCGCAAGAAGGCGTTTCTATCATAATTCCTAGAGGAATTTTGTCTTTCACATCATAGCCTTCATTTAATAATTCCAATCTGCATTCTTGTAATAATTCTTTAGTCCGCTCAATTTCTTTAACGGTAGTTATCATGGGAATTAGAATTTTTAAATTGCCATAAATGGATGCTCGCAGTAGGGCACGAAGTTGTTCTTTAAAAAGATTTGGATGTCTGATCAAATAACGTATGCCTCTATTGCCAAGGAAAGGATTATCTTCATGAGCACCTAACTCAAATTTGTCGGCACCTATATCAAATACTCGAATAACTACAGGCTTCTCATTCATTTTTTTAAGAATTCTTCTGTAGATTACAAATTGTTCTTCTTCAGTAGGTGTATGATCCTTAATTTGAAGGAAAAGAACTTCCGATCGGAACAAACCAACACCTTCTGCATTCTTTTCTAGGATTTCCTCGCAACCTTCTTCATTCTCTAGATTTGCTTTGAGATAAATTCTTTCGCCATCTAAGGTTTTTAGTATAGTCTTTGAATTCCATTCTTTGTGCTCAGTAAGATTCGAGCGATGCCCAAAACTTTTAAATTCTTCGATATGAGGATTTTTCTTAAGAAATCCTCTGTCAGCATCTAACAAAATATATTCTTCATCTTCTACATTCGAATAAATATTTCGAAGTCCAACAATAGTTGGTATTCCATAATTTCTAGCTATGATAGCCATGTGGCCAGTCTTTCCACCAAAATCAGTTGCTATTCCCAAGACCTTAGATTTGTCGAGATTGATCATTTCGGAGGGAGTAAGATCCCTTGCTACTAGAATGACATTTTCAGGAAGGTTCTTTAAGGGCTCATTCAAAGAAAGATTTTTCTGCATGAGATTTTTAGAAATACGCTTTCCTATGTCTAGGATGTGGTCTGCTCTATCTTGGAAGAAAGAATCGCCAAGCCCCATGAATTCTTCATAAATATTTCGTATTGTTGTTTCAACAGCGAGTGGGGCATTTTCTCCATGAATTTTAATTCGTTCAATCACTCTTTCGTATAACAAAGGATCACGTACCATATCTTTTTGGGAACTGAGAATTTCTCTAAGTTCAAATGATCCAGCGACTTGCTCATTTTCAGCTATGATGTTGGTAAGTTCTTTTTCAGTGCGGTTGAGTGAGGAATCAAAGAGCTCTATTTCGCCTGGAATCTCATCAGCCTGGAGATCAGATCTTTGGATTAAATTATGATCGGCGGAATTGCGAACTTTACGTACTTTTCCATATATTACTCCTGGGTATGCAGTAATACCGTAGAATAATATCTTCTCATCAACCATAGCCTTTAATTTGAAATGGTTGTGGATTTTGAAAAGCTAAAATTTGAACTATGCTCTTTTTTGGTTCCAATTCTTTGAATTTGAATTGGATCTGTAATCCTTGTATTTAGAGAATTCGTTGGCTTTTTCTTGTTCTAGTATGCATTTGGCTAAGGATATATCCAATCCATGTCCAGCCTTAGATGCAATCAAATGACCTGTAAAGGGCCGACCTAGAACAGCAAGATCACCAATTAAATCTAAAACTTTGTGTCGTATGCATTCATTTTCAAATCGAAGTTCATCATTCAAATAGCCATCTTCCGTAAGAACAACTGCATTGTCTAAGGAGCCGCCAAGAGCTAAACCTCTAGATTGTAGATATTCGACATCCTTCAGAAAGCCAAAGGTTCTAGCTGGTAGAATCTCATTCAATAGAGTATTTTGATCAAGGCTTGTAGTAAGAGTCTGACCTCTTAGCAAGGGATGGTTGAAATCTATGTTGTAGGTTACTTTGAGCTCATCGGATGGAAGTAGTACTAGGTATTTGTCCCCTTCCACAACCCAAATTGGATTGGATATTTTTATAGGTTCGATTTGATCTCTAAAAGATAAGGAACCTGTGGCAATAATTGCTTCTAGAAAAGGCAGGGATGAACCGTCCATAATAGGGACTTCATGGCTATCAATTTCAAGTATGGCATCTGTAATTCCCAAGGTGTGTAGAGCCGCCATTAAGTGCTCTATGGTTTGTATCTTAACTCCATCTTGTCCCAAGGTAACTGCATTTCCCGTGTCAATCACTTGGTCTACATGTACTGGTATGATGGTTTTCTTGTTAGGAGTAGTATGAAGGAATTGAATGCCTGATCCGCTTTCACTCGGATGGATTGTAAGGTTGACAGTCTTTCCAGAATGGAGTCCTAGTCCTTGCAATCGAATAGTATTTTTGACAGTTTTTCTAAATATGGGTTCCATTTTTGGTTCCTGAGATATTTTCTCTAATTCTATAGGAGCAATTCTCGTACCAGATCTGAGAATTCAGTTTAAATTGTTCTAAAATGCTTGAATCAGCCATTCACATGCGAATATTGCATCCATTCGCCAAATCATAATAATGAACAAATAGCAAGTTTACTCTTTTTAGAGGGAAAAACTGTCTCCTTTTTACAACAGTGTCTCATCCTAGCAACAGGAGTATAAATACCCAAAAAAGTTAGGCTAGGTATCCAAATTCCTGTTATAAAGAAAACTTCCTTCTTCATTGAATGGGATTCTTTTATCGAATCTATTCTAAGGCAAAAGATTTTTGTTGAGGCTAAGGTTGCTAATTTCTAAAAAAGGAACTATAATAATGGGTTTGGATCATTTTATCAAAAGGCACTTAAGGCAGCGCGAATGAAACTTGTCACAGGTGCTTGCTCCCGTAAATCCTCTAATCCTTCTCTGAGTTCTCTAAGCACTATTTGTGCATCGGTTAGAGTTGTATTTACATTGCTGTGGACTTCATTTTCATTGATAAGCCTACCTAAGGTTCCTTCCCCATTATTGATCTTGGAGGTAATATCTGAAATATTAGCGAAGGTCTTACGAATGTCTGCTCGGTTTTCCGCAATTAACTCGGATAAGGAGACAAGGGGATCTTCGGTAACCTTCCCTTTTAAACTAGGGGAGGTGGCTGATTTTTTCGATGTATAATCAGAAAGCACAAGATACTCACTCCCAGATGTCTGGAATTCAAAAGTCTTGGGATCGCGTGGAAATCTAGAACCAGGGTCAAGTGAAATCACTCTTCCTGATAGCAGGGACTCGTTCTTAATGGTTGCTTCATAGTTCTCATAAATTTTGATTGGGCCTTTTAGAACTAAGGTAATTTGAACCTTGGTTCCTATGCCTAGTTCTCCAGGAGCAAGGATTTCCCCGTTCTCATCAAAATGAACTAAGTTTACCTTGGAGACATAGCCATAGGGAACGCCATGAATGGTTACCTTATTGCCGATCTTGATTCCTTCTGCGTTGGGGAAATAGATGACAGTCTGAACTCCATCCTTCTGCAAAGGTCCACCATCCGTTAGAACAGAGAAGTAGCCAACAATTGCTATAGCTGAAACAAATAAAACGCCTACGATTGAATATCGAATGTATTGCATAGAGACTCTCTTACTTCTAGGGTTTTCTGAATCATGGTCAATCCTTTTTTATTCTGAGTGGTCTAGTATCATTGGACCTGTGGTTCTTCCATGAATAAACTGTTGAATCAAAGGATTGGAAGAATTTCGGATTTCATCGACTGTTCCACAAAGAATAACCTGTCCTTCATAGATAAAACTAATTCTATCTGCTATCATATAAGCACTGGACATATCATGAGTAACAACTACTGAAGTGAGTCCTAGTTCCTTTTTCATGCGAATTACCAATTCATTGATCACATTCGACATGACAGGATCTAAACCAGATGTGGGTTCATCATATAACACAATTTCAGGATTGGTTGTTAGGGCTCGTGCAAGTCCAGCTCTCTTTTTCATTCCACCTGAAATATTGGAAGGAAGCGTATCTTTAGCAGGAATTAAATCAAGCCACTTTAATTTTTGCATAACGATCTTATCAAGCTCGGCACCATAGGCAAGCTTATGCTCTCTAAGTGGAAGAGCAACATTTTCATAAACGGAAAGCCAATTGATTAAGGCTCCACTTTGGAAAAGAACACCCATCTTTGCTCTGAGTGCTGACTTATCTTTTTCATGGACTCCTGAAATTTTCTTACCGAATATAAAACATTCACCAGCATCTGGTTCCAAGAGCCCAGTGATGTGTTTCAGCGAAACAGATTTACCTGTTCCAGAAGGCCCAAGAATTACCATAGTCTCGCCTCGTCTCACTTGTAAATTCATTCCTTTCAGAATTTTGCGAGAGCCGAAAGCCTTATGAACATTCTTTAATTCTATGACTATGTCTTCCATAATTAGTTGAAAAAGAGTGCTGTTAGCACATACCCCGAAAAAATTACCATCAAAAAGGAAAGTACAACCGCCTTTCGAGTGGTTCTTCCTACACCAATTGCACCCTGGCTTGTCTGCAATCCTTGTGCACAGGAAATAGTAGATATAATAATTCCAAATACATAGCCCTTTAAAAGTCCTACGTAGAGATCTTTGAGTCCAGGAACCGATGTTAAACGTTCAAAAACATCCTGTAAATAGGACCTATAATCTAGACCAAGCTGAAAGCTTCCGACTATAGCTCCACCTAATATACCAAGTACGGAAGAGTAAACACAAAGTATGGGAACCATCAAGGAAAATCCAAGTATTCGGGGAAGCACAAGATAACGGATAGGATCTATACTCATCACTTCTAAGGCATCAATTTCCTCGGAGACCTTCATTGTTCCAATCTCTGCTGCCATAGACGAACCTACAGAAGCTGCAAGAATCAAAGAAGTCATAAAAGGTGACATTTCCCTAGTGAGTACAATTGTAAGCAGTAAGCCAATCTGACCTTCTGCACCAAAATCTCGAAGACCAAGTCCAGTATTGAGACCCATGATCATTCCAGTAAATACGGAAACTATAGAGACTACAAATAAGGAACCTACACCTGTAATGTACATTTGGTCTAAAATCTCACGTCTTTTGAACCAAGCATGAGGTGTTTGCATAATAGTCTGAAGTAAAACAATGACCATATAGCCAGTGTTAAAGAAATAGGTTTGGATTGATTTTACTAAGTCTTTCATTAAATATTAATAAACCATAAAAGCTGTATATTTGACTTTTCTTTTGATTTCTTCCATCCAATCAATCCATACATAAACTGCCACTCTGTCTCTTCTTTGACGGAAACAAAATCTGTTAAAAATGGAATATACACAGCAATTTTCTCTTCAGACCATATTTGTGTGTAGAATCGAAATAGGAAGGAAAATCTTTTCTCACCATTAGATCCATGTTTGTATTCAATTACAGAAAAGATGGGATCCCAGGATTTTTCCAGGGTATCAGATCTCATAGGAAAGGGCGTAATAGCATTCCATTCTAGGGTTCCATCAGTATCACGGTGGTAGCGAACAAAGGGCCAAATCTTCCAGTAGTGATCGCTTCTATCTTGTTCAGGAAAGTATTGTTCCATTTGCGAGAAAAAGGGCAGGAAAAAATTGTATTCTGATTTTACATGGAAGCTATCTGTCTTTAGCTGGAAGAAGAGTGGAGTTATAAACAAAGTCTTCTTGCTTGCAAATTGGTATTGTCCATAAAAAGGAAATAGTATCAACTTACGATAGTCTTCATTATTATTTCTTCCATACTGAATGAGAAAAAAGAATAGATTGAAATCTCTTTCAGTTGTCACCTCATCATAACCATAACCAACTAAGGAGCCTATAATAGGAAACCAAAGGAATGCCTTGCTCATCATATTCCCTTGGTCAGATTCTTTGTATTGGTAAAAGGGGAAAAAGACTCCATAGCTGATTGGTTCTTTCTTATCCATGAATTTCCTACCCCATTGGAAGAAGGGCCAAAGTAGGGAATGTTCGTAGTATTTATTGATATGCTCTTTCTTGGAATAAAAAGGAAAAATTCTCAGATCGGATCTTGTATCCGAACCACCCCACATAACAAAGGGCCAAAGTATTCCATGAGCTTTGTAGGATCTGCGACTCCAATTGGAATAAATAGGAAAAAGGAAATAATTCATTTCCTCATAAGCAAGCTTGCCTTTTATCTTTCCATAGATAGGAAAAACTCCCATATACTTATCTTTATCTCTTCCACCAGAACCCATTACCAGAAAGGGAGTGAGCAGATCTTCATCTTCTCCGGTATCATCATGTTTCATTGAAGTTCCTGTTATGAAAAACAAGACAGTCCATGTATACCAATAGTTGGTACTTTCTTTATAATAGACAGGGAAGAGTATTGTCTGCTGGTTATAAGCCGTTTCATACTCTGAAAAATTTGTAAAGAAGGGTCGAATTACTGTATAAGATTGCCCTGGTCTTTTCTCCGCTTCATAGAGAAACCAAAATTGCCTATAGTCGGAAGGATATTCACCATGGGGAGAATCAGGAAGCTTTGCACTAATAGGTAAAGAAATTAATAAGAGGAAAATAACTAGAATAAAGTTTTTTTTATGTACAAAATCCACCCTAATCGCAAATCTATAAACAGCTATAAACAAAGCAAATCTTTTAAGTGAGGTTGTAAGATTGATCCCAGTTGGTGTTCTCATGGGTGGTAAGTCTAGTGAGCATGATGTCTCTCTACGTTCAAGCTCTTTTATCTACAATACTCTAGACCGGAGTTTATTTAAAGTTAAACCAATCTTTATTAGCAAAGATGGATATTGGTATTATTCTGATGAATGGAATCCAAATTGGAAGGTTCCTGAAATACCTGTGAATGAAGATTATAGCAAAAATGTATTAGCTTCTTTTGTTAATTTAACGAATGCTAAGCCTAAGTTAGCCTGGCAGGATCCAAGTTGTGGCGGTTGCAAAATTTTCGTTCTTGGACTGCATGGTGGCGAGGGTGAAGATGGGAGGATGCAAGCCTTTCTTGAAATGACTGGAATTTCATATACAGGTTCTGGAGTTCTTGCTTCTTCCTTGGCTATGGACAAATATCGATCGAATCTTATCTTTCAATCCCAAGGGATTCCTGTGGCTAAATTTGCAGAAATAAAAAAGGATGAGTTTCTAAAATTAGAAAAATTGAATCAGGGAAATAACATTTGGCAAGAATGGAACCAAGCTTATAATCTCAGTTTTCCTGTATTCTGTAAGCCAACGACTGGTGGTTCCAGCCTTGGTACATTTCGTTCGGATAATGAAGATGTTTGGCAATCAAAATTAAAAAAAATTTTCGAAACCGAAAATAGAATGTTAGTACAAGAAAATACCAAAGGTCGAGAAGTTTCTTGTGGAGTATTAGAGAGATGGGATGGGGCTGAATGGTCGAAATTCGCTCTACCTCCAACAGAGATTATTCCTAGTTCTGAATTTTTTGATTATGAAGCAAAGTATATTCCTGGAAAATCCAGAGAGGTAACTCCTGCTGAAATGCCTAAAGAGATTATAGATAAAATACAAAGGTATAGTTTGCTTGCACACAATGCCCTGGGTTGTAGGACCTATTCTAGAACGGATTTTATTGTTACAGAAGATGGAACACCTTGGATACTAGAAACCAATACTCTACCTGGAATGACGGGGACTAGTTTGATTCCTCAACAAGCGAGTGCAGTAGGCATATCTATGAAAGATGTTTTCTCTTGGTTGGTTCAATCTGGATTGGAAAGATAGTACCAACTAACATAGGAATGATGCTAGCGGAAAATCCATATAAAAGAGGATTTATATTCGTATTGAAAAAAATTGCGACTAACCAGACTAAAGTTCCTAGTAAAAGCGAAGCAACAGCGTGAATCTGCCTGCACTTTGATCCAAACAATCCAAAAGCTAGGGGTGTAAATAAAGATACTAAACTAATGGCTGATGATTCTTCCACTAGCTCATAGATATCTTGTCTACCCATAGCTATCCACAACCCTATACTTGCAGTAAGAAGAACTGCAAGGCGCGAAAGTAGGAGTAGTCTTTTCTCGCTCCATTCTTTTTTGGGTAAAATATATTTAAAAAGATTTTCCGATAGTATGGAGGAGGGTGCAAGTATAGCCCCACTTGCTGTTGATAAGATAGCTGAAGTCATAGCTCCAAAGAAACAAACTTGTACGACTGGGGAAGTAAATCCTTTGACTAAATAAGGAATAAGCATTTGGGGATTGGTTTCAAGAACATTCGGCATCAAGTCTTTGGCATACAAGGCGAGAAGAAGTGGAATCATAGCGACTGTTAGATAAAGAGTCGCTGCAATTAGAGAAGCAAGGACTGCGATTTTAGCTGATTTTGCTGCCATAACTCTTTGGAAAAGATCTTGTTGAGGTATGGAGCCTAGCCCCAAGACCATCCATGCGGAAAGATAATTCAAAGAAGGAACCCATCCTTTTTCTGGTAGTAAATTAAAAGTTCCAAGAGGTGAGCTGGCAATCAAATCGACCAAACTTCTGCTAGCATTCATTTCATATAAACAAGCAGCAAGACCAATGATGATCATAATCATTTGTACAAAATCAGTGAGCGAAACAGACCACATACCACCTAGGAAGGTATAAAATACAACTATGCCAGCCGAAAGATAAATACCAGTTTGGATATCCAGACCAATAATGGTATTTAATATGATTCCCATAGCAACCATCTGTGCTGCTATCCAACCCAAGTAGGAAAGAACCAAAAATATTCCAGCTAGCACTTCCATGATTCTGCCATAGCGAATTCTATAGAAATCACCAAAGGTTAAGATATTCATTTTGTATAAGGGAGCAGCAAAGATAACACCTAACAGAAAAAGACATAGTGCGGCTCCAAAAGGCTCTTGGATGACACCTGGAAAACCTTCAAGTGCCATCTGAGAAGATGCACCAAGAATTGTTTCTGATCCAAACCATGTTGCAAAGAGTGCAGCTGTCGTGATAGAAAGTGGAAGAGATCTACCTGCTAGGATAAAATCTTTTGTATTTTTTACCTTTCTACTTGCTAAAACTCCTATGGCAAGAGTAGCAAAGAGGTAAAGAAAAATAAAATAGGTCATGCTTGCAAATTAAAATAATTCTTCGCTTTCTGCCTTATCTGATTTTTTGGATTTTCGAATGGATGATTCTTTTTGTACGGATCCATCAGGTGCCTTACTTAGAATTTCTATCCTGGATTCAGCTTCCTTCAGTCTATCTGTGCAAATTTTCTTAAGTTCAACACCTCTTTCATAGGCAAGGATGGAATCTTCTAAAGATATTTGTCCTTTTTCCAACTTTTCAGCTATGTCTTCTAGTTCACTGATTGCTTCTTCAAAATTCAATTCATCTTTTTTAGATTTCATTAGATATACCTGTTACTTTTACTTCTAGTTTTCCCTGGGAGAGTATGAGTTCTAAAGATTCTTCCTTTTCTACATCTTTGTAGGAATGAATAACCTTTTTGTTTTTGTTGCGCGCTACAGAATATCCTCGATTCAGTGTAGACAAGGGTGAAAAATTTGTAATCCTTTCCGTAGCTATACCCAATCGATTTTTCTTTCTTTCTAAATTTTGTTCCATTCGAAAATTAATTCTTTCTAATACTTGCAATTTCTCTTTCTTGCTACTGATAAAACTTTTACCTATTAAAGAAATTCGTGCAAGTACATCATCCAATGCTTGGTATCTATCTATGATATATTGATCTGGTTCACTTAAAGTTCTCTTATCTGAGATTTTTAGTAAGCGATCCCTAGAGTATTTTATTTTATGCTGGATTGCTAATTCTTGTCTTCTGAGAATTTCTTCCAAGTAAGTAAATAAGGCATCAATTTCAGGAACTGCCATTTTGGCTGCAGCAGTTGGAGTTGGGGCATTGGCATCTGCTGAAAAATCAGAAAGAACTTTGTCTATTTCATGTCCTACAGCAGAAATAATAGGTACCCTTGAATTGTAATATGCCATTACCACCTTTTCGGTGTTAAATGCCATAAGATCTTCATAGCTTCCACCACCACGTCCAGCAATGATGACATCCACTTCCCATTTGGGATCATTGAGTATCTCAATAGCTTGCACTATGGAATCTGGAGCTTCCGTTCCTTGAACCAGACAAGGTGAAATTAAGATATTGATATTAGGATAGTGAGTTGTTGCAATGCGTATGATGTCTTCTATAGCAGCCCCTGTTGGAGAGGTAGCAACACCTAAGGTTTTTGGAATTTTAGGAATTGGTCTTTTGCGGGCAGGATCGAATATGCCCTTAGCATATAACTCTCGTTTTAGTTTCTCGACTTGGAGGTAAATATCTCCCTGCCCAACTTCTTCCACCTTGAATACGTTAAGTGAGTATTCTCCTCTAGGTTCATACACATTGATATTACCTTGTGCGAGAACTTCCATACCATTCTTTAGTGGTCGACCACTATAAGTCTGAGAGCGTCCCTGAAAAAAAGTACATTTTAAGTTACTTGTACTATCCTTCAAAGAAAAATAGAAATGGCCTGAGGGTGCAATATTGAAATTTGAGATTTCTCCTTTTACCCAAATAGAACGAAATTCTAAGGAGCTAGAAAGAAGATTTGATATTTTCTTATTCAGTTCGGATACGGATAAGGGTTTATCAGACACTTTTATCACTTTCCGATGAATAGAATGCATTTTCTCTGAAAATTTTCCAAAAGTCCCAAATGATAATAATGATTGTTAAAGCTACAGGACCTATGATTACGCCGATCAGACCAAATTCCTTCAAGCCTCCAATCAAAGATAGAAAAATCAAGAAGGGATGAATCTTTAATTTTTTATCAAGTAATTTAGGTTTAACATAATTTTCTAAAATCAAATAAGCAGCAAAAGATCCTATCATGAAGAAAATTGCTAGTAACCAATTTGCATCTATGAAACCGATATATAATCCTAAAGGAAGCCAGATCACTCCTGTTCCTATAACGGGTATTAAAGAGGAAAATGTGCCTATACTTGCATATAAGAATGAGTTCGGTAAGCCTGTAATTAGAATCATAAAATAGAGGAAGATTCCTTGTAAGATAGAGACTAATATATTTCCCATCATAACAGTTTGTACAGCAGCTTCTACTCTCTTGCCTATCTTATCTTCCATTTCCTTGGGAAAAGGAAGAGTGCTAAATACCCATCTTTCAATGCGGTTGCCTTCTTTATAAAAAAAGAATAAGAGCAGAAAAGCGAAAAATCCGTTGAAGATGATTCCAGTTGGTAAATCTAAGCTTCCGAATATAGTACCAGATGAACTCTTCAACAAACCATAGATACTATCTAAATTAAAGATGTCTATGTATTGTCCAATAAACTCTCTGTACAAAATTGGAACCTTTAACCAAAAAAATTCCGAATCAGTAACGAAGTCAGTAATTGCTGAAAAACGTATCAAGGTTTGAATAATTTTATCTTCACCAAAAGAAAGTCGAATCAGATAAAGGAAATTAACTGTTTCATTTAACAAAGTACTGATGATGAAAATGGATGGAAGAACAATGATATTCAATAAAACAAGAACCATGATCCAGGGGGAAAGAAATTGAAATTTTGCACCAAGCATCTTAATCAGCTTCTTATGAATCTTACGAGTTGCTACATAAAATATCGCTGCAATAATAGCTGACCAGATATAGGATTTAAAAATTAGGTAAACAAGTAAGGAAGAAATAATAAATATAGTAGCTATAACAACAGTTAGAAAAATTTGATTTTTGTATTTTGAGAAAGTAGATCCGTTCAATGGTTTTAGTAATTGTTGTTCTTTTTGAAATAGACGTTTACTTTTGTTCCTCCACCAGTGGAAGGTCGAACTAGGATGGTAAGAATCTTTCTGGAAAAGCCTTCTGCTAGATAGATAGATTCATTTTCCGTAGTAGATGTCTGTAATAATCTCCATTCGCTGTTTAAGAATCCTTTTTGTAGAAACTCATCAAGGTCTTTTCTAGAGATTGCATTTTCATAGATGAGGGTTGCCTCAAGGCTAGTATAAAAACCAGATCTTAAATCAGTTGATTGTAAGTATTTTGAATTTTCAGGAATGATAAATTTTGGGATAGCTGGTGGAATTTTTTCAGGGAATTTTGCAGTAATCATTTTATCAAATACAAACAATTCTTGCTCTTGTTTTGTCTGATTTTCAGCGGATAAGATTGAGGGTAGCAAGGTTACCAGGAGAAGAATAAATGCAGCTATTTTCACAAACTCAGGAAAACATTCATTCTCTAGGTTGACAAATCTTTTTTTCTAAGGATAGATTAGTAAATACTATGGAATGGCAAATCCAACTTGAGAATTTTTTATTGTGGATAGTAGAACAAAATGAAGTCTTTATTTGGTTCTTTTTCTTTTTTTCGAATCTACTGGAGAATGTTTTTCCTCCCTGGCCTGGTGATACGGTTACTGTTTTCGGCGGATTTCTTGTGGCACAATCTCTTGAATTCGGTAAGACAGGATTTGGAATCATGGGGCTTTTTTCTTCAACCTACTTAGGGAATGTCTGCGGTGCCTATCTTATGATTAAATTCGGAGCTAGATTTCTGAAATGGGTTCAGAAAAAGGAATTTCCATTGAAGAAGGAAATTTATGATGAGGAAAAAATTCAAAAAACCTTTGATTGGTTCCATAAAAACGAAATCCTGGTTATCCTTTTTTCACGTTTCTCTGCTGGAATTCGCTTTTTCGTTGCTATCATTGCGGGTATGGTTGGCATAAATTTATACAAATTCTTTTTGTACTTTTCTATTTCGGTAATTCTATGGTGTGGACTGCTCATTCAGGGTGGATATTCTTTAGGTTCCAATTGGGGTCTTATAGTGGAATATATTGCATTGTACAATAAAGTATTTTTTGCAATATTAGCATTGAGCTTTGTAGTTTTTCTTTTTTATACTCTTTGGAAGAAAATATCTTGACTGATGTATGAAAATTATATTATATTTGTGTCTTAACTAAGATAAATTATGGAATTAATACATTATAACTTTTTCTCTATTGGATCAATCGTCGCTACAATCTTCTGTTACTACATTGCAAAATTCCTCTTAACGATTCCAGACAGATCCAGTGCCAGCAATCACTTTGGTTTAGCGATTTTATTTTTGGGGACCTTCCATTTGTCCTATACTTTTTCCTTCTCTATCAATCATCCCTTCGCTGTTTACTTCCGATGGGGCGTGATTCCTATGGCTATGGTTGGAGCTATTGAGATTTGTCGCTTTTATATAAACTTTAAAGATATAAATGCCAAACGAAAAGATCGGTTAACGGCTTATATCTTATATGGTATAGTTGCTCTTGTGCAGATTGTTTTTGTTTATCTTTCCTTAGATGCGCCTAGGATCTATTATGCTCAGTCACATTACTTTGATTTCAAAGTCCCCGTCTTTTACAAGGCTTATGCAATCATCGTATTATCTTATTTTATTGTATTCGCATATTTTGGAATCATGACATTCCGAAGAGTTCCTAAGCAAAATAAATTTGCTGCCTTAGCTATACTACTTTCCTTTCTTATCATAACGATTATTCCTGCAATCCTGAACGGCTTATCTCGTGATGGTGCAATTACAAGAGCAACTTACCAAGCTGTAACTGATCTACTTTTGGTAATCGGATTGTTTGTCGCCGTTGTAACCTATATCAATAATACCGAAGATAAGACAACTATCATGTCTAGGATCACAGGTATTTCTAT
>PEQN01000027.1 GCA_002786225.1 Leptospira sp. | reverse complement strand
AACTAATGAAAGAGCTTGGGATATCCCTTGGAAACTTGCCATTGGTTATTCTGCCCAAATCTATGAAGGTGAAAATGAAACCTTCTTACCCAGAAAATCAAACTAAGGATTTTATCGAAAGAAATAATAACCGTTCTGAATGGGTGCAAGAGGTAGCTCGTCATTTTGGAGAAGCACAGAAGCAGAAAAGATTTTGGGGACTTATGTTTTTCTTATCTGACCATGTTTGGAATGTATCTTCGAGATTAATTCATTTTCCTTTTCGAAATCTAACAGATGTTTTGAAGACAATTGTAAGATTAAAAGCAAAAGATATAATCCTTTTTTTATTTTCTTTGATACGAATTGAGAGTTTATTACTGCTCCCTGGTTTTCCAAAATCAAAAGAGTTCAAGAAGTTTCTTGATGAGCAATTATTGATTACAGTTCAAACAACTTCTAAGAAAGCTCCAACGACTTTGGCTTCTGCGGGACTTACTTATGCTCATTTAGAAAATTCCTACGTCTTAGGAGGAATAGGCGAATTAGCAAGATTTTTAGTTGATTTTATTATTTCAAAAGGAGGTGAAGTTCGTTTTAAAGAAGAGATAAATGGAATCCAAATTGAGAAAAAACAATCGAACATTTTGTATTCAGTTCACACCAGGAAAAATAAAACTTACTTCGCAACTTCAATTGTCTCTGGGATTCCAATATGGAATCTACCAAAACTACTTGAAAATACTAAGAATCCAAGCCAAAAAAAGCTTAATCAATTTTTAGAAAGAAGAAGCAATCGATATGATAAAAATATTTGGGGAGCATTTAATATTTCTATTTTAATGGAAGATTTTCTTGGTGATGAAGATTGCATTCACTTTCAATTTCATCTTGAAGAAGAACTTCCATATGGATTAGGCGAGTCAATTTTTGTTTCTTTGTCTCATATAAGTGATGATAAACGATGTGCTAAAGGTCAAAGAGTATTAGCTATTTCCACTCATGCAGCCTATCCTGAATCTTGGGATAGAAGAGAAGAGTCTTACAAAAGTAAAAAACAAGAAATTATTTCAAAAGTAATTGATTACCTTGAAAAGAATTGGAAAGGATTTTCTAAAAATAAAATTTTGCAAATTCAATCTGCCTCTCCTGCAACATGGGAAGTATGGACAGGGCGTTACCAAGGCAGAGTCGGTGGAATACCAGCTAGTTATTTCAAGAATTTGTTAAGTTATCCAAGTTCATTTACCCCGCTAAAGAATTTTTATTTGCTTGGAGATACAGTCTACCCAGGGCAAGGAATACCTGGAGTTGTATTGGGAGCCTTGAATCTCTTTAAGAGATTGGGTTGATCGTTTTCTTGCTCTCTAGAAATCTGGTTTGAGTATGTCTCTCAACAAAAGAGTATCCATCAAAGTTCCTGGAACAGCAGCAAATTTAGGACCTGGATTCGATATTTTGGGGATGGCGCTGAATATCTATAACGAATTTGAATTTAATTTAAATGACACTTCTAATTTCAATCTATCTATGCGAAATGGACATTCTGTACCTTTTGAGACTAAAGATGATTTAACTCTTCATTCCTATAAACAGTATTTTCAAATATTTTTAAAATCTATAGAACCACCGACTTATGATTGTAAGATGAGCTTGGAACTGCCCATGAAAGGAGGCTTAGGTTCCAGTGCTTCAGCTGTGGTGGCTGGTTTTTGCTTCGCTAGAGAAGTTCATAAAGCTTTGTTTAAAGAGATTGCTTTACCATCAGCTGGTAGATTTTTGTATGAACTTGCTATGCAAGAAGGCCATCCTGATAATACTAGCCCAGCCTATTTGGGCGGTTATGTCCTATCTTATTTTGATAGAAAAGATCATTTAAGTTACTACCAAAAGCGCTTTCCTCAGTCCGCGGCAGTTTATATTTTCACACCTCATCTCGAAGTCTCGACACATGAAAGTCGTAAAGTATTACCTAAATCCTATAGCACAGAAGATGTTATATTCAATATGACAAGAATTGCAACATGGATGCAATATTTTGATACAAGACGTTTTTCTGATTTAAAACTTGCCTTGCAAGATAGAATTCATACACCTTATCGTATACATGCGATAGAACCCTTACAAGAGATAATTCGTCTTGTAGAGAAGAAGCAAATGGCATATTGTCTCTCAGGCTCGGGACCTACCTTATTGATTTTTATGGAAAGGAAGAAAGTTTCTCAATTAGAGAAATCACTTATCATTGAAATCTCTGAAATTATGAAGTCCTTGAATACTGATTATGTAATAAGAAGAGCCAAATCAGATAATATTGGTACAACAATCAAGATTAAGTGATTAATGATCTTCATCACCACCATCTTCACCTGAACCTTCTTCTTGTCCCCAATCAAAACTGCCCTCTCGATTACGTTTCGCACGGTTTAAACCTGGTTGGATCTTTGTAATTGTAAATGTGAATTTCATTCTTTCATTTCCACTTTTGTTAAAAAAGAAAGATGCACTCATGCTGATTTCAACAAAGTTGATCATTCGCTCTTTAACAACTTTATCACTGAGTCGAAAATCTGCTGAATGACCAATGATCTCATTGCTTTCAAGAGTTTCTTTGGAATCCATCTTAGAATAAATTTCCATTCTTGGAGGTTTATAGAGAACCAAACCATTTCTTTGGATACTGATGTCGTAGTCTTCTGTGTCTCTTGCTTTTTTGAAATGAAAAACTAAATGGTCTTCTGTGATAGCTTTGGTAAGAGTTTGAATGTTCCCGATTTTTTTTCCGATAACAAATTGAGCTGTTCTTTCAATCTCATTTACAACTAGATCAAAGCTATCGCCAACAGAAATCGGATTAGGCAATTCAAGAGCCTTCATTCTAATGATAGGTAGAATGAACTGGTGAACAATGACGAGAAATAAGCCTAGTATAGAAATTGAGAAAAAAATCCATAGAACAACAGTTTGGCTGTCCTGCAGAAGTATTCCTAAGAGTAGGCTCACTATCTTTTTACATCTAGGCTGTGTTTATCGTTCTCTCTTTGAACGGGAAACCTTGTGATAAGCGAAAGTAAGTCTTTGACTTGTTCAGCACTGATTACCTGAGACATTCTTTCTTCTAAGCTAATTGGAGAAGGCTTCATAACCAAATCTTCTAGCTTTAATTTTTCTTTTTTACTATCCTCTGCTTCTTTCTTATTACCAGGCAATTTAAGATTGGCATGGATATCTTCAACCTTCTCATCCGTCTTGGATGGAGTAAGTGGAAGTTCAACATCCTGCCCAGGCAAACCCGATTTTGGCATGAAAGCAGCGGAATTTAGATACTGCTGTATATTTGTTACATTCATAGTCATAAACCTCCGTGTTTATGCACATGGAAAAATAGTTTTTCCTCTGTCGTACCTATCGGCAAAAAGGAATCCTGCTTTAGCAAAAATAGAGAAAATTAGTAAAAATTTTCCATTTGCACAAAACCCCAAACCGTACGACCTTGGTTTGCAATGGAACAAAATACCCCTTTTTGGAAAAAATACCTCGATTTTAAAAATCTCCCATTAGATAGCAAAGTTTTCTTAGGAGTGATTGCAGCTCTTTTGGTTTATGTCGCTACTACTCTACCAACCATCATTAAGTCTTTTGCAAATAAAAACTCTATTACTATAGATGGAACAACTTACAATATTGATGATTTAGAAAAAGAAAAGCCACAGATTTATGTAAAGTATAGAAATGATTTGGCATCTTTATTGAAAGAAAGCTTCAGCCAGTTTGCAGAAGCCAAAATCCTTGAATTAGCTGCCAAGCAAGATGATCTCGAATCACCTGAAGATGTTCTTAAGAAAGGATTTACTGCAACTGAACCTTCTGAAGAAGAAATTATCTCCATTTACAACCAATACAAAAGCCAATTGGGTGGTAGACCCCTAGAAGAAGCCAAAGACTTGATCCGTAAGCAAATGCTTATGCAACAAGAAAGAGCATTCGCTCAAAATATTCAAAAGGATCTCATTAAAAAATATGAAGTAAAATTTAATATAGCAGAACCTCCCGTTGTTCGTATGGAAGTTCCCGAGGCTGAGAATCCAAGCACTGGACCTAAAAATGCTAAGGTTACTATCATAGAATTTTCTGATTTTGAGTGCCCTTTCTGTAAAAGAAGTCAAGAAGTAAATCGTAGACTAAGAGATAAATACAAAGATAAGATTCGTTGGGTTTTTAGAGACTTCCCCTTGGATTTTCATCCGAACGCAATGTACGCTCATATGGCAGTGAATTGTGCAATTCCTCAGAACAAATATTGGGAAATATTTAATGTTTTGTTTGACAACTCTGGTGATCTTGAAAGATCTAACGTTGATTATCTGGTTACCAAAAATGGATTAGATAAAACTAAATACAGCCAGTGTATGAAAGAAAATGAAGGAAAACTAGTTTCCGAAATTCAAGCGGATATCCAAGAAGGACAGAAGTTTGGTGTATCTGGAACCCCTGCATTTTTCATCAATGGTATCTTTGTGAGTGGTGCACTTCCTTATGAGCATTTCGAAGAAATAATTGAGAAAGAATTAAATTAAACATTAGCATGAGACAATAGAAGAATGTACTTTTCTATTGTTTTGTAATCCCAATTTAAGAATGAAGTTTTAAAGTAAATTAATAATAAAAGGAATAAGATATGAATAAAGCAGTAAAAGTAGCAGTAACAGGTGGTGCAGGACAAATAGGGTACTCCCTGCTTTTTAGAATTGCATCTGGTGCAATGTTTGGACCAGAAACACCTGTCGAATTGCAGTTGTTAGAACTAGAGCAAGCTCTACCAGCAGCAAGAGGTGTAATCATGGAACTAGATGATTGCGCATTTCCACTCTTGCAGAAAGTGTCTGTTTCTCATAAAGCAGAAGAGGCTTTTGCCGATGTGAACTGGGCGCTATTAGTTGGATCTGTTCCAAGAAAGGCAGGTATGGAGAGAGGAGACCTATTGAAAATCAATGGTGGAATCTTTACTTCTCAAGGTAAAGCTATTGAATCTTCAGCAGCTTCTGATGTAAGAATTCTTGTTGTTGGTAATCCTTGTAATACGAATTGCTTGATCGCAATGAACAATGCAAAGAAGATTCCATCAAACCGATGGTTTGCATTAACAAAGTTAGACGAGAATCGTGCGAAGTCTCAATTGGCTCAAAAAGCAGGAGTTCCTGTTTCTCAAGTTAGCAATATGACAATCTGGGGAAATCATTCTGCAACTCAGTATCCTGATTTTTTCAATGCAAAAGTAGCTGGAAAATCAGCACCCGATGCAATCTCAGACCATGAGTGGCTTAAGGGAGAATTCATATCTTCCGTTCAGAAAAGAGGAGCAGCAATTATCGCTGCAAGAGGTCTCTCTTCTGCTGCATCAGCAGCCAACGCAGTAGTGGATACAGTTCGTAATATCATCACTCCTACAGCTAAAGATGATTGGTTCAGTGTAGCTGTGTGTTCTAACGGTGAATACGGCGTAGATAAGGGTCTTATCTTTGGATATCCAATTCGTTCCAATGGAAAAGATATTGAAATCGTAAAAGATCTTCCACTGAACGAATTTGGTAAGGGAAAATTTGATTTAACTCATACGGAACTAAGAGAAGAAAGAGACGAAGTTAAGGATATGATTTAAGAAAAAGATAATTCATCTCTGTCGAAGCTACTAAGGATATGAAAGCTTAGTAAGAATCCAAAAATGAAACCAAAAGGCGATGCTTGCATCGCCTTTTTTGTGAGAAGGTAAAAGGATGATCCATATACCTCGGCTTATAGTAAATCTAAGTTTATTAGAGTTGTTCTGAGTATTGAAGTTAAATGTCTAGAGTATCCCTAGCTTAATTTTTCTCTTCTAACTTTTTAACACGCTTCATTAAATCAGGTAAATCACCTAGGACAGAGGATACTCTAAGCATTTCTGTTGCATTTCTTGCAGGAATACCAAAATACATTCCTTTTTCTTCAGTATCTTTTGTAACGCCCGTTAGTCCCATTATTAAGCTACCTTTCTTAAGAGTGATGTGTTCAGCGATAGCGCATTGGCCACCAACCATTACATAATCTTCCACAACAACTCCACCAGCAAAACCGGCAGTACCAGCAGCATAAACGTATCTTCCTATCCTACAGTTATGACCTATGTGAACATGATCGTCGATTTTGGTATGCTCTCCAACACTAGTTGTTTCAATTGCAGCTCGGTCTATAGTACAATTTGCACCAATTTCAACATGATCCGATATTTCAACATTTCCAATTTGTGGAATTTTATGTCTTTCCCCAGAAACATCAATAAAGCCAAAACCATCAGCTCCAATTGTAGTATTGGAATGTAGGATACAATGGGAGCCTATTTTGCATCGATAGCCTATGACAACATTTCCTCGGATAACAGTATTTTCGCCAATTTCAGAATAAGGTTCCAAAATCGTGTGTGGATGAATCGTACTGTTATCACCAATTTTCACACCTTCCATAACAACTGCAAAATCCATGACAGTCACGTTTTTGCCTAGGCTTGCGGTGGGATGAATGGAAGATCTTTCGGAGATTCCTTGGGGATAGTGAGAAGGTTGCTCGAAAATTCCTAAAAGTTTAGCAAAAGTTAATTTAACTATCTTTTCATCGGCGATTAAACCATTCGCAAATTCTGATTTTAGTTTATCGGTTGTTAGTACAATTTTAATGGATTTAGCTTGGTTATTTTTCTCAAGCACCTTTTTGGAGGTAACAAGATAGATAGCTGAATCGAGAATTGGTGTTGGAAAAGCCAAATCTCTTATTGCAGTGACTTCCAAATTTGCATCACCAAAGAAAGTAGTTCCTAGTTTGTCAGATAGTTCTTTTAGTTTCATTTCGCCTCTAATAAATTTATTGAATTATTTTGTAATTATTTCTTGTTTAGTCTGCTTCCAAACTACAACTAAAGATTGAGTAATTTGAAAAGCTTCGTCTGGGAGATTTTGATTAAGAAAGTCTTCCGCTTTTATCACTAAATCATAAATTTCCACTAAACCAAAATTACTTGCAACTCCTTTGACCTGGTGGATTTCAGATTTGAATTTGGTAGTTTCTTTTGATGCGTAGTAGGATGAGATGTTCTTGATCCTTTCTTCCATATTGGAAACTAAAGTATGCATCATATCTTGGAGCCAAGCTTTATCTTCATCACTGTCTGAATCTATTAAAGAATTAATTCTATTCCAATCAATTAACAAATTAACCTCACATTCTGAAAGTACTAATAAAAAATCTTCCAAAGGAAACAACAAGTGAAAAATTGTTGCAATTAGTTTTAGCGTAAAAGACAACTCTATCTATGAGTATTCATCCTACAGCCATAGTTCACAAAGGTGCCCAGGTTCATGAAAATGCCGTTGTTGGTCCATTTTGCATCATAGAAGATCGTGTAGTCCTCGGTGAGGGGAGCCATCTCCATTCCCACGTTGTTCTTCATACAGGAGCCATAATTGGAAAAAATAACCAAATCTACCAAGGGGCATCCCTTGGAGGATTGCCTCAAGATTTGAGTTTTAAACCAGAAACTGAAACCCAAATTATCATTGGGGATGGCAATACCATTCGTGAGGGGGCAATTTTTCATAGAGGAACTAAGAAAGAAACTCCAACAACCATTGGAAACAACAATTACCTCATGGGAAATATCCACTTGGCTCATGATGTAAAGATGGGAAATAACAATATTATTGTTCAGAACTCCATAGTCGCTGGAGTGGTCGAAATTGGTTCTTACGTTTTTACTTCTGGTTTAGTTGCCATTCATCAATTTGCAAAAGTCGGTGACTATGCTATGCTTGCAGGCTGCAGTAAGATAGTAAAAGATGTTCCGCCTTACTCAACTATCGATGGCAACCCAGCAACTGTAATCGGCTTAAATTCAGTGGGCTTAAAGAGGGCAGGGCTTTCTCCTGAGACAAGGGCCGCCATTAAATCTGCTTATAAAATCATCTACCACAAGGGAATGAACATTAAACAAGCATTAGCTGAGCTTAAATCTTTAAATTCTCCTTTTCCAGAAATAGAATATATCATCCAGTTTTTTGAGAAATCCAAACGAGGTGTAACTGCTCATCGCAAGATTGGATCTGGATCTTCTTCAGAAAGTGATGAGTAAATTGAAAGTATTAGTAACAGGCGGAGCTGGGTACATAGGCTCACATATTGTCTTAGAATTAAATAGACTCGGTCATGAGGTATTAATTGTTGATGATATGCAGAAAGGGAATGAAAAGAATTTATTTCCTCAAAATCAATTCATACTAGGTGAGATCCAAGATCCCAAAGTTTTAGATAAGGTTTTTTCTCAAAATATTGATGCTGTTTTTCATTTTGCAGCATGGAAGGCAGCTGGTGAGTCTATGACCGATCCAGCTAAATACACTTTGAATAATTTGAATGGAACCTTTTCCCTTTTGGCAGCTATGGATAAGGTTGGTTGTAAGAATTTTATTTTTTCCTCTTCTGCTGCAGTTTATGGATCGCCCGAATATCTGCCCATAGACGAGCATCATCCGAATAAACCAGAGAATTACTACGGTTATACCAAGCTTTGCATAGAGGAAAATTTGAAGTGGTACGACAAATTGAAGGGAATGAAGTTTGCTGCTCTTAGGTATTTTAATGCAGCTGGTTATGATCCACAAGGACGTATCCTTGGTTTAGAAAGAACTCCAGCAAATCTTCTTCCTATCATTATGGAAGTTGCTGTTGGTCAAAGGAATTCCTTACAAATTTATGGTGATGATTATGAGACTCCAGATGGAACCTGTATTCGAGATTACATTCATGTTAGCGATTTAGCAATTGCACACGTTCTTGCTTTAGAAAAAATCCGTGAAACCAAAGAGTCCCTCATTATAAATTTAGGTTCTGAAAATGGTTATTCGGTATTGGAGATGACAGAACTCGCAAGAAAAATTACAAAACAAGCCATTCCCAGTGAGATCGTTGCAAGGCGTGCAGGAGATCCAGCTAAGCTTTTAGCATCTTCTAGTAAGGCGAAAGCTTTATTGAATTGGCAGCCACAATATTCATCAGCTGAAACTTTAATTCAAAGTATGTGGGATGTATATAAGAAAAATTTTAAATAAGAATATTCATTATTCAACTTATAAAGTATTCCTATTTACTTACATTCATTTGAAATCTCTGAAACATAATCCAATGCTTTAGAATTCATAATTTCTACACCATTGTATCCAGATAATTGTAATGATTTCGATTGGAATTCTGAAATCCATATTTGTCGAAGTGAACTGGATATAGGTTTATAGGACCAATGCCATTTTTCTTCTTCGTATCCTTTATTGTTTCTCAGAGATTTCGCATTATAAGGTTGACAAAATCCAAATCGCTTGGCATTAACGCTGAGCCAAGAGTATATTTCATAACCTTTGCCACCTTTCTCAAAATACGAATTTTCTAGGGCATTCAAATCCAAATCTGTACCCCAATGGTGTCTGGAAGTTCCTGGCGCACTAGAAAATTCTAGTATCAAATCAACGATTTCTTCGGGTGTTTTGCCTTTTACAGTTTCTCTCATCTTTCTTTGTCCCGAGTATTTCGCTTCCCAGATTGATTTCTGTTGGTTAAAACTTCTAAAACTAGATACAAGAAAAATCGACTGCTTAGAATCTTTACTCTTTTCTCTCTCATAGGCAGCGACCATTGTTGCCCATTGTTTCGCAACTTCTGGCAAAAGGTAATGATTCTTGGTGCCTGAAATATCTTTTAATTCTGTATGAACAGAAGATGCTTCGTATCTACCTGTTAGATAGTTGATCTTCCCAGTTGCTTGCAAAAAAATCCTATCGAGGTTGGAGGATTTACTTTCTTGAGCAGAAGGTTGTTGTTCTGTGTAACAAAATGTAACCAAAAGAAATAAAAAAATTATAAATCTTTGCTTGGGAATTTGCTTCATGTTTTTGCCTTTTTTAAATTGGAAATTAATTTTTAGTGTATTTTTGAACTTCAATGAGCATCTTTGACACAAGAAGAGGTTTATACAATTATGAAAAAGAAACTAAGTTTATTTATCATTCTTTTGACAGTATCAAACTGTTATATTTTTGACACAATCAATTTTACATACCCTTGGGATGGTGTTATCAAAGGAGACGAAGCAAAAGATCAAATATATACTTCAGCCTTGATTGGAGTAGCAGCAGACAGAGATGATGCAGACGATTTAATTGCTTTGGTATCGGCTCAATTGACTGGTATTAATGATAGTAGGTACTATCTAAAAGAAGATATTGATAAATGCGCAAACGATGCATTATTAATCAATTTCATTACTGTTGATATAGGTGGATATACTTGTGAGGCTCGTGAGAGAAAGATCATCATAGACCCAATTCTTTAGATACAGAATTAGCATATTAGATAGGTAAATTCAGAATCATTTACTATTCTAATATAAAAATATTACAAACCCTGGAGCTATGCTTCAGGGTTTTTAGTTTGTAAATAAGATTCTACCTTCTTGAAAACGATTTCGAATTTCATTTTTTTCTAAATTACCTGGCTCCCCAAATTGAAGCGCATCTTCTCGAGCATCTTTGAGCAACTGGTCATCTTCTTGGATATTTGCGATCTTAAACTCTGGTAGACCACTCTGTCTAAGACCAAGTAGCTCGCCTGGTCCTCGAATCTTTAGATCAATTTCGGATAGTGCAAATCCATCTTCGGTTTCACATAAAGCTGTTAGTCTATCCTTAGCATCGGATGATACATTTTTGTTCGTTAATAGGATACAAAAACTTTTATGGTGTCCTCTGCCGACTCTACCTCTAAGCTGATGCAATTGGCTTAAACCAAAACGATCGGCATGCTCTACAACCAAAACTGTTGCGTTGGGTACATCAACTCCCACTTCTACAACAGTGGTAGTTACTAAAATATGGATATGCCCTTTTTTGAAATCATCCATAACTTTAGATTTTTCAATGTTTTTTATTTTACCATGCAATAATCCAAGCTTCAAATCAGGAAACACATTGAGTCTTAAATCCTCAAAAGATGAAATGCAAGAATTTAGATCTAGCTTTTCTGATTCTTCCACCAATGGATAAACGATATAACACTGCCTTCCTTGCTCGATATATTTTCGAATGGAATTGTAAATTCCAGGTTTCTTGTCTTCGAAAAACCATCTTGTATCTATAGGTTGCCTGCCAGCAGGTTTATTTCGCATAACAACCATTTCTAAATCACCATAAAGCGTAAGACAAAGTGTACGTGGGATGGGAGTTGCTGTCATTGCAAGAATATCTGGATTTTTACCTTTGGAGCGAATATTCTCTCTTTGTTCGACTCCAAATTTATGCTGTTCATCGATGATGACCAAGCCAAGATCTTTAAATTGAATATCTTCTTGGAAGAGAGAATGAGTTCCTATAGCAATTAAAGTCTCACCATTTTTAAATCTGTAGAGTTTGTCTGCTCGAATTTTTTTCGGTTCACCACCCAACAAAAGTTCAACATTTAGAAAGGGAAGATTTCCTAAATACTTTAAGATAGTATAATAGTGTTGCCTTGCGAGAATTTCAGTTGGAGCGAGAAAGACTACTTGGATATTATTATCTGTATAATGGAAAGCTATAGAGAGGGCGGTTAGAGTCTTACCTGATCCTACATCACCTTGTAGTAGGCATGCCATAGGACGATCTGAAGAAGTATACTTTTTTATAGATTCAATTGCACTTAATTGATCTGTTGTTAGTTGAAAAGGAAGATTGCTAATTAGTTTATTATATGATTCTGATTTGGGTAAAGGCCAAAGTTCTCTTTGGATTTGTCTCCGTAGATTCATCTTATAGAGAAGTAATAATTGAAAGAAGAAGAACTCTTCATACTTTAATCTTTGGCAAGCAAGCTCCCAAGACTCGAGGCTATCTGGAAAATGGATTTGCCGCAAGGCTTCTGACCTAGGTAGAAGTTTCCTTTTCGTAATAATTTTCTTGGGAAGAACTTCTGGAATCTCGAGTTTGGATTCAAGTATCTGTCCTATGATTCTCCTGAAACCTCTCGAATCCAAACCTTCTCGTTTGAGAGATTCATTGGATGGATATAAGGGTACAATTCGTCCGACATGAAGTAAGTTCTCAGAGTCTTTGGAATCTGATTCAGGATCAAGAATTTCAAAATCAGGATGAACTATCTGAAAGCCTTTAAAGTATTCTAGTTTACCCGTTATTACTAAGTTAAGATTTTTGGTAAGTTGTTTTTGAAAGAAATTAGCGCCTTTGAAGAATACTAAATTAATCCTTTCATTGTTTTTTGTTCTAAATCCTACAATGAGCCTTGATGTCTTTCCATGTGCTAGGTAAGAATCAATAACGCTACCTACTAAGGTTACGGTCTGTCCTTGGGAAAGTATAATTTGTTCGGTAAGTGATCGGTCTAGGTATCTTCTCGGGAAGTAGTATAATAAATCTGATATCGTTTGAAGTCCATTGCTTGTTAGGGTATCTTGTCTCTTAGGACCTATGCCTTTTAAGGAAGAGAGAGGATCACCTAAAAGCAATTTCATTACAATCCATCCAATTCTTTTAGTTCATTGGACATGCTAGTTGAATTGACCTCACCTAGGTAACAGTATTTGCAGCCATAAATATGAGCTTGGCGCTTTCCTTCAGAATTAACATGCTCTGAGATGGAAGCATAGAGATATTCTTCTTTTTTTAGTAAGGTACCACATGCTGGACAGACTCTGGGTCTTGGGACTTTGGGGTCCCAGTTTTTGTTATAGATTTTTCTTGGATCAGCAGATTTGAATTTGCTTTCTTCCTTATCTCGCTTGGCTTGTGATTTGTCTATTGCCTTGTTATCATAAGCTGCAAGCATATAGATGAAAAATGCTGCTGCACCTAGAACTCCAACTAAGGTAAGAAAGGTTGTCATTACTTTCTCACGAAACTTTCAATATCAACATCTGAGTTAGGATGAAGATTTTTACCAACTAAGCCGTCTTCTTCATTGAGAATATTCATTAGGCAAATATTTTCACCTTCTCGCATTCTGTTGAGATTAACTTGAGTTACTCTTTTATCTTCAATTAGTATTTCTGCATAATAGCCACCAAACTGAAAACCTGCAATCGAATCCACTGCTCCAAAATTAGATGGATTCAGAAAGATTGTATTTTTCTTTCGAATGATACCTTGGTCCTCATGAACATGCCCAGACACAACTAAGGCAGGCTCATTGTCTTCCAAATAATTTCGAATACCTTGGGATCCAACATGACCTATGCCAGGAATTTTATCCAAGTATCCATAGGCTGGATTGTGGATTACACAAATATCGGGCTTTTCTTCTTCGAAAAAATCTCCAGGTTCGCTGTAGTTCTTTCCATTTTTCAGGTATTCATGAAATACAACAGCTAACTTCTCTGGTATTCCAGATGTAGGGATAGGTGCTCCACCGTATCCAGAAAATTTTAAACCTAGAAGATCAAAGGATTTGCGATGCAAGTCTCTTTCATACAGTGCTGTATACTGAAGATCAATGTCATAGTTGCCAGGTAAGGTGAGAACGGGAGACTTTGAATACTTTTGAATTAAGGCTTCGATAAGAGCATACTTTTCCTTCATGGTTTTAGCGGCTCTTTGGAATAGATCTCGGTATTGTAGGGCTTTGTCAAAAAGTTCTTTCGTATACTTATTCGGGAAGCGAATGATTTTTGTTGCAAAATCAAATGGCTTTAATTCTTCATTGCCTGAGTTCATCATAGCGTAAAAATCTTCTTGAAGCCCACAAAAGTCTATGATCCTATTTTCATTGAAGAAGGCTTTATAAATTATATCACCTGAGAAAAGGTAGAGATCCGCTTCTGTTTCTGTAAGAATTCTTTTTAAACCAGGCAAGCCATCATGGATGTCAGTAAGATAAATAATTTTCATAGAATGAATTACACCTCACCATCATAACTAATCTTAATGTATTCTGGTCCAAAGAAATCCATAAGAGGTTTCATGATAACAGAAGATTTTGCACTAAAGTACATATTTCCATTATCGGGCAAGGCTGTAATCACATGAATCTTACCTGCTATGGATGGAACTTGGTTGAGAAAATAATTTAAATTCAATTGAATTTCCCATTTAATAGGGGTTAATTTGAGAGTATTTGGAAAACCTCTTACTATTTTATTTAGAATTCTTTTCTTATGGATGGGATCAAAACGGGAGAAAAATCGAATAAAGTCCCATTTCTTCTTACCAGGATTATCAAGAGAATATGCCGTAAATTTGAATCGAACTATATTATCTTCTACATGAACCACTTTCAATCGCGCTTGGTAGTGAATTTTTTTGATGCGGAGGATTTTGGCCCAAAAATATTTCCTAGGATTATAAATACCTTCTAAGCAGAGTTCAGCAGATTTCGAATCAAGATTTAAGCTTTCGAGTTCTTCAGTTGGTTCAACAATTTTTCTCTGTATATAGCGATCTAGATTCTTTAGGAAGAGAATCGCATGGTAGTTGCTCTTCATTCCTGGCAGAGATTGGGTGGATTCCCAGAAAATTCTGACAGGATTTAACTTCAAGAGTTCATCTAAAATCATCTATTTTTAAAATATTTTATGTTGCCATTTTGGAAAGCGAAATTAGAGTTTAGAATCTAATGAAAATAGGCGTAATTGGATCGGGAAGTTTTGGCACTGCATTAGGCTCCTTGCTTGCAGATAAAGGATATGATGTTGTTCTTTGGACAAGGAGCCAAGAGATGGTTGATTCTGTTAATCAAAACCATAGAAACTTTCGCCATCTACCCGATTTGGTGCTTCCCCCTAAACTGACAGCAAGTACCAGCTTAGAAGAAGTAGTGCAGGGCAAGGATATGATAGTCTCGGCTCCTCCTTCTCATGCACTAAGTGAGATTCTCCATAGGATCAAGGACATCTTGCCTGCCAAAATCCCTATTGTATCAGCAAGCAAGGGTATAGAAAATAATTCTCTTCGATTGGTTTCAGAAATTTTTGAATCAGAACTTCCAGGAAGCTATCATTCTCAACTTTCTTATCTCTCTGGTCCTTCTTTTGCTAAAGAAATTGTCTCCAAGGTTCCAACAATAGTTTCTATTGCATCTAAGAATGAAGCAACAGCACGCAAAGTTCAAGAGATATTTAGCTTTACCTATTTTCGAACATACTGGACTCCCGATGTTGTGGGAGTGGAGATAGGTGGGGCTCTGAAGAATGTTATTGCAATAGCGGCAGGTGTATCAGATGGCTTGGGGTTTGGGCAAAATACTAGAGCTGCACTGATAACACGCGGACTAACAGAGATTTCACGAATGGGTCTGAAGATGGGTGCTGATCCCATGACCTTTCTTGGACCTTCTGGAATGGGAGATTTAGTGCTTACTTGTTGTGGGGAAGCATCACGTAACCGAACAGTAGGCTTTAGATTGGGTAAGGGTGAAAAATTGAAAGACATTCTTGATTCTATGAACGAGGTTGCAGAAGGTGTAAAGACAACCATGAGTGCAAAGAACCTTAGTGATAAGATGCAAGTTGAAATGGCAATTACCCAAGAAGTTTATAAAATGCTTTATGAAGACAAAGATCCTAAACTTGTAGTCAAAGATTTAATGAGTCGTGATTTGAAAAGAGAAGGGGTACATTGATTTTTAGGAATTTTGCTTTTTTTAGTATTCTATTAGTTTCAGTATTCGCTTCAGAAGCATTCGCAACCGAAAGCACGGGATGGTTTCCTAAGGGCAAAGAGTATGTTCTCCTGCTTGAAGGTAAAACAATCTATGATACTTCTCAAGGTCAGGCAATTAATTTACCTTCTGATCTAAACAACGCACAACAAATTGAAGCCTATTTATACCTTGGTGAATTCTTTATTAAGAATAAGAATAAACAAGGTGTAGCAACTATACTCTATCAGATTCGATTGAAATCTTCCGAATTTCGTTTGGGTGATGCTATCATCACAACTCTTTGGAAGAAAACTCAGAATGAAGAATCTGCTTCCCAAAAGACACTAGAATCTTACATAAAAATCGAAAGCAATATCTATTATAAAAATCTTGCTAAAAATATTTATACTTCTTTATTCACCGAAGGTGAGGATGAAAAGAAATCACCTGTTGATTTGAATTGTATCAACAAATTACCGTATTATTCCATTTGTAGAGTCTTCCGTCTGCAAGCTTTTTTAGATAAAACGCCTGCGAAATCATCTGAAGTCAATACCCAATATGCGAATATTATGAAAGTCTTATATCCTTTCTATGAAGAGGGTATATTGCAATCTGTTCCTTTATTAGGAGACTTAGATCAGGATCTTCCGCCGAGACTCGCTTTCTTAGGATTTGCTAATGAGGCAATTAATTTCCAAAGAATGATATTGGAAGCTGAAAAGGCAGCCTATGAGAATTACACCGAAAATTCTTTAGAGCGATATGCGTTTTTTCAAGTACTTGCTGGTAAATACAATTTAGCAGAAGCTAGTCTGAATGAATTATTGTTGGTCTCTAAGAATCGAAAAGCTTCCATCAAAAATCGAATATATATCAAACTAGGTGCACTTGCTTATCTTCAGAAAAGATACAAAGAATCACTAGATTATTATATAAAAATTGATTTTAATGATTGGTCATCAGCCATACTTCATCCTTTTTTCAATGAGTCCTTATCGATTCCCCAAGCTAAAGACCTAATTGCTGTAAGTGTTTGGAGGGCACAGGGCTCTAAGGTAGCCTTGCAAGCTCTGCGACAGATTCCTAGTCAAGAGAAGATTTTCCAAGAAGAGGTCTGGCCAAGGCTTCGTATAGCCCAAATTTTACGTGATTCCAATCCTGAACTTGCAAGCCGGATAACAGATGAGATAAGCTATCTTGCTCAGAGTCGTGGTTGGAAGAGATTAGAATATTCTGCAACTGTTTTGCAGGGATACAATCATATTGATAACCAATTGTACCGGAAATCAACAGTAGAGTTTACAAAATCAAGAGGCATACTTTCTAAAGAAGAGCAAGAATTTGGCTCGGATTGGCTTCGTTATACGGGCTTGGTTTTTGCACACCAAGCTTCTGGTCAGAAGTCACCTGTAATTAGTTTTATTAATGACGCTTTGGCTATTCTTAAAAATGAAGCTCCAGAAGAAGATTTTATAACAGTTCGAAATTACAAACCTGCCAAATATACCAAAGACGGCTTCATACAAACTTCCTTAGAAGCGCTTTCGGATGGCAACCATGCTCAAACCATGATGGAATTACTAACGGCACATAGGTTATCCTCTATAGACTTGCCAGGAATTTTTGAAACAGGGCTCTTCCAGATTAATTTAGTCGATAATCGATTGAGATATCTTTCTGGCTTTCAATCCTTTCGAGAATCCATTTTTCATGATTCTATTTACAACCAAGCTCGTGAAATGGAAGTTAGTTATTTAAAAAAAGAAAGGGAAGATATTTCTAATTCGTATTCTGAAGATATATCAAGTCCTGTGATTGCAATTCTGCCATGGCAGAGTTCGATCTACCTTTTCTACACCAAAGGAAATAGTGGTAAAAGAAATACTTGGGAATATAAACTCTTTAGTGATGTGAATGCAAATTCCTTTCAGATAAAACAAAGCCTCAAAGAGATTGCTGGTTCCAGTTTAACAGAGGGGACAATTCAAATCTATCTTAATGAAAGTGGACTTACAGCTTTCGAGTTCCTTCGCAAAGAGTTTCAAGATCAGAAATTTTCTTTATTTTATAGATTTAAGACTTCCCAAATCTCATCAAGAAATTCAAACCTAATGCCAGTTATTTGGGATGCAAAGCAAGCTGATTCCTCTTCCAATGCTGTGGACAGAATGAGTTTTGAAGGTACGAAAGTACTTTTACAGAATTATAGATTGCACATTTGGGACTATGAATTGCTTCAGAAAAGTAATCGTCTCTTAGACATGGAATGGAAGAACTCCAATGATTCAGAAACTATTTCCATGAAGCGAGTTATACGACGTATGGATGAGAGAACCATACCTACTGCTATTCTAGTTTCTTCTCGTAATTTAGGAGACACAAGCTCATTCTTAAATCAAAATATTCTTCTAGATTGGTGTTCTTTTTGGTTGCGAAGTGGTGTTGGATCCGTCTATTTTAAGAAGGAGTTGAAAGAATCAGCTGTGCCATTCTATTCCAAGCAACCTGTGGGTGTATCTTATAAAGAAGACCCAGATTCTGTGAATATCAATAGGGATCTCTTTTAGCATGAGGTCTGCTTTTCGAAAGCTTCCATGGACTTGTATCTTATCTGTCTTAATACTTGGAATTTTTTTTGCAAATCCTCTTCTTTCTCAAGTTTCTGAAACCCAACCCCAAGTTGCTGAAACCCAACATGATTTTATCAAGATGGACAATGATTTTTTCTACACTCGTGCTTGGGTTCTTTCCTCGACCAAAACAAAATCCACTATACTTCTTGTAGGAGTGGTTCATGTCGCAGAAGCTCAGTATTTCAAAGAAATTGAAGGCATTCTCCAAAGGTGTGAAATAGTTTTTTATGAAGGAATTCACCCAAAATCTAGCAACCCTCATTCAAAAGATATAAGGCTTGGTAAGGATCCTTTATCTTGGGAAATAGAAGCTTCCGCTAAGGTTGAGATCAATTTAGAAAAAATAAGAGAGGAGCAGTTGGAATTTGCTCAAGAACTTGATCTTGCCTTTCAATTTCATATTTTGAGCCCCCAAGAGAATTGGGTGCTATCGGATACCACCTCGGAAGATTTTGCGAAAAGCATCCAAGACCTTTCTCATGAAGAATTATCTCTAGACAAAAATCCGCTTGAAGAGAAACCTAATGATATCAGGCAAATGGGCCCAGATTCTGCTAATACAATCCAAGCTAAATATTTCATTCGCAGAAAACTTGCGGAGGAAATAACTACATCTTCTCAGAAAATCAATAACAACCCGAAGTATGCTAAAGTTTTGGATGCCTTAGTTAAGAAAAGAAACAGTATTGTCCTGAAGAAATTATCTAGCTATTTGAATACATCTTCTACACTAGGAATTATCTATGGTGCAGCACATATGCCAGATTTTTTAACACGACTTGAAAATGAATGGGGATATAGAGTCGTAGGAACAAGATGGATCCCTGCATGGAGCTTAAATAAGGAAGACTAAGTCTTCCAAACAAAAATGGAACTATTTGGATTAATCATTATTATCGCCTTGGTTGCAATCAATGGATTTTTCGTTGCTGCTGAATTTTCTCTTGTTTCGATACGGAAGTCGAGATTAGAAGAACTCATTAAAGAAAACAAACCTCTTGCTTTACTTACAAAGAAAGCGGTAGTGAATTTGGATAATATGCTTTCGGTTTGCCAAGTTGGAATAACTTTAGCAAGCCTTATGCTAGGTTGGGTAGGAGAGGAATATCTCGCTACCATAGTTACCAATATATTCCACCTTTTGGAATACATTCCTCCATCAAATATCACCATACATTCCATTTCAATCGGAGTTGCGTTTAGTATTATAACACTAATGCATATTATCTTAGGCGAATTACTTCCTAAGACCATTGCAATTCAAAGAACTGAATCCATAGCTCTTTCAGTTGCCATGCCGATTTGGTTCTTCTATTATATTTTTTATCCCATAACTTATTCAATGAATGCGGTAACTCTCGCATTACTTAGGTTACTAGGATTGAAAAATACCAGCGATAAATATGTTCATTCTCCCCAAGAGTTGATGATTATCATAGAAGAACAATCTAAATCAGGGCGAATTCAGAAAGAAGAGATGGAGCTGATCCAAAAGACTTTTAACTTTTCTGAACACATAGCTAAAGATGTAATGACCCATAGACTATCTGTGATTGGAATTCCTACAGATGCGACAGTTGATAAATTACTCCCTCTAATCGCAGAACATCATTTTTCACGTTATCCTATTTATGAAGAAACCTTGGATAAGGTTGTAGGTGTTGTTCATGTTCAGAATTATTTGCAATGGTTGTCTGAGAATCCTAAAAGCAAGAAAGAAAAGATCACAAGCATCATGCAAGATCCTATTTTTGTTCCTGAATCTCTCTCTATAGAAAAGGTTATGCAGAAACTTCGTCTAACGAGTCAACATATGGCTATTGTAATTGATGAATATGGCGGTGTTGCAGGACTTCTAACCTTAGAAGATATCATGGAAGAAATATTCGGAGAAATCCGTGATGAGACTGACCAAGATGAAAAGGATGTTCCCGATTGGAGTCGAAATAAGCCTATTAGCTTAGATGGAGAAACAGAAATTGATGAAATCCCAGAAATTCTTGAGGGAGTAGATGAAAGCGAGTTAGAAGAAGTTCGAACTATAGCTGGTCTTTTCCTTGAAAAACACGAAGATATGCCTAAAGAAGGTTCGATTATTCAAATTCCTAAAGGGGAATTAAAGATTAAAAAGATGGATGGCAACAAAATTCTAAGCATCCAATTTACAAACAACAGTCCTCAAACACCTAATAAGGAAAAAGAATCTCCATTATTATGACTAAAAAGGGTGATGTTTTAATCGCTGTTACTGGAAGCATAGCAGCCTACAAAACTTGTGATCTTGTCCGTAGTCTAGTTAAATCTGGAATCTCAACCAGAGTTATCATGACTCCTAATTCTACCCATTTTGTCGGTAGAATTACATTTGAAGCTTTGACAGGCAAACCTGTATTAGTTGATGAGTATGGATCAGGCATGCCTCACATAGAAGCTAAAAATGGAATTGCTTTAATGGCTATAGTTCCTGCCACAGCAAACACAATAGCCAAATGTGCGAATGGGATAGCTGATGATTTAGTTAGTTCTACTTATCTTGCAGCACAATGTCCTATACTAATTGCTCCAGCAATGAATCCAGGTATGTGGTCGCATCCATCCACCCAAAGAAATATACAAACATTAATGAAAGACTCCGTTCAGATACTTTCTCCTCAAGATGGAATCGTAATATGTGGAGATGAAGGACAAGGTAAACTTGCAGACATCTCAAAGATTGAAGAAGCTATTCGCACAATTTATAATTCATGATAAACAAAGTAATCGTTACGAGTGGACCCACTAGGGAGTGGATAGACCCTGTTCGCTATATTTCGAATGCTTCCTCTGGTAAAATGGGATTCCATTTAGCAAATTCAGCTAAAATTCTAACACCTAATATTGTTTATATAGCGGGAGGAGTTGAAAGAAATTATTCTAAAGTTCAAGATGCAAAGTGTATATCTGTAGAAACCACAGAGGATATGTTACAAGCTGTACTTGCTGAGCTAGAAGACAATACTTTACTTATCATGGCTGCTGCTCCTGCTGATTATAGGCCCTTACATCCCAAAGATCAGAAGATGAAAAAGCAAATAGGCGAACAAGGTTTGATTTTGGAATTTACTGAGAATCCAGACATTTTAAAAAATGTTTCTTTAATGAAAACTAAACTTGGTTTTGGTAATTTTTGGACCTTAGGATTTTCTGCCGAGACAGAATCTTTAGAACGAAATGCTAAGATCAAGTTAGAAGCTAAAGGTTTAGATTGGATAGCTGGTAATAGAGTAGGTAAAGATCTAGGTTTCGGTGAAGTTATATCAGAAATTTCCCTATTCTACAAAACGGGCGAGAGTAAGCAAATCGGACCAGGCACCAAAGAATACTTAGCTGAGAAATTGGTATCAAACCTTCAGAAAGATCTTTCATCTTTATAAAGAAAAAATATAAACTTTGAACAAAAGATACGTTCACTTGGTTCCCTGTATTTATCTAGAAAGGGTAACTCACTGATTCTCGAACCTTCTCCAAGAATTGCAAATTGAAATTTATCTCCATCTTGTAGAATGCGATTTCTTCCTACCCACTCATAGGCTTGCATGTTATTGATTGCTTGAATTTGAATTAGATTATCTGAAAGAACTGTTACTGGTTTTGCTAGCCAATAATCTGCCACTCCAAAAGATCCCTTGAGTAAGTATTGCAATTCTGGATGAGTCTGAATGCAATTTAAGATTGGGTTAGAATAAATTTTCAATTTAGAATTGTAGAAAGGAGGAATCAGAATGTTCATACTTATAAAGAGTAAGACTCCTAGGCTTATACCTAGCAAGGCGTGGATTTTATTTTTCCCTCTAAAAGCTGAAAATAAAACCATGCAACTGTAAGGAATCATAAGAAATAGAAGAAAGAATATAGGACCATAGTATCTGTAAGCATAAAGAAGATCTTTAGAAAATGTATATTGGATTAATAAAATTGATACTAGTTGTGTAATCACAGAGAGAAATATAAAAACTAAAAAGAAAATATTTTTAAAAACTAACCTATCTGCATCTTGCTGTTTTGTTAAATTTCTTGATTCAGAAAGTAAGATATATAAACTTCGAAGTATTGAAAGCATAAGGATTGTGAGTCCTAAAAGTAAAATTCCTGATTCATAAAATGGAAGCGTTTTTATAAAAGAAATAACATCATTCGAAAATAAATCTTTTGGAATTCCTTTATCCTTGAGTCCATTCCAAATTAATTTTTCTGGTTGGTATACTGAAATACTGAGAAATTTATTGATGAGAAAGGTTTTACTTGGGTGTATTAAAATACATAGGACAGCTATGATGAGAGTTGGTAGCAATGTATATTTTCTCAAGTGAGCACTAAATATACTTAGTAGTAATACTGTTACTAAGAATGGAACCATAAAGACAGTAAGGAAAATTCCATCATTCCATCTTGCAAAAATTAGAAGAATTGTGATTGGAATAACCGATTTGTAATTTATAACGAAATTCTTATCTAAAACAAAGGCTAGTAAGGCTATTGCTATTAATAAGGAGCCGCCATGGTGACCTGTAATGAACAATGGCAAAAGTAAGAGATTGTTCTGATTTAGAATTACAAATAATAATAAAATAGCAAAGCAAAACAAAAAAATAATTCTGATCCTCCAAACTTCAAGATCCTGCAATTCCTGCAAAGTCCGAATGGAAAAGATACAAAGTAAAAATGTATAAATCACAAGGTAGATATGAATTGAAGCAATAGTATTTCCTAAAGAAAGTAAAAGGCTTATTAAATATACAATTCCATCCGGAAAAAAGGTAGGCGCAGGTGGTAGATTCCATTTTGAGATTTCATGAGGGCGATTCCAAATGTCTTGGAAGAAAGCAGGAAAATAAAAATGATCTGCTGAAAAAAATAGTTCATAGAAGGGTTCTATCATGGGAAGAATGCATAAAAATAAAACTATGTTTAAACCAAGAAGGATGATAGATTGGTTTTCTTTCTTCATACCTACAAATAAAGACTCTTTAATGGATTTTAGGCAATCGAGGAAAAGCAAAGGCAAAGTATCCAGCGAGCAGAATAAATCCGAAACTTAGAATATAATTCCATTTAATTTTCTCGCCAAGCACAAATACTGCAAATAGTAAAAAGACTATTAAGGTGATAATCTCTTGTATGATCTTTAACTGGAATCCTTCAAATTTATAAAACTGGAATCCCAAACGATTTGCAGGAATCATTAGAGCATATTCAAAAAATGCTATTCCCCAAGAAATAAGAACTATTTGAAAAATACTATGATCCTTAAAAAATTTTAAATGACCATACCAAGCAAAGGTCATAAATATATTGGAAAGCATAAGTAAAAGTATTGTGATCATCGAATCTCCGTTAATTGAATAATTAAATCTGGTAGTATTTTTGCTGAATATCCTCTAAGATGAATGGATACCTTCTGACTTAGGCTTGATTTTTCTGGATTGATGTCAATCGAATAAGCTCCTGCTCGAATTGCTTCTTCGGCGAGGTAGACAGGAACTGTAACCTGACCTGATGTTCCTACAATTAAAAGAATATCCGCTGAGTTTAATAGTTCTCTACATTTTTCTAATACCTTTGTATCATAGGTTTCTCCAAACCATAAAATATGAGGACGTAGAATGGAATTGCATTTTGGGCAAAGAGGTGGTATGTTAAAGTTATCGGATTCTTGTATTGTTTTGAAAGTACATTTTGTACATCTTGATGTAAATATATTTCCATGAAGTTCAGTTATATTCTTGGAACCCGCTCTGGTATGTAAGTTATCAACGTTTTGTGTAATAAGATGAAATTCAGGAAAGATAGTTTCCATTTCTGCCATTGCTTTGTGCCCAGGATTTGGTTCTGCCTTTCTACATATTGCCATACGCATTTGGTACCATTCCCAGATAAGATTTGGATTCCTTTCAAATGCCTGTAGATTTGCAAGATCTTCCGCACGGTAATTCTTCCAATAACCGTCCTTACCGCGAAAAGTAGGAATTCCACTTTCAGCTGAGATTCCTGCACCCGTAATCGCAACAACTCGCTTGGCTGTTTTACATTTTTCTAGTAGAATTTCATCCAAAGCTTGCATCTAATCCTCACTCTGAATGATTGGAAACAAGAGTTCATCTATGTCGAGTGGAATTTATACTAAGATAGATAAGGAATTGCAAAAGAGAAATGAGAGATCTCTTTTGAGAGAACTGAAAACTTCTAAAGGCAAAGATTTCTGCTCGAATGATTATCTTGGTCTTGCAAATCACCCTAAAATATTAGAAGCCATGCATGAGGGGATAAATCATTTAGGCTTGGGCTCAACAGCATCTAGATTAGTTAGAGGTCATTACCAAGTATTCAATGATCTAGAAGATGTAATCTGTGAAATAACTCAGACAATTTCCAGTTTATTTGTAGCGAATGGATTTGTTGCAAATCTTGGATTAATTGATGCACTTTCTGATTCGCGGACACAAATTTTTACAGATAGACTTAACCATGCTTCCATACTTGATGGAATTCGGATTGCTGGTTCCAAAAAAATCTATTTCAATCATTTAGATTATGATGATTTGGAAGCAAAATTAAAGAAATCAAACCTAGATGATAGTAAAATAATTATTGCTGAATCGATTTATAGTATGGACGGTGATCGTTCGGATGTAAAGAAACTAGTCGATTTGAAGATTAAGTATAATACATGTTTGATTCTTGATGAGACTCATGCTTTTGGTGTAGAAGGTAGGAAGGGTTCAGGTCTTGGAACTGCCTATTCAGAAATTGATTTTCGAATCTTTACACTTGGTAAGGCACTTGGTTTGGAAGGTGGTATCATTGCTTGTAATACATCTAAGGCTAGGGACTATCTTATCAATTGTATGAGAAGTTTTGTTTTTTCCACTGCACCCATGCCTGCCATTGCTTATGCTGGAATTACTGCTCTCCATTTGATGTCCAATATGGACAGAGAACGTGAACATTTAGCTAAGGTTGGAATTTTGCTTAGGGAAGGTCTTCAGGCAAAATCTTTCCAAACCGGAAATTCCACTTCCCAAATAGTTCCCGTATTACTGAATTCTGAAGAAGAAGCTCTTGCTATGGCTGATAAATTCCAAAAGCAAGGATTCGATCTACGAGCAATAAGACCACCTACAGTTCCTACACCTAGAATTCGTATCTCCCTTCATTCCAATCATACTGAGTTTGATGTAGCTTGCTTGGTACGTAATTTCTGATTTTTCCTTTTCCACTAGCCTCCAAATAAAAAACTGACCCTATGGTTCCTTCAATCCTACGTTTTGCCCCTATCTATAAAGATAAAATCTGGGGTGGTAGAAAGTTAGATTCTATTTTAAAAAGAAATATCCCAAGTGGTGACATAGGTGAGTCCTGGGAAATTTCGGATTACTTAGAAGATAAATCGGTGGTTCTGGATGCTCCTTGGAAAGGCAGAGATTTCCGGTCTCTCTACAAAATGTATCCCAGAGAAATCCTGGGTGATGGCATGGAAGGTAAATCATTTCCTTTATTAATAAAAATAATTGATGCTAAAGAGAAATTATCCGTTCAAGTTCATCCTAACGATACTTATGCGAAAAAAAATGATCCAAAAAATGCAGGCAAGAAAGAAGCATGGATAGTCATTCAGGCTGATCCGAATGCAGAATTAGTCGTAGGTTTCGATCAGAATACAACGAAAGATAAATACAAATCTCTGGTTGAGAAAAAAGAAGCGGAATCTATTCTTAAATCACATCCAGTAAAGAAAGGGGATGCATTTTTATTAGAGCCTGGCACCATACATGCGATAGGTGGTGGGATTTTGCTTTTGGAAATCCAACAATCATCCGATTCAACTTATAGAGTTTATGACTATGGCAGACCAAGAGAATTGCATTTAGATAAGGCTTTGGATGTTTTAAATTACAAAGCTTTCAAAGGAAAAGAAAAACTTACTTATAAAGAATCCTTCTTTGCAGGTGCTGGTGAACTTTGTGAACTTACTGAAAATGATAAGTTTAGAATCTATTCTTTGGTTCTTGATGATCTAAGCGAATTTGAACCTGAAGATTTTATACTACCAGTTGTCACTAAAAAGCCAAGATTCCATATCTACTCTATGTTATCTGGTGAAATCAAGCTAAGCAACGGAATGCACTTTAAGCAAGGTGATACCTTTATGGCAACTGCAAAGGGAACCCAAGAGGAGCAGCTCTTTCAGGTAGTAGGTTCATCCAAGGTTCAAATGATTATTTCCACAGTTGGTAGTGATTTCGATTAACTCTTAGGCTTAAGATTCCATGTGAAGGAAAGTAAGATGATAGCCATAACACAAGAGCATACTATAAATCCTAGGCTCACATTCCAATTGTAATGAGTAGATAAATATCCTATTGCCTTTCCTTGTATGGCACTTCCCGTATAACCAAAAAAACCGATAAATCCTGCTGCAGTTCCAACTGCTTTCTTTGAGGTATAATCCAAACCAGACACACCTAGTAGCATAACAGGTGGATAGATGAAAAATCCGATGATTGCAAATAAACTTAGATCTATCCATAAATAACCAGGAGGAGTGAAAATGATTCCAATAAATGCAAATAAAATAGGGATCATACAAAGTAAACTTACCATACCTCTTCGACCTCCTGTCTTATCGGATATCCATCCAATAAGAATAGTAGGAACAATAGCTGCAAATTCATAGATTAAAGTAGAGAAACCTCCACCTTCAAGGCTTGCTCCCTTCATTTCTTTTAAATAAGAAGGACCCCAATAAATCAAACTGTATCTAACCATGTATACAAAGAAATTGGAAAGTGCAAATAGCCAAATGTATTTGTTCTTAAGAACATTTTCAACAATCAACTGATAAGCTGTTAACTCTTGCTCATGAGTTTCTTTGGATTCCGGATAATCCTGATTGTATTCTTCAATGGGAGGTAGTCCCACGGATTGAGGTGTATCAACTAAACGTAAAAATAAATAAATTGATGTAATAAGCGCTAGGATGCCAGGAACAAAGAAGGCATACTGCCAGCCAAAATAAGAAGCCGAGTAGGCAGCTATGACTCCTATTAAACCACCACCCACATTATGAGCAGTATTCCAGGTGGCAAATATTGTTCCACGTTCTCTAACACTGTACCAATGCCCCAAAGATCTTCCACAAGGAGGCCAACCCATACCCTGGGCTAATCCATTTAATCCCCAAAGAGCAATATGAACATGTAAACTATCTGTAGATCCAAAGGAAAAATTTAAAATGGCAGTAAGAAGCAAACCAAAGGGCATGAAAATTTTGGGATTCGATCTATCGCTTAAAGAACCCATAACAAATTTACCAACAGCATAGGAGATGGAGAAAGCAAAAAGTATATCCCCTATGTCGTTCTTAGAATAAGAAAGTGCTTCACCAACTTCTTTAGAAACTACAGAAAAATTCCCCCGAACAAAATAGAAAACAGCATATCCAATAAAGGTAGATTCTAAGATTTGCCACCGAAACTTAGGATACCTTAATTCAATTTCTTGGTTAGAAAGACGCGGAATGGCTTGTGCAGGTTGAAAGATGGCAAGAAACTTCTGAAGCATTCCCGAAGCATTGTAGTTTTCTTGGTATTGTCAATGTTTTTTTAAGGAAGCTGAGCCTGTATTTGTCTAGAAAATTCAAAAAAGCGTCGATCAGTAAAGGGAAATCCTAAATTTTTCTATGAAAGTAATTTTAAGAATCATCCTTCTCATTGTTTGCCTGTTAAGCTGCCCCTCGATTTCAGCTCAAGCTGTAGAAGATGAATTGGTATTTTCTTTTCGAAAGTACAAGGGCACTGAAGCCCAAAGAATGATTGTTGTTGGTGAAGTTGTATCTATTGAAAAAGCAGAATTGCTTGAATCTAAGTCTACCTCCTTACTTGGTTTAGATACAAGACCTGATAATGTTGTTGTGAAAATTTTAAATCCAAGAGGTGTGAGAGTAGGTCAGACCTTGTATTTAGTTGAAAAACACCCAGACCATAGACAATTTCGAAATGGAAATATTGTTGGTGAGATAAATGTGCGTTCTATCTTTGATACAACATTTTTTGGCAAACAGTTGCGAGGTGTAGGATTTACTCGAATGATAGAGAATCGACCTATGACAGTTGTAAGACCTCTTATCACAGAGAAAACAGAAGAAGCCTTAGATTTGAAGCGTAAGGCAGATGCACTTGCCTACCAAGATAGCGATGCTGAGGCTATGAAGTTTTTAAAGAAAGCTATTGCACTCGATCCTAAACTTCCAGATCCTCACTACGCTCTTGGTTTGATGTACAAAAAAGAAGGAAACTCATGGAATGTTTCTAGTCTTGGTGAATTTGCTCTTGCATGGAAATACAAAGATTCCTTTTCAGATTCCAGAGAAAAATACAATTTCTACCAACATTATTTATCTTTAATTAGAGAGAATATGGAACTTGGAATCACTAGTCCTAAGATAAAAACGGATATGTTGAAAAGAGGTCTAGAGATAATTAAAGATAGCGAAGCTCACTTCGGTAAAAGATTTGAAACATCCGTTACTAAAGCATGGCTTATGTACAAATCGTATCTGAATGCTGAACCAAGAGATATTTCTAAGAATCTGTTATGGGAAAATTCCATCACAGCTTTACAAGAATCAGAATCTTATTCCAAGAATTCTTTGCTCTACCACCAAACAGCTATTTTGATTTATTCTGAATATTTAAACGGATGGAATCCAGGCAAACAAAAGACAGCCGATATTGCAAGGGCTATGGATAAGATCAAATTCCACGGGCGAACTTATTTGACTATCAACCCTCCAGGCAATACAGTTCCTTCATCTATTTTAGACATTCTAGAACTTATTGAATAATCGTATCTTTATTCGGAAATGGTATTGAGACTTTTCTCGAAAAGATAAGTCTCTAGATGAAGCATATCGTCTGGATTTGAATCAAAAAAGTTTACTCCAATTAAATAAGAGCCATCCCTTTCTATGAATCGAACAATCTCTCCACGTAAGGATAGTTCCACATTAGGAAGCAATGGAATATTCATCTTTAAAATATTGTGCCGCTTAAGGTAATTGAATAATTTTTTATTTCCAATTTCAAAGAGTAGACCATCCATAGAAATGTCTATGATTTTAGTTGTGTGAGCATAGGTTTCATAGGAAGAAACTTGAATGGTCACTTTGGTTATAGCATAATTTGCAATTTCAGATAGTTCATGTATAAATACAGCTTGGGGATGGGTAATTGTAAATCTTTCCATCGCTGTTGAATAGACTTTAATATAGCCAACTACCTGATCATAAATTCGAATAGCTGAATAGATATAGCTAACATAAAACTGACGATTTTCTTTTTTTGAGAGTTCTTCAAAGAATGAAAGGGCTTCGAGTTCATTATTCGATTCAGCAAGTTCTTTGAATTCATAGTTAAAAGTTGTAAGTATTTCATCATCACTCGGCTCAATATATTTTTCTAATTTATTGCAATCAGAAATATAAATTGACTTTTCCGTTCGACCAATGGCTTTTCGAATGAATCTCTCAAAGTCATCAATCTCTTCATCTTGTTTATAAATAACAATATCAAAATACTTAGATACAGATTTGATATAATCTGTTATCATAATATTGATTAATTTAAGATTAGGTTTATCCTTGCGAATCTCTCGCATGAGGAAAGGATACCTTCTTTCGGCATAAAGATTTTTACCAACGGATCTTGCCCCACCTGAGAGAGATCGAAACAAGATGATAAAATTCATGAATAAATCGTCCACAATAATTCGTTTGGATTGACGAAGTTGCATAGATTGCAATTCACTAGGAATCTTTATCAACACTTGATCATTGCGTAAGTCACTAATCAGAACATCAAATTGGTACATAATGTTCATAATTTCAAATCGGATTCTTGCTCTTCTCTGCCCTTCATCGTGAAAGTTCGGTACATCAAGCATTACTGTTTCGTCGTAAATTTCATGAACTATGGCTACATCCAGTTTTTCATTGTAGATAAAATCTATTTCCTTATCATCAGCTTTTAAGTAATAGAATAGGTGTTTTACTAGATTTATGTCGCTTCCAATGATAGTTTCGGGAAACAAGGATTCCAAAATAGTTATTAATTCTTGAAGTGAATCCGAGCGACCAATTGCCATACTATTAGTATCGAATTTTGACCCACCTGATATTGAGTGAAAGTGAAAAAAGGAAAAAGGTTGAAGGGAAAATTGCATTTCACCCGAAAATTATTCTATGGAACAAAACTCAGAATTAAACCCAGAACTTTTTGAGATGGTAAGAACTGGCAAATTAACCAGTGCAAAAATTGTGGCTCTGATCTTCTTAAAGAATTTAATCGATCAATACAGTTCAAAACCTTTTCTAGAAAATGAAAAGCTAGAAGAGATCAAACAAAAGTTTGGAGTTTATCCTGATATCATGACATGGGGTGACTATTTTCAAACTGAAATAGCTTCAAAATACTTTGATCAGTCGGATGAAAAATTCCAAGTGATCATAGATACTATCCGTTTCGATTTAATCTCAGCTTATTTAATTTTCCAAGGAAAGCCTGACAATTTTACAGATAGAATTCGGACGGAAGCCTTAATTGCCAAATCTATAGATTCCTATCTTTGGAGTTTTGAAAATGAGGAAAATATCCACCTAGAGATTCTATTAGATTATTTTGAAAATTTAGGCTTGGCCGAAAGACCACTTCCTATTTCAGAAAAAATTTGGTATGAAAGTTTTGATTTAAAAAATTTGGTTCAGGCTGTAGTTTAATGTCTTTGGTTGAAGTTGAGTATACAGAAAATTCATCAGATGACATTTGTTATGTATACTTAAATAATCCTAGTTCCAAAAACTCCATGACCTGGGCTATGGGAGAGCTATTCCAAAATCAGATGAATAAGCTTTCAGTTCTTAAACGTAAGCCTAAAGTCATTATTCTTTCAGGGAAGAACGATGTTTTTTGTGCTGGAGGAGATTTAAATCTTCTTCGAAGTTTCTCAACTAAAACTTTTTCACAAAATAGAAAAGGGATGAGAACCTTTTATAATTTCTTTCTATCAGTAAGAAAAGTTCCAATTCCTATTCTTTGTGTTGCAAAAGGTCATGCAATAGGTGCAGGCTTAGCTCTTCCGCTTGCCTGTGATCTTAGAATTTTTTCGAATGAAGGGAAATATTCTTTTAACTTTGTAAAATTAGGAATCCATCCTGGTATGGGAAGTTCTTATACAACTCCTGAATTGATAGGTAAGTCTAAAGCCAATCGTATGCTTTTTCTTGCTGAAACCATCAATGGTATACAAGCCGCAGAATGGGGATTATGCGATTGTAGTTTTCCAAAAGAAGCAATCATGGAAGAAGCGAAGAAAATAGCTGATGGAATCTGTGAGGCTGCTCCTCTTGCCATGCAGGAACTAAAGAAAAATTCTTATTCAGACAAAGCCTTACAAAAAGCTTTAAAGATGGAATCAGAGTCCCAAGCAAGAAACTTTATTAGTAAAGATTTTAAAGAAACCATGGCTTCCATAGTTGAAAAGAGAAAGCCAATTTTTATTGGAGAGTAAATTTCTGTATAAGGCTATGTTTGGTTTCTTTTGTGATTAACAAATAGTAATTCAAAACTAAGACTTCTTTATTAGATGTTTCTATCGTAAATTGAATTTCTCTTTGGCTATCTAGATCTTTGTTTTCATAGAGCCAGGAATTATTTCCATTCCTCAAATCGATAAAATTACTACGAAGTTTCATAAAAGGAATAGCACCTAACGATTTATTGAATAAAACATTTCCTGATTTTAAATCCAATATCTTAAGCTGAACGCTTTCATTCTTCTTCCAGTGAACTAAGAAATCAATGACTACAAATAACTCCGCGTCCTTAGATTCAAAAGTAAGATAGCTATCTTGAATCTTTAAGTAGGCATTCTCATAGTTTCTAGATTCCAAAGGATTCTTTTTCTGAAGAAAATTGCAATTTCCTAAAATCCATGGCAATACAATCACAATATATAGTAGAGTTTGTTTCATAATGAATTCGATAGAATTTCTTTTTTAGCTTCTAATTCTCTATCATGGCTTTGTTTCGAAATGATATACTTTCCATCTCTTCTCATGATATGCTTCCCATCTCTAAGTGCCTCGAATAGCTTATAGAAATTTACATTGGGTATAAACTTGGTCTTGTCATTTTTAGCGTAAAGTCCAGTTTTCAAACCAGACAGTTTATAAAGATCATGCATACCAACTCCTTTTAATTCTCTCTCACCTATGTAATCGAAATCGAAAAGATCTCTCGTGAAATCAAACATATTTCGTGATACAGTAATTTCTCCGCCTTTACCAACGCCTTCGATTCGGGCTGCAATATTAACTGTATGACCCCAGATGTCGAAGGCTATCTTTTGGTGTCCAACAATACCAGCAATTAAGGGACCTGAATGAATCGCAAGTCGTATGCCCCAAGCATCTTCTCCTTGGAGTTTCAATTCTTCTCTACGAGAGTCTGTAAATCGCATCATTTCTATTCCCGCTAGTAAAATATCAATACCAGCAGTTCTATGGTTTCCACTAAGACCTGCTACACAAAGAAATGAATCGCCTATGGTTTTAACTTTTTCAATTGAGTATATCTCACAAATCCTTTCGAACTCATCAAAGTAGATAGTAAGTTCTTTGAGAAGTTGGGTTGGACTCATGTAACGAGATATCTTTGAAAAGCCAACAAAATCAGTAAACATAACAGCAACTTGGTCATATTGTACAGGTTGTACCTTGCCGTATCTTTTCAAATCCTCAATCATATATCCAGGAAGAATATTGGATAAGAGTAGGTCTGCTTTTTTCTTTTCCTCCGCAAGCAGGTTCTTATCACTATCCACCATATGATTGAGTAATTCTTTCACCAAGGTTTCTTTGTGGCGGTATCTAGAAATTCTTGATATTGCTCGGTAATAATCCTCTTCTTTTTGGTTATCAGAAGAAAATTCTCTTAGAATGATCATGACTTCATCTGTATCTATTTTAACAAATCGTGCTTCAATGTTGTGGTTGACTGAAGCATAATTCATGTAAAAAGATTTATTCACCAATTTATTATTAGTTAATACATTTTTAATTTCTTCTTGTATGAGGCATGCTGTATCCTGTGGAAAAATTTCACTCAAGATCTTCCCTTGAATGGATTCCTTGCCTAGCATAAGATTTATGATCTCACTATCGGTTGAAATCTTGTAATCTAATATGATACCCTTGCTATTTGCTTGGATAAGATAATCTGGTTGTGCATTTAAAAGTGCTGTATTCTTTTTCTCTATGCGTTTAATTACATTTTTATTATCTAATAAATCCCATCTGGTGATGATCTTTTCTATAGAGTTATTTACTACAACAGCAAACCTTGAGGGAATATTTTGAATGATGTAATCCGAAACGCCTTTCTTGGTTTCATCGATAGCACTTTGCAGGAAATCCATATTCGTATAAAGTATGAAAATGGTGTCTTTGTTCTTATTGCGGAAGTATTCCAAGGCATCCAAACCCATTTCAGTCTCGGGTAAATAATCAGAGATCACGATTTCAGGCATCTTAGTTGGATTGGTATCCAACCAAGAGGTAAGATTTTTGTATCTCGTTGCAACTAACTTACTGTCAAAATCTTTTAAAGCTGATTCAAGTTCTTCATATTTATCTTCTTCTTGTATGAGAAAGAGTAAATGGATAGTATTAAAAGTATTCATACCTATTTTTGAAGGGCTTTCCTCATAAAATCATCATCTATTAAGTCAAGACCACATTTCAAATCCCAGAGTGATTGTATGATAGTATCTAGTTGCTGTCTTTTGATAATTTGTCCATGCTGAGGCGCTATGATTTCTGCGTCCACAGAGCGAATTTTGAGAAGCGCATAACGAAGTGCTAGGTTAGAAGGCATATACAAAGATAGAAACTTCTTCATATTAGCGAGTGCTTGGTCTGTATGATAAAGTTCCCAATCGGCACCAAGACCACCTAAGATATCAGATGTGAAAAGAACTTTTGATTTCATATCATAAGTCATAATTGCTCCCGCAAAGTGAGCAAAGGGAGTCATAAGGAATTCAAGCTTTCGTCCATGGGGTGTGGTGTAGGTTGAATTCTCAGGAGACACCATGTGCAAATGTCCCTTTACACCATAGTGTTTGATGAGATAGGAGGCGCGTATCTCGGAAATAATGACATGTTCGTAATCATTGCGTAGATCTTCAAAAATAGGAACTCCCGCACAAAGGTCAGGATCTTGGTGCTGCAGAATAATGGTATCAATAGCTTGGGCTTGGATAATGGAAAAAACTTTTCTTGCTACGATAGGGAAATCAGGCACAGAGCCTGGATCAATCAGTATCCCAGACTCATTGGATTTAATCAGGTAGGGATTGCAGTGCAAAGCATCTTCTTCCGAGTAGAATCCTACCCAATATACACCATCGGCTATTTCTACTGCATAATTTGTATCAATATCAATTTGTAACTCTTGGGTTGAATTTGGATTGTTTTTCTGTACCATATGACCAGTTCTTATCCTGCAAATTTAATTTAAATTCTAATTCGGATTATATGATTTAGACCCTCCTCAAAAATAGATTTCTAGTCGAAAAAAACATTGTCAAATTTTAAGTTAAAAGTAGAATCATTCTAAGGTGCACAAATATGAACGGTACAGATTTCGATTCGGAAAATCCTAATTGTGAAACTTGCAACATAAGAACAAAAAGTATTTTACAGAATGCGACTCCAGAGACTATAGAGAAAATCAACAATGGAAAGCATTTCAACAAACACAGTCGTGGGAATCATATTTTTAAATCAGGCGATTTAGCTTCAGGCTTTTATTTTATCAAATCAGGTTTTGTAAGAAATTATAGAAGCACTGGCGGTAAGGAACAGACATTCAATATTAGAGGACCTGGGGATTGGATAGGTTTTCGAGATGCAATTTCAAGCGATTCTTTTTTCCATTCCTGTATCTGTTTGGAAGATGTAGAAACTTGTTTTATCACCAAAGAACTTACAGAAATATTAATGAAAGAAGATGAGAAATTTCAGTCTGAAGTCTTACGTCAAATGGCTAAAGAGTGGAGAGAGAGCGAGAGCCAGGTTGTTTCCCTAGGAACCAAGCAAGTCCATTCCAAGCTAGCAGAGCTCCTCATTACACTCAAGGATGCAGCAGGTGGTTCGGATGAAATTGAAATCAAAATGACCAGAGAAGTACTGGCTTCAATTATTGGAACTACTACAGAAACACTAGTGCGGGCTCTTACCGATTTTAAAAATCGAAATATTGTCCACGTAGAGAAGCATAAAGTTACTTTTCAAGATATGGCAGCCTTGTATTCCTTATCCGAAATGGAGCTGGACAAAATGGTAAAAGTTCACTCTTAATTTTTTTTTTGAAACACTAAAGGTTTTTTTGGATTCTCCGACTTTATTAAGGATTGATAATCACACTCCAAAAGCGGGAATCCTTAGCCGAAGGGTTCCCATTTTTTTGCCAGCTTGACAAATACTTTCCATCCCAAATCCTTTCCTTATGCGTCGTAATACATCTTCTCTTTTTGGATATTCTATCTATCATCCCATTAATCTCATTTTATTCTTCAATATTTTCATTTTTATTCTTCAGAATATTAACTATAAAGTCATGGATTATCAGTTTGCCTTATACACTGATCAAGTTCTCGAAGGTAAAATTTGGAAGTTGTTTACCTATGGATTTTTGCATGCTTTAGAATCTTTTCCTGTCCACATATTATTCAATATGTATGGCTTTTATATGTTAGGCTCGTTTCTTGAGAAGGCGATCGGCAAATGGAAGTTAGTTTCTCTATACTTCGCCTCTCAATTAGGTGGTGGAATTATTATTTTTGTATTTGGAGTTGTAAATTCTTTTTATTTCGACAACACTATGCCACTTATGGGAAATGCGAATGTTCCAACAATAGGAGCAAGTGGTGCTGTCTTCGGTCTCTTAGCGGTTTTTGGCTTGTTGTTTCCAGAGATGATGATACTACTTTTGGTGATTCCCATTAAAGCTAAGAATGCAGTATGGATTTCTTTAGGACTTGGATATGCATTTAGTTTAATAGGGGAGTCCAACATTTCAAATACCTGTCACCTTGGTGGAGCCTTAACAGGTTATGCATTTTACTATTTGATCTTGGAACCTAAGCGAAGATCTGGTAAATTTTCCATACCAGATTTTCTGGCTACTGCGAGAAACGAATCCTCACACCAAGAAAAAAAATCTCCAGCACCCAAAGTAGAAGACTATTTTGAAAAGCAAATTCAAATCAATGAGAAATTATTAAATCAATTAAAAGCTGCAGATATAAAAGACATTCCAAATATATTAATTCCTATACAAGTCTCTAATGCCAACATTTGCCCTCCGATTGCATACAATCCTGAGGATTCAACTTGCTTGCGTTGTGAATGGCTTCCTAATTGTGCTTTAAGAAAACATGGGTCTAAGAAATAGAAAAAACTTTGACAAAAATCTGTACAAAAATAAGTTTTTTATATGACAGAAGAAAATAGAAGATCTGTTCTTCACGATATCCTAAAGAGAGAGAGAGAAAATAAAAAGCTTCTTAAAGAAAAATCTCCCACTCCTTCAAAGTCTGTTTCAACAGGAAAATCGCAAAATGATGAAAAATCATCTCCTTCTCAATCAGAGGGTTCAAAAGCTAAGACAAGCACCACATATTATGATGACGCTCTTACGGATGTGATTTTGGATTTGCGATTCTATTTTCTTCGTGAAGGAGACTTCACTGGTCAATTCAAGGCACTTTATATCGAACTTGCAAGCGAGATGAATAAGTATGGAATCAATGCGCGCAAATACTTGGATTATATTCGGGAGTCTTTTGATCGCTATAAGAATACTCATAAGATGATGCCATTAGATCCCATGAATATGAAAGCTTATAAGTATGTAGAAACAAGTTTTCGGGAACTTCTGAAGATGATGCAACTTAAGTTTAAAAAGTAATTGTCTGCTATTTCCATTCATTTTTCTATTTTACCTATTAGGGATTCCCTTTAGAATCATCCTATGCACCTCAGTAAATACACAGACTATTCCTTTCGTATCCTAATGTATCTTGGTACACATGAAGATCGTCTTGTCACTATTTCAGAAGTATCCAAGCGCTACACTATATCCAAGAATCACTTGGTTAAAATTGTGCACCATCTAGC